>JACAEN010000029.1 GCA_013388845.1 Chloroflexota bacterium | reverse complement strand
GTTCCCCGAAAGTTGAAGATTAGGGTGACAAAGCCGCCGTGGCAAAAGCGCTGTGCTAGCAGTGTATAGCCTTTGTCAGCGGGGTCAGGCGGGGTTGCCGGAATCCCATGGCAGATGCACAGGCCGGGATGAACCTCGCCCCGTGGCGGAACGTGAACCTCGCCAGCTAGTTCAAGTCCATCGGCTTGCAAACGAATTTCCCTTACTTCCATTCTTTTGATGACGAGGCCCTTTAGTTCTGACTACACCTTTGTTGCCCTTCATTTTAGCTGTCCGTGGACTTCTTCACCTCCAAGTCCTGTAGTGCGACCCTTTAGGGTCGTGCAGCACGAGGTGAAGTGCCGATTTTATCGAGCACCCTCGAGAGTCGGGGCCTCGCACTACATTTTTGAAGAGCCTTGAAAAATGGTTAGAAATAATAGGTTCGCCTTCTTTTTCTAAAGATGAGACCTGCTACGAGCCCCAGGAAAAAACCTCCAACATGAGCTTGCCAGGCTATGCCGGGGACGAAAGAGAGGAACAGGAAGATTAGAATGGCTACCCAGAGTGATATCGGGACTGGGATAGGAAATACGATGACTGGCACTCTGGGCACCATCACCGCCAGGGCTCCACCCAGTGCAAAAATGCCTCCCGAGGCTCCTATCCCTGGGGTGAAGGGGTCCCCAAAAAGAGTGGGAATAATGCCCCGAAGAACAAGATAAGCAAGAACAAAGCAGAGAATATTCCCCGCCAGCCCTCCGAGAAAGAATACCGTCAGGAAACTTTTTTCTCCCACTGCTCGGATGAGGAAGCTGCCCAAGAAATACAGGCTTATCATATTGAATAGGATGTGAGTAAAGCTGCCGTGGACAAACATACTGCTTATGATGGTCCAGGGTTGTTTCGAGAGCAGCGCAGGTGTCAAACCTAGAAAGGAAATGAGTGGGCTACGTGCTGCAATCCCTCCACCGGTTATTAGTTCAGCTATGAAGATTAAAAGGTTTAGAGCTATTAGAAACCACAGGACATTTAGATTGACAGTGCGATAAGTTCGCATTAGGCAATTATAGATTAAATCTGGCTTCTGGTTCAACAGGTTGTCTCAGCGTTTAGTAATGTCATTCTGAGGAGTCCTGATGACCGGGACGACGAAGAATCTAGCGGATTCTTCGCTTCGCTCAGAATGACCGATGCACGTTATCGAACAATCACTATCTTGGGGAGCTGGTGGTTTATGGTGTGTTGTAATATCTGGTGCAGTAAGTTTATAATGGAGAAGATATTTTTCTTGCGGGAATTTTAGGTGAGCGAGGAAAGTCCAGAGCAGAAGCGCAGGTTTCCCCCAATAGCCATAGTGGGCATAATTCTGGCAGCCCTCTGCGGTGTCTCATTGTACATACGCATAGCCCTGCCTTATGACCAAATTTTTGTCAATGACTGGATCTGGTTCCGAGAGACTGATGCCTACTATTACATACGCAACATAGAGGTTCTGGTTCATAACTTTCCCCACTTCAATACCTTTGACCCCTACATGCTCTACCCCGGTGGTGGAGGAGGGCTTGTGCGGCCATTCTTCGCCTGGCTTATCGCTGCCATTTCTCTGCTTGTTAGTCGAGGGACACCGTCTCTGCACACTATAGAAGTGGTGGCCGCCTACATGCCAGCTATTTTGGGGACTCTGACGCTCATTCCTGTGTACTTTATTGGCAAAGAGCTGTTTAACCGCTGGGTAGGCGTGATGGCAGCCGCACTGGTGGCTATCCTGCCTGGCGAGTTCCTGCATCGTTCCTTGCTGGGCTTTACCGACCACCATGTATGTGAAGTTTTGTTCAGCACCGTGTGCGCACTCTTCGTGATAATGGCTATTAAGCGAGCTCGAGAAAGAGAAATTTCCTTCAACCACATTTTGAGTAGAAAGTGGGCAACAATCACCAAGCCTCTTATCTACACCCTGCTCGCTGGCATCTTCCTGGGTCTCTACCTTCTTACCTGGCAAGGCGGGCTGCTGTTCGTCTTCATCATATTCGTTTACTTCGTGGTTCAGTTCATCGTGGACCACTTGAGGCGTAAGGCAAGCGATTATTTGTGTATTGTGAGCACTCCTCTTTTCCTTGTTGCCTTCCTCATGCTTCTGCCTGTACTAGGCACAAGCGGCCTGGATACCCTTTATCGGCTATCTCTGCCAGTTGCCATAATAGTACCTATACTCTTGAGCTTCATCTCACGAGTCATGAGAGGCAGAGCTCTAAAACCTGTGTATTATCCTTTAGCCTTGCTAGCGTTGCTTGGAATTGGTCTGGCTGCTTTGCGTGCCATCGATCCTTCGTTGCTCCAGTCCATGCTCGAAAAATTTCGCATCTTTAACCCAACCGGCACCTGGCTGACTGTGTTGGAGATGACTCCGTTGACCCCGAGGATAGCCTGGGCCAACTTCACTATGTCCTTCTTCATCTCATTTGTTTCCTTGGCCATGCTTATTTATCTCATTATCAAGGAGAAGGGTGCTGACAAAATGTTGTTCCTGGTATGGAGCCTAATAATGTTGATAGCAGTCCTGGGACAGCGCCGCTTCGGTTACTACTATGCGGTGAATGCGGCTTTGCTTACAGGGTATTTCTGCTGGAAAATGCTGGACATTGCTGGCTTGCGTAGATTGCTGACTAAGCCTAAGGAAGTAGTGGGAGCAGTCAAGAAATTCAAGAAGAGGGAAAAGAAAACCAGGGAAAAAGCGAAGCCGAAAACGTTTATGCAGCCTAGAGGTGCCTGGGTAAGGGTCATCATCGTGGGAATCGTCCTCTTTTTCGTGGTCTTTTCCCCCAATATTCCCATGGACAGGGCACTTGCCAACTCGCCAAATTATATTATGAATGAGGGGTGGTATAGCTCAAATGCATGGCTGAGGGAAAACAGCCTCGAACCTTTTGATGCCCCCGATTTCTATTATGAGTTATATCCGCCGCGGGACGAGTTTGAATATCCCGAGACTGCCTACGGCGTGATGTCCTGGTGGGATTATGGCTACTTTATAATGCAGATTGCCCATCGCATACCCAATGCCAATCCCGGTCAGGTCGGGGCTCGCGACGCTGGCCAGTTCTTCACCGCCCAGAATGAAAGCTCAGCCAACGAAATC
>JACAEN010000050.1 GCA_013388845.1 Chloroflexota bacterium | reverse complement strand
GTCCACACCAAGGTGCCCAGAAATCGACTACCACCGGCACATCACATTTCAGGACTTCGCTTTCAAAGTTCTGGTCGTTGACTTCAGTTACCATGATACCCTCCCTGAATACAGACTTGTTACTTTCGACTTTAGGCATTCTTCTGTTGTCTGAGCCTCTCAATACGCCTCACGAGGTCGTCCGCCTTTTGTCTCAGTGAGCCCACTGTGCTTGCCAGTTCTGCCTCTGACACCGGGACGAACTCACCAATAGCCCCCTGCGGGCAAACCTCCAGGCAAAGGCGACATTGATTGCATCGGCTCTGGTTTATCTCAGCCTGCCCCGAGGCAAGCGAGATAGCCTGCTTCGGGCAACTCTCAGCACACACCCCGCAGCCAAGGCATAGGTTCTTCCTTATTCGTAGCATCACCTTGTTTCCCATGTTTCACTCACCATAGCCAAAAGAAACGAGATAAACGCTGTTACCCTCCTTGTGCCCTTTCACCAGCTCGCAGTGCCTCAGCGTGGCTAGTTGTATCTGAAGCTCTGTCTCCTTCATGCCAAACTTCTGCTGGAGTTCCTCCCTGGTCACCTTGCCTTTCCCCCTGATGAAGCCATAGATTGCCTTTTGCAGGTCGGTTAACCCTTCAGTTCCCTTCAGTTCCTGGCTCTTTCTAGACTGGGTAGCAGAGTAGACCGCCCACGGGTCACAGGCTTTTGCCGGATACCTGACATCGATGTAGCAGTCTTCACACAGAGTTTCGCTCAGATGCTGGTAGCCATCATCTGCAGATATTTCACGCCCACAGCGACCGCACTTCATCTGTCACGTCTCCAGTCTTGGCATCGCATCCTTTGTTTCTGTCATCGGATGCTCAACTTTGTGTAGCTTCTCTGGGCTTTCGACATGGTCGATGTATAACGTGCCGTTAAGGTGGTCAATCTCATGTTCCAGCGCTTCAGCCATCAAGCCTGTGGCTTTAATTCTAATTGCTTTACCCCGGCGGTCTTTTCCTTTAACCACGACTTCAGCCGCTCGTTTTATCTCCCCGTAGTGACCGGGAACGCTGAGGCAACCTTCTGTCACCTCTTGCTCCCCAGTACGCTTAACTATCTCGGGATTAATGATTGCAATTGGTTCCTCACCAGGCATCTGGACGACGATAACTCGAAGCGACACTCCTACTTGGGGCGCAGCCAGCCCGACTCCGTTTGCCTGCCGCATGGTCTCAATCATGTCGTCTATCAGCTTTTGGATTGAGCCATCGATACCTGGCACCCTTTTAGCTTTTTGCTTTAGAACGGGATTATCGGGAAAACGACAAATTGGCAGGACCGCCATAGTGACTCCAGTTCACCTCTCTCACTTCTTTAAGACTACCACTCGTTTTGCAGCCACAATTATCGTGAAGCCAGCATCTGGGAAATAACCCTCTCTTGGTTCTTCCGCCTGGTGCACCTCTCCTGGCCTCTGAAAAAGCGTCGAAACGACCTTCTCGGTCAAAAACCCAGCTTTGGTTAAAAGTCTAACTACCTCGTCATATCTGTAGAACGTGGCATACCTGTAAAAACGGTGCCCCTCTGCCTTCTTACGCTGGTAAAACCTGCCCCAAGGGCTTTCCTTCAGGACTAGCCCCAGCACTATCTTGCCGCCCGGCACCAGGATGCGGTTGGCTTGCTTCAGAACTTTAAGGGGCGAATCCAGGAAACACAGTGTAACAATCAAAAAGACCGTGCCGAATGACTCTTCGTCAAACAGCCCATCTTCTCCTCGGCCCAGGAATGCGTTTATACCTCGTTGCCGCGCCATATCAATGAGCCTGATTGAGGGGTCAACTCCAGTCTCTATCCCCAGAGCTTGGGCAAAACGCCCGCTTCCGACGCCTATCTCTAGCCACGGTTTCGGCAGAGAGGGCAGCAGTGTTCTAAAAGCCCGCACCTCAGTGAAAAAGATGAGGCTACCATCTCTATCAAACCAGGCATCATATTCCATGGCCAGGTCATCAAATAGAGAGGAACTGCCGTCGTATTGTGTTATTCCTGTGTTTGTTTCCATGCCACGGTATTTCTTTGACGTTGTTCCCTCTCCTTTAAGGAATCATCGTTTTCACGGTACTCATCCAATAGTATGCTGGAATTTGAAAAGTCTATCTCAACCACCCTGCCAGGCACCACTTTTTCCTCACCAAACAGGGTTTCCATTTCCACCCGGTCTCCCAGTACTCTCAGGCGGGCAATATCCTCAAAAATTGGCTGCTTGCTCGAATTGATTATGAATGCCTTGGCCAGGCACATTTTGCACCCCCATTCATTCAAACAAAAGCGGCTAAGCCCACGTTATCCGGGTGGGACACAGACCTGCTCTTAAAATGATGTTGTCCAAAACACCTTTGCTCTGCCGTACGGCTACCCCATTTCCGGGATTTTGCCTTCCAGACTCGAGCTAAAGACATCGGCGTCAAAGTGGATATGTCCCACCACATCAATATGCCTCTTTTTCAGCTCCGCCTGCAATTTGGTAGCTGTCTCTTCCGAGGGCACCTTGTTTATAATGGCCCAGACATTCTTGACGCCAATTCCTGAAGCCAGGTCGTGAATCTTTTGCGCTACTTCGACTGATTCAAGGGGAGGCTCGACCACTATCAGAACGCTATCAACACTGGTTTCCACGCCTCGGCCGAAATGCTCCACTCCCGCTTCCATATCGACAATAGCTAGCTCGTCAGCCTTGAGCACTAGCTTCTTCAGAAACTCCCGGCTTAAGACACCCATAGGGCAGGCGCAACCCTCCAGAGACTGTAGTATCTTGCCAATGCTGACCAGCCTAAGGCCGTCTTTCTCAACCAGATGTTGTGGTGATATGTCCTCCAGCAAGATACGGTTTTCAGCAAGAACGCTGGGCTGAGCCATCCTTTGTTTCAAGCTTTTCTTACCACCAACAAGCTCCATGAGGGGCACAGGCGGGTGGTCAAAGCCCAGCATCCGAAAAAGCCCCGAGTTTGATTCGTCTGAGTACACCACCAGCACGCGGTAGCCTCCAGCCCGTGCTTGGTTGGCAAGCAGGGTAACTACGGTGCTCTTGCCACTCCCACCCTTGCCGCACACAGCTATCTTCATTTTGACTCTCCCTCTCGATGGCTAGGACGGAGAGCTAAGCTACTCAAGTTCCCGCCTCATCGCCATGTCGTACAGTATTCTTTCTCTTGCCTTATCAATTC
>JACAEN010000037.1 GCA_013388845.1 Chloroflexota bacterium | reverse complement strand
TTTCCATTTGTAGCGAAGCCGACCGCGGCTAGGGAAGTTCCGACAGCCTGACGCCACAAACTACTGCGGTCAGAGCCCATGCCAGAGAACAGGATAGCTTCCGGATTTCCCGGTTTATTGGGCATTTTACGGCCGCGTATGGCAGCACTGCAAGCCGTTTACGTTCATCTCTGAAAAAGCCGGCCTCGTCAAGTGCTATCACGCGCATTCTTAGTCGTTTCTCCGTGCGATTTTCACGATGCGTCGTTCAGGTAGGCCTACCCAATTATGAATGACTAGGCTGTCTTGACCATGCGACCGCAATATAGTAAATTCGATGAGAGATTTTCAATAGATGCCGTTTCATTCGATAGCTTATGCCCACACTCTTACTGGATAGAAACGCGGTCAAGACGTTGATAAGGATGTCGGAGGTTATCAGCGTGGTAGAAGAGGCTTTCAAGATGTACGGCGAAGGCCAAGTAAGCATGACAGCTAAAACATACTTGTCTCTCGAACGTGGCGATTTCAGAGCGATGTCTGCGGCTATACCGGGCTGCGCCGGCGTGAAATGGGTGAACGTGCACCCTCAAAATCCGTCTCTGGGCTTGCCCACAGTTATGGCTGTTCTGGTCTATAGCGACCCGGAAACAGGATATCCGCTAGCCATAATGGACGCTACTGAAATCACGGCCTACCGAACTGGTGCAGCAGCCGCTATCGCCTCCAAGCATCTGGCGCGAGGCGATTCGCGAACAGTTGGAATTATTGGCGCTGGCTACCAAGCGCGCACCCAGATACTAGCTCTTGCCGAGTTTTTTGGGCCAATATCAATAAAGGCTTTCGATATTTCCAAAGTCGCGGTGGATAGACTAATGTCCTCTTTGCCGCAGTTTTCAATTAGAAGCTGTTCTATTGAGGAGGCAGTGGCGTCAGATATCGTATGCACTTTGACTCCTTCCCTTAAGCCTATTGTTAAGAGGGAGTGGATAGTTGCTGGGAGCCACATAAATGCGATTGGCGCCGATGCCCCGGGTAAGCAAGAACTTGACCCTTTGATACTGAAGGAGGCAATCGTGGTCGTCGATGACTTAAAACAGGCCAGCACCAGCGGCGAGATCAACGTTCCTATCCAGCAAGGTGCCTATTCAATTCATGAAGTGTATGCAACGCTCGCTGAGATAGTTTCGGGCAGTAAACAGGGCAGGACAGACTGCCGGGCTATTACTGTATTCGATTCCACTGGAGTTGCTGTTACTGACATAGCTGTAGCTAAGCTTCTGTTTGAAAAGGCTCAAAAAAGGGGCGGTTACCAATCAGTTGAATTGGTGGGAACCTGAGGAAATGTGCAATGAAAGTGATTGACTTGCGTAGCGACACCATTACTCATCCCACGCCTGAGATGCGGCGAGCGATGTTCGAAGCAGAAGTAGGTGACGATGTTTATGGTGAAGACCCGACGGTCAACCGACTTGAAGCGATGGCGGCAGGAATAATGGGCAAAGAAGCAGCGCTTCTTACCCCGTCGGGCACTCAAAGTAACCTCATTGCAGTGCTCACTCATACTCATCGTGGCGACGAGATCATCGTGGGAGATGAGTCACACATCCTGTGGTACGAAGTGGGTGGTGCTTCTACCCTCGGGGGTGTGATTATGCGAGCTGTGCCCAATGATAGTCGCGGGCGTCTCAATCCCGATGACATCGAGCGCGCAATCCGGAGCAAGGATATCCACTACCCTGAAACCAAGTTGGTCTGCCTTGAGAACACGCATAATCGCTGCGGCGGGGCAGTCCTTACCCCAGACTACACAGACGAGGTCTGTGACCTGGCGCATGCGCGCGGGCTAAAGGTGCACCTGGATGGCGCTCGCATTTTCAATGCTGCGATTGCGCTGGGAGTACCAGCGTCAGCATTAGCCAGGAATGTGGATTCAGTCTCGTTTTGTCTGTCGAAAGGGCTGAGCGCACCAGTTGGGTCCCTGCTGTGTGGCAGCAAGGATTTTATTGAGCGAGCCCGCAAGTTTCGTAAGATGCTGGGTGGTGGCATGCGGCAGGCAGGAATCATCGCAGCTGCTGGCATCGTAGCACTGGAGGCAATGATAGAGCGCCTGGCTGAAGACCACGCGAACGCCAAACGATTGGCGCAAGGGTTGGCGCAAATCAAAGGGATAACGCTCGCCCAAGACGAAATACCTACTAATATCGTAATGTTCCGCCTTTCCCCGGAGCTATCTGTTGTCGAATTTGCCGAGAGCCTTGAGAAGACAGGGGTCAGGGTAGGGTTGCGTGATGGGCGGCCGTTCCGGGCAGTTACACACTGCATGGTCTCGTCCTCAGATATCGACGAGGCGTTGGCGCGGATCGAAGGAGTGTGCCGGAAACTTCGCAGCCGGGCTTGAGATGGCTTTGGCAGGAGCCTTCCACTTAACGCTTAGCCTTGGTAAGCGGCGGGGCAAACCTCTCTTTTTGTTGTTTTTGTCTTTTTGTGTGTTGTGAGCCAGATTGCCCAAGGCGAAATCGAGTTCATCGCTTGGTGCTCGGGACAACCAAAAACCTCAGATTCTTGCGTATCTGGCAACTAGCGCGGGCTGGAACCTAGTTCAGACAGGCTAGTGACAGGCAAGACAAGAAAGAATGCTTAGCCAAAACGCCGCATTCACCAGACACTGGGATACTGGTGCGGCAGCAATTTCATGAGTGCTACCAACAAGGTAGGGAAAAGGGGAGTGCCGTTAATCATATGAATCAGCGCATCCTGTTAAAACTGCCGAGAAAACAAGATATAATAGCTGAAAGCGAGGCTGAACCCGCGAGCATACTCAAGTTGATGGTCGCCCAAGGGCAACGAAAACGTGGTGCAAGCATATGCGCTGTGCACTGCCCGGGGCCAACTGCACAGTCGGGACCTCGGAGAGTAGCGTAGGTACAATGCTTTGACGAAGAAGCAGCCCATATTCTATGGTTGGTGGATAGTTGCGGGGTTGTTTGCGATAGATGCGGTGGCCGGGCTAGGGAGATACAACTTGGCTGCTTTCCTGCCATTCATCATGTCCGAACTGGGCTGGGCACGAGAAACAATAAGCCTAGCCCAGAGTCTTGCCATCTGGCTGTACGCCTTGTTTGTCCTGCTCTCTGGTGCGCTCGTTGATAGAATCGGAAGTCGCAAGACATTCCTAATGGGCGGCGCCATCGTTATCATAGGTTGGGTGCTGTTCTCCACCACACGATTGCTCTGGCAACTCTACTTGTATTACGGAGTGTTCCTGTCGCTGGCCGTTGGTATGACTCACTATGTTCCCGTGATGGCAACAACCCGGAAATGGTTCAGAAAGCGTGCGGGAGTAGTAGCCGGCATCACCGGCAGCGCTTGGGCAGTGGGCAACTCCATATTGATGCCAGTAATGACGGGGCTAGCTGCTTCACAAGGCTGGCGTCATACTTCACTGATTCTGGGCATCTGTTTCGGTGCGGTCATCATACTCTGCGCCTTGTTCATTATTCGTGATACCCCGGAGTCTATGGGGCTGTGTCCTGATGGCGAAGAATCTCCATCCCCTGTCGATTGCATGGCGTCAGCGGAGGTATCCTGGAATATAAAGCATGCTCTGAAAACTCCACAGTTCTTGCTGCTGTTTACTTCCTACTCTATGTATAACATCGGTCTTAATGGCATCGTGGCTCATGGAGTAGCCTGGGGCACCGACCTGGGCTGTCCGGAAGCGAGGGCAGGGATTTTTTCTACAGCCCTGGCTGCGGCATGGATATTTGGCTGCCTAGCAGGCGGCTGGCTAGGTGATAAATATGGCAAGACCCGTGTCATGCCGATAGGTCTCATGATCGCCACGGCAGCGATGCTTTACGGATGGCTGGGAGTACATAGTCAGCCAGGCCTGATAGCGCTCTCCATCGGTGTTGGCCTAGGCACGGGCCTGCAAGTTTCTCTTTATGTTCCATTGCTCGGCGACCTCTTTGGCAGGGCTCACGTAGGCTCACTCTTTGGCATACTTACCTTCGGTTATGGTTTGATTGGAGGCTGGGGACCTTTGATCTGGGCTAGGCTCCGCGAAGCAACTGGTTACTATAATGCCGCGGCATTGGTGTCTGTGGTATGCTATGCTATAGCTGTTGTAGCTATTTTGTTGATTCGCCCCCTGAGGGCGAACAGGAGCGATTAGGGTTATGAAAGGCTCGTCGGAAAAGCTGAGCGCAACTGAAAAGCAAGCACAGGGCTATGTGGCATCTATTCCCTTTGACCGGCGGCTATATCGCCAGGACATCGAGGGCAGCATAGCTCACGCCCGGATGCTGGCCAAGCAGGGGATAATAGCCAAGAGCGAGGCGAAAAGTATAATCAAGGGGCTCAACTCTATTCGGAAGGAAATTGAGCGAGGGAAGTTCCAATTCAAGACCGAGCTCGAGGATATACACATGAACATCGAAGCGGCGTTGTTTGAAAAGATAGGCGATGTGGCCGGTAAGCTCCACACTGCCCGCTCCCGAAATGACCAGATAGCCCTGGATTTGCGCCTCTTTGTCAAGGAGGAAATATTGAAAACCATTGATAAGATAAAAGCTCTGCAAGTTGCGCTGGCGGCGCTAGCTGAGGCGAACAAAGACGTCATCATGCCCGGCTATACTCACCTGCAACAGGCTCAGCCGATCCTTCTGGCACATCATTTGCTGGCTTATTTCGAGATGTTTCAGCGAGATAAAGAGAGGTTTCAGGATTGTCTGAAGCGCACCGACGTGTTGCCCCTGGGCAGTGGTGCCTTAGCTGGCGTTCCCTATCCTGTAGACCGGGAATTCGTGGCCCGCGAGCTGGGGTTCAGCAAGATAAGCACGAACAGCCTGGATGCCGTTTCCGATAGAGACTTCGTCATAGAATACCAAGCGGCAGCAGCCATCACCATGATGCATCTTTCCCGATTGGCTGAGGAGCTTATCCTGTGGTCGTCGAGCGAGTTTGGCTTCATAGAGATTGGCGAAGCCTTTACCACGGGCAGCAGCATAATGCCCCAGAAAAAGAATCCCGATGTCGCCGAGCTGACCAGGGGGAAAACCGGGCGAGTATACGGGAACCTTATGGGCATTCTGACCACTATGAAGTCTCTGCCTTTAGCCTATAACCGGGATATGCAGGAGGATAAGGAAGGGCTTTTTGATACTGTGGACACGTTGCAATCCAGTCTGGCAGTATTTGCCGGAATGGTAAAGACGATTAAGGTTAACACCGAGCGTATCTCTCAGGCGATGAAAACGGACTATATCCTGGCTACGGACCTGGCCGACTACTTGGTGAAGAAAGGGTTGCCGTTTCGGAAAGCCCACGGCGTGGTAGCGAAGCTCAGCGAATACGCTATGAATAAAGACAAGAATTTCCGAGGGCTGGGCTTGAAGGAATACCGTAAGTTCTCTTCGCTTTTCGGCGGCGATGTCTATAAGATAACTCTGGAATCATCGGTAGCTGCCCGAAATGTTGTCGGCGGCACCTCGCCTCAACAGGTGGGAAAGGCGCTGAGAAGAGCGAAGAGGCTGCTCAGAAAATGATTAAGCTGGCGCCATCAATCCTCTCGGCTGATTTTGCTCGCCTGGGCGAGCAGATTGAGGAGACTGCCAGGGCCGGGGCTGATTATATTCATGTCGATGTTATGGACGGACATTTTGTGCCCAATATTACGATTGGGGCTCCGGTGGTGGCTTCAATTCGCCCGGTGACCAGCTTACCTCTGGATGTGCACTTGATGATAGAGCATCCCGAGCGGTATATCTCCGAATTTGTTCACGCCGGCGCCGATATTATTACCGTGCATGTGGAAGCCAGCCCCCGTCTCCAGAGCACGATTAAGTTAATAAAGAAACTGGGGGTCAAGGCTGGAGTATCCTTGAATCCAGCTACTCCTCTCGTGGCAGTAGAGGAATTTCTGCCCCATGTGGACTTGGTCCTCGTTATGAGCGTTAATCCGGGCTTCGGCGGGCAGTCTTTTATATGGGAAACGCTGCCCAAGATAGCCAATATGCGCAAAACACTTGATGATAGAGGATTGAGTGCCGAGCTCGAAGTCGACGGGGGAATCAATGTGGATAACGCCCCGGACATAGTCAAGGCTGGCGCTAATGTTCTGGTGGCGGGGGACAGCATATTCCGGGCTAAGGAAGGGATAAGCCGGGCGATGCAGAGACTCAGGGAAGCGACGTTACAGAAATCCTAAATTCCAAGCACGAAATCCAGAACAATATCAACGGACAAAATACCAATGACCAAAACAGTTTAGAGCTTTGGATTTTGATATTTGGATTTGTTTAGAGCTTAGGAATTAGTATTTAGAATTTAGTCAGTGGGCTTACGCTAGCGGGCGGCTTTGTATTGGGTGCGGAGGCATCTGGTGCAGATGTTGATTTTTCTTTTCTTTCCTTCTACTATAATCGTAGTCCGGTGAATGTTAGGCAGCCAGCGTCGGGGGGTATGTTGTTTGGAATGGCTGACACTACGCCCAAATTTAGCTTGTTTACCGCAAATCTCGCACTTCATAGAAACTTCTCTTTTATGTCAGGATTTCGTCAATGATAACACAATTGTCAGCCTAGGTGAAGGGGTAGAATGAAAAGTGATTTAGCCGATGGTCAAACTCTGAGGGAGATGTTTACCGCGGGAACTGCCTGGCTGGAAAAAAGTGCCCCTGATATCAATGCCATAAATGTTTTCCCTGTTCCTGATGGTGATACCGGGACCAATATGGTGCTCACTATGAAGTTTGCCTTGGAAGAGGCCAAGCTCAATTCGGATAACCGCGTCTGGTCAGTAGCCAAATCCATGGCTCACGGTGCTTTAATGGGAGCGCGTGGCAATTCCGGAGTTATCTTATCTCAATTCTGGCGTGGTTTGGCTAAAGGGCTGGAGGGCAAGACTCATTTCAACGGCGAGGATTTTGCCAAGGCTCTGGCTGGAGCATCACAAACTGCTTACAAAGGGATTGTCAATCCTGTTGAGGGGACTATCCTGACGGTGCTCAAAGACGCATCTAAAGCTGCCCAAGAGGCCGTTAAGAATGATGATACTTTAGTCTCGGTATTGGAAGCCGCAGTGAAATCGGCTGAGGAGTCGGTGGCTCGAACACCCAACTTATTGCCAGTGTTAAAGGAAGCTGGGGTGGTGGATGCTGGCGGGCAGGGCTTGTACATTTTGCTGGAAGGTGCCCTGCAATTTCTCAAGGGAGAATCACAAAAGATACAGTATCGGAAGCCTCGCCTGGTTGTTGCCGAGACAGAATTAGTTACCAGGACTGTTCAGATGCCGACCCGATTGGAGACGCCTCATGGGTATTGCACAAATTTCATCCTGGAGGGGCAGAAGCTTGATTTAGGCAAAATCGAAAAGGACCTCAAAAAGAAGGGGCAATCTTTGATAGTTACTGGCGATGATACTCTGGTCAGAGTTCATATCCATAGCTTCGAGCCTGGTGAAATCCTTAGATATGCTACAAGGTTGGGCAAACTGCATCAGATAACTATCAACAATATGGATGACCAGTATGCAGAATTCATCAAAATGCAGAGGGAGAGAATGCCGCAAGTGGATATTGCTCTAATTGCAGTAGCCACTGGGGACGGTTTTTTCAAGCTACTCCATAGTCTAGGTAACGTAATCATTGTCCCAGGTGGGCAAACGATGAATCCCAGCGTTCGTGAACTCTTGCAAGCTGTGGAATTAGCACCCTCGGACAACATTATTTTGTTGCCTAACAATAAAAACATCGTGTCCGCTGCTTCCCAGGTGCAGTCCTTAACCTCGAAGAAGGTGAAGGTGATTCCGACCAGGAATATCCCTCAAGGTATAGCGGCATTCTTGGCTTTCAATTATGACATGGACCTGGAGCAGAATGCTCAGGCGATGAAGGAAGCGGCAAGCAAAGTCAAGACTATAGAGGTCACCAGAGCTGCGCGTGGAACTCGTCTCGATGGCCTGGAAATTAAGAAAGGGCAATTCATTGCTATTCTGAACGACGAAGCTTTGATAGCCAGGGCTGACAAAGCAAGGGATGTTGTTCTGGAAGCTCTAGGCAAGGCCGGAGCTGAAAAGGCGGGGATAGTCACTATTTATTACGGTGTCGACACCAAGGATGCTGCGGCTCAAGAGATAGCCCAGGAAATTCGTGACCGATACCACACTGAAGTCGAGGTGGTTTATGGTGGGCAGCCCCATTATAGTTATATAATTTCTCTGGAATAACTTTGTTCTCCAAATCTGGCTTTTGAGGCACAAAGGATAATGGTTAAGGTTGTAACCGATAGTTGTTCTGATATTACGCCGCAGTTAGCCCAGGAGCTGGGGATTAGTGTGGTGCCGCTGTACGTTAATTTCGGCAATGAAGCCTATCGGGATAATGTTGACTTGGGTACAGAGGAGTTCTACCGTAAGCTGGAAACAAGCAAAATTGCCCCAACGACATCAACCGCCACTCCGGCTGATTTCGCCCAGGTTTTCACCAAATTAGCAGACGAAACAAAGGAAATCCTGACCATAACTCTTTCGGAAAAGTTCAGCGCCACTTATGTTGCAGCGCTACAAGGCAAAGCTATGGTCAAAAAGGATTGCCGCATTGAAGTCATTGACTCCCAGCAAGGAGCAGGCGCACAAATGCTTTTGGTTATCTTAGCAGCTCAGATGGCTAAAGTAGGGGCTAGTTTGGACCAGATTACTGAGGGGGTTAGAAAGGCAATTCCCAGGGTTCATATACGAATGACCTTCGATACCCTGGAATATTTGAGACGGGGTGGACGTATTGGTAAGGCGCAAGCCTTTCTGGGCAGTTTACTGAAAGTGAATCCGGTCCTGGGAATAAAGGATGGTCAGGCTTTTCCTATCGCTCGCTCACGCAACCGAACTCAAGCTATGGATTTTTTGGTAAATTTTGTTAAGGGTTTCAGCCGGGTAGAAGCCCTGGCTATTGAGGATGCCACTACCTCCGATGATTTAGAGATATTAGCCGAGCGCCTTAAGCATGTGGTTCCTCCAGAGCGCATCTATCGTTCCAAGGTTAGCCCGGTGGTGGGAACTCATGTTGGTCCTCATGTCCTGGCTGTTGCCGTCCTTGAAGCAGAATAGAAAGTGATAGGCATTAATTCGCTACGAAACGTTCTTGAACTGGAATGCCGGAAGGGTTACACCGATAAGGCGGTAATCGGCGGCCTGGATAAATATCTTCACAAACAAGCCGGGCAAATCAGGCAGAGCATCAACGACCCGCAGCTTTTAATCGGCTTTGATGAACTTCACTTAGCCAAGTCCAGTTACAGCTCTTACAGCATGGATGAGCGCAAGAGATGGATAGCAAGTATCTTTGTCTGGCTGGATAAGCTGGAAAAAGCGACTGAAAGCTGTCAGCCGTCGGTAGTCAGCAGTCAAACAGCAGTAATTGGGCTTCCCCGCCGGAAGCGAAGAGAGGGACTGGACTCGCCGATAACTGTTATTAAAGGCATCGCTGCCAGTGTAGCTAATAAATTCGCTAAGCTCAATGTCAAAACAGTGCGCGATTTGCTGTATTTCTTCCCCAGACGTTATGTCGATTACAGCCGAATAAAACCTATCTCGGAACTCGTAGAGGGGGAAGAGCAAACTATCATGGGGACAATCTGGCAAGCTAGAGTAGTCACTTTGGGTAACCGGCGAGGCACGGAAGCAATTGTCGGCGACAAAACAGGAAATATCAGAGTGGTCTGGTTTAATCAACCGTACCTGGCAAAAAGTTTCCGTACTAACGCCAGAGTAGTAATTAGCGGTACGGTGAGCCTGTTCAAAGGACAAAAAGTATTCGAATCCCCCGAATGGGAACTGCTGGGGGATAAAGAATTAATTCACACCGGGCGTCTGGTTCCCGTCTACCCCCTCACTCAGGGTCTGTATCCCAGGCAGGTAAGGAAGTGGACCAAGGAGGCTGTCGATGGCTTTGCTTGGCAATTGAGCGATTTCCTACCTTCAGAGATTAAAACCCGCTGTCAATTGTTAGACCTCCCCACCGCCATCGCCCAGATTCACTACCCAGATGACCAGACAATGGCGGGAAGGGCAAGAAGTAGATTATCCTTCGATGAGCTATTTCTTCTTCAATTAGGTGTGCTGGCTAGAAAAAGAGATTGGCAGGAAGGGCAACCAGGCAATGCCTTTCATATAAGCCAGGAAGTTATCAGCAGATTTTTACAGTGCTTGCCTTTCACCTTGACCCGAGCGCAGGAGCGAGTCTTGCAGGAAATTTTAACTGACCTGAAGCAACCAAAAGCTATGTCGCGCCTTCTGCAGGGAGAGGTAGGGAGTGGCAAAACCGTAATTGCGACCCTGGCTCTCTTAGTAGCTGGGGCCAACGATTACCAGGCGGCATTAATGGCGCCCACTGAGGTTTTGGCTGAGCAACATTACACCAATATCTGTACTTACCTATCCCAGGCGAGTACCCGAGAGCAGAGTTCTGAGCTGGACGAAGGAATTGTGAGACACTACACAGGCTTTCTTGCCCGGCCGCTGACCATAGCTTTGCTCATCGGGAGCCTCAGCAACAATGAAAAGGAAAAGTTGCACAGTGGAATTAAGCAGGGTAAAGTTGACATTGTTGTCGGCACTCATGCCCTAATTCAAAAGGAGGTAGAGTTTAACAAATTAGGGTTAGCAGTGATAGATGAGCAACACCGCTTCGGCGTATTACAACGCTCCGCCCTGCGGCAGAAGGGGTTCAACCCTCACGTGCTGGTAATGACAGCCACGCCTATTCCCCGAACCATGGCGCTGACGCTCTATGGGGATCTTGACCTTTCGGTTATTGAAGAGTTGCCCCCAGGACGACAGGTAGTGCAAACAAAATGTCTCGAGCCGGGAGATAGGGAAAAAGCTTATAGCTTCCTCCGTCGTCAGGTCAGCAATGGTCGGCAAGCTTTCATCATCTGCCCCTTAATTGAGGAATCTGAAATCCTGGAGGCCAAAGCCGCCACAACGGAATATGAGCGACTATCCCGGGAGGTTTTCCCGGAATTAAAATTAGGATTACTCCATGGCCAAATGCCTGGTAGCGAGAAAGAGGAGGTAATGCGCCGTTTCCGAGACGGGGAGCTCGATATTCTGGTATCCACCTCGGTAGTGGAGGTGGGCATTGACGTACCGAGAGCCTCTGTCATGATGATAGAGGGAGCGGAACGTTTTGGCTTATCTCAGCTTCACCAGTTTAGGGGGCGGGTGGGGCGAGACAAAGAACAGGGCTATTGCTTGCTCATTCCGGAGAAGCTTTCACCTGAAGCCAGGGAGCGCCTCAGGCTGATGGAGAAGGTTCATGATGGCTTCGCCTTAGCTGAAAAAGACCTAGAGCTGCGAGGCCCCGGAGAATTTTTCGGCACCCAGCAGAGCGGCTTGCCTGACCTTAAACTGGCTAAGCTATCGGATTTACGCAGTCTGGAGTTAGCCAGAAGGGAGGCAATAACTCTGTTCCAGAGCGATCCTGGTTTGAAAGAGCCTGAACATCAACCATTACGTCAACAATTGAACCAAGTGTGGTCCAAAGGTGCTGAATGGAGTTGATTACGCTCAAAAAAGAACTAACTAAATGTTTACAGCAAGCTGTATTGGAGGCACAGCAGCAAGGTGCTCTTCCTTCAGCCGCTCTACCCGAGTTACCTATAGAACATCCTCAGAATCCCGAACATGGGGATTTTGCTTCGGGCCTCCCTTTGAAGCTGGCTCGGGCTATGAGGATGTCGCCCATGGCTATTGCGGAGAAAATCTGTGAGCACATAGTATTGCCGCCGGAGATTGACAAGGTTTGGATTGCTGCGCCAGGCTTCATTAATTTCAGCTTGCGGAAAGATTGGCTGAGCACACAAGTGGAATCAGTCCTAGCTGCCGGTGAATCTTACGGCGATATTGACCTCGGCAAAGGCAAGCGAGTCCAACTGGAATTTGTTAGTGTCAATCCCACAGGACCTCTGCATGTGGGTCATGGCCGCGGCGCGGTTTTAGGCAGTACTTTAGCCAATGTGCTTACTGCCTCTGGCTATGCGGTAGAAAAAGAATATTACATAAATGACATGGGTAATCAGATAGATAACTTTGGCCGTTCTCTGTATGCTCGTTACCAGCAATGCTTGGATAAGGAAGCTGCTATGCCCTCAGATGGCTACCTCGGTAATTACACGATTGACTTGGCCAAAGAAATAATGCAGGAGCAGGGCGATAGATTTTTATTATTGCCCGAGAGTGAAGCAACTTCGCAACTAGCGGAGATTGGAGTTGCCAAGATGTTGCAGAGAATTAAACAAGACCTCGAGCTACTGAATGTTGATTTTGACAACTGGTTCTCAGAAAGAAGCCTTTATCAAGGCGGGCAATATGACAAAGCTATGGAACTGCTCCAAAGCGGTGGCTATATTGCTAAAAAGGAAAATGCCACCTGGTTTGAATCAAGCTCTTTGGGTGAAGATAAGGACAATGTTCTGGTGCGCAGCGATGGTTCTCCCACCTATTTTGCCTCTGATATTGCCTACCATTACAACAAGTTTGTGGAACGGAGATTTGATTGGGTCATTGATATCTGGGGGGCTGACCATCAGGGGCACGTCCCCCGAATGAAAGCTGTGCTCAAGGCCTTAGGATACGACCCGGAGCGGCTTAAGGTGATAATCTGCCAGTTAGTCACCCTGCGGCGTGGCGAGGAGATAGTTAAAGTATCTAAGCGCAGCGGCGATATTATTACCCTGAAGGAGGTGATAGACGAAGTAGGCTCAGATGCTTGCCGCTTCTTCTTCCTCTCCCGCTCTGCTGATGGCCAGATGGACTTCGACCTGGAGCTGGCTAAGAAACAGTCAGCAGACAACCCAGTGTATTATGTTCAATATGCTCACGCTCGCATTGCCAGCATTCTTCGCTTGGCTGCGCAAAGAGTTGGAGACTACAGTCAGGGCGATGTTTCTTTGCTTACCACCGAACCGGAGTTAACTTTGATTCGGCAAGTAATACTCCTCCCGGAAATAATAGAACGGGTAGCAGCTACCCTGGAACCTCACCACTTGCCTTACTATGCGCAGGATTTAGCCACAGTGTTTCATAGCTTCTATAAGCAATGCCGTGTTGTTTCTAAGGATGAAGCACTAACTAAGACTCGCCTCAAGCTGGTCAAGGCAACTCAGATTGCCCTGGCTAAAGTCCTTAGCCTCATGGGCATGGCCGCCCCAGAAAAGATGTGAGGATACTCTTGTTTGTCATTGCGAGGAACCCCGATGAACCCCGATTTATCGGGACGGAGCAATCTCCGCCCACACCAGCCCCACCGAGATTATTGCAAATCCTGTGGCCGCTCTACGCCAGCTAGCATAAGTAAAGTTAACTATCTTTATCGTATGGTCTTTCTCTTCTCACTGCCCTGACGTTTGGCTTCAGGAGTGGCAGGTGAAGTGTACTTGAGCAGCCATTTCCTTATATTGGCCTGTTGCTCAAGCTCATTTCTCTTCACTTCTTCTATATCCATTCCAGAATTGAGATAATCAAGTGTCTTGTTTTTCACCATTTCCAGCAGATTGACAAGGGTAAGCCTGTCTTCAGATGAAAGTGACGACAGTATTTTCCGTGTAAACTCCAAGCCGGCTACAGTTGCCGGTTTAAGGGCGTTCTCCGCTTTGCTGGTCATAAACAGCTGTACTGCCCTGCGGTCACGTCTGTCTCTTACCCTCCTGACCAGACCAGCTTTGACCATGCGGTCAACTAACATACTGACGCTGTTCGTGCTACGTTCTAACCAACGGGCTATGTCACTCGGCATCGAAGGCTCACCAAGGTATGCCATAGCCACAAGCACTGCAAACTGCTCCGTAGTAAGCTTGTATTCACCAAATATTTGGTCCTCACACCTCTTAAAGAGGGTGTAAGTTTGATACAGCAGACGCCAGAATCTCAAAGTTAGTTTTTCAGATTCAAAATTTATCGTCATATTTAACCTCTCTCTTGATTATTCTATTGGCCCTTTGCCCGTTTGGGAGGCTTCCATTATAACAGCTTCTATTTATTTACAATAAATCGTGATCGATATTTGGGTTTGTTCCGACTTTTCCCGACAATGTCGTAGCTCGCAATGAACCCTTGCCTGACGAATAATTCGGCTCCACTGTATCATTAAGCAAAGTCAAACCGCTCGGTAAAGTATTGAGCGGGGCAGCTTTCGATAAAGAGGCCATTTAATAACATTTATTTTATTTGTCATTCTTTGCTCCGCTCAGAGATGACAAGTGAATGTTAGTAATCAATGTCTAAATAGACCCTGTTGACAAAATGTTGGGAAAAGTTTACTATATAATAATAGTTATTGTTATCAATAAATGCCAAGGAAAACTAAACAGAGAGAAGCTATTCTCAGGGTCTTAAGAAACACAACCTGCCACCCTACAGCTGACTGGATATATGAAGAGGGGAGAAAAGACATTCCCAATATTAGCCTGGGGACGGTTTATCGTAACCTAAAATTATTGCGGGAAGCAGGAAAGATTTTAGAGATAGATTTGGGCGGCAACTTCAGTAGATTTGATGGCAATCAGGATAATCACTATCATTT
>JACAEN010000027.1 GCA_013388845.1 Chloroflexota bacterium | reverse complement strand
TCAGACCTTGAACGGAGTAGAGGCATGCAGGAACACCCGACTTCCTTTCCAATTCAATACTGTCGTCAGAAAGGAAACCTTATCCCAGTTGGAGAACTTGCTCCGCATGGCTGTGGACTGTAGAGCCGATGCTGCTGAATTCTTTGACCTGGTGGTAGCCGGACGAGCCAAGGACGAGTGTAAGGAGCAGGTCTTGAGCAACGATGAGAGAAGACAGGCCATGGAGTGGCTTGCGCAGTCTCAGGAGGACTGCCCCATCGTTATCAGGGTGCCAGGCTGCCCCATGTACCCTCTTTTGCTGCAAGAGAAACAGATCAAACCCAAGCACTTTGCGCCGGAGATGCTCAGAAGAGTTCCTTATTATGGCAGGGGTTGTGCAGCAGGCATGCCGATGGGCTACGTCATGGTTCAGTGCAACGGGGAAGTAAATCCGTGCATGTTGCTTCAAGTCAACCTCGGCAATATTAGAGAGAAGAGCATAGTTTCTATTTGGGAAAACTCGCCCGCGCTGGCTCAGCTACGTCGGAGAGAACTACTAAAAGGCGAATGTGGGGAGTGCTCCTACAAAATGACCTGTTCTGGTTGCCGAGGCAGGGCTTATGAGGAAACTGGTGACATGATGGCGACCGACCCAGGTTGCTGGCTTGTACCTGAGTTGATTCGTAAACACGAAACGCATCACAGTATCGGATAAGGCTCCCTTTCACGGAGTCACGGATTGCACTTGTTTTGTGACCTCATCGCGTGGTGAACCGCCACAGCAATCAAGACGATTGAAGCGGCAAGCTCGCGAAGATTGAACTCAAAGTCCTTAATGCGCAGCTGAAATTTCTGCCTTGACATTTGCACTCTGAAAGGATAATATAAGTATATTAGCGAGGACTTATAATCTCAATGGAGACCCGAGAGAAGATTCAGGAAAACGCGGATGAGCAAGCGGCGGTCTTCGGCGCACTGGCCGACCCCACCCGCCTTAGGCTGGTGAAGCTACTCTGCCGCCAGCGTGACCCGGACGCCCTCTGTGTCAACGCCCTGGCGGCCCTTCTGGGGGTGACCCAGTCCGCTGTTTCCCAGCACCTGCGGGTGCTGAGAGCCATCGGGCTAGTGAAGGGCGAGAGACGGGGCTACCACATCCACTACTTCGTCAACCAAGATATGCTGGAGAAATGCCGCGAGCTCGCGTTGTCAGCTCTGAGCATGGAGAAACCGAGCGAAGAGCAATCGTGCCGAGAATATTGTCCAGATAGGAGGGAAGAAGATGTGTCATCATCCTGATTATGGCTGTGAACGACATTTCCATCACTCACCTCATCATGGCTGGCATCACCACTGGGGCTGTGTCTGTAGCCCCGGGTTTGTGCCGCGGCGCTTTCCCACTAGGGAAGAAGTCATTGAAGAGCTTGAGGAGTACCTGAAACAGCTGAAGGCGGAAGCCAAAGGTGTTGAGGAAAGACTCGCTGAGGTAAGGAAAGAGACTTAGGATGTCGGTTGACAGCGCTGCAATCGAGGTGCGAAATCTCACTAAGCGTTATGATGGGCTTGTTGCTATTGATGGCGTCAGCTTTGAAGTGAGAAAAGGCGAGTTCTTTGGTTTTCTCGGCCCCAATGGTGCCGGTAAGACGACCACGGTGCGGATACTCACCGGGGTCGTCAAAGCTGATAGCGGCAATGCCCTGGTAATGGGCTTCCGAGCCGGTAGCCTGAAGGCTAAACAAATAGGCGGCGTTGTGCCGGAGATGGCCAACGCCTACAATGACCTTTCGGGCTAAGACAACCTGATGCTGATGGCTGAGCTTTATGGTGTCGCTTCCGGTGAGGCGAAGGAGAGGAGCGAAAGCCTGTTGAGGGCTCTTGGTCTTCTGGAGCGGCGGGAGAGCCCGGTCAAGACGTATTCCAAGGGGATGAAACAGCGCCTGATTCTGGGAATGGCGCTTATCAGCGACCCTCAAATACTATTTCTGGATGAGCCAACCTCTGGCTTAGATGTACAGAGTGCCCGCCTGATCAAAGACATGTTGCGCAGCCTTAATGCCGGAGGAAAGACCATCTTTCTCACCACCCATGACATGGATGAAGCCAACCAGCTCTGTGACCGGGTAGCTATCATCAACAAAGGGAAAATGGTCGCCATAGATGCCCCGGAGAGGCTCAGGATGGCTACTTGCGGTCGGCACTCGGTTGAAATCAGCTTTTCTGACAGCGTAAACCCAGAGACTCTCGCTCGGCTTCCCAGTGTGAATGAAGTACAAAAAGTCGGCGATAAGTACCGCCTCTATACTGAAAGCCCTGGGGAACTGGTGGTGGGGCTGGTCAACCACACGTGTACTGTCGGGCTCAAGATAGTGTCGCTCAACATATTGGCTCCCTCCCTGGAGGATGCCTTTGTAGCGTTAACCGAGAAAGAGGTCAAGCATGCCTGAGACAGCTTTAGTGTGGCAGCAGATGCGCCGCTCGGTAGCAATAGCGCGGAAGGATATACGTATCTACTATTCCAAGGGACCGGTAATAATCTTTGGCGTCCTTTTCCCTGTTTTTCTATTCCTCTCCTTCACCATCGGCCGGCATATGTCGGTTGACTTTATGATACCCGGTCTGCTAGGGATGATTTTATTCTTCACGGCAACTTCAATTTCACCGATAGTGGTGCCCTGGGAAGCACAGGCGAGAACGCTGGAACGTCTGATGTCCTGCCCGGTAAGGCTCGAGACCATTATTGCTGGGGGTGTCCTTGCTTCGTTTGCCTTTGGAACGGCTATCTCACTCGTTCCTATCGTCATTGGCCTCGTCCTAGGAGTAAGCGTATCCGGCCCGGTCATCTTCGCTCTTGCTGTTATACTGGCTGCCCTCTGCTTTGCCTCGCTGGGTAATGTCTTCTCCATACCACCCACCAACCTGCCGGCTACAGTCAACATGATTGCCTCGGTGGTCAAGTTCCCAGTGGTCTTCATCAGCGGCATCTTCATCCCTCTGGACGAGTTACCCGCCTGGGGACAGGCGATATCCTATATCTCGCCCCTCACCTACTTCACCGATATTGCCCGAAGCTGTATTCAGAATCGGGGACACCTGCCGCTGGCTCTTGACTTTGGTGTTCTTATTGCGTTTACTGCCCTGTTTCTTCTGGTAGCTATGAAGCTGCACCAGAGAACCATGCCGAGAAGAATCTGACAACCTTCCCCGGCGTAATCGTAAACCCCCGCAATTGACAAGGTCATTATGGTAGAGTATTATATGCATAGATGCAGCAATATGCATATAAGGAGTTGAGCCATGAGAGATATGGTTAAGGCCTTTAAGGCGCTAGCAGACGATACTAAAATCCGCATCATCAATTTGCTGCTTGAACGTGAATGCTGCGTCTGCGAGGTAATGCAGGTGCTGGACATCTCACAATCAAAGGCTTCTCGTCACTTGAGTTCTCTTTACGACGCCGGTTTCCTCAGGCTCAGGAAGGACGGCCTATGGTCGCTCTACTCTCTGGATAAAGAGGGAATGAGGGACTATATGTCACTACTGGTGGAAGCCGTTACCGGAGGACTGCGTGGCAACAAGGTCGCGGAGCAGGATCGCGAGCGCTTGCGGAATGCAGAGCGACTGGGCCCCAGCTACGTAGAGAGGATGCGTACCGAGAATAAAGGACGCTAATCCTTGGCACTACATGTGCTGAGAAAGGGATAAAGTTTATGCCACTTGTTGTTGGTGCTCTATTGGGTGGGCTTAATGCTTTGAAAGACTACATTGCGCTGCACGTACTTACCTGCCTCATTCCGGCTTTTCTACTGGCAGGGGGGATAGTAACCTTCGTCTCGCGAGGGGCGATTATCGGCTATCTCGGTGCCGCCGCCCGAAAAATATCCTCGTTTGGCATTGCTGCCGGCGGCAGCTTCTTTGTCGCCGCTTGCTCCTGCACTGTTATCCCCGTCTCCAGCGGCATCTACCACGGCGGTGCTGGCATCGGTGCTGCTTTCATCATACTTTGGGTAGCCCCGGCAGCCAATATCCTAGCCCTGATTTACACTGGCCAGATTATCGGTGCTCAGATGGTGGTCGCCAGAATTGTTAGCGCCCTGCTTATGAGCTTTGTTGTGGGGCTGGTCATGGCTTATGCTTTCTATCGAGAGGAAAACAACCGCGTTTCCACTATCCAGATGAGTAGCGGCCCCCTGATGAGTAAAAAGGGCGTGGCCTTGCTCGTGCTATTGGTCGCTTGGCTCTTGGCACCAAACTACATAGTAACGCATGGGCCTTACTGGCAGAAAGTGGTGGTCTGGGCGGTAGGTTTGGCTGTGGTAAGCATCTATGCCTGGAAAATGATTGACGCGGAGAAGATTAGGGAATGGCTTAAGGAAACATGGTGGTTTGTACGCACCATCTTTCCTCTGCTGCTGGCCGGAGTTTTCATTGTCGGGATAATCGGCGCTCTACTACCTCGTGAATGGATTGAGACGTGGCTAGGCGGCGCTGGGTTACGGCAGTCATTCGTGGCTACCATGATTGGGGCAATTACCTACTTTGCCACTATGACCGAAGCGCCTTTTGTGCACACCCTGATGAATTTGGGGATGGGTAAAGGGCCAGCTTTGGCACTACTCCTCACTGGTCCGGGTATTAGTTTACCCAACTGGCTGGCGATTGCAAAAGTCTTTGGCGTCAAGAAAGCGTTGGTCTATGTTCCCACGATTATAGTACTGGGGACGCTCGTCGGCTGGATTGCCGGCTCTATCTTAGGCTAAGAAATAGTTAGGAGGTGTTACCAAAATGATTATCGAGGTTTGCGGGCCGGGCTGTCCCAGGTGCCAGGCAACTGAAAAGAACGCGATTCAGGCACTCAAAGAACTGGGTATGAAGCTAGGCAAAGATGCGGTGGTCACCGAGATTAAGGATGTGAAACAGATCAGCGCCAGAGGAGTAATAATTACACCTGCGGTGTTCATCGACGGGGTGAAGGTATGCGAGGGCAGAATCCCCAACACACAAGAGATGAAAAAGTGGATTGAGGAAAGAAAATAGCATCAAAGGAGATAAATATGGTAGAGGAATGCACTTGTGAAGCAAGTGAAGTGCTATTATTCCCCTGTTCGGGAGGCTCTAACTGCGGTCAAATTGCTAACCAGGTGGCTGTTCAGCTAACTGAAGGCAACGTGGGAAAAATGTACTGTCTGGCCGGGATCGGTGCCCATGAAAGCGTCATGCTTGATACCACGAGAGCAGCAAGAAGGGTAGTGGCTATTGATGGTTGCACGGTGGCTTGTGCTAGGAAGACAATCGAGCACGCCGGACTGACGGTTACTGACTGGATCTGCGTGACCGATGAGGGCATCAGCAAAACCCATGAGTTCAAGCTAGCCCTAGAGGAGATTGGGCTTATTATTCGGCGCACGAGGGAATCACTGGCAAAGCCACTAGGGGTTAGCGGATGAGAGATAAGACAAAGGCCATCCTCTTCGTCTGCGTTCACAACTCAGGCCGAAGCCAGATGGCGGAGGCCTTCCTCAATCATCTGGCCAAAGGCAAAGCACAAGCATATTCGGCAGGCACTCAGCCGGCTGATAAGGTAAATCCGGTGGTCATTGAGGCGATGCGCGAGGTAGGCATCGACATCAGCAAAAACAGACCAAAGGTGCTCACCATAGATATGGTGGAAAAGGCAGGCAAGATGATTACCATGGGTTGCGGTGCCGAAGCAGAAGCGCTCTGTCCAGCAAGCTTCATCGAGACAGAAGACTGGGCGCTGGAAGACCCAAAAGGAAAAACGCTTGAGCAGGTCAGAAAGATTCGAGACGAGATAAAGAAGAGGGTGACAAAACTCCTGAATGAGTTGGAATGACAACGAGGGGTGAGGTTATGTTGCTGAAGAACTATAGCTTTGAGACCGTGCTGCCTGAGTGTAATCCGATGGCTGAGACTATAAATACCGTGGCTCTTCTCTCTGAGGACATCGGTGAGGTTTTGCCCTATCTCGCCTCAGTAATCAGGGCTTGTACCTATGATGACAACATCAAGACCCTGACATTCAGGCGTCAAGGAAAAGGCATAGCGCTTTACCCCCGTAAGATAACGGTGACCAGGCTCCGTGACAGGGAGGAGGCAAAAGGAGTTCTGGATGAGCTAAAAGCTCTGATTAATAACACGTATGACAACCGGCAAAACATTCAGCCGTGCTACAAGAAGGGTGGAGAGCTTAGGTATCTGGATGTGTTCAAGTTACTGCCGGGCACCAATTGCAGGGAATGTGGGGAGATGACCTGTCTAGCCTTTGCCACCAAGGTCGTACAGCAGGAGGTGCAAATCTCCCGCTGCTCACCTTTATTCAGCAGTCGGTTTGAAGAGAAAAGAAAGAAGCTCCTCGAAATGCTGCGGGCAGTGGGGTACGAGGTGCCGATTGAGAGTACCTAGATGACCGTAAGTGCGCTATGAAATCGGATAATCCCCACTTCATCGCCATAATTTCTGACCACTTGCCTACGTTGTTATCATCTCATACTTCGGAGTTCGCCCCTCCAGATGGAAGACAAATTTCACCTTTCTTCCTTCTACAAGGTACTTTTCTGACTCGCGGCGAAGCTTCCTGAAGTCTATCATCTCCAAGAAGATGCTCAGAAGTTCCAGTCTCTTTTCCAGTTCTTGGTCTCCCTCTGGGGTTGCCAGCAAGCATCTCAGCGTTTCGTCATATTCTCTTTTAGTCACCGTCTCGATACAGTGGTCAAGGTCTGGAACCAACTCAATCTTGAGCATTTGACATCTCCGTTGTGACTAGGGTAAGGTAAACCGGGTCCCAGCATTGTTAAGGAAGAAGGCATCACCAAATTCTTGAGCTAGTCTCGCCGAGGCACGAAAGCCGGTGCAGTGAGAAACGCCCAGCCTCTGTATCCCCATTTCTCTCAGGTCGGCGATGGTGCGTTTTATCCGCTCGTCTGACGCCCGAAAGAGGTGGGTACCACCGATGGCTGCATATACCAGTTCCTTCTCGGTTAGCTTTTGGGCTTGGCGCAGGGTGTTGATTATGCCACGATGAGCACAACCCAGAATAACAACCAGACCAAAGCCAATATCAATAATCAAGGCAAGGTCATCAGCCAGCTCATCCGGCAGTAGCACGTCGCCTTCCTTGGTGAACAGGTTGTTCTCAATCTCTTCATAACCTGAGAACATGGGAATTTCACCGGTAGTCATAATAGAGTCGGTGATATGAACTGGCTCTCTTGCCTGTGTGAAACGGGCGCCACGACTCTCCAGTTCCTCCCGTGAGAAGGGTATTCCGCAATATTGCTCCTTCGTTTCATCATCACGCCGCACATACTTAGCAGCCCATATGTCGGGGTGAGCAATTAGTTCCACTTCTCCTCGTCTTCTCAGCACTTCACGAAGTCCTCCAGTGTGGTCAGCATGGCCGTGGCTGAGCACTATTCGGTCAATGGTAGCCAGGTCTATTCCCATTAGCTGGGCGTTGTGCACTGCCGAGAAGCTCAGCCCGGTGTCCATCAGAATCCTCATGCCGTCTACCTCAATCAGGATGCTGAGCCCCCACTCGGCAAGATAACCGTAGTTTGCCGTATTTTCACTCAAGGTAGTAATACGAAGCTCCATTCTCCTCCCTCCCTGTCAATTCAATGTATGAACTTCACCAGCAACATAACTCCTATACCGGCCAGAAAGACGCAAAAATGTATTATCGACCGTCGAATGTTTACCGCGTGTTTGATTTCGGGGATTAGATCGGCAGCAGCAATATAGATGAAGTTGCCGGCAGCAAAGGGTAGAAGGTAAACAATAGAAGCCTTCATTACTGAAGCGGCAAAATATCCAGTAACCCCGCCCACTATTGCCGTTATTGCTGATACGTAGTTGAAAGCGAGTGCTCGTTTCCTGCCAAACCCGCCATATACCAGAGCTCCAAAGTCATCGAGCTCCTGAGGTATCTCATGCAAGGCTACTGCCAAGGTGGTGGCAATGCCCACCGGGTAGCTGACGACAAAGCTGGCGGCGATAACAAGCCCGTCTATAAAATTGTGTAAGCTATCACTGACCAGAATCAGATAGGTGAAAGGCTTGACGCTGTGAGTCTCATCGTGCTGATGACGCCAGTGAAGGAACTGCTCCAGTATGAAGAACAAACAAAAACCAAGAAGCAGATACAGAAATATGCTCAGGCTGCCACCCAACTCCGAAACCGCCTCGGGTATCAGATGCAAGAAGGCACCCCCAAGCAAAGCCCCAGATGAAAGTGCCACCAGAATCAGCAGAGCCTTCTTCAGCCACTCTTCCTTTAGTATAAAAGTCAAAACTCCAACAAAGGCAATCAGGCTGATAACAAAAGTCGCAACTAATATCTGAATCAAGACCATCTTATTCTACCTCAAATCTTATTACAGATGACTAGGTCTGCGTCGTAGTGTTTCCTTCAGGTTTAATGGAACAACTTCTGGGCGAGATGCTTCATATACGGTCATTACCCTCTTCACCTTGAAGAATTCCCGTTTTATGGCGCCGATATCTTCGGGGGTTAAAGGTTGAATAGCACAAGGGCGCAGGGGTGTATTAATCTGTACCTCGTCGGGTGAAAGCTCTTCGGCTATCCTTGACAACTCCTGGGCATAGCTCCAGTTTGCTTTAATAAACATCATCTGAAGAACCAGCTTCCCTTGATGCTTCCCTCTAAAAAGCCTGATAGCCTGGATAATTTCACCAAGCGTGCATTTCGCAATGGGCCGGTTGATTTGGCGAAAAAGCTCTTCATTTGGAGCGTCTAACTTCACTACCACCACGTCAGCTAAACCGAGGTCGCGGCGTACATCCTTTCTCGTCATCAGTGAAGAGTTGGTGAGCACGGCCACAGGTAGCCTCAACACGGACTTTACCAGTGCGATTGCCCCATCAAGGTTAGAAGCTAGAGTTGGCTCGCCGACGCCCGAAAAGGTAGCATAGTCAGCAGGCACACCCTTTACCCTCTCTAGCTCTGCCGTAAGTTCACTCAGGCTGACGAACTGTTTACGCTCGGTGAGGGGATTAACCGTTCTGCCGAGCTGACAGTAGACGCAATCAAAGGAGCAGGTTTTGCCCTTTGTGGACAGCAGGTCTATACCCAACGACCTGCCCAGACGCCATGACGGCACCGGACCATAGACAATGGACATCTCAGCTTTTAGATTGCTACCTTTCCTCAGAATAGGGTCTTTTCTTCGCCATAATTACAGTGAAGCCCGCATTAGCCAAAAACCCTTCTCTTGGAGCTTCCATTTCCTTCACCTCCCCGGGCTTCTGAAAGAGTGTGGAAACGACCTTCTCAATAGTGAACCCTGAATCCATGAGCAACCTTTCTACTTCCTGATAGCTGTAGAAAGTAGCGTGCTTATAGAAACGGTGCCCCTCCATTTTCTTTAACTGGTAGAACTTGCCCCAGGGGCTTTCCCGCAATACCAGACCTAGCACTATCTTACCTTCCGGCTTCAAGATACGGCACGCCTCTTGCAGCACTGCCATCGGCGAATCAACAAAGCAGAGCGTTACAACGAGGAACACTGTCCCGAAAGTTTCCTCGTTGAAGAATCGCTCTTCGCCCCTGGCCTGAAACACTGTTATTCCCCGTCTTTGTGCCATTTCCAGGAGCTTAACTGATGGGTCTATCCCGGTCTCTATATCCAAGGCTTGAGCAAAACGCCCACTGCCCACTCCTACTTCAAGCCATGGTTTAGGCAGTAGTGGTAGCACGTCCTGCAGAGCTTTGACCTCTGTGGCAAAGATAAGTTTTCCCACCTCTTCAAACCAGGCATCATACGCTGTCGCCAGGGAGTCGAAGGGTGAGCTATCGGTATGTCCTCTTGAATCATCCATGAATTACTGTCTCTTGTAAGCCCTTTTCCATGGCTCTTTCTGCAAATTCATATATTCTATGATGGCTTTCTTCAGGGTAAGAGAAGCAAGCCCGGCGCAATGAGCGTGGTCATCGGGAAGCCCTCCCAGCTTCATGGCGATAACCTCGGCACTGATGGCGAGCGCTTCTCCTAGCGTCTTACCCTTAGCCAGCTCGGTTGCCATACTGCCGCAGGCAATGGTAGCACCACACCCGTCGGTCCAGAAGGTAACGTCTTTCACTCTCCCATCCCTGGCTTTGAGCCACATTTCCATATTATCGCCGCATGGGCCCAACACCGAGGCGTAAGCATCAGCATCATCCATACTGCGTGCGTTTCTCGGATTAGAAGCATGGTCAATGACTGCTGCTGAGAATACGTTTCCAGATTCTTCTTGCTTTGTGGTCATTCCTGCGTGTCCTGAACTGCCTCTCCCACTTTTACACTGCCGTCCTGGTAGGTTTCCACCTTCTTCGTGGGTAATCTTCGCTTGAACTGGTCAATGATATACCGGCAGGCAGCGAAGCCTTCACGGCGGTGGGCTGAGGCTACAGCAACCACCAGGTTAATCTCACCGACTCTCAATTTACCTATCCTGT
>JACAEN010000001.1 GCA_013388845.1 Chloroflexota bacterium | reverse complement strand
GTGTAAGTGATGGTGAATTTGGCGGTTAGCTTGACTGGCGTGGCGCTTACCTCGGCGGGGTCGAATCCGTAGAGGATGCTATACACATCGTTCCTCTTGTGGAGGCTGCGCAAATCATCTGCCATAGGCTGGGATACCGTAACCAGCGCATCAGCTGTAGACAATGTACTCAACTCCAGCCTTCTTTCAATGACTCTGCGCAGAGGACCGTACAAGTAATAGTAATTTTGTGTCCAGAGGTCATGGAAATCAGCGACCCAGGGGATTTGGAATTCGTCTTTCAGTTTTCTGGCGATTATGTGGCTGGTCTGGGGTGGCGAAGAGCTGACCATAGCGTGTATGTTTTGCTGTCGTAAAATATCTCTTCCGGCTTCGATGGCGAAGCGCTGCCAGCCCTTTTGAGGGTCAGGGTAGGCGATAATTCCTGCAGCAGCTGCCAGTATGAAGTCTAGAAAAGACGTTTCTGACCTTATTTTCAGCTTATTTCTGACCTGGGTGAGCAAAGGAGCTTGCGAGTCGAGCTTGAGAAGTCTTTTGGCAAAGCCCAGGCAATCATGGTATTGTGTCTCGATAACTTTAAAGTGGGGGTCGGGCTTGCCGGGCAGAGCCGCTGTTAAAATTACTGCTTCCCAGCCGAATTCGGGCAAATATTTGGCAAGGCCCAGAGGGCGGAGACTGGCGACAGCAGGGCGAGGCGGAAAATAATACGCTATGATAAGAACTCTTCTCATAGTCGGCTGCTCAGCGAATATTCTTAGCTAATCCTATCATTGATAAAGAGGAATTAGTCGTCATCATTTCTCAGCCAAACCTGCATATAATTCGATGTATTCCCGGACAATTTTATCCCAATTGAATTTTTGTTCGGCAAGCCTGCGGGCATTCTCCCCCAGTCTTTTTCTTAATTCGATATTTGCGCCTAGCCTACGCAATTCTTCTGCCAGTTGTCCTACATCCCTGGCTTTAACCAGGATACCTGTTTCGTTCGTCGCGATGATTTCCCTTGTGCCACCGACGTCTGTGGCTATTATAGGCAGACCAATGCTGGCGGCTTCCGTAACCGAGATTCCCAACCCCTCCGAATAGGAAGGATTGACAAAGATGTCTGTGGCGCTGAGCACGTCGATGACTTCATCTTGACTTTTTTGGCCTAAGAAGAGGATATTGCTAGCACAGCCAGTCTGCTGAGCCAGGTTTTCTAAATCAGCTCGGTAAGGACCATCACCAACAATTAATAGTTTTAGCTCAGGAGCAGTATCCTTTATCTTGGAGAAAGCAGAAATCAAGTCCTGCACTCCCTTGGCATAAATTAAGCGACCGACAAAGGTAATTACGATGGTGTCATTGCTGATGCCCAGCTTCTGTCGGTAATTTGTTTTTTCCCTCTTAAAGATGCTGGTATCAATTCCATCGTAAATTACCTGGGCATGGGCAGCCCCCAAGTGCTTTAGGAACTCACAAGCAGCCTGGGACACTCCTATATTTCTTCTAGCCGATTTTACCACCAGGGCTCCTAGGGTATGGTCGTAAGCCCGACTTATTAGATCTATGGCTCTGTTGGTGACGATGCTGTGTCTGGCTCCGTGCTCCGTATGCACAAGAGGAATCCTTTTGAATTTAGCAAAGAGAAAACCCAGAAAAGAAGTAAGAAAAAACCTTGTGTGAGTATTTATGGCGTCATAATTCTTGGGCAGGAGTCCTCGCCAAATTCTGAAGCTTGTTGGGCAGGGCTTAGGGATAGGATATAAAGAGTTCAGGGCGTTCCAGCAAGGGAGACGATAGAGGTGAACACCGTCAAGCTCCTCATAAGCAAGTGTTCTTTCTGTGTTGCACGTGACGATATCTACTTCGTAGCCTTTTTGCACGAGTCTGCGTGACAATTCGTAGACAACCTTCTCATAGCCACCAACGTGGGGATAGAAATAGGCAGCGAACACAAGTATCCGTTTCATATTGGTCTTTCCCAACGAGGCTCGGTGACGTCAAGAAGAATACCAGGGTTACAGTGATATTGTCTTGCCTGATACGCTGGGCACTTGCCTTTGATTGCACGAACTTTCATCTCCAGCAGTTGTTAGTCAATAGTCTAGAGTCGGGCGTCGGATTAGTCAAGGTAGCGAGTTTGTTGAGTTTATTGGGTGTGTTGAGAGAGCCGGCTTGCCCCGAGTCATGATAAATCGCAACCCACAATGACAATGAGGTAGGGCATGCCTTACAATGTTGAAGAGGGAGACAGCTCGCAATACCAAAGCAAGGCGCAACGCCAGGGTTATTTCCGCCTGTTCAAAGCGTTCAGAATTATGCCAGTGAAGATGGTTAGTATACCAGCGATGATGAATAGAGTGGTTAGTATGGTGCTGCCTATGGCTAAGTTGCCTGTTGTGGCAGCTATATTAATCACCCTGATACCGATGATGAGAGCAACCACCAGCAGGATGCCACCAGCCAGCCCGAAGAAGAACAGGGGTCTCCTCTGCGAAATCATGACTATTATCCGACCGAGAACATCTATGCCATGTCTTATGGGGTGTAGTGTCGAACCGTCTTTGGTATATATGTTGGAGATGGGCACCTCGGTTATCCTGAGGTTTTTTTCAGCGGCGCGAACTATTGTTTCTGACGATACAGCCATCCCTGTTTCCTTTAGCTCTAGCTCGGATATAGCCCTTCTAGAAAATGCCCTGAAGCCGCATTCCGGATCGGATATATTGGTTTTTGAAGCGAGACGGCTTGAGCGGAAAATGACCTTTTGCCCGATACGGCGGTATCTGGGCGTTTTATCTTTCTGGCCTTCTCGCGAGCCGATCACTAGGTCAAAACCCTCCGAGATGGGTTTGATGAGAGCGGGGATCTCGTTAGGGTCATGCTGAGCATCGGCGTCAAGGAGAACAAGGACATCTGCATTTCTCTTCTTAGCCTCGGCCAGTATGCTTTGAACGGCGGCACCATAGCCCTTGTTTTCGGCATGGCGGATTACGGTGGCGCCGGCCAGTTCGGCAACCCTGGCGGTATTATCCGTGCTCCCATCGTCAACGACGGTAACTTTGTCTACATATTGCCTGGCTTGGAGGACTATGCTTCCGATATACCTCGCTTCATTATAGGCAGGTATGCCAGCAAGGACTTTGACTGTGTGACGTATATCCTGAGTGTGAGATCCAGAGCGTTTCATTTGCCTTTTACTACTCTGTTTCTGCTGTGCTCTCGAGTTTGCCGCGGGCAGCTTTATCTCTGGCATAGTACACAAAATAATAAGCCGTGGCCACATTTATTGCAAGCCCGGAGTTTGTTGGGCTATACTGGACTGGCCTTTTCGAGAATAGAGTTATGAAAGCTCTGGTTACTGGTGGGGCTGGCTTTATTGGCTCACACGTTGTTGATGCCTTGATACGGCGGGGGTATCAGGTAGTCGTGGTAGACAATCTATCCACGGGTCGCTTGGAAAATATTAACCCAGCAGCAACGTTTTATCATGCGGATATCTATAACTCTGAACTAGAGAGGATATTCGAAAAAGAAAGACCAGAGCTTGTTAATCATCAGGCAGCTCAAACAGTAATCGAGAAGTCGAACGAGGATCCTGCATTTGATGCGAAGCAAAACATTTTGGGCAGCTTAAACCTCATTCTGCAATGTCTGCGGTTTGGGGTCAGGAAGATTGTGTATGCGTCCTCTGTGGGGGTATACGGCGAGCCAAAATATCGGCCGGTAGATGAAGGTCATCCGGTGAATCCAATATCTTACTACGGAATCTCCAAGCACACCGTGGAGCATTATCTTCACCTTGCCTGTCTCCAACGCATAGTGAGCTACGTGGTATTGAGATACTCCAATGTCTATGGGCCGAGACAGAGCCTTGAAGGTGAAGCCGGCGTAGTAGCCATTTTCACTCGTCAGATGCTGCAGGGGGAGCGCCCTACCATATTCGGCAAGGGAGACAAAACTCGTGACTATATCCATGTATCTGACGTAGTGACCGCCAACCTTTTGGCGATGGAAAGAAACGAGAGCGGCATCTACAATATTGGCACTGGGGTGGAAACTTCAGATCGGGAGATGTTCAATCTTTTGGCTGAACTAACGGGGTATCAGGGTAGCCCTTACTATGCACCGGTGCGGAAAGGGGAGATCTACAGGATTTGCCTCGATTATTCCAAGGCCCAAAAGGAGCTTGTCTGGCAGCCTCGATTCGTGCTTAGAGAAGGGTTAAGGGAGACAGTCAACTATTATCGAAGCGTATTGAGGAAATAAGTATATAAGAAAATACCCCCGATATTTACTTGACAGTTACCGATTTTGCCAGATTGCGGGGTTTATCGGGGTCGCATCCTCGATTGACAGCGAGGTAGTAAGCCAGGAGTTGAAGAGGAACTACGGCGACGATAGGATACAATAGCTCATCAACTTTGGGAATTTTGATCCAGGAGTCATAAATCTC
>JACAEN010000028.1 GCA_013388845.1 Chloroflexota bacterium | reverse complement strand
TCTATAGCGGTGGCATCTATTTTCCTCTCACTAATCAGGTCATGCAAAGCGGCAAAAAGAAGCTCCGGGCTCTGTTTACCCGGGTAGAGATTGCCGGTGTAAGTGATGGTGAATTTGTCGGTTAGCTTTGCCGGGGCAGTGTTTACCTCTGTCGGGTCAAATCCGTTGGGAATGCTATGCACGGGCTTGTGCTTGTGGAGGCTACGCAAATCATCTGCCGCAGGCTGCGATATTGTCACCAGTGCGTCAGCCAGAGATAGCGTATTTAGCTCCAACTTCCTCTCGATAAGTTTACGTAGAGGACCGTATAGGTAGTAGTAATTCTGTGTCCAGAGGTCACGCAAATCAGCGACCCAGGGGATTTGGAATTCGCCTTTCAGTTTTCTGGCGATTATGTGGCTGGTCACAGGGGGTGAGGTGCTGATCATCGCCTTTATGTTTTGCTGTCGCAAGATATCCCAGCCCGCTTCGACAGCGAAGCGCTGCCAGCCCTTTTGTGGGTCAGGATAGGCGATAATTCCGCCGATGGTTGCCAGCGCGAAGTCCAGGGGAGACCTTTCTGACCTTACCTTTAGCTTGTTCTTAACTTGAGCTATTAGAGGAGCTTGAGAATCGAGCTTAAGGAGTCTTTTGGCAAAGCCCAGGCGATCACGGTACTGCGTCTCGATAACTTGAAATTGTGGGTCGGGCTTGCCGGGCAAGGCTGCTGTCAAAATTACTGCCTCCCAGCCGAATTCGGGCAAATATTTGGCAAGCCCCAGAGGGCGGAGACTGGCGACAGCAGGGCGAGGCGGAAAATAATACGCTATGATAAGAACTCTTTTCATAGTCGGCTGCTCAGCGAATATTCTGAGCTAATCCTATCATTGATAAAGAGGAATTAGTCGTCATCATTTCTCAGCCAAACCTGTATATAATTCGATGTATTCCTGGACAATTTTATCCCAATTGAATTTTTGTTCGGCAAGCCTGCGGGCATTCTCTCCCAGTTTTTTTCTCAATTCGATATTCGCGCCTAGCCTACACAATTCTTCTGCCAGTTGTCCTACATCCCCGGCTTTAACCAGGATGCCTGTTTCGTGCGTCGTGATGATTTCGCTTGTGCCGCCGACATCTGTGGCTATTATAGGAAGGCCGATGCTGGCGGCTTCCAGCGATGAAATTCCCAAGCCTTCAGAATACGAAGGATTGACAAAGATATCTGTGACGCTGAGTACATCGATGACTTCGTCTTGACTTTTTTGGCCCAAGAAGAGGATATCGCTAGCACAGTCAGTTTGCTGAGCTAGGTTTTCTAAATCAGCTCGGTAAGGACCATCACCAACAATTAATAGTTTTAGCTCAGGGGCGGTATCTTTTATCTTGGAGAAGGCAGAAATCAAGTCCTGCACTCCCTTGGCATAAATCAGACGACCAACAAAGGTAATGACCAGAGCCTCGTTGCTGATGCCCAGCTTTTGTCGGTAATTTGTTTTTTCCCTCTTAAAGATGTTGGTGTCAATTCCATTGTAAATTACCTGAACATGGGCAGTTCCCAGGTGCTTTAAGAACCAACAGGCGGCCTGGGACACTCCTATATTTCTTCTCGCCGATTTTACTACCAGGGCTCCTAGGGTATGGTCGTAAGCCCGACTGATAAAATCTATAAGTTTGTTAGGGACAATGCTGTGTCTGGCTCCGTGCTCCGTATGCACAAGAGGAATCCTTTTGAACTTGGCAAAGAGAAAGCCCAGAAAGGCAGTGACAAAAAATCTGGTGTGAGTATGCACGATATCGTAATTCTGGCGCAGGAGGCTTCGCAGGATTCTGAAACTCGTCGGCGAAGGCTTAGGGATAGGATACAAAGAGTTCAGGGCGTTCCAGCAAGGGAGACGATAAACGTGGAGTCCATCCAACTCCTCACAGGCGAGAGTCCTCTCTGTGTTGCACGTGACGATATCTACTTCGTAGCCTTTTTGCACAAGTCTGCGTGACAATTCATAGACAATCTTCTCGTAGCCGCCGACATGAGGATGAAAATAGGCAGCAAACACGAGTATCTGTTTCATATTAACCTTTCAAAGTGAGGCTGCACTACTTTAAGAAGGATATAAGATTCAGAGTCATATCGTGTTGTTTTGTGCATTCAGCATCTGCCCCTGATTTCAGAGGCTTTCATCTCTAATAGAAGAGCGCGACGCTAGATCTATTTTCGCCTACCTAGAGCATTCAGAATTATGCCGGTGAAGATGTTCAGCATACCGGCGATAATGAATAGAGTAGTCAGTATAGTGCTGCCTATGGCTAAGTTGCCCGTTGTGGTAGCTATATTAATCACCCTGATACCGATGATGAGGCCGACGGCTAGCAAGACACCACCTGCCAGTCCGAAGAAGAACAGGGGTCTCCTGTGCGAAATCATGACTATTATCCGACTGAGAACGTCTATACCATGTCTTATGGGGTGGAGGGTGGAGCCGTCTTTGGTATATATATTGGAGATAGGCACCTCGGTTATCCTGAGGTTTTTTTCAGCGGCGCGGGTTATCATCTCTGATTCTATAGCGAACCCGCGCGCCTCCAAATGAAGTTCGTTTATTGCCTTTGGTGACAGAGCTCGGAAGCCGGATTCAGAATCGGAGATATTGGTTTTGGAAGCAAGCCGGCTCGAGCTAGAGATGATTTTTTGCCCGATGCGGCGGTAGCGAGGAGTCTTATCTTTCTGAGCCTCTCGAGAACCGATGACAAGGTCAAAACCCTCTGAAACGGGCTTGATGAGAATGGGAATCTCATTGGGGTCATGCTGGGCATCGGCATCGAGGAGAACGAGGGCGTCAGGACTTCGCTTCTTGGATTCAGCCAGTATGCTCTGGATGGCGGCTCCTTTGCCTCTGTTTTCGGCATGGCGAATTACAGTGGCGCCAGCTAGCTCAGCAACCCTAGCAGTATTATCTGTGCTCCCGTCATCAACAACAATGACCTCGTCCACATATTGCTTGGCCTGAAGGACTATGCTGCCGATATATCTTGCTTCATTATAGGCAGCTATGCCAGCTAGGACCTTCAGTCCAGCTTGTTGAGTTGCTTGAGTTTTTTGAGTCATTTGGGTTTCTTGAATTTCTGGAGTTTGTCCTTATTTAGGAGGTAGCGGATGAAGCCAGAAATTAAGCGGGCTACCTCGTCAGATTTGGAGTAGAGTTCATTGAATTTCTCTTCATTAATGTAGCCTTGGTCTAAGGTAACATAAAGCTGACTCTGGACTTCAGCCACCGAGCCCTTGGCAATAAACAAAAATTGGATAAATTCCTTCGTTGTTCGCCTAGAGAAGCCTTCTCCGATATTGGACATTAGGGAAACTGCTGCACTTTGAATCTGCTCTCTAAATCTACGGTCGGTGCCAAAATACTGGTCAGACCCTACAGCAGAGTATATCATCCTCGCCAAAACTCTAGCCTCCTGCCATGCTTTAATGTCTTCGAATCGCTCAATTTTCACTCTATCGACTCTATAAACTCTATGAACTCTATGGAACTACTTCACAGTGACCGATTTGGCCAGATTGCGGGGTTTATCAGGGTCGCATCCTCGATTGACAGCGAGGTAGTAAGCCAGGAGTTGAAGAGGAACTACGGCGACGATAGGATACAATAGCTCATCAACTTTGGGAATTTTGATCCAGGAGTCATAAATCTC
>JACAEN010000041.1 GCA_013388845.1 Chloroflexota bacterium | reverse complement strand
CCCTAGTTCTTGACGATTGACAGGCAAATCTGACCCGCCTAAAATGGCATAAGGAGAGCAAGATTGCCTTTAGGTAAAGAACGAGCTTAATACAAGGCGGTTCGCAGGGCGGTAGCGGTAGTTAACTCTACATCCACCTTAAAAGAGAAGCTTGATACAATCGTTAGAGCTATGGCCAGGTCTATGGTGGCTGGTGTTTCGCTGGTATTGCTTGACTCTAGCAAAAAGAAATTGATTCATACCTCCTCATGGGGACTACCTCAGTTCTATCTGCGTAAGGGCGTGCTGGATGCCGACAAGAGCTTATCAGAAGTCCTTACTGGACAGCCGGTGGTCATAATCGATGTGGCTATAGATAGCCGTGTTCAGTACCCTGAGGTAGCTGCACAAGCGGGCATCGTTTCCATGCTGGGCATACCAATAATGTCAGGTAGTTCGGCTGTAGGCAGCATTAGGGTATATACCAAAGAGCGCTATGAGTTTAGCAATCAAGATATGAGCTTCGTAGTCACTATGGCAAATCTGGCTTCCGTCGCTCTTACCCAAGGTCTACGACGTCAAGAAAAGGAAGTTGATGTGGCCCCGTTACGTCGAGCACAGTCAGTGGCCTTCGCCAACCCCAGCGAGGAGGAGTTTGCCCAAATACTCGACTTCTACAATATAGAGTGGGTTTACGAGCCTCGGTCTTTTCCTTTGAGACGGGAAGGCGACAGAGTCACTGAAATGTTTACTCCTGACTTCTATCTTCCCGGCCTTGACCTTTACATAGAAATTACAACTCTTAAGCAGAGTTTAGTCACAAAGAAGAACCGCAAGTTACGCTATCTCCGGCAGCTATACCCTGAAGTCAAGATAATGTTGCTTCGCAAAAATGAGTATGACCTTTTCCTGGCAAGGTATGGTTGCGGCCCGCTAGCACATACTCGAGCGCGTGGTATTAGCCGGGTGCTGTATTCCACTGCTGAAATTGAGGAAAGAGTGAGAGCGCTAGCTGAGCAAATTTCTAAGGACTATGCCGGGTGCCGTCCAGTCATGGTGGGAGTGCAGCGAGGCTTCATCTGCTTTATGGCCGACTTAATTCGGCACATAACCATTCCTCTTGACGTAGACTTCATAACCATATCTTACTACAGCGGCAGCAATCACTCCATGTTCAAGATTACAAAGGATATGGATCTAAACATCGCTGGTAGGCACATTATTGTGGTGGAAGGGATAGTGGACACTGGCATGACACTCACTTCCATTTTGAACCATTTACGGCCAAGACAGCCAGCCAATCTAGCCGTATGCACTCTATTAGACAAACGAATACGTCGGATAGCGGATGTTCCACTTGAGTATGTTGGTTTCGAGGTGCGTGATGAATTTGTGGTTGGTTATGGATTAGATTACGGAGAGGAGTACCGGAATCTTCCTTTCATCGGTGTGCCTGAATTGGAGAAGCCTCACCGAAAAGATTAGCCGGGACGCCACTAAAAAGAAAATGCCCCAGGTAACCTTTGCAACCCGGATTTTCCTCTTGGCAGCTTCCTTTCAGTTGGGTCCTACTCAATTGTTTTGGCTGCCTTTCGGTAACCTAACTCCTTTTCGGGTGACTTACTCGGTTGCCACTTCAATGGTCTATCACCACTGCTCTGATTACCTGGAGCATCGGTAGTATCGCATATCCTGACGGTGCTGTCAAACCGACCGTGGGCAAAGGGGGGAGTAAGAGAGGCATTGGTGGCAGAAAAGTGGGTGTGACATCCCTGCAGAGCCTCCACTTTGTAGGCTTGTCTGCCTTCTGCAGTGAACAGAGTATACGGTCGGGCTATCTGAATCTATCTCTCATGCGACATGTCGTCTCTTGCTAAACTGGCAATTTAATTGGTCTTTGAAACCTTAAGAGCAATCCTCGTCAAGTTTTGGCCAGTAGAGCGCGGCTCGAGTACATTCTCCTATCTGAGAACTATCAAATTATGGTTACCGAACGTATACTCCTGGGAGGAGACAGACAAGGCACCCACTCTGTTGATGAACAATAGCTCGTTTTGTTACCTTACTATTTTGTGAGTTCTCTGATCTCCTTTGCTCAACATTGACCCCAGAAATCACGCTGCACAAACCGATATGGTTCGGGAACAGGCTACGGATGTTTAAAGATGTTGGAACATCTAAGCAGTGTGTGTTAGAACCGGCGGACATCTGGTATAATTCCTCACATGAGGCCCCTGTTACCCAGAATTCTGAGACGGCTTTTCCCGGGCAGAAAAGATTCGTTTATCTTTGAGCGCCAGACGGTCATACTGCCAGCCAAGCCGGAAAGCTTAAACCTCTACATCCACTTGCCCTTCTGCCGTCAGCTCTGCCCCTTCTGCCCCTACATGAAAGAGGTCTATGACCCGGCGGTGAGCGCCGCCTATCAGGAGGCTCTGCTCCAAGAACTGGAAAGCTACCTGACATGCTATGGGGCGAGGTTAACATCGAATCGGTCTATTTTGGCGGCGGCACGCCCTCCATGACACTGGAGATAATAGAGAGGACTTTATCCTGGATAGCCGGTAATTTCCACCTGGGGCATGAGGTAGGCATCGAGGTTAACCCTCTGGACGCCCACCCGGCTGTTATCGGCACTCTTAAAAATAGCGGCGTTAGTCTGGCCAGTCTGGGAGTGCAGAGCTTCAATGACCGGCTGCTCGGAATTCTCTGCCGCGACTACGACGGAAAGCTGGCCCGGCTTTGGTCATTCTCAGCCCCTTCGACTCAATTTCCGAAGACTGCTTGGCTCCTCGCACTACTCCAGTCCAGTTGGCGAAAGTTCATTGGCAT
>JACAEN010000040.1 GCA_013388845.1 Chloroflexota bacterium | reverse complement strand
AGGAATATTATAAGAACCCAGAAAAGACGGCCGAAACCATTAAAAATGGCTGGCTATATACGGGTGACATGGCTAAGATGGATAACGAGGGATTTATTTACCTCGTTGACAGAAAGAAGAAGGTAACTGTATCATATACGGGTCAGAAAATATTTATCCGGCGGAAGTAGACAGCGTATTGCGAAGTCACCCCAAGAATTTCCGATGTAGGGATAATCGGGCTCCGGGTGAAAGATTAGGTGAGATAGCTTTGGCTGTAATTGACCCCAAGCCTGGAGAGATGCTGAGTGAGGAGGAGGTAGTTAGATTCTGTGAGCAGAATCTACCCAGATATAAGAGGCGCCGACGCCTAATAATTGATGGATGATAGGAGGCTGGGGTTCTGGTTCATGTAGCCCATTCCAGACCTTTGAAAAACAAATTACGCATAATGGAGGAACCATGAGAGCTATGAGATTGGCACAGATAGGAAGAGTAGAGCCAAAGGAGGTCAAAGTTCCGAAAGTTAAGAACTGTGAAGTTCTCGTAAAGACACAGGCAGTCGGAGTATGTCATAGCGACGTGCATGTAAGGAGTGGATATGTCGGCAATATAAGCTTGAAGGATCTCGGAATCATGCTTCCTGTAACGCTAGGCCATGAGATAGCTGGGATAATCGAGGAAGTTGGAGACGAAGTTCAAGGATTTAACAAAGGTGACGCGGTTCTTGTATACCCCTGGATAGGTGATGGCACATGCTACTATTGCAAAACAGGGGAAGAGAATATGTGTGACCACCCGAAGCAACTTGGAATTCATACAAACGGGGGATTCGCAGAATATGTCAAAGTACCTCATTACAAGTATCTATTCAGGATAAGGAACTTGTCTCTGGTAGAGGCTGCCCCACTAGCTTGCGCTGGAATAACCACGTATAGGGCAGTAAGAAAAGCCAACCTCAGACCTTCCGAGGTGGTCACCATAATAGGCGCTGGTGGAGGGCTGGGAGTGATGGCTATTCAAATAGCCAAGGCCACTTCGGGAGCTACAGTAATAGGAGTTGACATCAGAGAGGAAGCTCTGGAAGCTGCCAAAAGGGCGGGGGCTGACCATGTTATTGACGGGAGAAGCGGCAACGCAACTGACGAAATAAGAAAGTTGACCGATGGCAAAGGCACTGATGCTGTTATTGACTTCACTAATTCGGAGAGAACATTATCGGTCTATCCATTTGCTTTAGCTAAACACGGCAGGTATATCATGGTTGGGTTACACGGAGGTGAATTGAAGTATCCTAGCCCTCTCGCAGTTTTCCAAGAGATCCAATTCCTTGGGAGCTGGCTTGGCAGTCAGGCTGACTTCATCGGCATAATGGACATGGCTGAGAAAGGCAAGGTTAAACCCATGGTTACAAAGACCATGCGACTTGAAGAGGCTAACGACGCCATAGACAATCTGGAACATCGTAGAGCTGTCGGCAGACAAGTCCTCGTCCCCTAACTTTGAGCTTGACCGCGGCAACTGTAGTCATCACGGGAATCTGCCGGTAGCAGTATTTTAGAACCTCAGACGCACCTGTAGTCTATTATACAGCTACACTCGCTTTGAGCTGGAATGTCAGCATTAACACTCTCCATATTTTCCCCCCACCTCAAATTGCTCGACGCTACGTGTTATAAAAACGCTCTGAATTAGATACTAGCCGCCACCAATAATAGACGCCACTACAATCTCATCCAAGTCCTTAAGCCTGGCATCCAAACCGCCCATAAATTCTATGCGTCTCCCGTTTACTAAGATTACGATGTTATCACTTTCCAGGGTAAATTTAACTCCCCTTTCCATTTCAAGCTTGTTGAGAAGCTCTCGCACCGTAATCTCATCTTTGTCGAAGAAAAGCCAAATATCTGATACGCCAACAATCTTATAGGGACTGCCCACAAACTTGGCAAGAACTTTCATTGATGACCCCAGAATAAAACTGAGGTTTAAGTTGGAAGAGCTTTCTTCTCAAGCTCCCCAGCTACCTCGACCAGTCCCAGCTCCACAAGTTTCTTCTTGGTGGGGCTCCCACGTTCATCCCACCCTCTAACTCGATAGTAGTCCTTAAGGAGTTTGTCAAGCTCAAAAATTTGCCCCTTTGCCGGGGCTCTCGGCATAGCTTCCTTAAGCAATCTAACAGGTACGGTGTCATGCTTACGCTCAATACCTTCTCTGACATCGAAAGCCCTCTCCAGATTCCAGATTCTCTCCCCAACCAGCCAGAGATATTTGGGATCTTTAAACTCCTCGATGCCCGTAGCTGAGTATAAGACCTTACTATAGAAGTTGGGATTAGTCATGTTATGATTTACGGTGAGTTTGCAAAACACAGCGGTTTCACAGGCAGCCATCTCGTCTTGAACGTACTTGGCTAGCTCCGCCTTGCCCTCAACAATGAAGGGGTCAACTTTCTTGGGAACGCCCAATATCTCAAACTTATTCCAGCTTATGGCATGACTACCCCCGATTGTGCCAGTGGCCAGGCCCAAGCCTTGCCCTTTCATGGCACGCGGATCGTATGCGGGCATCTCCAATCCTTTGATATGCATTGCATACTTTTCCGCACCCCTGCCAATAATCTCCGCTGCCCTTTTAGTCCCCTCGGCGAGCAAATTGCCCATGTTGCCCATTCTCAAAGCTATGCGCTTTACCATCTCTAACATAACTTCAGCGTCGCCCCATTTAAGTTCCAGTCCATCGGTTTCGCTTTTACCTATAATGCCCTTCTCATAGAGTTCCGTGGCGAAAGCTATGGCTACTCCCGTTGAGATTGTATCTAAACCATATAGGTCGCAGAGCATGTTGGCAGCAATGATTGACTCTATATTACAGTTTCCCAGAATTCCCCCGAAAGACCAGTGAGTCTCTAGCTCGGGAAATTCCCAAGCGATACCAGCATATGGTCCCTTGGTAACCTTAAAGACCTTCCCGCACCTGACCATACAGCCGTAGCAACCCTTATGCCCAACTACATAGCTTGCCAGAACTTCTGGCCGGAACCTTTCTACTCCCGCTAACTCGCGCTGCTGAAAGTTGTATGGTGGGAAATGGCCAAAGGTGTACCACAGATAAACAGCATGGTCCGTACCAAGCTCATGGAAGTCTTTGAAGTGAGACCACTGGCGGTAAGCTTGTATTTGTTCCTTTACTGCCTCCCCCAGAGCTTCCTCGTTATAGATAACTGGCTTTTTAGACCCCTTCACCACGATAGCCTTGAGATTCTTGGAACCCATCACAGCACCAGGGCCTCCTCTAGCAGCAGTTCGGGAGTCGTCAGTAACTATGGCGGCGACCTTTACCAGGTTCTCCCCAGCTGGCCCTACTATAATCGCCCTAGCCCCTTTCTCTGTTTCCTCTAGTAAAAAATCCCTAGCGGCTAATGTGTTCATACCCCAAACCTTCGTAGCATTCTTAAACTCCACTTTATCATCATCTATCCACACGTAAACAGGCCTCTCAGCCTTGCCCTCAACAATCACCATATCGTAGCCAGCAAACTTGAGCTCAGCGCCAAAGTAACCTCCACCTACGCTTCTGCAGTATATGCCGGTCAGAGGAGATTTAAACTGAGCCACCCATCTGGATGCGGATTGAACTTTTGTGCCGGTAAGAGGACCTGTCGATATTACTAATTTGTTCTCCGGGCTTAGCGGGTCAATGCCAGCCGGGATTTCATCCCATAGAATCTTGGCGCCAAATCCACGACCACCGATGAAATTTTCAACCAATTCTTTCTGCAAGGGTTCCACACGGCACTTACGGTGCGTCAAGTCTACCCTTAACACCTGTCCCATATAGCCGAACCAGGAATCAACCTTCTTCTTCATATGTACCTCCAAAAATTTGTCAATGCCCGGGGTTTTGCACTCTTGATTTGTACTAAATTACGCCATTGATTATATACGAATTTGGGATTCCACGCCGAAAGGCGAAGCCTGCAGCCGCATTTCTATTTTACCATAGGCAATATTTCTCCACACTTAAGAACGCCAACCTTGGCATCCCTTCCCTGGCTCCTGAAAGCCATCTCCATCGCTTCTTCCACCGTGTTGGCGTGCTTGAATCCCAACGCTTTCTTGTCTTCCTTGGTAAGCCCATGGGAATAGCAGATTACTTCAGCCCGTTCCAATATCTGGGCGTGGACCAGAAGGACAGCCCCGGCTATCAAATCATCAATCTCTTTTTTCTCAATTGCCTCGAGATTTTCACTGTAAGTCAGCGTGGCTCTTTCCTTGAGTACGGGATGTATAGGGGAAATTCCCTCAGGGCAAGGTGTTACGAGAACCATAGTCCCACCTTGCTTTACTGCCAAGCTAGCGTAGGCCAGTGCCTTGGAGGCTTGATAGTAGTCAATATCGGCGGGATAGCTGGAAACAACCACTATGTCGCCAAGTCCCGGCACTTCCGGGCAATATATTCTCTCAGCCGCTTTAACCCCTTCTCTAAATGCTTGTATAGGGTCGCCAACCACCACATGCGATATTTTGTCCTCCCGATTTAGCACCGTATTAACAATCAATTTGAGCCCAGCTTTTAAGGCCACAGCATCTATTTCCCTCCTTACATCGCTGTCCAATCTGCCCATAAGCTTGGTGATGGGTCTTACTCTACCAGCCATGACATGAGTTAGGGCTGTAGTTTCTTCCCCACAAACTCCGGGTTGAATGATTTTCCCCCCTCCAGCCCAGCCAGCAAGGCAATGGGGCACAATATTACCGACGCCGATGACGAAGTCAGCATCGCAAACCTCCTTGTTAACGCTGATGGGAATGCCTGTCTTCGTCTGGCCCATGTCCACTAACTTTTTAAGGTCCTTATAATCATGGTTTACCACTGGCACCCGTTTAACAACCTCACTGCCATATTTTTCTCTAATTTCCTTCTCGCTCATCTCACGGTGGGTGCCCAGGGCAATGATAACCTGAATATTTCCATCGGGAACCCCAACAGCGTTTAATTCATCAAGCAAAACCGGCACAACAATGCTTTGAGGCGTCGGTCGGGTGATATCGTCGCCAATGACAACGACTTTGTCTTTGGAGCCCACCAATTCTTGCAGTGGAGGGGTGCCAATGGGATTTCTTAAAGCTCTCCTGATTTCATCTCGAGGGTTCTTTAATGAGGGGGCTATGCCCCTATCAACAACAAAAAAGACATTTTTGTCAGGAACATCCACGATAACAGTCTTATCTTTCCCATACGGAAGCCTAATTCTCATTTGTTTACTTCCCATCCAGATGAGCTTCAAAATGGAATTCGACAAGATGCCAACTTGTCCGGATATTGTCAATTATACAGCAGGGTGAGAAGGATTGAACATCACAGGCAGCGAAGTTTCATTGACCAGCAATAGAAAAGCAAGGTAAAATTCATCCCGATAGAACCGGGATGTACAACAAGGCTGTGCTCGATAACGGTTTGAGGGTTATCACCAGCACTATGCCCCATAGTCGCTCAGTATGCCTTGCTATCCTCGTGGGCGCCGGTTCCTGCTACGAAACTGACGAAGAGGCCGGCATCTCCCACTTCGCCGAGCATTTGTTTTTCAAAGGCACAGAGCGGCGGCCGACTGCTAAAGAGATAAGCGAGGCTATCGAGGGCGTCGGTGGCATAATCAACGGTAGTACGGACAAAGAGGTAACTGCCTTCTGGTGTAAAGTGGCTAGCCCTCATTTCCCCATTGCCCTGGATGTGCTATCCGACCTCTTGCTTCATTCTCGCTTTGACAACGAAGATACGGAAAAGGAGCGCCAGGTCATCATGGAAGAAATCAATATGAACTTGGACATTCCTCAGCAGAGGGTAAACATGCTCATAGACGAGTTGTTATGGCCCGAGCAGCCACTGGGGCGCGAGGTCACGGGCTATAAGGGGACTGTGTCCTCAATAACCAGAGAGCAGCTACTAGATTATGTTGCTCGCAGATATATGCCCAATAACACCGTCATCAGTATTGCAGGCAACATCCAGCACGAGGAAGCGATAGCTCGAATCGAGCCTTTGTTCAACAAATGGGCTGCCGGTGAACCATCGACCAGCTATGTAACTAATGACAAACAAACAGAAGCCAGGTTGCGCATCGATTCCAGAGAAATCGAGCAAGCGCATCTGTGCCTGGCTGTTCACGGCTTTTCCTACTCTCACCCGCAACGTTTTACCATTGGCTTGCTTAATACAGTGCTCGGTGGGGGCATGAGCAGCCGCTTATTTACAGAGATACGAGAGCGTAGAGGGCTAGCCTATGACATTCACAGTTATGCCGAGCACTTCCTCAACTCGGGGTCGTTTATCATTTATGCTGGCGTTGACCCCAAAAAGGTGCAGATTGCCCTGGCCGCTATACTTGAAGAGCTGTCGAAGATTAAGCAAGGAGTTACGGCAAATGAACTTACCAGGGCTAAAGAACTGACAAAGGGCAGATTATATTTGCGGTTTGAGGATAGTCAGAATGTCGCATTATGGTACGGCAGCCAGGAAATATTGATGCGACAAATCCTGGACATAGACGATGTGATTTCCATTGTGGATGCCATCACCATGGATGAGCTAAAACAGGTAGCCGAGGAGATTCTAACCGACAACGGGCTTAATCTGGCTATAACAGGTCCAATTAAGGAAGAAAAGCCTCTGAGGCAGTTGCTTAGAGTATGATGTATAGCAAAAGGGGCCCCTTTGAGCGGGGCCCTTTGCTCTCAAAGCAGTCAGCGGCTGCTCAGTATTCTGGATATCCACCGCCGGGCATCGCTGGCATCTTTTCCTTCTCAGGAATGTCAGTTACCAGAGACTCCGTGGTTAGAATCATGCAGGCGATGCTGGCACCGTTCTGTAGGGCGCTTCTGGTGACCTTGAGCGGGTCAACAATGCCCCTCTCTACCATGTTCACACCCAGTTCATCCTTGAGGGCATCATAGCCTGTGCCAGGTTTGCTTTCCTTCACTTGATTGACCACCACCGACGCTTCTCTGCCGCTGTTTTGAGCAATGCACCTCAGAGGCTCCTCCAGAGCTCGCTTTAAAATGTTCACACCAGTAGCCTCGTCGCCCTCCGCCTTGACCTTCTTCAAGGCTGACAGGGCATTGATGAGGGCAACGCCACCACCAGGCAGGATGCCTTCTTCCACAGCCGCTCGAGTGGCTGACAGGGCATCCTCGACACGGTGTTTCTTCTCCTTAAGCTCTGTTTCTGTTGCCCCACCTACCTTGATCACTGCCACGCCGCCGGCTAATTTAGCCAGCCTTTCCTGTAATTTCTCCTTATCATAATCCGAGGTGCTTATCTCAATCTCAGACCTGATTTGTTTGATCCGAGCCTCAATGGCCTTGGCATCTCCTTTGCCTTCAACAATGGTGGTATTATCCTTATCAGCAATTACCCTTCTGGCTCGGCCCAGGTCATCTATGGTCACCAAATCTAATTTTCTGCCAATCTCCTCAGATATAACCTTACCGCCAGTAAGAACCGCTATATCCTGAAGCATGGCTTTCCTGCGGTCGCCAAAGCCGGGTGCCTTGACCGCCAGCGGATTCAGGGCTCCCCTTAGTTTATTGACCACCAGTGTGGCCAGGGACTCTCCTTCCACATCCTCAGCGATGATGACCAGATTCTTAGAGACCTGGACAATCTTTTCCAGAGCCGGCAGTATATCGTTTATAGCCGAAATCTTCTTGTCCGTGATAAGGATGTAGGAGTCTTCTATCTCCGCCTTCATCTGTTCCGGGTTGGTGATGAAGTAGGGACTGATATAGCCGCGGTCAAATTTCATCCCCTCCACATACTCGGTTTCAAATTGCAACCCTTTGCCTTCCTCTACCGTAATAACCCCGTCCTTGCCCACCTTTTCCATAACATCCGCGATTAAATTGCCAATTTCCTGGTCAATAGCCGATATGGAAGCCACCTGAGCCACCTGCTCCTTACCAGACACCGGGATAGCCATCTTCTTGAGCTCATTAACTATAGCCTCCACCCCTTTCTCAATCCCGCGCTTGAGAGCCATGGAGTCGGCTCCAGCTGCGATGTTCTTGAAGCCCTCACTGATAATAGCTTGAGCTATGATAGTGGATGTGCTGGTGCCATCGCCACATTGGTCATTGGTCTTAGTGGCTGCCTGCTTTACCAGCTGCACTCCCATATTCTCAAACGGGTCAGGCAACTCTATTTCCTTGGCTATAGAAACGCCGTCGTTGAGAACTGAGGGAGCACCCCATTTCTTGTCCAATGCTACCGGCCGCCCGCGTGGTCCCAGAGTTACCTTGATAGCATTAGTCAGGGTATCCACGCCATTCTTTAAGGCTTTCCTTGCTTCCTCGCCGAAAATAATTTGTTTTGCCATTCGCTTACCTCCTTTTCCTAACTTATCTTAGCTAAAATATCGCCCTCACGCATGATAATCACCTCTTCATCATCCAGCTTAAACTCGGTGCCAGCATATTTGGAATAAATGACCTTGTCGCCCTTCTTCACATCCATGGCAATACGGGCGCCATCCTCGGTCAACCGGCCTGGCCCGACAGCAATGACCTTCCCTTCTTGCGGCTTCTCCTTAGCCGTATCCGGTAAGTATATCCCTCCTTTGCTTACCTCTTCCTTGGGCATGGGTTTTATTACTACCCGGTCTCCCAAAGGTTCAATTTTAGCCATGTTCCCTCCTTTCCTTGATTTTTAGCAGTCTATCCTTGAGATTGCTAAATTTTTATTATACCAAGAAAGCCCAAAAATGCAAGAGGTTTTTCCTAAATTTTGGCAAATTTTCTTGAATTTTTACACTGAACCGTGTATAATCTTACCCGATGGAACAGAGAAAAAAGAAGAAAAGGCAATGGAGCAAGGAAGAGATCAAGGCGCTCAGGCAACATCTCAACCTAACTCAAGCCAAGCTAGCCGAGGAATTAGGCACGCGTCAGCAGACAATCAGCGAATGGGAGACCGGGATGTACCGACCTCGTGGAGCATCAGCGACCTTGCTCAGCATAATTGCTGAGCGCAGTGGCTTTGAGTATAAGGCTGGAGAGAAGCACGATGAATCAAGTTAAGGTTGGCTGCTGCGGTTTTCCCAGAAGCAAGAAGAAATATTCGGAGCACTTCAAGCTGGTGGAAATACAGCAGACTTTTTATAAGCCTCCGCTCATCGCCACTGCCCAAAAATGGCGTGAGGAAGTTCCTGAAGATTTCGAATTCACCTTGAAAGCCTGGCAGGAGATAACCCACTTGCCATCCAGTCCCACCTATCGAAAAGCCGGCTTGCATATCCCCTCCGATAAGGAGGGCAACTACGGCTTCTTCAAGCCCACTGAAGAGGTGCTTGAGGCGTGGGGAAAGACGCGGGACATCGCTCAAGCCCTGAAAGCCAGAGTCATCGTTTTTCAATGTCCCCCGAGCTTCACCCCCACCGCCGAAAACATCAAAAATATGAGGCGTTTCTTCACGAATATAGATAGGGGCGATTTCATCTTCGTCTGGGAACCGCGAGGCACATGGAACGAGGACATCATCTTAACATTATGTCAAGATTTAGACCTTGTTCATTGTGTTGACCCGCTGGAGAGCAAAGCAGCCTATGGAAAGCTGAAGTACTTCCGCCTGCACGGGGGACCTGGTTATCGTCACCAATATACCGATGACGAGTTGGCTAGGCTTCGAGACCTGAGCATGGGCGGAGCTTATGTCCTCTTCAACAACATAACCATGTATGAAGATGCTCTGAGGTTCCAACAGTTGGTAGAAAGCGGGGAGTAATTTTTTACGCCATGGCTACACGTAATCGGATAAAATTCTCAGAAAGACAAGCGGCTCTGATATGGCAACAGGTGGTGGGCAAGGAGCTCGCCGGCACGGAAGATGAGCTAGTCAACGTCATCTATCCGGGAAGGATTAGTGGCGATGATGGCCCCGATTTTCGGGATGCGGTCATCGCCCACAAATCCCGCTTGACCAAAGGGGATGTCGAGGTTCACGTTAAATCCAGCGACTGGTATAGCCATGCACATCATGCTGACGCTGCCTATAATAATGTCATCCTGCATGTGGTGCTCTGGCACGACTCCAGCTCAGCCACCTTGGTAAAAAGTGGCAAACTGGTTCCCGTGCTCTGTCTGGCGCAGGTGCTACGTCACCAGCCTTATCTGTTGCCTCAGCACCTTCCCTGCTTCCAGATACTGGACCATATGGATAGCCAAACTTTAGCAAAGCTCTTGACCGCTACGGGGCAGGAGAGGTTCACAGAGAAGGCGAGGCAGTTTCAAGACGAGGTTCTTCGCTTCGCTCAGAAGGAGGAGGCGGAGCAAGTGCTTTTCCGGGGCCTGATGCGAGCTCTGGGCTATGCCAAAAACACAAAGCCCTTTCAAGAACTGGCTGACAGAATGCCCCTGAGCTCCCTGGAAGCCCGAAAGGGCCTGGCTGCGAAGCAAGCCTTATTGTTAGGCGCAGCCGGGCTATTGCCTTCCCAAAGAAAGCAGGGCAAATCTTCCACGGGGCTTGTCCTGAGCCCGTCGAAGGAACAAGAGGTTCAGGAATTGGAGCAAATATGGCGCTCCGAAGGCCAGGGAATCGAAGCCATGACCGAAGACGCCTGGAACTTCTCGCACATATACCCCAACAATTCTCCAGTGCGGCGCCTCATCGCCCAGAGCTACCTTCTTGAGCGCTACCGCAAAGAAGGGCTTCTAGCCGGGATATTGCGGCTAGTGAGAGAGGCGCCTCTGCCCGCTGGCCATCGCGTTCTGAACGACAGCCTGACTGTGGTTGGTGATGGCTATTGGCGCGACCATTTCGATTTCGATGCCAGAAATAAAACAAAGATACCCGCTCTTCTCGGGCGTAGCAAAGCTGGTGAAATTGCCGTAAACGTGGTATTGCCCTTTGCTTTCTCCTGGGGAGAATTAGCTGATGAACCGAAGCTGAGAGAGAACGCCATGGAGCTTTACAGCAATTATCCCAAACTAGCCGAGAACTACCTGACGCGGCACATGAGGAACCAGCTAGACTTAGAAGGACACTTTGCTTTAACTGCCTGCCATCAGCAAGGCTTAATTCACATCTTCAGGAGCTACTGTCGTGAGGGCAGATGCGCACAGTGTCCTCTGGCTTCAAGCGGATCCTCCTGTTAAGGATACTGGCAAAACAAGGTATAATAGCTGAAAGTGAGGCGAAGCCAAAAGTAGAAACTGGACTTCTAGGTTCCGCTCACTGCGGAGGCTAATGCTGGAACCGCCTCTTTATCTTCCTCTGGGTTTATTCACCTAGACAGCTCTTTGACTAGTTCTTGACGCTCTATTTCAAGGTAAGCAGCAATCTCATTCACGATACTGCTCAGAGTGCCGACTCTGAGAGGTTTGTGCCTGGGAATGGTGATGTGATGTTCAAAGCCTTTAGAGGTGGATGTCAACCGCATATGGCTACCGGTCTGGCGGGTTATCTTATAGCCGTACCTGCCCAACAGGGCAGCGAGTTCCTCACCGCCCAGGTCCCTGGGGAGCTTCATACGGCGATAACCTCGTCCTTTACCATGTGCAGACGGATGAGCCGGGGCATCTCCTTAGCCTCGAAATGGCAATGCATGGCGTCCTGCACCATCCTTTTCAACTCGGCAAGGGAATCGGCTTCGGTAAAGATGTTATGTCCGAGCGCCTTGGCGGTATAACCGCCTTCCGGGGCTTCTTCTACTAGAAAAATTATCTCCTTTTCCACATTTCACTCCTGGGTAGGGCTAAATCCCTTCGCTCAGACCCTGCCCGTCATTAATAAGTGTAGCATAGTCTTAAACAGGATTTGAAGCGATAGATACAGGTTCGATAAGAATCAATCCATGTCAGCATTGATATTTTGTGGAAACAATGCCTGATTTGCAGCAGGCCTGATTGGTATAGCGTCCCTGAGATTCTCGCCCCTACCGGCATGTCATTGCGAACCCCGACTTGTCGGGGCGTGGCAATCTCATCGGCTAAATTCCAAATGGCAAAATCCAAAGTCCAAACAAATTCAAATATCAACATTCAAAATCCTAAACGTTTTGAGCATTGGTATTTGGATGAGACGAATTAAATCTTCCTTTCTTTTGTTTAGGATTTGGTGCTTGGGATTTAGGATTTCCCTTCTCGGGATTGCGGAGTCTATTCCGAAGCGTAAGCGAAGACTCGCTCCTCGCAACGACAAAAAGGAAATATCACTAAGGTATTGAACGAGGACATGATATTGCTTTTATTTGCGTGCATGTGCTAGAATAGCACCAGGATTCACGAACACGAGCTAGTGCGGAGGTGTTTATGGTAATCACTAAAGAATGGTTTACAGTTGAGGAGGCTGCCGAATACCTGTGCGTATCTAAAAGAACTATCTACAAACTGACCAAGGAAGGCAGGCTGCCAGCTTTTCGCATTGGTAAGGAACGTCATCGCCGTTTCCGCAAGGGGGATCTGGACAAAGCACTGCGTCCGGGCGAAGAAGTTGCCAATCTCGATAGACTCCTCAAGCTGACCGCGAAGGCTGACCCTGTGCTTGCCGAAATCTGGGATAATGAAAAGGACGCAGCGTATGACCGACTATAGTCGAGGTGACGTAGTCCTTGTCAGCTTTGTATTCTCCGACGAAACTGGAGAGAGGCAGCGTCCAGCAGTCATAGTGAGCTCAGAAGCTTATCATAGAAGCCGTCAGGAAGCCGTAATTGCGGCAATCACTAGCAGAACCGACCGGATATTGGTGGGCGACCATCTCATTACTGATTGGCAGGGTGCTGGACTGCTTTTCCCCTCCGTCGCCACAGGAATCATAAGGACGATAAAGCGGGGTATGATAGCTAGGAAGCTTGGAACAATGCCCCTGGCCGATATGAAGAAAATTGAAAGCAATCTACGAGATGCCCTGGGGCTCAAATAGGGTATTCTGGGGGACGTTATACCTGATTTGTCCTTCACCTTGTGAAAGATAGTGCCCCTAGAATTCGTCCTGAAAGTGTTCCACTTTTGCCGAATAAGTACAGTTATCCATTAACCTTAATAACAGGGGGTATACCCAAATCTATGTCCTTCATATGCATGACTTCAAATGCGCTTCTGATATTATCATCAGGATCTATTTTAAGATCCTCTGGTTTTATGATGTGATGCCTTAAGGTTTGTCTAGCCTTAATTGCTTCTCTCAGGAGCTCAACGTCTCTTAAGTGGCTAGACTTGGCAACCTCACTCTTATAAGAGACGAAGCCTTCGAACAGTTTGACATCAGCGGAAGGATGAGAGTCATACAACTTTCTCATCAAATACATTCCAGCAACCAAAACTGCACACCCGGGGCCAACATACCATAGATGATTTTTCCCACCTTCTTTCTCAATACGTCGGGCTTTGGGGTTACCTGATTTATCGAACGCAACCGACAATGGAGCTTCAATTACCAAGTTCAATAGTGGTTTGTCTCTCGCTATTCTAACAACTTCGTCAAGCGCATCATTGAATTTAAGCTGCTTTGCTGCATTATCACCTAGTAATACTCCACAGCTTTTCTTATTATTAGAGAAGCCAATATCAAGAATCAGCCATGTCCCTTTTGCCCACGATACGTCGTCAACTTTCCCTGAATAGATCATCGCGATGCCCATCTACGTTGGATGCATTCTGCCACTCCATTGAGGGAGTGTGAAATATCGCACAGCCATCTACGCCGACCTCTTCAATTGGGCTCAGTGTTGCCATTTACGCTAATGCATCTGTAATAGTATCCCATCTCTCCTTGTAGGTTTCCGCATCCTTCTTGCAAATGACGCACCAAACGTCGCTCAGCTTGCCGCTTGCTGGATCTACCCCTTCTGGATGTGGTTCTAAGAGACGACCTAACTCTTTGGACGGCACTATGAATACATCAGGTGTTTTTGTAGGGTCACCATTCAGGTCTACCAGTGCATAGAAGAAGTCCTCATAAATGGGTTTTTTATACGCTCGTATGCCCATCCGCCACTTCCACCACCAATCACTCCCACTCTGTGTACATGCTTCCTGCATCGTCTTGGTATCTATAGTCACAGACTTGCCATTATCTGGATTAGCAACGACCAAATCCACAGTCCTTGTGCCCCTGGTTGTCAATCCGACGGCATATCCCATCGCAGCAAACCGAAAGGCTACGTAGTGCTCACCTGCAGCTCCCGTCAAAACTTTGTCCCTAGCCATCTTCGTCCTGTTATTCGTACATTAGCAGAGAAGAGCATCACGCTCTGTAACTTACTACCTGTTGGCTGAAAAATCAAGACCAATTCAAAGATTACCATATCGGTCGCCATAATGAAAGGGCTTGTACTGCCCAAGTTATCATGAGAACGTTCACTCAGGACCTCTAACTGGTAGGGTATTCCGGGGGCATAATAGCTGATTTGTCCCTCACCTTGTGAAGGATGGTATACCCAGGATTGCTGATTTCGAGAGCATGGTGCTGACCTCTCAGTACGAACCAAGACTTGACAAATGCTCCATATGTGTGCTACACTACAAACTGTCCCGAGTAGCCGAGCGGGGACCTGGCATCAGAGTCGGGTTTGGCGGAAGCTGAAAGGTGTTGGCGGTAGCCAGTGCAGGTAAGCTTGAAGCCAAGCTGGATGATAGCAGGTGAAGGAAGTGAGGTTACTCGGGGCGTTTCATTTTTGGCGGGTAAGCATCCCCATCACAGTCTGAAACGGCCCGTTAAATAAGCTTGCTACACTAGTGTGATGGCATTCTGGCGAAATAATACCTGATTCGTAGTAGGCTTGATCCAATACTGCGACGGTATTCTGGGGACGTAATAGCTGATTTGTCCTTCACTTTGTGAAGGATGGTGTTCCTAGAACTCAGAGGTAACAAATGATTACGTTTTTGAACTTAACCAACTCAGCATGATTCCTCTTACTAGTGATTCAGCTTCTTGGATACTCATCGGCTGCGCTGGTGGCTTAAACTTGTTGGCGGCATGACGTGCGAGATCGCCAAGGGCTGCCTTGCTTTGAGCAGTTTGAGTGAACCGACTTAAACTATGCTTTGTCGCCCAACCTTTTTTTATGATCGCTTGTTGGCCACCCACATCCCCACTAATGATTTCGTATACCTTGTAAAGACTGATCCAGGTATTCTCTCTAAAAAAATGAAGTGCGTCAGCAACAGCCGTGTCAGCCTTGGCGAGACTAATCCAAGATTCGATGGTGCTGGGCAGTGAGTCTGTTTGTTGTGTATTATTCGATGTAGTTACTGTGAGATTTGCACTTACCTTAGATCGTAATTCGATCGAGCCTTCAAGGTAGACATAGTGGTGGCGTCTCCCATCTTCTTCAATCATGGTCACACCACCTTCATAAACGCCACGAAAGCTGGGAATATAAAGCTTCATTGCTCCATTCAGCATTTTGATAATTGCGATTGCATGTTCACGCACTTCATACGCTGAGCCAAGTGAGTCGAAGTCCGACGATTCCAAATAGTAAAGACCATCCTCCTCGATGACGGTGTGTTTTGGAGAACACAACAGTGATGGAAGATCCTCCAAATCGAACTTCTCACCCTCTAATCTGACTAACCACTTTGGCATGACAACATCCTCCTACGGGCTTTCGCCTAACTATGGATAAACGAACTTACTTAGTTTATCCCCACCTTTGGGTGAACCAAATTTTATCATTTTCTTGGGTATTCGGGGCACATGACACTTAATTTGTAGTAGGCCTGATCTTTCATTTTGTGAAGGATGGTGTCCCTGGAATTGGGAGTATAATCTGGTTTTGAGGCACGGAGGTTGAAGATGACTAAAAGAACGGCGACAAAGAACAAATCCTTTATGTTAAGGTATAGGCCGAGGTTCGATCAAGAACGAGACGAATGGATCTTACAGATTCCAGCCGGTGCGGTCATACGCAAGTCTGCTGATTTCTATGAGGTTCGTCTTCCTGTCTATGCGAGTCGGGCGCTAGCCATTGGTGGAAACATACTACGCCCTTTGCGCAAGAAGTATCGTGACTGGCTACTCACTGAGCAGCATGGTTTGTGTGCTATCTGTAGCAAACCGGCTGAGCCAAGTAACCCCTGGAATCTTGACCATCAGCCTGCCCTTGCTGAGTCGGGTTCGAAGTTTATCGATTATGAAAAGGTAACGCAAAATAGGGTTATACATCGAAACTGTGACCCATCTCAAACATCGAAAAGGCATGAATAAGATACTCGAGTGTGTTCCGGGGACATAATAGCTAATTCTTTGTAGTAGGCCTGTTCCTTCACCTTGTGAAGGGTGGTGTTCCTGGAATTCGCGCAACTCTAATTTCTAAGTCAATTCGAAACATGCACGTTCTGCCTGTTTTGTGTTAAACTGAACTAACCTATTAGGTAGGCAATCGTGAGTAGCAGCGGCTATCGTGAGGAAGTCTTCAATGTTCTATTGGCACTGCTTCTTCATGAGCGATGTGTAGTCATAGCACCGGAGCAATCATTCAGACAGGCACTTCAAGAGCGCCGACATGTACCTGATGTTCTGGTAGTCTACCGCGGCCTCCGTACCGTTATTGAAGGTAAGGTGGCTGATAAATTAGCTGCCGCAGAGAAAGCTCTGCTGCAGGCGCGAGATAGGGTAGTCAGTGGAGTTGCTCATGTGGGTATTGCTTTGCTTTATCCAGCCGCTATCAGAAAAATCCCCTCATTTTCCGAGCTGCAAGGATTTCTGAGTAGTTGCACATTTAAGGTCGCTGTTTGTACCGAGACAGGAGAGACAGGGTGGACTGAGGGCGGATTAGATTACCTAGCTGACGTCTTGCGCGGCACCTTTGAACAGCTTATCCGTGAAGACGCCGTTGTAAAGGCAGTCGATGTATTAAACGCGGGGATAGACGAGTTTGCCCGCTTAGTCTTCACAAGTCCAGCTACCATCAACCGCGCTGCTGAGATCCTTGGCATCTGCGAGGTTCCTAAAAGAAGTCGCAAAAAATCTGCGGACGAAGAATTATGAAGGAAAACTCTGCATCCGACTCAGTATCCAAAATAGCCGGGCTGACACTAGTCAATGCTCTGGTCTTTCAAGAAGTGCTTGCCGATTATGAATCCCAAGTTCAACATTTGCGACAGACATTGCAGGCCCATGATGCCATCTCTGCCTTTGCCGATCACTGGGAGTATATCCTAACTCAAATCAACTACTACCCCATTTTCCATGTGGCGCGCCAGTTACTTTTAGCCCTGCCATCAAATCCGGACTCAGAGAAAGCTCTGCGTTCCCTTGCGAAGACTGCTCTGGAAATGGTGCAGCAACGAGCGGCGCTTCGGCATGACCTTATGGGCCGTGTGTACCACAGGCTTCTGGCGGAAGCGAAGTATCTTGGCACATACTATACATCTGTCCCGGCGGCGACACTATTATTGAAGCTGGCCTTACAGCCTGAAAAATGGAATCTTGATTGGAGCGACTTCGTTGAATTGCCCAGCTTTCGCGTGGCGGATTTAGCGTGCGGCACCGGCACGCTGCTTATGGCCGCCACGGAAGCAATTACCGATAATTTTCTTCGAGCCTGCGGAGCCAAGCGTATTACCCCCAAGATGGACGTAATCTCCAGGTTCCTTATGGAGGATATCATATACGGCTATGATGTCCTGTTGTCAGCACTACATCTCACCGCATCCACACTGGCACTGCGTTCTCCGGAGGTAACCTTCAGGCTCATGCACCTTTGGGCCATGCCGTTCGGTGGTCCTCATCATCGCCTAGGCAGTATAGAATTTCTGAAAGATTTCAACGTTGTGGTGACAACCGACCTATTCGGCGCTTCTATCTCACCGGACCAAATTAGTGCTAAAGGCCCAATGAAACGGCAACAGGCAACGATACCTGATCTTGATCTTTGTGTTATGAACCCTCCTTTTACACGTAGCGTTGGAGGAAACCTGCTGTTTGGCTCCTTGCCTGACAAAGAGCGAAAACCCATGCAGGCTGAGCTATCCAAGCTACTGAAGAGGCCACGCGTTCATGCCAGCGCTACAGCGGGATTAGGTTCTGTTTTTGTGGCTACAGGTGATCTGCACCTCAAGGCGGGGGGGCGAATGGCGTTAGTCCTCCCGAAGGCTCTTTTATCCGGAGTAGCGTGGGAGCAGACCCGACATCTTTTCCGATTGCGGTATCAGCTTGAATATATCATCGCCAGCCACGACCCCGAGCGCTGGAATTTCTCTGAAAATACTGACCTGAGTGAAGTGTTGATAATAGCACGCAAAGTTGATGACCCACATGCCGTTGCACCGCCCGAAGGAGATGTTGTGTGCCTAAACCTATGGAAAAACCCGACAACCGTAGTTGAAGCCCTGAGCATAGCCCACTCCCTCAACAACGCCTATCCGCCGGACATCGCCACCGGGCAGGGAGCGCACGAAGTGATGCTGGGTGATGTCAAGTTTGGGGAAGCGCTCACCATTCCTTGGGGTAATATACGGGATGGCTTATGGATATTGCCCTGCGCTTTCGCACAAGCCGACTTGATCAGAGCGGCTTACCAATTAAGTAGTGGGTACATCCGTTTTCCAGGCACAGGTGCTGTCGCTAGTTTGCCGCTCTGTGCTCTACGGATGCTGGCTCAACTTGGTCCTGACCGACGTGATGTTTATGACGCGTTTAGACTCACGAAGACTCCTACACAATATCCAGCCTTCTGGAGTCATAATACGGCTTTGGTAACGACTCTTGACCAGAGACCAAATTCATATCTATCTCCACTGCCAAAGGCTAGGCGCGGACGACACCTGCGCCGGGTGCAAGATCTATGGCCCAAGGCAGGACGAATCGTTCTCGCCGAACGCTTGGGGCTAAACACACAACGCCTCGTTGCCACACGCGTCTCGACTAAAGTCTTGTCTAATGTTTGGTGGCCTGTGTCCACAGAGGAGGAAGGGGAAGACGTTGAGAAGGTGCTTGTCCTTTGGCTGAATTCAACGCTTGGGTTACTAATCCTCCTTTCCAATAGAGAGGAGACGCACGGGCCATGGGTAGGCTTCAAGAAACCCGTTCTATCGGAAATGCCGGTGCTGGACGTTCGACGGCTCACTCACCAGCAAACACAGCAGTTAGTTGACACTTACGATGCTCTGGGCAACCAAGCGTTGCTTCCTTTCCCACAGATGGCAAGTGACCCTGTCCGCGAGGCGATAGACACAGCAATATCCGACGTGTTGGGATTGCCCGATCTGTCAATCCTGCGGAAGCTTTTGGCACAAGAGCCTGTCCTGTGTCTCCGAGCTATTTCGTAATGGGTAATATCGCGAAGCAGCCAGAAACAACCTTGCTTCTTTTTTCTCTGCACATTTCGTCATTTCGTGCAATTCAAGAAGTACAATATATAACCGCCCTTGCCCAGAGGGTAAGCCGAGAGGGCAGATGCGCACAGTGTCCTCTGGCTAGTTGAGGAATACTGAGGCGGAAGGCCAAGAATCCGTCGGCACAGCCGACTGGGGTACCCTGTTCAAGCCCGAGCAACAGTGGGATTGTTGAGCATACATCTGCGAGAAGTGGACCTTCGGAAAGTCAGGCATGGCATCGCAGAATAGCCTGCATGCGCTGGAGCAGGGGCGGATGGGAATAGTTGAGAAAAACGTAAAAGGGATGGGGGATGGGGTTGGAGAGATTGTCGGCGTGGAGCTTCTTCAATGCCTCTATCAGATGCTGTGGATGTGGGATAGTCCGGGCAGCGAAGCGGTCGGCTTCATACTCATTCTTTCGCGATAGAGCGTTGGTTACCAGCGAAATCACCATTTCCAGCGGGGTGCAGAGCAGGGCAAAGAACACGAGCCCGCTGTAGATGGATGGTTGCTCCATATAGAAGGCCTGATAGAGCCCGGGGCTGCGCAGGAAGATAGAGAGCAGGAAAAGGACTATTCCGGCGTGAAGAATACTGAACACCGTGTTCTGTATTATGTGCTTCTTCTTGTGGTGGCCGATTTCGTGGGCAAGCACGGCTATCAGTTCAGGCACCGTATGTTTCTTGAGCAAGGTGTCAAACAGGGCAATTCGCTTGTGGCGGCCAAATCCAATGAAGAAAGCGTTGGATTTAGTGGAGCGCCGGGAGCCATCCATGACAAAAACGTTCTTAATAGGGAAATCAACGGAGCGGGCATAGGCGAAGATAGCTTCTCGCAATTCCCCTGACTCCAGCGGGGTGAATTTGTTGAACAGAGGCAGGAGCCACACTGGAGCCACATACTCCAGAATCAGGAAGACAATAGTGAAGGCAAGCCAGCAGTAGACCCAGGCGTAGGAGCCCGCATGTTCAAACAAGGCCAGAATACCACTCAGGAAGGCGCCACCGAGCAGGGCAGCCAGGCCCAGACCCTTGATTCTGTCCAATACGAAAGTGCGCGGAGTCGTCCTGTTGAAGCCAAACCTGTCTTCAATCACAAAGGTGCGGTAAATGCTGAAGGGCAGGGTAAGCAGGCTATAACCTAAGGCGAGCACGGCAATGTAAAGCAAGCCGGTCGGGATGGGAGCGAAGCCCCAGGCTCTCACCAGACGGTCGAGGTAGTTGAAGCCGCCGGCGAACCAGAAGGAAAGCAGAACGGCCAGGTGGAATGTGCTGGCGGCCAGGGCAAAACGGGTGTTGGTGCGGATATAATCTTGAGTTCTGCGGTAATCGCCAGGTTGGTAAACATCTGCCAGAGCGGAAGGCGGTTCTGCGCGCAACGACTTGACATTCAGTAAATGTGCGACGGCGTCTATCACGTACTCGATAATCAGGGCGAAAAGGATGATAAGAAAAAAGGGATTCACCATCGCTCAGCCAGCTGGAGAATAGTTTATTATAGATTCAGGCAGCCATCAACAAAGTTGGGAGGTTTGCCCAGCTAGTTAAGTGATACCAAGGCATAAAGTCAAACATTGTCAATCCAGCCGACAATCTCTGAACCTGAGTTGGCGCTGGTGAGGCAAGGTCGTCATTAGAAACCAGGCGCGGCTCTGGAATATCTTCAAGGTCAGGCAGGGACTTTTGCCCCTTTAGTATTGCCTCCTCCACTGCCGCTTTGGGACTCAGGACCCGGTGGTGCTGGCGTTCTGCTTCTCCTCCGCAACTTCTCACCACTCGCTTGACCGTCAGCTTGGGCACCTTGCTCACAAGCCCGGAGCGCCGATACGCTGCGACTCTTGACTTAAGCCAAATCTCGAGTACAATTATGTGCCAAACTGTCTACATGCAACCAACACCTACATGTCCTGCGCGCCAGACACAAGGCAGGTAGATTACCACTTTGATTGATATACATTTCCCACGCCACTTTCGCGATGTTCCGTCCAATCTGAGCGAGGAGCAGGTCAAGAAGAGCCTGAGGAACAGCATCCTAGACGGCTCAGCCTATTCCGCGATGGTCGGTTTGACGCAGAACTACATTACGCCGTTCGCACTGACTATTAAGGCCACCACGCAGCAGATTGGACTGCTAGCCAGCGTGCCCAACTTCACCATGGCGGCGGCGCAGCTCGCAGCGCCGGGGCTCTCGGAAAGGGTAGGCAGCCGCAAGAGTTTCATACTGCGCATGGTCCTCATGCACGCTTTGATGTGGCTGCCGATTTTGCTTATTCCCTATCTCTTCACAACACACCAGGTGTGGTGGCTGATAGGGCTCGTGACGCTAAGCACGGCGTTTGATGCTGCTGCCAGCCCTGTGTGGGGCAGTATGATGGCGGACCTGGTGCCGGCGGAGATACGCGGTCGCTTCTTCGGCCGGCGCAACCGGATTGGCGGTGTTGTCTCCCTGGCATTCACCTATGTCGCCGGCGGCATCCTGCAACTGCTCACCGGCAACACCAACCTGGCTTTCGCCGTCATATTTGCTGGAGCAATGGCATCACGGCTGGTGTCACTTTATTTCCTGTCACAGATGTATGAACCGCTGAGCCCAGCCACAGAAAAGCAAAACAACGAGAGCATGCTGAAAATAGCTGGAGACTTGTTCTCCACCAACATCGGCATGTTCATGCTCTTCTGCGCATTGATCAACTTAACGACCAATATTGCCGGGCCCTTTTTCTCTCCCTACATGTTGCGCGACCTTCGGTTCAGCTACATGGCCTATGCTGTCATGAGCTCAGCGGCGGCTCTGGCGGCCATCGGCTTCATAACCTGGTGGGGCAAGCGGATGGACAGGGCAGGAAGCATCAAGGTGCTGAAAATCAGCGGCCTTCTTGTTCCGTTTGTGGCACTGGGCTGGGCGTTGAGCAGCAACTTCTGGTGGCTGATTGCCATGCAGATTTTTTCCGGGTTTGCTTGGTCTGGTTTCCAGCTCTCCAGCAGCGTCTTTATATTCGATGCGTCTCCCCCGCAGAACAGGACGCGCTACATAGCCCTCTACAACTCTCTGGTGTACCTCGGCCTGAGCGTGGGGCCTCTCGTGGGAGGCATTGTGGCACCTTATCTGCCGCTCTTCATGGGCAGCTATTTCCGCTCCATTTTTATAGTCTCAGGAGTAGCGCGACTGGCTGTGGCACTATTTTTCCTGCCCCGCGTAAAGGAAGTGCGTAGGGTACCGGAGGTCAAAGCTGAGGAACTGCTGTTGGGCAATTTGCAGCCAGCGCGGCTAAAGCAAGCATTCAGCTCCATGGTTGAGCATCTGCGTCGGCGGAAAACGCACTGATGGCGGCCCAATCTGCGCCTAGAGAGCGCTATCATCCCCAGCCTGTTCAGATAGCCACCCTGCCCGGCTAAAGCAGCGGGAAACCAACGAAAGTGACTCCCATTCAATGACGGCCAATACATCTCACAATTCATCATTTTGTCCAAGTCGAGGGTGGTTACGCCAAAGCACTATGCTGGCCAAAAGGCAAGGCAACGAGGAAAACTGTGTGGAATACCCCCGAGTCAGTTAACGAATATTGAGACCCAGGTTCAAAGGTTGTTGGGCCAGCCGACGACTTCTGAATTCCGCTTTGCGCAGGTAAGGGCCAAGTCCCCATGGGAAACCAGGCGCGGCTCCGGAGTATCTTTCAGATCAGGCAGGGACTTTTGCCCGTTCATTATCGCCTCCTCGATTGCCGTTTTGAGAACTATGACTTCATCGTAGAGGCGTTTTGCTTCGGGCTCCACCTTGTCGCCCCTTCGATTGACTGACACCTTCGCCATTAGCAGTCCCCCGGAGAAGTCGGAGCATAATCTAGCTTTCGTAACTCCCCTAGCCCCTCTTATCCTAAGAGGGGGAGTTTCGGAGCACAATCTGGCTTTCGTAACTCCCCCGCCTGCCAAGGCTTGGCGGGCACGCCTAACCCCTCTTATCCCGATTTCATCGGGACAAGCCTTAAGAGGGGAAATCGGGTGGCTCCATTCTTAAATGCCTTTTAGAATCCTAATAAAAACCTTGTCTCTTGTCTATCACCAAAAAGTGCTAGACACCTGAGCATCCAGACGCCTTGGCCGTAGCCTAAAAGTACCAAGGGGAATGAAGTTTCACACTGCACCAGACAAATTCAAAAATCAAAGGTCAAAAATAAAAATGACAAATCAAACTGCAAAACTTCTAGAGTGCGAGGCTCCTGCTCGCCGCGCAGCTATGACAGGCGGGTCAGCCTCGCGGGACGCCGTGGGAACCTGCGTTTCGTCAACATCCCTCTCTTACGGTAAGAGGGGCTAGGGGAGTTATGAGGAATTACGAAGTAACCCCCTTAATCCCCCTTGCTCTAAGGGGGAGATCCAGAGACAAAAGCTCTAACCGCAGCACGAGGCTGCAGCCTCGTGCTGCGGTTAGAGCTTTTGTCTCTGGATCTCCCCCTTAGAGCAAGGGGGATTAAGGGGGTTACTTCGTAATTCCTCATAACTCCCCTAGCCCCTCTTACCGTAAGAGAGGGATGTTGACGAAACGCAGGTTCCCACGGCGTCCCGCGAGGCTGACCCGCCTGTCATAGCTGCGCGGCGAGCAGGAGCCTCGCACTCTAGAAGTTTTGCAGTTTGATTTGTCATTTTTATTTTTGACCTTTGATTTTTGAATTTGTCTGGTGCAGTGTGAAACTTCATTCCCCTTGGTACTTTTAGGCTACGGCCAAGGCGTCTGGATGCTCAGGTGTCTAGCACTTTTTGGTGATAGACAAGAGACAAGGTTTTTATTAGGATTCTAAAAGGCATTTAAGAATGGAGCCACCCGATTTCCCCTCTTAAGGCTTGTCCCGATGAAATCGGGATAAGAGGGGTTAGGCGTGCCCGCCAAGCCTTGGCAGGCGGGGGAGTTACGAAAGCCAGATTGTGCTCCGAAACTCCCCCTCTTAGGATAAGAGGGGCTAGGGGAGTTACGAAAGCTAGATTATGCTCCGACTTCTCCGGGGGACTGCTAATGGCGAAGGTGTCAGTCAATCGAAGGGGCGACAAGGTGGAGCCCGAAGCAAAACGCCTCTACGATGAAGTCATAGTTCTCAAAACGGCAATCGAGGAGGCGATAATGAACGGGCAAAAGTCCCTGCCTGATCTGAAAGATACTCCGGAGCCGCGCCTGGTTTCCCATGGGGACTTGGCCCTTACCTGCGCAAAGCGGAATTCAGAAGTCGTCGGCTGGCCCAACAACCTTTGAACCTGGGTCTCAATATTCGTTAACTGACTCGGGGGTATTCCACACAGTTTTCCTCGTTGCCTTGCCTTTTGGCCAGCATAGTGCTTTGGCGTAACCACCCTCGACTTGGACAAAATGATGAATTGTGAGATGTATTGGCCGTCATTGAATGGGAGTCACTTTCGTTGGTTTCCCGCTGCTTTAGCCGGGCAGGGTGGCTATCTGAACAGGCTGGGGATGATAGCGCTCTCTAGGCGCAGATTGGGCCGCCATCAGTGCGTTTTCCGCCGACGCAGATGCTCAACCATGGAGCTGAATGCTTGCTTTAGCCGCGCTGGCTGCAAATTGCCCAACAGCAGTTCCTCAGCTTTGACCTCCGGTACCCTACGCACTTCCTTTACGCGGGGCAGGAAAAATAGTGCCACAGCCAGTCGCGCTACTCCTGAGACTATAAAAATGGAGCGGAAATAGCTGCCCATGAAGAGCGGCAGATAAGGTGCCACAATGCCTCCCACGAGAGGCCCCACGCTCAGGCCGAGGTACACCAGAGAGTTGTAGAGGGCTATGTAGCGCGTCCTGTTCTGCGGGGGAGACGCATCGAATATAAAGACGCTGCTGGAGAGCTGGAAACCAGACCAAGCAAACCCGGAAAAAATCTGCATGGCAATCAGCCACCAGAAGTTGCTGCTCAACGCCCAGCCCAGTGCCACAAACGGAACAAGAAGGCCGCTGATTTTCAGCACCTTGATGCTTCCTGCCCTGTCCATCCGCTTGCCCCACCAGGTTATGAAGCCGATGGCCGCCAGAGCCGCCGCTGAGCTCATGACAGCATAGGCCATGTAGCTGAACCGAAGGTCGCGCAACATGTAGGGAGAGAAAAAGGGCCCGGCAATATTGGTCGTTAAGTTGATCAATGCGCAGAAGAGCATGAACATGCCGATGTTGGTGGAGAACAAGTCTCCAGCTATTTTCAGCATGCTCTCGTTGTTTTGCTTTTCTGTGGCTGGGCTCAGCGGTTCATACATCTGTGACAGGAAATAAAGTGACACCAGCCGTGATGCCATTGCTCCAGCAAATATGACGGCGAAAGCCAGGTTGGTGTTGCCGGTGAGCAGTTGCAGGATGCCGCCGGCGACATAGGTGAATGCCAGGGAGACAACACCGCCAATCCGGTTGCGCCGGCCGAAGAAGCGACCGCGTATCTCCGCCGGCACCAGGTCCGCCATCATACTGCCCCACACAGGGCTGGCAGCAGCATCAAACGCCGTGCTTAGCGTCACGAGCCCTATCAGCCACCACACCTGGTGTGTTGTGAAGAGATAGGGAATAAGCAAAATCGGCAGCCACATCAAAGCGTGCATGAGGACCATGCGCAGTATGAAACTCTTGCGGCTGCCTACCCTTTCCGAGAGCCCCGGCGCTGCGAGCTGCGCCGCCGCCATGGTGAAGTTGGGCACGCTGGCTAGCAGTCCAATCTGCTGCGTGGTGGCCTTAATAGTCAGTGCGAACGGCGTAATGTAGTTCTGCGTCAAACCGACCATCGCGGAATAGGCTGAGCCGTCTAGGATGCTGTTCCTCAGGCTCTTCTTGACCTGCTCCTCGCTCAGATTGGACGGAACATCGCGAAAGTGGCGTGGGAAATGTATATCAATCAAAGTGGTAATCTACCTGCCTTGTGTCTGGCGCGCAGGACATGTAGGTGTTGGTTGCATGTAGACAGTTTGGCACATAATTGTACTCGAGATTTGGCTTAAGTCAAGAGTCGCAGCGTATCGGCGCTCCGGGCTTGTGAGCAAGGTGCCCAAGCTGACGGTCAAGCGAGTGGTGAGAAGTTGCGGAGGAGAAGCAGAACGCCAGCACCACCGGGTCCTGAGTCCCAAAGCGGCAGTGGAGGAGGCAATACTAAAGGGGCAAAAGTCCCTGCCTGACCTTGAAGATATTCCAGAGCCGCGCCTGGTTTCTAATGACGACCTTGCCTCACCAGCGCCAACTCAGGTTCAGAGATTGTCGGCTGGATTGACAATGTTTGACTTTATGCCTTGGTATCACTTAACTAGCTGGGCAAACCTCCCAACTTTGTTGATGGCTGCCTGAATCTATAATAAACTATTCTCCAGCTGGCTGAGCGATGGTGAATCCCTTTTTTCTTATCATCCTTTTCGCCCTGATTATCGAGTACGTGATAGACGCCGTCGCACATTTACTGAATGTCAAGTCGTTGCGCGCAGAACCGCCTTCCGCTCTGGCAGATGTTTACCAACCTGGCGATTACCGCAGAACTCAAGATTATATCCGCACCAACACCCGTTTTGCCCTGGCCGCCAGCACATTCCACCTGGCCGTTCTGCTTTCCTTCTGGTTCGCCGGCGGCTTCAACTACCTCGACCGTCTGGTGAGAGCCTGGGGCTTCGCTCCCATCCCGACCGGCTTGCTTTACATTGCCGTGCTCGCCTTAGGTTATAGCCTGCTTACCCTGCCCTTCAGCATTTACCGCACCTTTGTGATTGAAGACAGGTTTGGCTTCAACAGGACGACTCCGCGCACTTTCGTATTGGACAGAATCAAGGGTCTGGGCCTGGCTGCCCTGCTCGGTGGCGCCTTCCTGAGTGGTATTCTGGCCTTGTTTGAACATGCGGGCTCCTACGCCTGGGTCTACTGCTGGCTTGCCTTCACTATTGTCTTCCTGATTCTGGAGTATGTGGCTCCAGTGTGGCTCCTGCCTCTGTTCAACAAATTCACCCCGCTGGAGTCAGGGGAATTGCGAGAAGCTATCTTCGCCTATGCCCGCTCCGTTGATTTCCCTATTAAGAACGTTTTTGTCATGGATGGCTCCCGGCGCTCCACTAAATCCAACGCTTTCTTCATTGGATTTGGCCGCCACAAGCGAATTGCCCTGTTTGACACCTTGCTCAAGAAACATACGGTGCCTGAACTGATAGCCGTGCTTGCCCACGAAATCGGCCACCACAAGAAGAAGCACATAATACAGAACACGGTGTTCAGTATTCTTCACGCCGGAATAGTCCTTTTCCTGCTCTCTATCTTCCTGCGCAGCCCCGGGCTCTATCAGGCCTTCTATATGGAGCAACCATCCATCTACAGCGGGCTCGTGTTCTTTGCCCTGCTCTGCACCCCGCTGGAAATGGTGATTTCGCTGGTAACCAACGCTCTATCGCGAAAGAATGAGTATGAAGCCGACCGCTTCGCTGCCCGGACTATCCCACATCCACAGCATCTGATAGAGGCATTGAAGAAGCTCCACGCCGACAATCTCTCCAACCCCATCCCCCATCCCTTTTACGTTTTTCTCAACTATTCCCATCCGCCCCTGCTCCAGCGCATGCAGGCTATTCTGCGATGCCATGCCTGACTTTCCGAAGGTCCACTTCTCGCAGATGTATGCTCAACAATCCCACTGTTGCTCGGGCTTGAACAGGGTACCCCAGTCGGCTGTGCCGACGGATTCTTGGCCTTCCGCCTCAGTATTCCTCAACTAGCCAGAGGACACTGTGCGCATCTGCCCTCTCGGCTTACCCTCTGGGCAAGGGCGGTTATATATTGTACTTCTTGAATTGCACGAAATGACGAAATGTGCAGAGAAAAAAGAAGCAAGGTTGTTTCTGGCTGCTTCGCGATATTACCCATTACGAAATAGCTCGGAGACACAGGACAGGCTCTTGTGCCAAAAGCTTCCGCAGGATTGACAGATCGGGCAATCCCAACACGTCGGATATTGCTGTGTCTATCGCCTCGCGGACAGGGTCACTTGCCATCTGTGGGAAAGGAAGCAACGCTTGGTTGCCCAGAGCATCGTAAGTGTCAACTAACTGCTGTGTTTGCTGGTGAGTGAGCCGTCGAACGTCCAGCACCGGCATTTCCGATAGAACGGGTTTCTTGAAGCCTACCCATGGCCCGTGCGTCTCCTCTCTATTGGAAAGGAGGATTAGTAACCCAAGCGTTGAATTCAGCCAAAGGACAAGCACCTTCTCAACGTCTTCCCCTTCCTCCTCTGTGGACACAGGCCACCAAACATTAGACAAGACTTTAGTCGAGACGCGTGTGGCAACGAGGCGTTGTGTGTTTAGCCCCAAGCGTTCGGCGAGAACGATTCGTCCTGCCTTGGGCCATAGATCTTGCACCCGGCGCAGGTGTCGTCCGCGCCTAGCCTTTGGCAGTGGAGATAGATATGAATTTGGTCTCTGGTCAAGAGTCGTTACCAAAGCCGTATTATGACTCCAGAAGGCTGGATATTGTGTAGGAGTCTTCGTGAGTCTAAACGCGTCATAAACATCACGTCGGTCAGGACCAAGTTGAGCCAGCATCCGTAGAGCACAGAGCGGCAAACTAGCGACAGCACCTGTGCCTGGAAAACGGATGTACCCACTACTTAATTGGTAAGCCGCTCTGATCAAGTCGGCTTGTGCGAAAGCGCAGGGCAATATCCATAAGCCATCCCGTATATTACCCCAAGGAATGGTGAGCGCTTCCCCAAACTTGACATCACCCAGCATCACTTCGTGCGCTCCCTGCCCGGTGGCGATGTCCGGCGGATAGGCGTTGTTGAGGGAGTGGGCTATGCTCAGGGCTTCAACTACGGTTGTCGGGTTTTTCCATAGGTTTAGGCACACAACATCTCCTTCGGGCGGTGCAACGGCATGTGGGTCATCAACTTTGCGTGCTATTATCAACACTTCACTCAGGTCAGTATTTTCAGAGAAATTCCAGCGCTCGGGGTCGTGGCTGGCGATGATATATTCAAGCTGATACCGCAATCGGAAAAGATGTCGGGTCTGCTCCCACGCTACTCCGGATAAAAGAGCCTTCGGGAGGACTAACGCCATTCGCCCCCCCGCCTTGAGGTGCAGATCACCTGTAGCCACAAAAACAGAACCTAATCCCGCTGTAGCGCTGGCATGAACGCGTGGCCTCTTCAGTAGCTTGGATAGCTCAGCCTGCATGGGTTTTCGCTCTTTGTCAGGCAAGGAGCCAAACAGCAGGTTTCCTCCAACGCTACGTGTAAAAGGAGGGTTCATAACACAAAGATCAAGATCAGGTATCGTTGCCTGTTGCCGTTTCATTGGGCCTTTAGCACTAATTTGGTCCGGTGAGATAGAAGCGCCGAATAGGTCGGTTGTCACCACAACGTTGAAATCTTTCAGAAATTCTATACTGCCTAGGCGATGATGAGGACCACCGAACGGCATGGCCCAAAGGTGCATGAGCCTGAAGGTTACCTCCGGAGAACGCAGTGCCAGTGTGGATGCGGTGAGATGTAGTGCTGACAACAGGACATCATAGCCGTATATGATATCCTCCATAAGGAACCTGGAGATTACGTCCATCTTGGGGGTAATACGCTTGGCTCCGCAGGCTCGAAGAAAATTATCGGTAATTGCTTCCGTGGCGGCCATAAGCAGCGTGCCGGTGCCGCACGCTAAATCCGCCACGCGAAAGCTGGGCAATTCAACGAAGTCGCTCCAATCAAGATTCCATTTTTCAGGCTGTAAGGCCAGCTTCAATAATAGTGTCGCCGCCGGGACAGATGTATAGTATGTGCCAAGATACTTCGCTTCCGCCAGAAGCCTGTGGTACACACGGCCCATAAGGTCATGCCGAAGCGCCGCTCGTTGCTGCACCATTTCCAGAGCAGTCTTCGCAAGGGAACGCAGAGCTTTCTCTGAGTCCGGATTTGATGGCAGGGCTAAAAGTAACTGGCGCGCCACATGGAAAATGGGGTAGTAGTTGATTTGAGTTAGGATATACTCCCAGTGATCGGCAAAGGCAGAGATGGCATCATGGGCCTGCAATGTCTGTCGCAAATGTTGAACTTGGGATTCATAATCGGCAAGCACTTCTTGAAAGACCAGAGCATTGACTAGTGTCAGCCCGGCTATTTTGGATACTGAGTCGGATGCAGAGTTTTCCTTCATAATTCTTCGTCCGCAGATTTTTTGCGACTTCTTTTAGGAACCTCGCAGATGCCAAGGATCTCAGCAGCGCGGTTGATGGTAGCTGGACTTGTGAAGACTAAGCGGGCAAACTCGTCTATCCCCGCGTTTAATACATCGACTGCCTTTACAACGGCGTCTTCACGGATAAGCTGTTCAAAGGTGCCGCGCAAGACGTCAGCTAGGTAATCTAATCCGCCCTCAGTCCACCCTGTCTCTCCTGTCTCGGTACAAACAGCGACCTTAAATGTGCAACTACTCAGAAATCCTTGCAGCTCGGAAAATGAGGGGATTTTTCTGATAGCGGCTGGATAAAGCAAAGCAATACCCACATGAGCAACTCCACTGACTACCCTATCTCGCGCCTGCAGCAGAGCTTTCTCTGCGGCAGCTAATTTATCAGCCACCTTACCTTCAATAACGGTACGGAGGCCGCGGTAGACTACCAGAACATCAGGTACATGTCGGCGCTCTTGAAGTGCCTGTCTGAATGATTGCTCCGGTGCTATGACTACACATCGCTCATGAAGAAGCAGTGCCAATAGAACATTGAAGACTTCCTCACGATAGCCGCTGCTACTCACGATTGCCTACCTAATAGGTTAGTTCAGTTTAACACAAAACAGGCAGAACGTGCATGTTTCGAATTGACTTAGAAATTAGAGTTGCGCGAATTCCAGGAACACCACCCTTCACAAGGTGAAGGAACAGGCCTACTACAAAGAATTAGCTATTATGTCCCCGGAACACACTCGAGTATCTTATTCATGCCTTTTCGATGTTTGAGATGGGTCACAGTTTCGATGTATAACCCTATTTTGCGTTACCTTTTCATAATCGATAAACTTCGAACCCGACTCAGCAAGGGCAGGCTGATGGTCAAGATTCCAGGGGTTACTTGGCTCAGCCGGTTTGCTACAGATAGCACACAAACCATGCTGCTCAGTGAGTAGCCAGTCACGATACTTCTTGCGCAAAGGGCGTAGTATGTTTCCACCAATGGCTAGCGCCCGACTCGCATAGACAGGAAGACGAACCTCATAGAAATCAGCAGACTTGCGTATGACCGCACCGGCTGGAATCTGTAAGATCCATTCGTCTCGTTCTTGATCGAACCTCGGCCTATACCTTAACATAAAGGATTTGTTCTTTGTCGCCGTTCTTTTAGTCATCTTCAACCTCCGTGCCTCAAAACCAGATTATACTCCCAATTCCAGGGACACCATCCTTCACAAAATGAAAGATCAGGCCTACTACAAATTAAGTGTCATGTGCCCCGAATACCCAAGAAAATGATAAAATTTGGTTCACCCAAAGGTGGGGATAAACTAAGTAAGTTCGTTTATCCATAGTTAGGCGAAAGCCCGTAGGAGGATGTTGTCATGCCAAAGTGGTTAGTCAGATTAGAGGGTGAGAAGTTCGATTTGGAGGATCTTCCATCACTGTTGTGTTCTCCAAAACACACCGTCATCGAGGAGGATGGTCTTTACTATTTGGAATCGTCGGACTTCGACTCACTTGGCTCAGCGTATGAAGTGCGTGAACATGCAATCGCAATTATCAAAATGCTGAATGGAGCAATGAAGCTTTATATTCCCAGCTTTCGTGGCGTTTATGAAGGTGGTGTGACCATGATTGAAGAAGATGGGAGACGCCACCACTATGTCTACCTTGAAGGCTCGATCGAATTACGATCTAAGGTAAGTGCAAATCTCACAGTAACTACATCGAATAATACACAACAAACAGACTCACTGCCCAGCACCATCGAATCTTGGATTAGTCTCGCCAAGGCTGACACGGCTGTTGCTGACGCACTTCATTTTTTTAGAGAGAATACCTGGATCAGTCTTTACAAGGTATACGAAATCATTAGTGGGGATGTGGGTGGCCAACAAGCGATCATAAAAAAAGGTTGGGCGACAAAGCATAGTTTAAGTCGGTTCACTCAAACTGCTCAAAGCAAGGCAGCCCTTGGCGATCTCGCACGTCATGCCGCCAACAAGTTTAAGCCACCAGCGCAGCCGATGAGTATCCAAGAAGCTGAATCACTAGTAAGAGGAATCATGCTGAGTTGGTTAAGTTCAAAAACGTAATCATTTGTTACCTCTGAGTTCTAGGAACACCATCCTTCACAAAGTGAAGGACAAATCAGCTATTACGTCCCCAGAATACCGTCGCAGTATTGGATCAAGCCTACTACGAATCAGGTATTATTTCGCCAGAATGCCATCACACTAGTGTAGCAAGCTTATTTAACGGGCCGTTTCAGACTGTGATGGGGATGCTTACCCGCCAAAAATGAAACGCCCCGAGTAACCTCACTTCCTTCACCTGCTATCATCCAGCTTGGCTTCAAGCTTACCTGCACTGGCTACCGCCAACACCTTTCAGCTTCCGCCAAACCCGACTCTGATGCCAGGTCCCCGCTCGGCTACTCGGGACAGTTTGTAGTGTAGCACACATATGGAGCATTTGTCAAGTCTTGGTTCGTACTGAGAGGTCAGCACCATGCTCTCGAAATCAGCAATCCTGGGTATACCATCCTTCACAAGGTGAGGGACAAATCAGCTATTATGCCCCCGGAATACCCTACCAGTTAGAGGTCCTGAGTGAACGTTCTCATGATAACTTGGGCAGTACAAGCCCTTTCATTATGGCGACCGATATGGTAATCTTTGAATTGGTCTTGATTTTTCAGCCAACAGGTAGTAAGTTACAGAGCGTGATGCTCTTCTCTGCTAATGTACGAATAACAGGACGAAGATGGCTAGGGACAAAGTTTTGACGGGAGCTGCAGGTGAGCACTACGTAGCCTTTCGGTTTGCTGCGATGGGATATGCCGTCGGATTGACAACCAGGGGCACAAGGACTGTGGATTTGGTCGTTGCTAATCCAGATAATGGCAAGTCTGTGACTATAGATACCAAGACGATGCAGGAAGCATGTACACAGAGTGGGAGTGATTGGTGGTGGAAGTGGCGGATGGGCATACGAGCGTATAAAAAACCCATTTATGAGGACTTCTTCTATGCACTGGTAGACCTGAATGGTGACCCTACAAAAACACCTGATGTATTCATAGTGCCGTCCAAAGAGTTAGGTCGTCTCTTAGAACCACATCCAGAAGGGGTAGATCCAGCAAGCGGCAAGCTGAGCGACGTTTGGTGCGTCATTTGCAAGAAGGATGCGGAAACCTACAAGGAGAGATGGGATACTATTACAGATGCATTAGCGTAAATGGCAACACTGAGCCCAATTGAAGAGGTCGGCGTAGATGGCTGTGCGATATTTCACACTCCCTCAATGGAGTGGCAGAATGCATCCAACGTAGATGGGCATCGCGATGATCTATTCAGGGAAAGTTGACGACGTATCGTGGGCAAAAGGGACATGGCTGATTCTTGATATTGGCTTCTCTAATAATAAGAAAAGCTGTGGAGTATTACTAGGTGATAATGCAGCAAAGCAGCTTAAATTCAATGATGCGCTTGACGAAGTTGTTAGAATAGCGAGAGACAAACCACTATTGAACTTGGTAATTGAAGCTCCATTGTCGGTTGCGTTCGATAAATCAGGTAACCCCAAAGCCCGACGTATTGAGAAAGAAGGTGGGAAAAATCATCTATGGTATGTTGGCCCCGGGTGTGCAGTTTTGGTTGCTGGAATGTATTTGATGAGAAAGTTGTATGACTCTCATCCTTCCGCTGATGTCAAACTGTTCGAAGGCTTCGTCTCTTATAAGAGTGAGGTTGCCAAGTCTAGCCACTTAAGAGACGTTGAGCTCCTGAGAGAAGCAATTAAGGCTAGACAAACCTTAAGGCATCACATCATAAAACCAGAGGATCTTAAAATAGATCCTGATGATAATATCAGAAGCGCATTTGAAGTCATGCATATGAAGGACATAGATTTGGGTATACCCCCTGTTATTAAGGTTAATGGATAACTGTACTTATTCGGCAAAAGTGGAACACTTTCAGGACGAATTCTAGGGGCACTATCTTTCACAAGGTGAAGGACAAATCAGGTATAACGTCCCCCAGAATACCCTATTTGAGCCCCAGGGCATCTCGTAGATTGCTTTCAATTTTCTTCATATCGGCCAGGGGCATTGTTCCAAGCTTCCTAGCTATCATACCCCGCTTTATCGTCCTTATGATTCCTGTGGCGACGGAGGGGAAAAGCAGTCCAGCACCCTGCCAATCAGTAATGAGATGGTCGCCCACCAATATCCGGTCGGTTCTGCTAGTGATTGCCGCAATTACGGCTTCCTGACGGCTTCTATGATAAGCTTCTGAGCTCACTATGACTGCTGGACGCTGCCTCTCTCCAGTTTCGTCGGAGAATACAAAGCTGACAAGGACTACGTCACCTCGACTATAGTCGGTCATACGCTGCGTCCTTTTCATTATCCCAGATTTCGGCAAGCACAGGGTCAGCCTTCGCGGTCAGCTTGAGGAGTCTATCGAGATTGGCAACTTCTTCGCCCGGACGCAGTGCTTTGTCCAGATCCCCCTTGCGGAAACGGCGATGACGTTCCTTACCAATGCGAAAAGCTGGCAGCCTGCCTTCCTTGGTCAGTTTGTAGATAGTTCTTTTAGATACGCACAGGTATTCGGCAGCCTCCTCAACTGTAAACCATTCTTTAGTGATTACCATAAACACCTCCGCACTAGCTCGTGTTCGTGAATCCTGGTGCTATTCTAGCACATGCACGCAAATAAAAGCAATATCATGTCCTCGTTCAATACCTTAGTGATATTTCCTTTTTGTCGTTGCGAGGAGCGAGTCTTCGCTTACGCTTCGGAATAGACTCCGCAATCCCGAGAAGGGAAATCCTAAATCCCAAGCACCAAATCCTAAACAAAAGAAAGGAAGATTTAATTCGTCTCATCCAAATACCAATGCTCAAAACGTTTAGGATTTTGAATGTTGATATTTGAATTTGTTTGGACTTTGGATTTTGCCATTTGGAATTTAGCCGATGAGATTGCCACGCCCCGACAAGTCGGGGTTCGCAATGACATGCCGGTAGGGGCGAGAATCTCAGGGACGCTATACCAATCAGGCCTGCTGCAAATCAGGCATTGTTTCCACAAAATATCAATGCTGACATGGATTGATTCTTATCGAACCTGTATCTATCGCTTCAAATCCTGTTTAAGACTATGCTACACTTATTAATGACGGGCAGGGTCTGAGCGAAGGGATTTAGCCCTACCCAGGAGTGAAATGTGGAAAAGGAGATAATTTTTCTAGTAGAAGAAGCCCCGGAAGGCGGTTATACCGCCAAGGCGCTCGGACATAACATCTTTACCGAAGCCGATTCCCTTGCCGAGTTGAAAAGGATGGTGCAGGACGCCATGCATTGCCATTTCGAGGCTAAGGAGATGCCCCGGCTCATCCGTCTGCACATGGTAAAGGACGAGGTTATCGCCGTATGAAGCTCCCCAGGGACCTGGGCGGTGAGGAACTCGCTGCCCTGTTGGGCAGGTACGGCTATAAGATAACCCGCCAGACCGGTAGCCATATGCGGTTGACATCCACCTCTAAAGGCTTTGAACATCACATCACCATTCCCAGGCACAAACCTCTCAGAGTCGGCACTCTGAGCAGTATCGTGAATGAGATTGCTGCTTACCTTGAAATAGAGCGTCAAGAACTAGTCAAAGAGCTGTCTAGGTGAATAAACCCAGAGGAAGATAAAGAGGCGGTTCCAGCATTAGCCTCCGCAGTGAGCGGAACCTAGAAGTCCAGTTTCTACTTTTGGCTTCGCCTCACTTTCAGCTATTATACCTTGTTTTGCCAGTATCCTTAACAGGAGGATCCGCTTGAAGCCAGAGGACACTGTGCGCATCTGCCCTCACGACAGTAGCTCCTGAAGATGTGAATTAAGCCTTGCTGATGGCAGGCAGTTAAAGCAAAGTGTCCTTCTAAGTCTAGCTGGTTCCTCATGTGCCGCGTCAGGTAGTTCTCGGCTAGTTTGGGATAATTGCTGTAAAGCTCCATGGCGTTCTCTCTCAGCTTCGGTTCATCAGCTAATTCTCCCCAGGAGAAAGCAAAGGGCAATACCACGTTTACGGCAATTTCACCAGCTTTGCTACGCCCGAGAAGAGCGGGTATCTTTGTTTTATTTCTGGCATCGAAATCGAAATGGTCGCGCCAATAGCCATCACCAACCACAGTCAGGCTGTCGTTCAGAACGCGATGGCCAGCGGGCAGAGGCGCCTCTCTCACTAGCCGCAATATCCCGGCTAGAAGCCCTTCTTTGCGGTAGCGCTCAAGAAGGTAGCTCTGGGCGATGAGGCGCCGCACTGGAGAATTGTTGGGGTATATGTGCGAGAAGTTCCAGGCGTCTTCGGTCATGGCTTCGATTCCCTGGCCTTCGGAGCGCCATATTTGCTCCAATTCCTGAACCTCTTGTTCCTTCGACGGGCTCAGGACAAGCCCCGTGGAAGATTTGCCCTGCTTTCTTTGGGAAGGCAATAGCCCGGCTGCGCCTAACAATAAGGCTTGCTTCGCAGCCAGGCCCTTTCGGGCTTCCAGGGAGCTCAGGGGCATTCTGTCAGCCAGTTCTTGAAAGGGCTTTGTGTTTTTGGCATAGCCCAGAGCTCGCATCAGGCCCCGGAAAAGCACTTGCTCCGCCTCCTCCTTCTGAGCGAAGCGAAGAACCTCGTCTTGAAACTGCCTCGCCTTCTCTGTGAACCTCTCCTGCCCCGTAGCGGTCAAGAGCTTTGCTAAAGTTTGGCTATCCATATGGTCCAGTATCTGGAAGCAGGGAAGGTGCTGAGGCAACAGATAAGGCTGGTGACGTAGCACCTGCGCCAGACAGAGCACGGGAACCAGTTTGCCACTTTTTACCAAGGTGGCTGAGCTGGAGTCGTGCCAGAGCACCACATGCAGGATGACATTATTATAGGCAGCGTCAGCATGATGTGCATGGCTATACCAGTCGCTGGATTTAACGTGAACCTCGACATCCCCTTTGGTCAAGCGGGATTTGTGGGCGATGACCGCATCCCGAAAATCGGGGCCATCATCGCCACTAATCCTTCCCGGATAGATGACGTTGACTAGCTCATCTTCCGTGCCGGCGAGCTCCTTGCCCACCACCTGTTGCCATATCAGAGCCGCTTGTCTTTCTGAGAATTTTATCCGATTACGTGTAGCCATGGCGTAAAAAATTACTCCCCGCTTTCTACCAACTGTTGGAACCTCAGAGCATCTTCATACATGGTTATGTTGTTGAAGAGGACATAAGCTCCGCCCATGCTCAGGTCTCGAAGCCTAGCCAACTCGTCATCGGTATATTGGTGACGATAACCAGGTCCCCCGTGCAGGCGGAAGTACTTCAGCTTTCCATAGGCTGCTTTGCTCTCCAGCGGGTCAACACAATGAACAAGGTCTAAATCTTGACATAATGTTAAGATGATGTCCTCGTTCCATGTGCCTCGCGGTTCCCAGACGAAGATGAAATCGCCCCTATCTATATTCGTGAAGAAACGCCTCATATTTTTGATGTTTTCGGCGGTGGGGGTGAAGCTCGGGGGACATTGAAAAACGATGACTCTGGCTTTCAGGGCTTGAGCGATGTCCCGCGTCTTTCCCCACGCCTCAAGCACCTCTTCAGTGGGCTTGAAGAAGCCGTAGTTGCCCTCCTTATCGGAGGGGATATGCAAGCCGGCTTTTCGATAGGTGGGACTGGATGGCAAGTGGGTTATCTCCTGCCAGGCTTTCAAGGTGAATTCGAAATCTTCAGGAACTTCCTCACGCCATTTTTGGGCAGTGGCGATGAGCGGAGGCTTATAAAAAGTCTGCTGTATTTCCACCAGCTTGAAGTGCTCCGAATATTTCTTCTTGCTTCTGGGAAAACCGCAGCAGCCAACCTTAACTTGATTCATCGTGCTTCTCTCCAGCCTTATACTCAAAGCCACTGCGCTCAGCAATTATGCTGAGCAAGGTCGCTGATGCTCCACGAGGTCGGTACATCCCGGTCTCCCATTCGCTGATTGTCTGCTGACGCGTGCCTAATTCCTCGGCTAGCTTGGCTTGAGTTAGGTTGAGATGTTGCCTGAGCGCCTTGATCTCTTCCTTGCTCCATTGCCTTTTCTTCTTTTTTCTCTGTTCCATCGGGTAAGATTATACACGGTTCAGTGTAAAAATTCAAGAAAATTTGCCAAAATTTAGGAAAAACCTCTTGCATTTTTGGGCTTTCTTGGTATAATAAAAATTTAGCAATCTCAAGGATAGACTGCTAAAAATCAAGGAAAGGAGGGAACATGGCTAAAATTGAACCTTTGGGAGACCGGGTAGTAATAAAACCCATGCCCAAGGAAGAGGTAAGCAAAGGAGGGATATACTTACCGGATACGGCTAAGGAGAAGCCGCAAGAAGGGAAGGTCATTGCTGTCGGGCCAGGCCGGTTGACCGAGGATGGCGCCCGTATTGCCATGGATGTGAAGAAGGGCGACAAGGTCATTTATTCCAAATATGCTGGCACCGAGTTTAAGCTGGATGATGAAGAGGTGATTATCATGCGTGAGGGCGATATTTTAGCTAAGATAAGTTAGGAAAAGGAGGTAAGCGAATGGCAAAACAAATTATTTTCGGCGAGGAAGCAAGGAAAGCCTTAAAGAATGGCGTGGATACCCTGACTAATGCTATCAAGGTAACTCTGGGACCACGCGGGCGGCCGGTAGCATTGGACAAGAAATGGGGTGCTCCCTCAGTTCTCAACGACGGCGTTTCTATAGCCAAGGAAATAGAGTTGCCTGACCCGTTTGAGAATATGGGAGTGCAGCTGGTAAAGCAGGCAGCCACTAAGACCAATGACCAATGTGGCGATGGCACCAGCACATCCACTATCATAGCTCAAGCTATTATCAGTGAGGGCTTCAAGAACATCGCAGCTGGAGCCGACTCCATGGCTCTCAAGCGCGGGATTGAGAAAGGGGTGGAGGCTATAGTTAATGAGCTCAAGAAGATGGCTATCCCGGTGTCTGGTAAGGAGCAGGTGGCTCAGGTGGCTTCCATATCGGCTATTGACCAGGAAATTGGCAATTTAATCGCGGATGTTATGGAAAAGGTGGGCAAGGACGGGGTTATTACGGTAGAGGAAGGCAAAGGGTTGCAATTTGAAACCGAGTATGTGGAGGGGATGAAATTTGACCGCGGCTATATCAGTCCCTACTTCATCACCAACCCGGAACAGATGAAGGCGGAGATAGAAGACTCCTACATCCTTATCACGGACAAGAAGATTTCGGCTATAAACGATATACTGCCGGCTCTGGAAAAGATTGTCCAGGTCTCTAAGAATCTGGTCATCATCGCTGAGGATGTGGAAGGAGAGTCCCTGGCCACACTGGTGGTCAATAAACTAAGGGGAGCCCTGAATCCGCTGGCGGTCAAGGCACCCGGCTTTGGCGACCGCAGGAAAGCCATGCTTCAGGATATAGCGGTTCTTACTGGCGGTAAGGTTATATCTGAGGAGATTGGCAGAAAATTAGATTTGGTGACCATAGATGACCTGGGCCGAGCCAGAAGGGTAATTGCTGATAAGGATAATACCACCATTGTTGAAGGCAAAGGAGATGCCAAGGCCATTGAGGCTCGGATCAAACAAATCAGGTCTGAGATTGAGATAAGCACCTCGGATTATGATAAGGAGAAATTACAGGAAAGGCTGGCTAAATTAGCCGGCGGCGTGGCAGTGATCAAGGTAGGTGGGGCAACAGAAACAGAGCTTAAGGAGAAGAAACACCGTGTCGAGGATGCCCTGTCAGCCACTCGAGCGGCTGTGGAAGAAGGCATCCTGCCTGGTGGTGGCGTTGCCCTCATCAATGCCCTGTCAGCCTTGAAGAAGGTCAAGGCGGAGGGCGACGAGGCTACTGGTGTGAACATTTTAAAGCGAGCTCTGGAGGAGCCTCTGAGGTGCATTGCTCAAAACAGCGGCAGAGAAGCGTCGGTGGTGGTCAATCAAGTGAAGGAAAGCAAACCTGGCACAGGCTATGATGCCCTCAAGGATGAACTGGGTGTGAACATGGTAGAGAGGGGCATTGTTGACCCGCTCAAGGTCACCAGAAGCGCCCTACAGAACGGTGCCAGCATCGCCTGCATGATTCTAACCACGGAGTCTCTGGTAACTGACATTCCTGAGAAGGAAAAGATGCCAGCGATGCCCGGCGGTGGATATCCAGAATACTGAGCAGCCGCTGACTGCTTTGAGAGCAAAGGGCCCCGCTCAAAGGGGCCCCTTTTGCTATACATCATACTCTAAGCAACTGCCTCAGAGGCTTTTCTTCCTTAATTGGACCTGTTATAGCCAGATTAAGCCCGTTGTCGGTTAGAATCTCCTCGGCTACCTGTTTTAGCTCATCCATGGTGATGGCATCCACAATGGAAATCACATCGTCTATGTCCAGGATTTGTCGCATCAATATTTCCTGGCTGCCGTACCATAATGCGACATTCTGACTATCCTCAAACCGCAAATATAATCTGCCCTTTGTCAGTTCTTTAGCCCTGGTAAGTTCATTTGCCGTAACTCCTTGCTTAATCTTCGACAGCTCTTCAAGTATAGCGGCCAGGGCAATCTGCACCTTTTTGGGGTCAACGCCAGCATAAATGATAAACGACCCCGAGTTGAGGAAGTGCTCGGCATAACTGTGAATGTCATAGGCTAGCCCTCTACGCTCTCGTATCTCTGTAAATAAGCGGCTGCTCATGCCCCCACCGAGCACTGTATTAAGCAAGCCAATGGTAAAACGTTGCGGGTGAGAGTAGGAAAAGCCGTGAACAGCCAGGCACAGATGCGCTTGCTCGATTTCTCTGGAATCGATGCGCAACCTGGCTTCTGTTTGTTTGTCATTAGTTACATAGCTGGTCGATGGTTCACCGGCAGCCCATTTGTTGAACAAAGGCTCGATTCGAGCTATCGCTTCCTCGTGCTGGATGTTGCCTGCAATACTGATGACGGTGTTATTGGGCATATATCTGCGAGCAACATAATCTAGTAGCTGCTCTCTGGTTATTGAGGACACAGTCCCCTTATAGCCCGTGACCTCGCGCCCCAGTGGCTGCTCGGGCCATAACAACTCGTCTATGAGCATGTTTACCCTCTGCTGAGGAATGTCCAAGTTCATATTGATTTCTTCCATGATGACCTGGCGCTCCTTTTCCGTATCTTCGTTGTCAAAGCGAGAATGAAGCAAGAGGTCGGATAGCACATCCAGGGCAATGGGGAAATGAGGGCTAGCCACTTTACACCAGAAGGCAGTTACCTCTTTGTCCGTACTACCGTTGATTATGCCACCGACGCCCTCGATAGCCTCGCTTATCTCTTTAGCAGTCGGCCGCCGCTCTGTGCCTTTGAAAAACAAATGCTCGGCGAAGTGGGAGATGCCGGCCTCTTCGTCAGTTTCGTAGCAGGAACCGGCGCCCACGAGGATAGCAAGGCATACTGAGCGACTATGGGGCATAGTGCTGGTGATAACCCTCAAACCGTTATCGAGCACAGCCTTGTTGTACATCCCGGTTCTATCGGGATGAATTTTACCTTGCTTTTCTATTGCTGGTCAATGAAACTTCGCTGCCTGTGATGTTCAATCCTTCTCACCCTGCTGTATAATTGACAATATCCGGACAAGTTGGCATCTTGTCGAATTCCATTTTGAAGCTCATCTGGATGGGAAGTAAACAAATGAGAATTAGGCTTCCGTATGGGAAAGATAAGACTGTTATCGTGGATGTTCCTGACAAAAATGTCTTTTTTGTTGTTGATAGGGGCATAGCCCCCTCATTAAAGAACCCTCGAGATGAAATCAGGAGAGCTTTAAGAAATCCCATTGGCACCCCTCCACTGCAAGAATTGGTGGGCTCCAAAGACAAAGTCGTTGTCATTGGCGACGATATCACCCGACCGACGCCTCAAAGCATTGTTGTGCCGGTTTTGCTTGATGAATTAAACGCTGTTGGGGTTCCCGATGGAAATATTCAGGTTATCATTGCCCTGGGCACCCACCGTGAGATGAGCGAGAAGGAAATTAGAGAAAAATATGGCAGTGAGGTTGTTAAACGGGTGCCAGTGGTAAACCATGATTATAAGGACCTTAAAAAGTTAGTGGACATGGGCCAGACGAAGACAGGCATTCCCATCAGCGTTAACAAGGAGGTTTGCGATGCTGACTTCGTCATCGGCGTCGGTAATATTGTGCCCCATTGCCTTGCTGGCTGGGCTGGAGGGGGGAAAATCATTCAACCCGGAGTTTGTGGGGAAGAAACTACAGCCCTAACTCATGTCATGGCTGGTAGAGTAAGACCCATCACCAAGCTTATGGGCAGATTGGACAGCGATGTAAGGAGGGAAATAGATGCTGTGGCCTTAAAAGCTGGGCTCAAATTGATTGTTAATACGGTGCTAAATCGGGAGGACAAAATATCGCATGTGGTGGTTGGCGACCCTATACAAGCATTTAGAGAAGGGGTTAAAGCGGCTGAGAGAATATATTGCCCGGAAGTGCCGGGACTTGGCGACATAGTGGTTGTTTCCAGCTATCCCGCCGATATTGACTACTATCAAGCCTCCAAGGCACTGGCCTACGCTAGCTTGGCAGTAAAGCAAGGTGGGACTATGGTTCTCGTAACACCTTGCCCTGAGGGAATTTCCCCTATACATCCCGTACTCAAGGAAAGAGCCACGCTGACTTACAGTGAAAATCTCGAGGCAATTGAGAAAAAAGAGATTGATGATTTGATAGCCGGGGCTGTCCTTCTGGTCCACGCCCAGATATTGGAACGGGCTGAAGTAATCTGCTATTCCCATGGGCTTACCAAGGAAGACAAGAAAGCGTTGGGATTCAAGCACGCCAACACGGTGGAAGAAGCGATGGAGATGGCTTTCAGGAGCCAGGGAAGGGATGCCAAGGTTGGCGTTCTTAAGTGTGGAGAAATATTGCCTATGGTAAAATAGAAATGCGGCTGCAGGCTTCGCCTTTCGGCGTGGAATCCCAAATTCGTATATAATCAATGGCGTAATTTAGTACAAATCAAGAGTGCAAAACCCCGGGCATTGACAAATTTTTGGAGGTACATATGAAGAAGAAGGTTGATTCCTGGTTCGGCTATATGGGACAGGTGTTAAGGGTAGACTTGACGCACCGTAAGTGCCGTGTGGAACCCTTGCAGAAAGAATTGGTTGAAAATTTCATCGGTGGTCGTGGATTTGGCGCCAAGATTCTATGGGATGAAATCCCGGCTGGCATTGACCCGCTAAGCCCGGAGAACAAATTAGTAATATCGACAGGTCCTCTTACCGGCACAAAAGTTCAATCCGCATCCAGATGGGTGGCTCAGTTTAAATCTCCTCTGACCGGCATATACTGCAGAAGCGTAGGTGGAGGTTACTTTGGCGCTGAGCTCAAGTTTGCTGGCTACGATATGGTGATTGTTGAGGGCAAGGCTGAGAGGCCTGTTTACGTGTGGATAGATGATGATAAAGTGGAGTTTAAGAATGCTACGAAGGTTTGGGGTATGAACACATTAGCCGCTAGGGATTTTTTACTAGAGGAAACAGAGAAAGGGGCTAGGGCGATTATAGTAGGGCCAGCTGGGGAGAACCTGGTAAAGGTCGCCGCCATAGTTACTGACGACTCCCGAACTGCTGCTAGAGGAGGCCCTGGTGCTGTGATGGGTTCCAAGAATCTCAAGGCTATCGTGGTGAAGGGGTCTAAAAAGCCAGTTATCTATAACGAGGAAGCTCTGGGGGAGGCAGTAAAGGAACAAATACAAGCTTACCGCCAGTGGTCTCACTTCAAAGACTTCCATGAGCTTGGTACGGACCATGCTGTTTATCTGTGGTACACCTTTGGCCATTTCCCACCATACAACTTTCAGCAGCGCGAGTTAGCGGGAGTAGAAAGGTTCCGGCCAGAAGTTCTGGCAAGCTATGTAGTTGGGCATAAGGGTTGCTACGGCTGTATGGTCAGGTGCGGGAAGGTCTTTAAGGTTACCAAGGGACCATATGCTGGTATCGCTTGGGAATTTCCCGAGCTAGAGACTCACTGGTCTTTCGGGGGAATTCTGGGAAACTGTAATATAGAGTCAATCATTGCTGCCAACATGCTCTGCGACCTATATGGTTTAGATACAATCTCAACGGGAGTAGCCATAGCTTTCGCCACGGAACTCTATGAGAAGGGCATTATAGGTAAAAGCGAAACCGATGGACTGGAACTTAAATGGGGCGACGCTGAAGTTATGTTAGAGATGGTAAAGCGCATAGCTTTGAGAATGGGCAACATGGGCAATTTGCTCGCCGAGGGGACTAAAAGGGCAGCGGAGATTATTGGCAGGGGTGCGGAAAAGTATGCAATGCATATCAAAGGATTGGAGATGCCCGCATACGATCCGCGTGCCATGAAAGGGCAAGGCTTGGGCCTGGCCACTGGCACAATCGGGGGTAGTCATGCCATAAGCTGGAATAAGTTTGAGATATTGGGCGTTCCCAAGAAAGTTGACCCCTTCATTGTTGAGGGCAAGGCGGAGCTAGCCAAGTACGTTCAAGACGAGATGGCTGCCTGTGAAACCGCTGTGTTTTGCAAACTCACCGTAAATCATAACATGACTAATCCCAACTTCTATAGTAAGGTCTTATACTCAGCTACGGGCATCGAGGAGTTTAAAGATCCCAAATATCTCTGGCTGGTTGGGGAGAGAATCTGGAATCTGGAGAGGGCTTTCGATGTCAGAGAAGGTATTGAGCGTAAGCATGACACCGTACCTGTTAGATTGCTTAAGGAAGCTATGCCGAGAGCCCCGGCAAAGGGGCAAATTTTTGAGCTTGACAAACTCCTTAAGGACTACTATCGAGTTAGAGGGTGGGATGAACGTGGGAGCCCCACCAAGAAGAAACTTGTGGAGCTGGGACTGGTCGAGGTAGCTGGGGAGCTTGAGAAGAAAGCTCTTCCAACTTAAACCTCAGTTTTATTCTGGGGTCATCAATGAAAGTTCTTGCCAAGTTTGTGGGCAGTCCCTATAAGATTGTTGGCGTATCAGATATTTGGCTTTTCTTCGACAAAGATGAGATTACGGTGCGAGAGCTTCTCAACAAGCTTGAAATGGAAAGGGGAGTTAAATTTACCCTGGAAAGTGATAACATCGTAATCTTAGTAAACGGGAGACGCATAGAATTTATGGGCGGTTTGGATGCCAGGCTTAAGGACTTGGATGAGATTGTAGTGGCGTCTATTATTGGTGGCGGCTAGTATCTAATTCAGAGCGTTTTTATAACACGTAGCGTCGAGCAATTTGAGGTGGGGGGAAAATATGGAGAGTGTTAATGCTGACATTCCAGCTCAAAGCGAGTGTAGCTGTATAATAGACTACAGGTGCGTCTGAGGTTCTAAAATACTGCTACCGGCAGATTCCCGTGATGACTACAGTTGCCGCGGTCAAGCTCAAAGTTAGGGGACGAGGACTTGTCTGCCGACAGCTCTACGATGTTCCAGATTGTCTATGGCGTCGTTAGCCTCTTCAAGTCGCATGGTCTTTGTAACCATGGGTTTAACCTTGCCTTTCTCAGCCATGTCCATTATGCCGATGAAGTCAGCCTGACTGCCAAGCCAGCTCCCAAGGAATTGGATCTCTTGGAAAACTGCGAGAGGGCTAGGATACTTCAATTCACCTCCGTGTAACCCAACCATGATATACCTGCCGTGTTTAGCTAAAGCAAATGGATAGACCGATAATGTTCTCTCCGAATTAGTGAAGTCAATAACAGCATCAGTGCCTTTGCCATCGGTCAACTTTCTTATTTCGTCAGTTGCGTTGCCGCTTCTCCCGTCAATAACATGGTCAGCCCCCGCCCTTTTGGCAGCTTCCAGAGCTTCCTCTCTGATGTCAACTCCTATTACTGTAGCTCCCGAAGTGGCCTTGGCTATTTGAATAGCCATCACTCCCAGCCCTCCACCAGCGCCTATTATGGTGACCACCTCGGAAGGTCTGAGGTTGGCTTTTCTTACTGCCCTATACGTGGTTATTCCAGCGCAAGCTAGTGGGGCAGCCTCTACCAGAGACAAGTTCCTTATCCTGAATAGATACTTGTAATGAGGTACTTTGACATATTCTGCGAATCCCCCGTTTGTATGAATTCCAAGTTGCTTCGGGTGGTCACACATATTCTCTTCCCCTGTTTTGCAATAGTAGCATGTGCCATCACCTATCCAGGGGTATACAAGAACCGCGTCACCTTTGTTAAATCCTTGAACTTCGTCTCCAACTTCCTCGATTATCCCAGCTATCTCATGGCCTAGCGTTACAGGAAGCATGATTCCGAGATCCTTCAAGCTTATATTGCCGACATATCCACTCCTTACATGCACGTCGCTATGACATACTCCGACTGCCTGTGTCTTTACGAGAACTTCACAGTTCTTAACTTTCGGAACTTTGACCTCCTTTGGCTCTACTCTTCCTATCTGTGCCAATCTCATAGCTCTCATGGTTCCTCCATTATGCGTAATTTGTTTTTCAAAGGTCTGGAATGGGCTACATGAACCAGAACCCCAGCCTCCTATCATCCATCAATTATTAGGCGTCGGCGCCTCTTATATCTGGGTAGATTCTGCTCACAGAATCTAACTACCTCCTCCTCACTCAGCATCTCTCCAGGCTTGGGGTCAATTACAGCCAAAGCTATCTCACCTAATCTTTCACCCGGAGCCCGATTATCCCTACATCGGAAATTCTTGGGGTGACTTCGCAATACGCTGTCTACTTCCGCCGGATAAATATTTTCTGACCCGTATATGATACAGTTACCTTCTTCTTTCTGTCAACGAGGTAAATAAATCCCTCGTTATCCATCTTAGCCATGTCACCCGTATATAGCCAGCCATTTTTAATGGTTTCGGCCGTCTTTTCTGGGTTCTTATAATATTCCT
>JACAEN010000043.1 GCA_013388845.1 Chloroflexota bacterium | reverse complement strand
AGGAATATTATAAGAACCCAGAAAAGACGGCCGAAACCATTAAAAATGGCTGGCTATATACGGGTGACATGGCTAAGATGGATAACGAGGGATTTATTTACCTCGTTGACAGAAAGAAGGATGTAATTATATACGGGGGCGAAAATATTTATCCTGTGGAAATAGAAAACGTATTGCAAAGTCACCCCAAGATTTATGACGTGGCGGTAATCGGGATTCCAGATAAAAGACTAGGAGAGATAGCTGCTGCCGTAATTGACCCCAAGCCTGGAGAGACGCTGAGTGAGGAAGAAGTAGTTAGATTCTGTGAGCAAAATCTACCCAGGTATAAAAGACCCCGACGCATAATATTTGATAAGGTGCCGCGAAATCCCACCGGTAAGATAGAAAAACCTAGATTGAGGCAGAAATATGCTGGGTTCACGGAAAGCTTTAAAGTCTAGAGCTCAGAGTGGAGGTCACGATTGAAAGAATTAGCTATTAGTTCTGACGCCCCTGGAGAAAAGCTTTTTCTACTTGGCAATGAGGCAATAGCCAGAGGAGCGATAGAGGCTGGCGTTCAAGTTGCTGCTGCTTATCCCGGCACCCCATCTAGCGAGATAATGGAAACCCTAGCCAGCGTCGCCAAAGACCTCGATATATATGTCGAGTGGTCAACTAACGAAAAGGTGGCATTTGAAATCGCTTTAGCCGCCTCTATATGCGGTGTAAGGGCAATGGCAGCAATGAAGCACGTCGGAGTCAATGTGGCTCACGACCCATTAATGATAGCTAGCTACATAGGGGCTAAAGGTGGTCTAGTGCTAGTCTCGGCCGATGACCCTGGGGCATGGAGCTCCCAGAACGAGCAAGATAATCGATACATTGCTGAACAAAGCTACATGCCCGTTCTTGAACCTTCCTCTGTTCAAGAAGCCAAGGATATGATGGCTGACGCCTTTGAACTCTCTGAGAAGTTCAAGCAAATTTTCATGTTCAGGACGGTGACCAGAGTAAGCCATGGTAGAAGCGATGTCGTGCTGGGAGAAATATCACGGGAGAGGAGGAAAGGCTCTTTTAGAAAAGACCCCTCCTGGCTAGTCTATACCCCAGCTGAAGCTAGAAAAAATAAGCCATTGATGATCAAAAGGTTTGCCAGAATAAAGGAAGCAGTAAATACTCTCCCTTATAATCAGCTAAGCGTAAAAGACGGTGCCAAGCTGGGTATTATTTCCTGTGGTATTTCCTATAGTTATACCCTGGAGGCGATAAAGTGGCTCGAACTTGATGACAAGGTTTCGGTGCTGAAAATTGGAACACCAAACCCGCTGCCTGAGGAATTAGTTAAAAAGTTACTAACCTCAGTAAAAGAGGTGCTTGTCATAGAAGAGTTAGAACCATTTGTCGAAACACACGTTAAAGCCGTTGCCGGAGAAGCCAACATCCCGGTCAAGATTCACGGCAAGGACTTAATACCAGCCGTAGGAGAATTATCCACGCGGAAGGTTATCGAGGCTGTTGTCCGCTTAACCAAAGCCAAGCCCCCGGTCGATTTCAAAGATCTGGATAAGATTAGTGAAGATATTGCTCCGCTTCTACCGTGGAGACCTCCAATCTTATGCCCTGGCTGCCCGCATCGAGCTTCTCACTACGCGATTAAAGTGGCAGCGCGAAGGGTAGCTAGAGACTATGGCAAAGGCGTAGAGCCTGTCTATCCAGGCGATATTGGCTGCTATGATATGGGGGTTAACCCGCCACTGGAAGCTGTGGATACCACTATCTGCATGGGAGGCAGCTTTGGCATTGCCAACGGTCTAGCCCATATAATCAAAGCCCCAATAGTAGCTCACATGGGCGACTCAACATTTTTTCACGCCGGGATACCGCCACTGATAAATGCAGTCTACAACAAGGCAAATATAACAATGGTAGTACTTGATAACTCAACTACAGCCATGACCGGTTTTCAACCACACCCGGGCACTGGTTATACTGCTATGGGGCAGGAAACTGTCCAGCTCAGAGCTGAAGATATAGCCAGGGCATGCGGGGTAAAATTTGTTGAGGTCATAGACCCCTTTGAACTATCAAAAGCAATCAAGACCATAGAAGCAGCGATAAGATTCGACGGACCCTCGGTTGTGGTTTCCCGAAGACCGTGCGCCACGGAGGAACTGAGAGAGAAGAAGAAAAAGGGGGAGAAGGTTATCCCCTGCTACATAGACCAAGACAAATGCAATTTGAAGTGTGCCGTTTGTGTTAGGCTTTTAGGTTGTCCGGCAATAGTAAGAAAGGAAGGCAAGACGGTGATTGACAGCTTTACCTGCACTGGGTGTAGACTTTGCGCCCAGATTTGCCCACACAGAGCAATAAAACAAGAGTGAAATAAATGGTAAAAGAATTCAACGTGCTAATTGCCGGTGTCGGTGGCCAGGGAGTAATTCTAATGTCAGAGCTCTTAGGCAAGGCGGCAGTCAGGGACGGTCTTAGGGTTAGAGGCTCTGAGGTGCTGGGGATGGCAATTAGGGGCGGTTCAGTAGTCAGTATGATTAGACTGGGGGACGAGGTTTATGGACCGCTGATCCCTTTGGGGAAAGGGGATGCTCTAGTAGCGATGGAGCTGGCTGAAGGCTTAAGAAATATTGCCTACCTATCAAAGTCCAGCGTAGTCATATTGAACACCCAAAGAATAGTCCCGGCCACAGTCCTTATAGGGAAAAGCAACTATCCCAGCCTGGAGGAAGTCGTGGAGATACTAAACGCCATTTCAAACAGGGTAGTTAGGCTAGATGCTGCTAGAATCGCCGAAGAGGCAGGAAGCTTCATGACTGCCAATATCGTGATGTTAGGCGCCCTTTCGGCCATTAGTCAGCTTCCTGTGAAGGTGAAAACTATAAAAGAATCAATCCAAGACCATTTTTCGGGCAAATTAGCTCAAGTTAATCTCAAAGCCTTTGACCTTGGTTATCAAGCATGCCAGCAAGCTTAACCTTATCCTAAGCTGGATGTGGGTTTAGGATATCTCATCTACTCAGTTTGCCCCACCTAGCAATAAATTTCGCCTCTACTTCGGGATTAACCCAGCCTTCAGGCCATTTTCCTGACAAAATCCTAGACACATCTTCAATAGGTTTTCTGCGGACATCTGCCGCTGAAATATCTGAATAGTGGGCGGAATGACCGGTGAAGACGACATTGTCAAGCTTGAGTAGAGGATTGTCCATGTTAATCGGTTCAACCTCTGTTACATCCAGTCCCGCTCCGGCAATTCTACCCTGGGTAAGAGCAGCGTAGAGAGCTTTTTCGTCCACTAGTGCCCCGCGAGCAGTGTTGATGAGATAAGCAGTAGGCTTCATTAGCTTGAACTGTTCTGCTCCTAGCATATGCCAATTCTCACTGGTCAACGCACAGTGAACGGAAACGAAGTCTGACTCCTTGAGCAGGCGGTCAAGCCTTACCGCCTTCACCCCCATTTTCTCCATGACCTCAGCAGCTACGTATGGGTCATAGGCTAAAATCCTGAGGCCAAAACCTTTCGCTTTGGGCACTAGGGCTTTACTGATTCGGCCAAAACCAATAAGCCCCAATGTCTTTCCCTGTATTGGAGCTATGCCGCGCCATATCTCTTCCATTTCTGGCCCATGAAAGACATGCCACGCTCCAGCCTTGACCACCCTGTCTAACTTTGGAACTCTCCGGGCACAGGCCAAAAGCAGAGCCATAGCATGGTCAGATGCCTCCTCTACGGAAGCATTCGGCGCACAGGAAACACAAATACCTGCTTCTGTAGCCGCGGCTACGTCTATATTGTCATAGCCCGTCTTTGGGGTACTAATTAGCCGGCATGATTTAAGATTAGTAATCACTCTTCTAGTATATGGTTCAATAGTGACGACAACGGCATCAGCATCACGCGCTGCTGCGAGGATATCCTCCTCGGTTGCTGAGGGCTTCTCTACAAATTCCACCCCAGCAAGCCCCCTGATGCGTTCACTGAGGTCTCTGACGGGGAAGCCAACGATACAGGTAGAAACTACTTTAAAGCTCGTTTCTTCCTTTACCTCCTTTTAGCCTAGCAACCTTTGGCATTTTAGTTTCTTTATGCTCAATTTCATAATTATCTGGTGATTCTAACTGAAAATCTTTTCTGTAACAGTTTAGTTTTCAAGAATCTTTATCTTGCAATATGTAATATATGATAGCATATCCCCGCAGTGTCAAGCGTTTGTGCTGTCTGACCACGTGCGTAACACGAGGAACATATTTTGGCAACTTCTTTTTATTATATTCCAGGGGACAAGATACCCAAGCAATTGGTGTGGACGGTTGAAATAAGATACGAACCAATAAGGTACAGCCCTGGTATGCCACTCGATAAGGTTCTCAAATCAGAGGCGAATTATGCCAGATTGACTCATAGACAACCCGAAGACACCCGCTTGGGCTTCGCACCCCTTCTTCCGGTAGACTTCATCAAGGTCGAGGCCATAGTCAAAATGCCCCTTTGCCTGGCGCCTCATGTATCCTCGCATATCAAGGTCCCGTATAATGATTAGTTCTTCCTCCTCATGAGACGTATGTACCAGTGGGATTCCGGGAAGGGCTCCAGACGCCAACCTTCGCTGTAAAAGCACCCTCCGGTTTTTTCAAAAACGCCCACACAGTTAACCCCTATGCTCCAACTTGGTTATGTCCAGCCAGTGCCGGGCGCGTCAGGCTCCAGATATACTGGTAGTAGTTATCTATCTTGAAGTTGAGTAAGGGAGTATCCACGCACCGCTTCCATCTGCCAGGCATCTGCCGCAATCATGACATCTACGCTGGTGCACCTATTTAGCGCACTATCTCGACGTGCTACAATGTAGGCGTTTAATCTCAAAGGAGCATCCGAAGTCACTTGCTATATTACAACGAGAGAGTAGTTATGGCGTTAGAATGTAGTTGCGTATTATAACAGACACTTAGAGAAGATAGATAAGCTTCTCAAGATAGTCAAAGTAATACTTATGAAAGGAAGGTGACATTTTATGGGTAACAATTATGGGAGAGCCCTGAGGATAGACTTGTCTACGAGAAAAATAGTTAATGAGGAAATAGGAGAAGATGTTATTTACAAATTTATAGGTGGAAAAGGGTTCGCAGCTAGGCTACTTTATGATGAGTTGAAGCCGGGTATAGATCCCTTGGATCCGGATAATATCTTGGTTGTGGCAGCTGGTCCTGTAACCGGGACAAATGCGCCCAGCTTTTCGAAGGCGGTATTTGCCACCAAGTCTCCTTTAACGTATATCTTCGCCGATAGTTATGTAGGAGGCACTTTAGGATCAAAACTTAGATCCGCGGGTTACGACTTAATCATCGTGAAGGGCAGGGCGGAAAAGCCGGTATACTTGTATATCAATGACGGGAAAGTCAGTATCGAAGATGCCAACAATCTCTGGGGGAAGGATGTATTGGAAGTAGAAAAGGCATTGAAGAACAAGTATGGCGAAGAGGCCCAGATTGCCTCCATAGGGCCTGCTGGTGAAAATCTGGTGAGTTATGCTTGTGTGTGTCATCAAATTTACAGGCAGGCTGGCCGAGGGGGAATAGGGGCGGTGATGGGCTCCAAGAACCTGAAAGCAATAGTAGTCAAGGGGAGTGGTAAAGTTGAGGCATTTGATAAAAGTAAATTTAATAAGGTCGTTAAGGAAGCCAACGAAAACATGCGGGGCAATAAGATAATTCAAGAAGGCCTAGCCAAATTCGGTACATTAACCATGGTACCGATGGCGCAGGCAATGGGAATTGCCATAGTCCGTAACTATTCAAACGGAGTTATGGAGGAGAAGGTAGCGGAGCAACTTTCTGGACCTGAGATAGAAGAGAAATATAAGCCGAAGAAGCTAGCCTGTTTTAGATGTCCGGTAGCCTGCGAGAAGCCTACCAGAATAAAGACAGTAAAATGGGGCGAGATTGAAACGGAGACCGAGTTTGAAACCCTGATGCTGTTAGGCCCAAATATCGGGATAACCAACTACCAGACCATAGCGTATCTGGGCTTACTTTGCGACAGGATGGGCATGGACACAATACAAACAGGAAATGCTTTGTCGTTTGCTATGGAATGCTATGAGAGGGGGTTAATAACTCATGAGGATACGGGAGGACTGGAGCTGAATTTTGGCAATGAGCAGGCTGTAATCAAAATGGTAGAGAGTATAGCCTACAGGAAAGGTTTTGGGGACATACTTGCTCAGGGTGTTAGGCAGTTAGCCCGAAAAATAGGTCGTGGGTCGGATAAATTTGCTATGCATGTCAAAGGATTAGCCTTTCCGGCTGCTTGGGATGTACGAGGTGCCCAGGGACACGGATTAAGTTTCGCTGTTAGCGATAGAGGCGCCTGCCACACAAGTTCTGATGTCGACTTTATCGAATTCTCAGGTGCCCCAGGAATTGCCGATAGGTTCTCTCTTGAAGGCAAGCCTAAAATAATAAAGGATACTGAAGACCTCGCTTCCGTACGCGAGACGCTCATTAGTTGTATTTTCAACTTCCTGCCGGCAGAAATTCACTTAAGACTATTGAATGGCGCACTTGGCAAGGATATTAGTATGGGCGAGTTCCTGCGTGTCGGAGAGCGAATAGAGCAATTGATAAGAGCGTTCAATGTCCGAGAAGGGAAAATATCCAGAAAAGAAGATACCCTCCCTGACAGGGTCTATGCAGAACCCATACCCGAGGGGCCTAGTGCAGGACATACGATTAGCAGAGAAAAATTTGAGGAGGCCTTGAATATTTACTATGAATTGCGTGGATGGAACAAGGACGGTATTCCCAGCAAAAAGAAACTCGAGGAACTGGGATTGGAGAAAGCCGCGGAGGAAGTAGGAGTCTGAAAACACTGGCTTGGATGCCTGATTGTAGGCGCCCGAGGGACAATATTACCAGAGGTAACTCCTCATAACGTATTCGAAGCTGTTCATAACGAGCGGGTAACAGTAGTGTTCCTATTGGTGCCTTGGGTAGTGGATATACTCGAAGCAATGGATAGAGGAGAGTTGAAGAAGGAGCATTATGATTT
>JACAEN010000008.1 GCA_013388845.1 Chloroflexota bacterium | reverse complement strand
GGAATCAAAAAAGAGATTAAAGTGATTTTGGGCAGGGAGCTAAGGAAATGGAATTTTGGAAAGGAGGAAAAAGACTTATGGAAAAAGCTAGGTTTTATGTCCTGCCGCAATTGCCCTACGGATATGGTGAATTGCAGCCATATATATCCCAGGAACAGTTAACTCTACACCATCAAAAGCATCATCAGGCGTACGTCAATAGTGCTAATGCCATACTCGAGAGGCTGGACAAGGCTCGCAAAGAAGGTACCGACTTTGATGTTAAAGCTACCTTGAAAGAGCTCTCGTTTCATATCGGAGGGCATCTGCTACACTCATTGTTCTGGACTAACATGGCGCCATCGGGCAAAGGTGGTGGAAAGCCAACCGGAAATTTGGGCACAGCCATAGAAAAGGAGTTTGGTAGTTTCGACAGATTCAAAAAGGAATTCAGTCTGGCTGCTACCAGTGTGGAAGGCTCGGGGTGGGCAGCACTCAGTTTCTGCAGGCAAACTAACAGACCAATAATAATGCAGATAGAAAAACATAATACAAATGTTTATCCCATGTTTACCATCCTCATGGTTGTTGATGTCTGGGAACATGCTTATTATCTGGATTACAAGAATGACAGAGCCAAATTCGTTGATGCCTTCTGGAACATCGTCAACTGGGATGAGGTGAATAAGAGGCTGGAAAGAATATTCAAGTAGTTTTAGGGCAAGGGTGGACGGATAAGTTAGATGTGATAGGAAAGGAGGTTGATGGGAAAGAACGAAGCTAAGAGAGGCCTTTTAGAATTAAAAAAGTACAATTAAAGGAGGTGTCTAACATGGAAGAAATAAAAGAACAAACAGGTCACATGCCCCGGATAGGCGAGCCGGCGCCAGCTTTTGAGGCAGTAACCACTCATGGGACGCTCAAGCTGGAAGACTTTAAGGGGAGCTGGCTGATTCTCTTTTCTCACCCGGCGGATTTTACCCCGGTGTGCACTACTGAGTTCATCGCTTTTACCGAGATTCATCCCAAACTACAAAAGCGGGGGGTGGAGCTTCTGGGTCTTAGTGTAGACAGTGTCTCCTCTCATATTGCCTGGGTGCGCAATGTGGAAGAAAAAATGGGGGTAAAAATACCATTCCCCATTATCGCTGACCTCAACAAGGAAGTTTCTCTGGCCTATGGCATGATTCACCCCGGTCAGAGCAAGACGGAGACTGTCAGATGCGTGTTCATAATCGACCCCAACCAGAAAATCAGGACGATACTCTACTACCCGCTGACCACCGGCAGGAACATGGACGAAATACTGAGAATAATAGACGCCTTACAAACCACGGACAAACACGGCGTCGCTACTCCGGCCAACTGGCGACCGGGTGATGAGGTAGTGGTGCCGCCGCCGAACACGCAGGAGATGGCTGAAGAGAGGCTCAAGCAAGGATACAAGTGCGTGGACTGGTATCTATGTAAGAAAAAGCTCTAGACACATCTTTATAGGAGGATAATATGGCATGTATTAGCCCCGATGGTAAACCTACCGAGTCAGGTACCAAGATGCTCCGCGCCCTGCAGGCAGGGTTGAAGTCTCCCGAAGAAATCGCCAAGGAAACTGGACTTCCCTTGTTCAGGGTGAGGAGCGGGCTCCGTGAGCTTACTCAAGCTGGACTGGCTGACCAAAAAGAAGATAAGTACAAGCTCAGTGAAAAGGGAACCAAGCTGATAAAGTAATATTCCAGGCGATATTGAATTTATATAGGGAGTGTCTTCCCCTCATAAGACCAACAACTTGTTGGTACGGAGGGCTAAGTGTTTATCGCGATGAAATAGACAAGAAAGTGGGCGACACAGGAGAGACAAATGGACAAAAGTAAAATTATTGCTTTACTAAATAAAGACCTCGAGGGGGAACACGCAGCCATAATTCAGTATTTGGTCCATGCCTATGCCATGGGTGAGGGCGAGATGGCCTGTGAAATCGAAGCCATTGCCCGGGAAGAAATGCGCCATTTTGATTGGCTGGCTGAGACCATAGTCAGCCTGGGCGGCACTCCCAGCATTGAGAGGGGAGACATGCGCACGGGCGGCGAATCGGTTCCCGATTGGATGAGGAACGATGTGCTTCAGGAAAAAGATGCCATTGCTTTATATGAAGAGCACATCAAGGCCATCGACAATCCTGAGATAAGGCGGCTGCTGAAGCGAATTCTTTCCGATGAAAAATCACACCATGGCGACTTTGAACACTTTGTAACTAAGGCTCAAAAAGAAAGTCTCAGGGATTTAAGGTGCTCTCGACAGGATAAGGTTACCAACGTTCTCAACTGGGGTATTGAGCATGAATATACTGTTATCCTGCAATACCTTCTCCATTCCTATATGACGCCCAACAAGGATGTCAAGAAGGAAATGGAGGACCAGGCTATAAATGAGATGCAGCATCTGGGATGGCTGTCCGAGGAGATGATTGGCAATAAAGGCAGTCCCAGGATTGAGCATACCAAGGTGGATAAATCCACCAAGACCGCTGATATGCTTCGGGCAGATATCAAGATTGAGAAAAAGGTGGCGGCTGAATATGACCGTGCTGCCAAAGAAATTGAAGAGCCTGACCTGAAAGAGCTTCTCACCCGGATAAGGGACCACGAATTGTACCACGCTGATATATTCAACGATTTGTTGAAGGAAGAGGAAGGGCGGGGTAGAAAAAATAGTGAGCGACGAAACTAATTCTCAGAAGTCTGACAGGGCTTCAATCCACATAACCGGAATGACCTGCACTACCTGTGCGGCTACTATCGAGAAGGGCCTTTCCCAAACTCCTGGTATAGAGCAAGCTGACGTTAACTTCGCTTCGGAGAAGGCTTCGATAAAATATGATCCTACAAAGGTCGACCTCGCCAAGATTAAGGATACTGTCTCGCAATTAGGGTATGGGGTCGCCACCAGGAAATCCATATTCCCCGTAGGCGGAATGACATGTGCCTCCTGTGTCGCCCGGGTGGAGGAGGCGCTATCCAGCGTGCCCGGAGTGATTTCAGCCAGCGTGAATCTGGTCTCGGAGAAGGTTACTGTGGAGTACCTGGAAGGGGTGGGGCTGGCTGACATGAGACGAGCAGTAAAAGACGCCGGCTATGAACTTGGCCCCGAAGTGCAAGCTCTGGAGGATGTGACCACTGCTGCCCAGCGTGAGGTTCGAGTTCTCAGGGATAGATTTATCGTCGCTGCCGTCCTTGCCTCAATAATCATGGTTCTGGGTTTCAGTCCTCCCTTTGTGGGCCAGCCTTATCTATTGTGGGCTCTGGCCACGCCGGTGCAATTCTGGGCGGGCCTGCGATTCTACCGAGGGGCATGGGGCGCTTTGAAACATAGAACTTCTGATATGAATACCCTGATTGCGGTAGGTACCTCGGTGGCTTACTTCTACAGCCTGGTAGCTGTTGTTTCTCTTGGCCTTTTTGCTGGTGATATGCTGGAACCCCATTTGTACTTCGATACCTCAGCGATGATCATAGCGCTGGTCCTGCTCGGCCGTTTTCTGGAAGCTAGAGCCAGAGGGCAGACATCGGAAGCGATAAAGAGGCTTATCGGTATGCAGCCGAAGACTGCTTTGGTCATCCGCGAAAGCGAGCAGAGGGAAATTCCTGTTGAAGATGTTCGGATTGGCGATCTTATCCTGATGCGCCCTGGCGAGCGAATACCTGTAGATGGTATAGTGCGCCAGGGCTACTCTAGCGTTGATGAGTCCATGATTACTGGCGAGAGTATCCCTGTGGAGAAAAAGGTGGGTGACGAGGTTATCGGTGCCACTATTAACAAGACGGGCAGCTTTCAATTCGAAGCAACCAGAGTGGGCAAAGAGACAACCTTGGCACGTATCGTCAGAATGGTGGAGGAAGCACAGGGAAGCAAAGCTCCTATTCAGCGTCTTGCTGACGTCATCGCCAGCTACTTCGTGCCGACGGTGATTAGCATTGCCATCATAACCTTTGTGGTTTGGTATTTTGTGGGACCACCTCCAGCTCTCACCTTCGCCTTCCTCAACTTTGTCGCTGTGCTTATTATCGCCTGCCCGTGCGCTTTGGGGTTGGCTACTCCCACCGCGATTACGGTTGGCACAGGCAAAGGAGCCGAGCATGGGATTCTGATCAGAAATGGCGAGTCCCTGGAGAGGGCTCACAAGATAAACACTGTACTTCTGGATAAGACAGGCACTTTGACGCGTGGCGAGCCTGTGGTGACTGACGTGGTTGCTGCGCCTTTTTCCTCTCCCGAGGAGGTCCTCCGGTTAGCTGCCTCCGCTGAGCACAGCTCAGAGCACCCACTGGGCGAGGCTGTGGTCAAGGCTGCCCTGGAAAAGAAGCTGGAATTATCTCCGTCCTCCGATTTCAATGCTATTCCAGGGCAAGGTGTGGAGGCTTTGGTGGATGGCAAGCAGCTTTTCATAGGCAACCTTAAGTTGATGGGCGAGAGAGGCTTTTCCTTGAATGGGTTGGCGAAGAAAGCCACCGAGCTCTTTGAACAGGGCAAGACAGTGATGTTCCTGGGGTGGGACGGTCAAATAGCAGGAATTATTGCCTTAGCTGATACCCTAAAACCAGGCGCCAAAGAAGCACTCCAAATGCTGCGCAAGATGGGTATCGAGACAGCTATGCTCACCGGGGACAACCGACGCACGGCTGAAGCTATTGCTCGAGAGGCAGGCATTGACCGTGTCCTGGCTGACGTGCTCCCTGAGCATAAGGCTGGAGAGGTCAAGAAATTGCAGAAGGAAGGGAAGGTGGTGGCAATGGTGGGCGATGGCATTAACGATGCTCCGGCATTGGCTCAGGCAGATATCGGTATCGCTATTGGTACAGGTACTGATGTGGCCATGGAGACTGGCGATATTACCCTGATTAGCGGTGACTTGATGGGAGTGGTAACCGCTATATCCCTGAGCAAGCGGACCATGAGGACTATCAAGCAGAACCTCTTCTGGGCCTTTGCTTACAATACTGCTCTAATCCCGGTGGCAGCCGGAGTATTATATCTCGTCTTCGGGAGCACTGGTGTACCCTCTGGGCTTCGTTTCATCTTGGGTGAGTATGGTTTCTTGAACCCCATACTGGCTGCAGCAGCCATGGCAGCTAGTTCCATCACCGTCGTATCCAACTCCCTGCGTCTAAGAAGGTTTAAGCCAGCTAAGCTTGGTAATTAAGGAAAGGAGGTGCTCAATGGCCATAGATCCAGTTTGCAAGATGCAGGTACAGGAAGCTAAGGCAGCAGCTACTTCCATGTACAAAGGAAAGAGATACTATTTCTGTGCTGTTGGTTGCAAGAAGGCTTTCGACCAGAACCCTGAGAAATACCTCGCCAAGGGGAAGAATTAAATTTACAGGGAGGGAGAAGATAGCTAGCAATGCCTACCCTCGGGAGAAATTTAGGAAGGTAGTCTGGCGAGGTGGGCAAGGATTTGCTTGATAGCTCGGATTTGTTAAAGGAGGTGCTTTATGGGTCAGTTCATAGAGGTATCTAAAATAGACGAACTGAAAGACGGAACAATGAAAATGGTAAGGATAGCAGGGCGTGAAATCCTTCTGGCCAGAGTCGGAGATAAGTACTATGCCACTGATAATCGCTGCCCTCATATGAAGGGCGATCTATCACAGGGTAGATTGGAAGGCACAGTGGTCACTTGTCCCCGGCATGGCTCTCAATTTGATATTAGTAATGGTCGGGTAGTCCGTTGGTTAAAAGGAGGGCTGATGTCGAAGGTAGGTAAAGCCCTTAAGATGTCCAAGAGCCTTATGGTGTATAATGTAGGGCTTCAAGATGGCGAAGTCCTGGTAGAGGTCTAACCCTTGTAATAATTGCAGGAGGTTAAGCTATGGCTGAATTATCTTTACCATTTGAATCAAGTTATATCCCTATGAAGAAATTTCTCAATATGTACCAGAGGTCTCTGGAGGAGCCGGAGGAGTTCTGGGCGGAACAGGCACGTCAGCTAGATTGGTTTAGAACGTGGGACAAGGTACTGGAATGGAAGCCGCCTTTTGCCAGATGGTTTGTCGGGGGGATGCTGAATGCTTCGTATATATGTGTGGACCGTCATGCTAAATCCTGGCGGAGGAGCAAGGTGGCTATATACTGGGAAGGCGAGCCGGGAGATAGCAGGGTCTTAAGCTATTCCACGTTGTATCGTGAAGTCAACAGATATGCTTCAGTTTTAAGGGACTGTGGTGTAGGGGATGGGGACAAAGTTGCCCTATATCTGCCCATGATACCGGAGCTACCTATTTTCATGCTGGCCTGTGCCAGGATCGGGGCTATTCATACAGTGATTTTTTCCGGCTTTGGTGCTCAGGCATTGGCTGATAGGGTCAATGATATACAAGCCAAGCTGCTAGTAACTGCTGATGGAGGATTTCGGAGGGGGAAGGTGATCCCGCTAAAGAGTATAGTTGATGAAGCCTTAACAAAATGTCCCTCGGTGGAGAAGGTTATTCTGGTTAAGAGGGCTGGTGTTTCGGTCACTTTGAAGACGCCAAAGGAATCATGGCTGGATGACCTGCTGGATAAGGCAGGACTCTTCGTGGAACCGGAGTCGATAGAATCAAATCATCCCCTTTATGTGCTGTATACCTCGGGGACTACAGGAAAGCCTAAAGGAGTTATCCACAGTACGGGTGGCTATCTGGTGCACAATTGCTCTGCTTATAAGTGGGTTTTCGGTCTTCGGGAAGAATCAGTCTACTGGTGCACTGCTGATATTGGGTGGGTTACCGGGCACAGCCAGATAGTATATGCCCCATTAGCACATGGGGCGGCCACAGTCATTTACGAGGGTGCTCCTGACTATCCTACAATTGAAAGATGGTGGGATATTATCGAGAAATATGGAGTCACCATATTTTACACCTCGCCCACAGCTATCAGGAGGTTCATGGGGTATAGGGAAGAAATGGTGAAAAAGCATGACCTCAGCACTCTGGAGTTATTAGGGAGCGTGGGAGAGCCTATTAATCCTGAAGCCTGGCTCTGGTTTTACCGTAATGTCGGTGGTGAAAGGTGTCCCATTGCTGATACCTGGGGACAAACTGAAACTGGTAGTGCCCTGATTTCACCTTGCCCGGGCATAGAGTGCATACCATTGAAACCTGGCTCAGTAACGCTACCGCTGCCTGGAGTAGAGGCTGAGGTAGTAGATGAGGATGGCAAACCGGTGCCGCTGGAGCACAGAGGTTTTCTGGTCATAAAGAGGCCCTGGCCGGGGATGCTCCTGGGCATATACGGAGGGCCGGAACGTTACAAGAAAGAATATTGGTCACGGTTTCCTGGCGTTTACTATACTGGTGACTATGCTGTAAGGGACGAAGATGGATACTTCTGGATTCTGGGGAGGGCTGATGAAGTGCTTAAAGTGGCCGGCCATAGAATAGGCACTGCTGAACTAGAGGATGCTGCTATATCAAATCCCAAAATAGCTGAAGCAGCAGTTATAGGTAAACTTCATCCGGTGAAAGGTGAAAGCATCGTCATGTTTGCCCGGCTTGAAGAAGGCGTTGAGCCTTCCCCGGACTTGAAAAAGGACTTGGCTGATCATATACGGAGGGCGCTAGGTCCCGTGGCAGTACCTGATGAGGTTTATTTTGTGGCCAAGCTACCCAAGACGAGGAGTGGCACAATTATGCGGCGAGTTTTGAAAGCCGTGGCTAATGGTACCAGCATAGGAGACCTCACAGCTCTGGAAGATGAAAGCTCCGTAGAAGAGGTAATCAAGGCTTATCAGGAGCTCAAAGAAGGGAAGGTAAAGAAGAAGGGAAACAAGAAGTAAGACGTCGCCACACTATCTGTCATTGCGAGTCCCGATCTATCGGGACGAAGCAATCTTGTGGATGGGCATGGGAATGCTGCGCTTTGCTGACAATGATGAAAGAGATGCCTGACAAATCAGGCGACTCATAAATGTGAAGAATCGTAATCGGAAAGGTTAAGCTATGGCTGAATTATCCTTACCATTTAAGTCCAGATACTTTCCTATTAAGAAATTCCTCGATGTGTACCAGAAGTCTCTGGAAGATCCTGAGGGGTTCTGGGCGGCAGAGGCACGTAAGCTATATTGGTTCAAGACGTGGGACAAGGTGCTGGAATGGAAGCCGCCTTTTGCCAGATGGTTTGTCGGGGGGATGCTGAATGCTTCGTACATATGTGTGGACCGCCATGTCAAGACGTGGCGCAGAAGCAAGGTGGCTATATACTGGGAAGGCGAGCCAGGGGATAGCAGGGCCCTAAGCTATTCCACGTTATATCGTGAAGTTAACAGGTTTGCCTCCGTCCTGAAGAATTGTGGTATAGGCAAAGGGGACAATGTTGTCTTATATTTACCGATGATACCGGAGCTGCTTATTTTCATGCTGGCCTGTGCCCGAATTGGAGCCATTCACACAGTGATTTTCTCTGGTTTCAGTGCTCAAGCAGTGGCTGATAGAGTCAACGATATACAAGCCAAACTGCTGGTGACTGCCGATGGAGGATTTCGGAGGGGGAAGGTGGTCCCGCTGAATAGTATAGTTGATGAAGCTTTAACAAAATGCCCCTCGGTGGAGAAGGTTATTGTGGTTAAAAGGACTAACTCTCCAATCACTGTAAAGGCGCCCAAGGAATCATGGCTGGACGACCTGCTTGAACAGGCAGCACTCTTTGTGGAACCGGAGCCGGTAGAGTCAAATCACCCCCTCTATATACTATACACCTCGGGGACCACAGGAAAGCCTAAAGGAATTGTCCACAGCACAGGTGGTTATCTGGTGCACAATTGTTCTGCTTATAAGTGGGTGTTCAATCTTCGAGAGGAATCAGTGTACTGGTGCACTGCTGATATTGGCTGGCTTACCGGGCACAGCCAGATAGTGTATGCCCCGCTGGCACACGGGGCGGCCACAGTCATTTACGAAGGAGCTCCCGATTATCCCACGATCGAAAGGTGGTGGGATATTATCGAGAAATATGGGGTCACCGTATTTTACACCTCACCGACAGCCATCAGGATGTTTATGGGATATGGGGAGGAGATGCTGAAAAAGTACGACCTCAGCAGTCTGGAGTTATTAGGGAGTGTGGGAGAGCCCATTAATCCTGAGGCCTGGCTCTGGTTTTATCACTATGTCGGTGGTGAAAGGTGTCCCATTGTTGATACCTGGGGGCAGACTGAAACCGGTGGCAATATGATCTCGCCTTGCCCGGGCATAGAGTGTGTGCCTTTGAAGCCCGGCTCGGTAACACTGCCGATGCCAGGGATAGAGGTTGATATATTCGATGAGGATGGTAAGCCAGTGCCGATGGGGCAGAGGGGTTTCTTGGTCATAAAGAAGCCCTGGCCGGGGATGCTCCTGGGCATACATGGAGACCCAGAACGTTATAAGGAAACTTACTGGTCGCGGTTCCCCGGTGTTTACTATACTGGTGACTATGCCGTAAAGGATAAAGACGGATACTTCTGGGTCCTGGGGAGAGCTGACGAGGTGCTTAAAGTAGCCGGGCATAGAATAGGCACTGCTGAATTAGAGGATGCTGTCGTTTCACATCCTCAAATAGCGGAAGCAGCAGTCGTGGGCAAAGCTGACCCGGTGAAAGGTGAGAGCATCGTCATCTTTGCCCGGCTCAAAGAAGGTGCGGAGCCTTCTCCGGACCTGAAAAAAGAACTTGCTGGTCATGTAAGAAAAGAGGTAGGGCCTATAGCAGTTCCTGACGAAGTTTATTTTGTCACGAAGCTACCCAAGACCAGGAGTGGCAAGGTCATGCGGCGGGTTTTGAAGGCCGTAGCTAATAATACCAGCATAGGAGATCTCACAACTCTGGAAGACGCAAGCTCCGTGGAGGAAATAATCAAAGCCTATCAGGAGCTTAAAGAAGGGGAGGTGAAGAAGAAGTAGGGTGCCGCCAGATATTGATTTCATGGTTGGTGGTGAAGCAGCGCAAGGGGTGCAGACTGTTTGTCATTGCGAGTCTCGATTTATCGGGACGAAGCAATCTCGTGGAAGGGTATGGGGTTGCCACTCTTCACTGGCAATGACAAAAGTGGTGCTTGATAAATCAGGCAGCTACAAAATGAATCATGGGAAGGATTTAAGCTATGACTGAATTATCTTTACCATTTAAGTTCAGATACTTGCCTGTGAAGAAATTCCTCGATATGTACCAGAAGTCCCTGGAGGAGCCAGAGGAGTTCTGGGCGGAGGAGGCGCGTAAGCTGGATTGGTTCAGGACCTGGGACAAAGTGCTGGAGTGGAAGCCGCCTTTTGCCAGATGGTTTCTAGGGGGGAGACTGAATGCATCGCATATATGTGTGGACCGCCATGTTAAGACGTGGCGTAGAAGCAAGGTGGCCATATACTGGGAGGGCGAGTCGGGAGATAGCAGGGCCTTAAGCTATTCCACGTTATATCGGGAAGTCAACAGATATGCTTCAGTTTTAAGGAACTGCGGTGTAGGGGATGGAGACAAAGTTGCCCTATATCTGCCGATGATACCGGAGCTGCTTATTTTCATGCTGGCCTGTGCCCGAATTGGAGCCATTCACACAGTGATTTTCTCTGGTTTCAGTGCTCAGGCATTGGCTGATAGGGTCAATGATATACAAGCTAAGCTGCTAATAACTGCTGATGGAGGATTTCGCCGGGGGAAGGTGGTCCCGTTGAAGAACATAGCCGACGAGGCTGTAACAAAATGCCCCTCAGTGGAGAAGGTTATCGTGGTTAAGAGAACTAACTCTCCGGTCACCGTAAAGACACCAAAGGAATCGTGGCTTGATGACTTGCTAAAAGATGCTGCTCTGTTTGTAGAACCGGAGCTAGTAGAGTCAAATCACCCCCTTTATATACTATACACCTCGGGGACCACAGGGAAGCCCAAAGGAATCGTGCACAGTACAGGTGGCTATCTGGTGCACAATTGTTCTGCTTATAAGTGGGTCTTCAATCTTCGAGAGGAATCGATCTACTGGTGTACTGCTGATATTGGGTGGGTTACCGGACACAGCCAGATAGTGTATGCCCCGCTGGCGCATGGGGCGGCTACAGTCATTTACGAAGGGGCTCCTGATTATCCTACGATTGAGAGATGGTGGGATATTATCGAGAAATATGGGGTCACCGTGTTCTATACCTCGCCCACAGCCATCAGGATGTTTATGGGATATGGGGAGGAAATGGTGAAAAAGCATGACCTCAGCAGTCTGGAGTTATTGGGGAGTGTAGGAGAGCCCATTAATCCTGAGGCCTGGCTCTGGTTCTACCGCAATGTCGGTGGTGAGAGGTGTCCCATCGTTGATACATGGTGGCAGACTGAAACTGGTGGCATTATGATTTCGCCTTGCCCGGGCATAGAGTGTTTGCCTTTGAAGCGGGGCTCGGCAACACTGCCGTTGCCCGGGGTAGAGGTTGACGTAGTTGGTGAGGATGGTAAGCCCGCGCCGATGGAGCAGAGGGGTTTTTTGGTCATAAAGAGGCCCTGGCCGGGGATGCTCCTGGGCATACATGGGGACCCGGAACGTTACAGGGAAACCTATTGGTCACATTTTCCTGGTGTCTATTATGCCGGTGACTATGCTGTGAAGGATAAAGACGGATACTTCTGGGTCCTGGGGAGGGCTGACGAAGTGCTCAAAGTAGCCGGGCATAGAATAGGTACTGCTGAACTAGAGGACGCTGTCGTTTCACATCCCCAAATAGTGGAAGCAGCAGTCGTAGGCAAAGCTGACCCGGTGAAGGGTGAGAGCATTGTCGTCTTTGCCCGGCTCAAAGAAGGAATTGAGTCTTCTCCAGACTTGAAAAAGGGCCTCGCTGCTCATATACGAAAAGAGGTAGGGCCTATAGCAGTTCCTGACGAAGTTTATTTCGTCACGAAGCTACCCAAGACCAGGAGTGGCAAGGTCATGCGGCGGGTTTTGAAAGCCGTAGCCAATAATACCAGTATAGGCGACCTTACGACTCTGGAAGATGCAAGCTCCGTGGAGGAAATAATCAAAGCCTATCAGGAGCTTAAAGAAGGAGAGGTGAAGAAGAAGTAAGGTGTCGCCAGATATTGATTGCCAGTTGAACGGGCAATCAAAATTATTAAACAGCGTGGTTATAGACCAGGAGGTGTAAAATGGGAAAGAACCTCAGAGCAGAACTTGTGGTCAACAAAGTATCTATCGAACTCAACCCCTTTGCCGAGGAGTTCTTAGCTCGAACTGTGGTTGGTGCGGTCTCTTCCTTGAAAGGAGCTGAAAACATACAAGACTTAGAACTTCATCTGGAGCGGGGCGATGTCAAGCTCATTGTCAATGGGAATGAACTTCCGCTTACTCCCTTCCCCGAAGAGATTATCACCAACACCATAACCGGCATGGTTTCTTCATTAAAGGGGGTGGGTAAGATAGACAGTTTGAAAATCACTGTTAGGACACGATAGTCAATCTATTTTCGGTACCGATATGGTGAAGCTTACGTTCTACGGCGGCGTCCGGGAAATCGGGGGCAATAAGATCCTCCTTGAGGATGGCAAAGGGAAGCTTTTCCTGGACTTCGGCTATCCCTATAGTAAGTACCGAATTTTCTACGAGGAATATTTGAAGCCCCGAGCCGGAGCCGGACTTCTCGACCTGTTAGTAATGGGGCTGCTTCCTCACCTTGAGGGCATTTACCGCACTGATTTGGAGACAGGAAACCTGTGGCAACAGTTTCGCCGAGCCGAGCATTATCGCAAACTTGAAGGTGTAGACGGGGTTCTGCTAACCCACGCCCATCTCGACCACTCTGGCCACATATCTTTTTTGAGGGAGGACATCCCGGTGTATGCCACCGCGACTACGGCTTTTATCACAAAGGCTATACAAGACTCAGGAAAGGCAGATTTCGACCAACAAGTATGCTATTTCACCCCTAGGGTTGAGGAATGTCTGAATGGATGGAGGCAAGGGGCTTATGTTGCCAGCGGCGGCAGTGACCGTCAACGCCGCTTCTATATTGCTAACAAATCGGGGCTGAGTGAGGACGCCGAAAAATTTTGGGGAAAAGCTACTCGGCAGAAGAAACTTGACTCACAACCGCTGGGAGATATTAGTAAATGTAGTTTTAATCTGCGGTGTTTTCCCGTGGATCACTCCATCCCTGGTGCCTGTGCCTGGGGTATCGAGACAAGCTCTGGCTGGGTGGTTTATAGTGGCGACCTGAGACTTCATGGCAAGCGGGGTAAGCTCACTGAGGCATTTATAAAGAAGGCAGCCGAGCTACACCCCAGGGCATTAATTCTGGAAGGCACTAACGTGGACAAGGCCACAAATGTTTCTGAACAGCAGGTGTACGAGAATGCCTTAAGGGTCATCAGGAATGCCAAGGGCCTAGTCATCGCCGATTTCCCTGCCAGAGATGTAGACCGTTTGCTTACCTTTTTGCACGTTGCCAGAGATACTAAGAGGAAACTAGCCATTCTGCCCAAAGATGCCTACCTCTTGAGAATCATGCGCCTTCTTGAGCCAGAAATACCGGACATTGCCCAGGAAGGTCCCATTGTCATTTATCAGGAAACAACCGCCAGTAAGAGCCCTGCTCAATGGTTGAAAAAGATTTACGAGGAATACTCCAGCAAGATTGTCCTGGCTAAGGATGTTAGTTCTGATCAAAGCGATTTCATCCTTTGCTTCAGCTTCTTCGATTTGAATGAGCTACCCAGCATACACCCCCGGCCTGGCAGCCTTTACGTCTTTAGCTCCAGTGAACCTCACAATGAGGAACAGGAGATGGACTTCCGGCGTCTACACCACTGGCTGGGACATCCGGACGAGAGTTTCAAAGAAGATGATGTCGTGTTCCAAATGCGAGGTTTTGGCTTACCTGTAGCTAAAAATGGTAAGTGGGAAATACCTGAAGAGGAGAAGGGGCTGCACGCCTCTGGTCACGCCTGCGGCCCTGATTTGCTAAGAGTTGCCCGTGAGATTCAGCCAGAGGTGCTAATCCCTGTGCACTCCGAGCATCCCGAATTCTACACGGATAACCTCAGTGGCAGTGGGATAAATATCATCTTGCCCACCGAAGGTAGGACAATTGAGATATGACCTAACATTTCAGGTGTCGTTATTTTTTGCTTGTCTGACTTAGTTTCTCATTTTTAGGAATATTAGTGTTTAGTATTTTTCGTCGTTTGGGTATAATGCCTTAAGTGATTATAGATTTTCATACCCACATATTTCCCCCTTGGCTGAGGGAAAGGCGTGACGAATATATCAAGCGAGATCCTTGTTTTTCTTTGCTTTATTCTAAGCCAAAAGCCAGGATAGCTACGGCCGAGGAATTGCTTGCCAGCATGGATGAAGCCGGCATCGATTTGTCAGTCGTTCTTAACATCGGCTGGGTCAGCCACGAACTCTGTGTGAAAACAAACGACTATATTCTAGATTCAGTATCACGCTATCCCACAAGGCTTGTCGGCTTTTGTGCTGTTCAACCCAAGGCGAGAGATGCTGCCATAGCCGAACTGAAGCGATGTGCTAAGGCTGGGGCTAAGGGAATTGGCGAATTAAGGTTCGATGTGCAGGGCTTCGACCTTACTGATAAGGCAACGATGAAGCCTCTGGTCGATGCCGCGCTGAAGCACGGCTTGATTTTTCTGACCCACTCATCTGAGCCAGTGGGGCATGACTACTCTGGCAAGGGTAGTATAACCCCCGGTATTCTCTACTCCTTCATCACGGCTTTCCCGAATTTAAAGATTGTTTGTGCTCACTGGGGTGGTGGGTTGCCTTTTTATGCCCTGATGCCCGAAGTAGGTAAGGCTTTAGCTAATGTCTTCTTCGATACCGCGGCCACCATTTTCCTGTATGAGCCCGAGATTTTTGAGCAGGTGAATCAAGTCATTGGCAGTAATAAGATACTTTTTGGCAGCGATTATCCTCTTGTGCACCAGAATCGGGTGCTTGCCCAAATCCAATCTGCGCATCTTCCAGAGAAAGACAAAGTTAGAATTCTGGGGGCTAATGCCCAAAAACTGCTGTGACGGGGTGCAAGGAGCAAGAATGTTACATGATCGTGAAGAAATCCGTTCCTTTATTGCCATTGAACTGCCTGAGGAGGCTAAGGAAGGGCTAGCCAGGCTGAGAAAAGAATTGGAGAGGGACGAGCATAAGTTCGTCAAGTGGGTAGACCCCGGGGGAATTCACCTGACCTTGAAGTTTCTGGGCAATATTCCTTCTAAGCGGGTAGCAGAGATAACTGAAGCTATGAAAGAAGCCGCACAGGGAGTTTCGCCATTCCATTTAGAGATTTCAGGCTTAGGGGCTTTCCCCAGTCTGAAGCAAGTTCGGGTCTTCTGGGTCGGCATTGGTGGGGAGGTTGACAAGCTATCCAGTTTACAGCAAAGCATGGACTCTGCACTCGCTGCCCTGGGATTTGCTAAAGAAGAACGCTCCTTTGTGCCCCATTTGACTCTGGCTCGCATCAGGGAAGGCGCATCACCGGCAGAAAGGAGAAGTTTTGGCGAACTCGTGGGCTCTGTGACCTTTGTAGATAAATATTCTGTCGATGTCGAGGCTATCAACTTAATGAGAAGCCAACTAACGCCGGCCGGGGCTATTTATAGTCGGCTGTCGATGGTTGGGCTGAGGCCATTAGAAAGTGCAAAGAAAATGTGAAAAATTTTTGGTTTGTAAGACAGGTGGCCTTGCAACCGAATTTTTGATAGTATATACTTACTGGTTTTGATGTCATAAAATAATAATAAATGCGGAGGTGGAACTTGGAAAACGGTTCATTACCCAAATGTCAAAAATGTGGAAAGGGGGATTTAGTGCCTCTGTCTGACTTCGGTAGTCAAGGGGCACCAATCCAGTACAAAGCGTGGGTATGTACCAATCCTGATTGTGGTTACAATGTAAAGATCAGGAATGGTGAGATATACCTTAATGAGCCTATTCTTAGTGGAGCACTTCATACTCGCACGCGCCGGGAATATACTCCTTAGACAAAGATTTGCTTCGCTTAAGTAAAATAGTTGAGCTGGCGGTTGACTCCTTTTTCCCGCGTCGATGCGTGGGCTGTGGGAAGGTAGGCGCGTTTCTTTGCCCGAAATGCCTTGGGAAACTACCAAGGCTGTCACCGCCGTTTTGTCCCCGCTGTGGCAGACCTCAAGCCAGCGGCATTGTATGCCCAGACTGCCGGCGAGGACAAACTGAGATTGACGGCATCCGTTCTCCATTTAGGTTTGAAGAAGTGATACGGAAAGCCATTCATGAGTTGAAATACCGAAATTTGAAAACAATTGCTCCCTGTCTGGCTGAATTACTAGCCGATTACCTCAGGTCAAATCCCTTGCCTGGTGAGGTCTTGGTTTGTGTACCTCTGCATCCACGACGATTGAGGGAGAGGGGTTACAATCAGTCCAGCCTTCTCGCCAGGGAGTTGGGCCGGCGCATCGGTTTGCCAGTGATTGAGGATTGTCTGATTCGAGTTAGGCTGGCACAACCTCAGGTGAAGGCTGTTAATGTGGAAGAGCGCCGAAGGAATGTCGCCGGTGCTTTTGTGTGTCGTGATGAAAGGGTACGCGGTAAACAAGTTATCCTTATAGATGATGTATGTACCTCTGGAGCTACGCTGGAGTCTTGTGCCGTAGCTCTCAAGAGTAAGGGTGCTATGTCTGTTTGGGGCTTAACCTTAGCCAGAGAAATTTACAACTGAAGGAGGGGAAATGAAGCTACAGATTATGACTAAGAATAATTTGGAGATCTCTGAAACAATACATACATATGTTGAGAAGAAGATTGGTAAACTAGGTCGTTATTTACGTACTATTGGTGAAGGTAAGGTGGAGATTTCCCAAGAGAATGCCAAGCTGCCTGAGCAGCGATTCACCGTCCAGGTTACTCTTGACAGCAAAGGTGTTCTAATTAGAGCTCAGGAAAAATCTAAGGACATTCGCACAGCCGTTGATAAGGTAGTGGACGTGCTGTCTAAGCGAATCGAGCGATACAAGGGCAAACTATATGATAAGGGCCGAGGCGTTTCTTTGGCTCGGCGAGGAGCGGCAATCGAGGCGGAGGAAATCGAGGCTCCCAAGAGGGTGGTAAAGAGTAAACGCTTCTTAGTCAAACCCATGCCTGTAGATGAAGCTATAAGCCAAATGGAGCTTCTGGGGCATGATTTCTTTCTTTTCCTGGATGCTGATACTGAAAAGCTCAATCTACTGTATCGCCGCAAGGATGGCAACTACGGCCTGATCGAGCCCGAGAAAGGGTAATGGGACTAAGCCTCTTGTTTCGGCTCGTGGTAAGCAAAGCCGAGAAAAAACTTGTGGAGCTGATGGGATTCGAACCCACTACCTTCTGACTGCCAGTCAGACGCTCTCCCAATTGAGCTACAGCCCCGCTTGGTTCAAGACTATAACAGAATAGCTTGGGAAACTCAAGTTAAAACAACCCCCAAATAGGAGTGCAAACTGAATATCTCAGGTAAGCTAGCACCTTGTGCCTGTCGACTTTGGTTGATGAAAGTTTTGGATGAGATCAAAAATCATGTCCCCGCTGCTTTGAGGTGTTGGGAGGGGAGGGTTGGGGATAATATTTTTCCCTTATTTCTTATTTCATGCCCTTTTTAGAGCCTCTCAGTGCCCTTTGAGGAGATTTTGAGGGATACGGGCGAAAACTTAAAATCACTGTAGCATGGCTACATAACTATTTATAGACACACCAAGGGAATCGGCTACGGGTTGGCATTTCGCCTTCAGACAATAGAAAAACCTCCCGTTCGCTGGGAGCTCGGATAAAGCCTCATAATGCCCCATCCCTTTGGCGAATATAAGGTCTGCTGACTCAAATTCTCGTTTGAACTGGGCTGAAGCTAGGGAGAAAACTATTCCTGGTGAGGCTATGCCCGTAGTTATAACCTTCCTCAACTCGCTTTCCAAGCCAGCCTCCTTCACATCTTGTAGAGTCAGGTCGTCTTGAACAGGCGATGGTTTAACCGCATAAATAACATGGGCAAATTGCTTCATCCACTTGACTAGAGGTAGGTCGAAGTAGAGCTCACCGGCATTATCCGCCAGATATAAAACTTTGTCGGCATCTTTTAGCTTTGCGGCAAATTGCTCCGAGTCGTCTATAATAAAGCTCACAGGTTTCCTGAGGTCCTCCTTGATGAGTCCAGGCTCCCTGAAGAAATCTATGGCGTTGGCTGCCGCAGCCAGCTGAATATAACCTTGAAATTCATCCTTATAGAGATTGCTTTGTTTCTTGCCTGGCCCCGACAAGTCGGGCCTCGCAGCTTGAGCTCGCAATAACAGCTCGAGGGATAGTTTCCTGGCGACCGTCATTTCCCTTTTCTTCATTGCCCTATAGGGGTCAGGATTGTGGGTCACATCTTTTATTACCTTGTGAATCTTGGTGGCAATCGCAATAGACAATTGGCTATAAGAAAACTCATCATCCAATATCTTCATGGCTTCTCTTATGGCTCTTTGCTTCAGCGAGGCATCACTCGTAGCTAGCCCGGCAGCTTGGTGGATTAATCCTCGTAAGCACTCATAGCAACTTGGCGCCAGTCGCATTGTGGTTCCCTCCACCCTATATCACTTTGAGCCTTTCACCCTCTGTCATTCTGAGCCCCGACTTGTCGGAGCGAAGAATCTACAGGCCCTTCGCTAGCGCTCAGGGTGACAATTAGAGACAAATTTGAGCAGCTTATGTTGCTGTATTATAATAGTATTGGCTATGTTTGAGAAACTAGAACTAATACAAAAACGCTACGATGAGCTAAGCCAGCTCCTGGCTCAGCCGGAGATAGTCACCGATCCTAGACGGCTTCAAGAGCTAGGCAAGGAAAAGGCTGCTCTTGAAGATGTTGTTGGCATATATCAGGAATATAAAGCTAGGAGCAAAGAGCTGGTGGAGCTTGAAGCTTTGCTTAATTCCCAAGCCGATACGGAGATGATGGCTTTAATCAGGGAAGAAGTGAGCAAGCTCAAAGAGCAACAAGATGCTCTCCTTCACAGACTCAAGCTTTCACTAGTGCCCAAAGACCCCAATGATGATAAGGATGTCATTGTGGAGATAAGAGCAGGTGCTGGTGGTGAAGAGGCAAGCCTCTTCGCTGCCGATTTATTCCGTATGTATAGCCGTTACGCTCAATCCAAGGGCTGGCAAGTGGAGATCGTTGATAGCAGTCCAAGCTCGATCGGAGGTTTTAAAGAGCTAATATTTGAAATCAAAGGTAAAGGCGCTTTCAGCCATCTTAAGTATGAGCGTGGTGTTCATCGGGTACAAAGGGTGCCAATCACTGAAGCCTCGGGGCGGATTCATACTTCAACAGCTACAGTGGCAGTCCTGCCCGAGGCAGAAGAGGTTGAGCTCAATATCAATCCCGATGACCTCAAAATGGAGTTTTTCCGTAGTCGAGGGGCCGGAGGGCAGAATGTGAATAAAGTAACTACAGCGGTTCGCATCACGCACTTGCCCACAGGCATAGTAGCCTCCTGTCAGGATGAAAGGTCTCAAATAAGAAACAGGATGAAGGCCATGGCGGTGCTTCGAGCCAGGCTGCTTGACTTGGAACAACGGAAACAATCTGAAAGCATAGATAAAGAGCGGAGGATGCAAGTAGGCAGTGCCCAGCGGGCAGAAAAGATTCGCACCTATAATTTCCCTCAGAATCGGGTCACCGACCACCGAGTCAACTTAAGTTTTCACAACCTTCAACAGGTCCTAGATGGAGAACTGGACGAAATCATTGAAGCCCTGTCCAGCAAAGAGCAAGTTGAACAATTGGAAGCAGCCTTTACATGATTTTGAGCCAAGCTTTACAATCAGCTACTCAAACATTACTCAAAGCAGGAATTGCTGATGCCTCCATTGAGGCTGAGCTTTTGCTCGGCTATGTTCTAGGAATGTCCAAAACGCAACTTTACACAGAGCCAGAGAGGGACTTAACTCGAACAGAAACAAGTCATCTACAGCGTCTTGTCCAGCGTCGTCTTAATCGTGAGCCTACTGCTTATATCTTACGACGGTGCGAGTTCTTCGGCATTGAGTTCTACGTTGATTGCGATGCTTTCATTCCCCGTCCAGAAACAGAAGTTCTCGTGGAAGAGGCTATTAAGCTTGTTCATCATCTTGCCCAGCGGAAAGAGCAAATTGAGATAGCTGACATTGGGACAGGTTGCGGAGCCATTGCCATTAGCCTTGCCTTAGCGATACCCCAAGCTAGGATTTATGCTACGGATATTTCAGCTTCAGCTCTGAAGGTAGCTCAAGTGAACTGCCGACACTATGGCGTCAACAGGCGGGTGGAGCTTTTGCAGGGGGATTTGCTTGAGCCCTTGTCTCAACCCGTAGATATGGTGGTAGCCAATTTACCTTATATCAAAGATTGTGAATTTGAAGATTTGAGCCCAGAGATAATAAATTTTGAGCCCAGGATAGCCTTAGCTGGCGGCAAAGACGGCTTGGACAAAATACACCACATGCTAGAACAAATGTCAGGAAAGCTCGATTCTGGTGGATTCTTCCTTCTGGAAATAGGTCAAGGGCAAGGAGAAGCGGTGACGTCGTTGGTGAGCAGTTATTTCCCTCGCGCCAGCATCAGGCTAATTCCTGATCTGGGTGGCATTGATAGGGTAGTAAAGGTGGTATTGTAGAAAGGGTAACTGTGGGAGAGATAGAACGGTTAGCTCAACTTATCATAGAGTCCAAAAAGACCGTTGTGTTCACTGGGGCTGGGGTAAGCACGGAATCAGGTATACCCGATTTCCGTGGCCCGGGAGGAATCTGGAGTAGATACGACCCTGAGGATTTCACCATTCAAAGGTTCCTCAGCAGCCCGGCCGCTCGCAGAATTCTTTGGAAAATGTCTGCTGAAAGCGGACTTCTTACTGAAGCTGAACCAAATCCGGCCCACTATGCCATCGCCGAGCTCCACGAGTTGGGCAAATTAGATTGCGTCATCACACAAAATATCGATAATCTGCACCAAAAGGCCGGGGTCCCTGAAAATAAGGTATTTGAACTTCATGGTAATACGCGGTGGGCGGTGTGTTTAAGCTGCCGTAGACGATTTCCCATGCTCGAAGTATTACAAAGGATAAAGGAGGGGATAGAAGTTCCCGATTGCCCTGACTGTCAGGGTATCCTGAAGCCAGATGCCGTGTTATTTGGAGAGGCATTGCCCCCAGAGACATTGAAAGAGGCTACTCGCCGCTCTCGGAACTGCGACCTTTTTATTGTCATTGGTTCCACTCTTGTCGTTTACCCCGCTGCCTATATGCCAACATATGCCAGAGAGGCAGGAGCCAGGTTAGCTATCGTGAATTTAACACCGACCCCCCTCGACCGCTACGCCACAGTGGTCATCTACGGCGAGGCTGGCAAAATAATGCCCAAGGTGATGGAAAAGGTGAGGCTCTCTTAGTTATCAGTTCTCAGCTAAACTAACGACTGGGTGCTCTTTCTTCTTAGTCCACTAATTTTTGGATACGTTTGATATCCAGAGCCTTGCCAGTATTTTTATCAACTTCGACCAGAATTGCATCGAAGTTGACCTTTCCCTTTCCCACCGATAACCGGGAGGGTATCTGGGTAAGGAAGCGATTGATTACAGAATTTGGGTCATCCCCGATAACCGAATCTATAGGGCCGACCATGCCTATGTCAGTGACATAGGCAGTGCCTCCAGGCAGTATCTGGGCATCAATAGTGCCGACATGAGTGTGGGTGCCCAACACGGCGCTGACTCGTCCATCAAGATATCTACCCATGGCCACTTTCTCCGAAGTGGCCTCAGCATGGAAGTCAACAATGATAGGCATTGATTTATGTTCAAACTCAGCCAGTAGCTGGTCCATGGCTCGAAAGGGGCAATCAGAATGGCCTATGAAAACACGCCCTACGAGGTTAACTATCAGGGCATTTTTTTTAAGCAAATAGCCACGACCGGGATTCGCCGGCGGATAATTCAATGGACGGAGAAGAGCAGGTTCGCTATCCAGGTAAGGAATAATCTCCTTGTAAGCCCAGACATGATTGCCTGTGGTTATGACATCAATTCCAGAATCAAAAAGTTCTTGTGCTGTGCTGGGGGTCAGCCCTAACCCACCAGCAGCATTCTCGCCATTGCCTACTATCAGGTCAATACTATACTCACGACGCAAAGCTGGTAGGATTTCCTTTACTGCTTTCCTACCGGGCTTGCCGATGATGTCGCCTACTGCCAGTATTTTCAAATCCTTCGACTTAGCTCAGGACAGGTCTACTTAGCGTAATCTACTGCTGTGGTCTCCCTTATCACTACTACTTTTATCTGGCCAGGATAAGTCAAGCTCTCCTCTATCTTCTTAGAAATATCCCGAGCCAATCTCACCGCTGCTAAATCATCAATTTTGTCCGGTTTTACCATGACACGCACTTCACGTCCGGCCTGGATGGCAAAAGCCTTTTCTACACCAGGGAAATTGGCTGCTATATCCTCTAAGTCCTTGACACGCTTCAAATATTGTTCTAGGGACTCGCGTCTGGCACCAGGCCGCGAACCACTTATGGCATCGGCGGCAGCAACGATGAAGCCCATAACACTACTAGTTGTTGCCTCGCCATGATGTTCAGCAATAGCTTGAGTCACCTCGGGATTTTTGTCCCATTGCTTAACCAGGTCAGCACCTATCAAAGCATGCGGGCCTTCCGTCTGATGGTCTACTGCCTTTCCAATATCATGAAGCAGGCCAGCTTTCCTGGCGACACTGACATTAGCCCCAATCTCGCTAGCCAACATCCCTGCCAGGTGAGAAACTTCAAGGCTGTGAAGCAAAACATTCTGTCCATAGCTAGTGCGAAGTTTAAGCTGGCCAAGCAGCTTAATCAGTTCGGGATGTAAGCCTGGCACTCCAGCTTCGTAAGCAGCTCGTTCGCCTTCACTGCGGATAGTAGCTTCCACCTCTGCTCTTGTTTTATCCACTATTTCTTTAATGCGAGCGGGATGAATGCGCCCGTCAAGGATAAGCTTATTTAAGGCAAGGCGAGCTATCTCCCGTCTCACAGGGTCGAAGCTGGAGATAGTAACTGTCTCCGGAGTATCGTCGATGATGAGATCAACGCCAGTAGCTTGTTCCAAAGCCCGGATATTGCGTCCCTCCCGCCCGATAAGCCGCCCTTTCATCTCATCATTAGGCAGGGGAACAGCGGATATTGTGGTTTCCGAGACAACGTCAGTAGCACATCTTTGAATGGCTGTAGCCAGAATATTCCGAACCCTTTCCTCAGCCTCTTCCTTTATTTGCGTCTCCCATGTCCTGACTTGTCGCGAAACTTCTTCTTCAACCTCCTGTTTCAGCATTTGGAACAAGAGGGTCTTGGCTTCTTGGCTGGATGTGCCGGAGATGGCTTCTAACTTGGCTAGCTGTTTTTCTCTTATTGCCTGAAGTTCAGCGGTTATTCTCTCAACGTCTTTTTTCTTGCTGTCTAAATCACGCTCACGCCGCTCTACAGACTCTAACTTGCGCTCCAGCGCCTCTTCTTTTTGGTGAACACGCTTTTCTATTCGCTGTATTTCGAAGCGGCGTTCCTTGCTTTCCGCCTCGGCAGCATTGGCAACCTTGATAGCTTCTTCCCTAGCTGCACGGAGTAGCTCATTGTACTTGGTTGTTGCTTCATCTAATAGCTTCTGTGCCTCTCTTCTTGTTTTTTGAATTTCCCGGTTGGCTACTAGCTGCCTGATAAAGTATCCAACAAGAATGCCTAAGACAAGAGCAAGGCCACTTATCATTAATGTGTAGTCCATTTTCCCTCTTTATTTCGTTGTCGTAATAAATGCAAAACATTGTATATTAATAATAACCTTTTATCGGGTTATCGTCAACTCGCTGTGTTGTGCTGGCAAGCAACCTTGTGATGCTGTTATACTTCTACAAGCGATAGAAAATGGCCAAATTGATTAAAATACCTCACAAGGTTCACGAATCCACATGCTACGTTAATGGCTTATTTGACATTTTAACGTGGCAGGGAGCCAGGTATGATTACTCCCTGCTACCTATTATTGGTGGTATGGCTTCGTTCACGTATCTGAAGTTCAAGATGGCTAAACCTCCCTGCATGGTTTACTGGGGCAATAATCCTAAATACTTACTCAAAGACTTGGGTGAGATAATCGGATTCACTCAAACCGTAAGTGAGGGCAAATCGTTCAGGAACGAATTTTCAAAAATGAAGGAGCATGTGGATAATGATGAGCCGGTGATGGTTGGTGCGCTGGACATGTATTATTTGCATTACTACCCCGAACTCTATCAAAAAGAACATGTTCCTATTCACTACGTTCTAATGGTTGGTTATGATGACGATAGGCACGTAGTCTATGTTCACGATTGTAGTGTAGGCGGTGTGCAAGAGATTCCTTACACGGAATTTGAGAGAGCTCTGGATGTTAATGTGCCTGGCATGAGCAAGAGGAATACCTATAGAATCTTCCAATTACCTCGTAAGATGCCAACCGAACTTGAAATTGCCGACAAAGGTTTTACCTATAAAGCCAGGCGAATGCTTAAACCACCTGTGAGCATGTTCGGCATTCCGGCCATGAGAAAGCTGGCCAAGGAGATTGTCTATTGGGAAAATAAGGATTGCTTCAAACACATGATCGCATATGCTGGATTAACACCGCCGCTCATTGCCGAAGATTTATCTCGTAATGATGGGTTACGATTTGAGCAGGCACGAGTTTTCAGTGACCTGGGGCAGAAGTATCGGAGAAAAGAGTGGAGCGATGCCTCTATCCTCTTTAGAAAATCGGGAGACCTCATTGTGAAATTGTGCGAGCGAGCACTGGAAAATGATGGTCGTGGCTGCTCAGCATTCCTCAGAGAGATAGCCGACACCGAGGAAGAAGCATATACAGCATTATTGAAATCTGTGTAGCCTTAAGTCTGAAATCAGTTTATACACGTCCACACAAATTGTTCAATTTGCTTGGATTGCTAGTCACACTCCGACATTTGGCCTTCTTCAATGTAAAATACCCGACTGTGTAATTCACTCACTCCAACGCTAATATAGATTGATTCTTATCGAGCTGGTGTCTATCGCTTCAAATCCTGTATATTACTGTTGGGAAGCCATGAATGAAGAACTAATTGCTCCCTGTGGGATGAACTGCGCAATATGCAGTGGATATCTTGCCTATCATCATGATGTTAAAAGCAAGGGAATCAGGATGCCTTATTGCATAGGGTGCAGACCACGAGATAAGAGGTGCGCTTTCTTGAAGAAAAGATGCGAACTACTGATCTCTGATAAGGTAAGATATTGCTATGAATGTAGCAGTTTTCCCTGCGAGGGGTAAAGCGTCTTGATAACCGCTACAGAACATATTTCAGGATGAGCATGATTGAGAACCTCGAATACATAAAAAAGTATGGTACGGGGAAGTTCTTGGAAAGAGAAGTGGCAAAGTGGCGCTGCTCGGCGTGTGGTGGGATAATATGCTGCCATAACGGGCTGTGTTTTGATTGTGGTCTCGACAAGCTACGCCAAAAGAAGCACAAATACTGCTGGGAGGAATAATGAAGAAAACTTGGCAGGAAAAATTGAAAGACAAACCCTCTTTTCCTAAGGTACTCAAGCTGGAGAAAGGGTTTCCCTGTTACAATGCTGTGCACAAGATGGGTGCCGAAGTCGGTAATAATGTCGTCTTGGTTAATCCATCTGAAGTAATGGCAATCATGAAGCAGGTACCGAAGGGTAAGCTCGTCACTATTGTCGAAATATGCAAAAAGATTGCCGCGCAGCACGATGTAAAAGCTTGCTGCTCTTTAACCACAGGGATTTTCATAATGACGGCGGCCAATGCGGTGGAAGAAGCAAGCAAGGAAGGCAAGTCATTAGATATACCGTACTGGCGGACGCTCAAAGCAGATGGGTTTTTGAATGAAAAATACCCCGGTGGTCAAGAAGCGCATAAGAAGCTACTCGAGGGAGAGAATTTCAAGGTCATTGCTCGGGGCAAGAAGTACCAGGTTGTCGATTACGAGAAATACCTGATGAAGCTAACATGAAACTATTGCTAGTTCAAAATATCGCACCTCGTACACAATGGATTGGCATTCTCACACATTCACTCATTGTGTTCAATTTGACCAGCTTGCTAGCCACAGTGATACTTCGACGTTGGCCTTCTTCGATGTAAAACGTCTCCCATATGAGCACAAAGAGGCTGCTAAAGCTGAATACGGTTTGCAATGTGATTTAGCCAAAAATCATTATTGCCACCGTGCCGATTGCCATTGGTATCAGAGAGGCCAGCAAGCCAACCTTGAGCCAGTAACCGAACTTTATTAAGTGTCCTGTTTTCTTTTCCAGCATACCTAATGCCACGATATTAGCTGTGGAGCCAATCATGGTCATATTGCCGCCGTAGCAGGCACCAAAGAGGAGAGCCCACCACGGTGCTGAAGTGCTCATTCCGGCAGAAAGGGTATGGGCTACTGGCGCTAACCCGGCCACCACGACTACGTTGTCCGCTATCGCTGATAGGAATCCGGAAATCCACAACATGATTATTGCTGGTAAGTGATTGTTAGCACCACCACTGATGTTGAGCATGCCTGCAGCAATCCGGTCAGTTAAGCCGGCATACTGGAGGCAGCCAGCCTTGGCGAATAAGAACATGAAAAATACCAGTGTCCACCAATCCACGTCCTTTTGTATATATTCTCTAGCCTCATCCCGGTGCCACAGCATTACTATCCCGGCCCCGAGGATAGGAGTAACAAAAAGCAATGTGTTGAGCTCGAGCCCAAGCCAGAGCTCTACCCTGTGGCCAATAACGAGGGAGGTGATAACTGCCACAAAAATGACTGCACTGCCGATAAAAAGCCCCCTATTTTTAATCTCAGCCCAGTCAGCTAGGAAGCGCACCCCGGCATCAGCCGCCTGGTCACGTATCCCGCCGCGGGCTAGTTCCCGCCTGTATCCCTCCCTTAATTCAGGGAAGTCCTTCCTGAACCATATCAAAGCTATAATCATGAGTACAAATAGCGACATTAATCCCACTGGTAGAGCAAATCTAATGAAATCCCCAAAAGTCAGTCCGCCTTCGAAGGCGATCAGAATGCCTATCGGGTTGCCTAGAACAGTCCAGGAGCTGCCAATATTGGTGGCCAATACTACAGCAATAACATACTTCACCGGGTTGACTTCGAAATGGTCGCAGAGCTCGAGCACCAGTGCGGTGACAAAAAGTATTGAAGTTACTTCATCCACCAGTGCCGCCATCAGGGCTGCCAGAAACAGGATAATTATTATTAGCCAGTGAGGCTCAAACTTGGAAAACCTGAGCACTTTGAACAGTAGCCAGCGGAAGAATCCGCATCGTCGCAGGAGTCCCACAATCACCATCATGCCCACTAGGAACAGGATGACATGTAGATTCATAAACTGAATGGCTGTCGTCAGGTTCACTGTCTGGGTGATAAGAAGCAGCACTAAGCCCAGAAAGGCGATGGCCACTCTAAATTTCCAGAACATGAGGGTGCCGAAAACAGTAGCTAAGAAGATAGTGGCGGCCAGTGTCTGTCTGGCATCCCGGAGCAGGAGGAATAGGCCAATACCAACAGCCACAACTATCCCGAGATAGATAGCAAAATCTCTTTTTGTGCCTAATCCAGTTGTTTCAAGTTCTGGCACTATATCACCTTCTTTGTCTCTACAGGTTGAATACCTGACTTACAATCCCATTAGAATAACACTAGGGAGTTTGTGAAGCAAGCATCCAGAATCTGCCTCAGAAATGACTAAAGAAGCAACCGAATATCAACAGAATTGCCTAGCACAACTGGCTATCGGGGCGTGGAGGATAAAACTCTCAATCTTGTGAGGTTAGAAGCTCACGCTTTTTGCCTTGCACTGTGTGATGGGAAGTGGGGATGCTCTGAATTTAGGCTTTTCCTTGATAGTTGGTACGAAGGGCTGTTAAACCAAGTATTATATAATAAGCGACCCCGAGGGGATTTGAACCCCTGATCTCCACCGTGACAGGGTGGCATGTTAAACCGCTACACCACGGGGCCTCAGAAGGATTTAATACAAAATATTAATATAAAGGAAAATTTCCTTGATGTCAAACTTGCCTGACACTGTGGATTAAGGTATTATAGTTGTTTTGGGTCGAGGATGGAAAAGTTGACAGCGGTAGAAGGGTTCTTGTAAAATAATATTGTATTAGTACTTTAACAATTGAATAGTGGAAGGAAGGTTTTAAGTGGAGAGCTTGATCCTGGCTCAGAATGAACGTTGGCGGTGCGCCTTATGCATGCAAGTCGAACGGCCTCGATTTATCGGGGTAGTGGCGAACGGCTGAGTAACGCGTAAGTAACCTGCCTTGGAGTGGGAAATAACTCCGAGAAATCGGAGCTAATATCCCATGTGGTGATGAGGCGTAAGCTTCATTACTAAAGCTTTCGGGCGCTCCAAGAGGGGCTTGCGTCTGATTAGCTAGTTGGTAGGGTAATGGCCTACCAAGGCAAGGATCAGTAGCTGGTCTGAGAGGATGGCCAGCCAGATGGGGACTGGGACACGGCCCCAACTCCTACGGGAGGCAGCAGCAAGGAATCTTGGACAATGGGCGAAAGCCTGATCCAGCGACACCGCGTGAAGGAAGAAGGCCTTCGGGTTGTAAACTTCTTTTTTCGGGGAAGAATTCTGACGGTACCCGAGGAATAAGCCTCGGCCAACTACGTGCCAGCAGCCGCGGTAATACGTAGGAGGCAAACGTTATTCGGATTTACTGGGCGTAAAAGGAGCGTAGGCGGTTCCTTAGGTCAAATGTGAAATCTTCTGGCTCAACCAGAAGAAGCCGTTTGATACCGAGGGGCTTGAGGGCAGCAGAGGGAAATGGAATTCCCGGTGTAGCGGTGAAATGCGTAGATATCGGGAGGAACACCAGTGGCGAAGGCGATTTCCCAGGCTGTTCCTGACGCTGAGGCTCGAAAGCGTGGGCAGCGAAGCGGATTAGATACCCGCGTAGTCCACGCCCTAAACGGTGGACACTAGATATAGGAGGTATCGACCCTTTCTGTGTCGAAGCTAACGCTTTAAGTGTCCTGCCTGGGGAGTACGGCCGCAAGGTTGAAACTCAAAGGAATTGACGGGGGCCCGCACAAGCAGCGGAGCGTGTGGTTTAATTCGATGCTACGCGAAGAACCTTACCAGGACTTGACATGACAGTAGTAGGAATCCGAAAGGAGGACGAGTCCGACTTGTCGGACAGCTGTCACAGGTGCTGCATGGCTGTCGTCAGCTCGTGCCGTGAGGTGTTGGGTTAAGTCCCGCAACGAGCGCAACCCTTGTCCTATGTTAAATTCTCATAGGAGACTGCCTTGTACAGCAAGGAGGAAGGAAAGGATGACGTCAAGTCAGCACGGCCTTTACGTTCTGGGCTACACACACGCTACAATGGATGATACAGAGGGTTGCTAAGGAGCGATCCGGAGCTAATCCCTAAAAATCGTCCTCAGTTCAGATTGCAGGCTGAAATCGCCTGCATGAAGGCGGAGTTGCTAGTAACCGCAGGTCAGCTACACTGCGGTGAATACGTTCTCGGGCCTTGTACACACCGCCCGTCACGCCATGGGAGCTGGCAACACCTGAAGTCGATGGGCTAACTCCGACTCGTCGGAGAGGCAGTCGCCTAAGGTGGGGCTGGTGACTGTGACGAAGTCGTAACAAGGCAGCCGTACGGGAACGTGTGGCTGAATCACCTCCTTTCTAAGGAGTCATAAGCGGAAAGCTTATGGATTCCTAGGTCGGTCGGTAGGCTGCAAAGTCTATCGTTGAGTGTTTGAAGCTTTCCTTCCTTCCACTATTCAGTTGTTAAGAGTCTGGCTTGAAAACTGACCCTGCTAGGTAAAATACAATTAAGCCGCTCAGGTTATTTCTTTCGTACTATTGCAAGATATCTTCCTGTGTAAGCGTCATACACTTTTATTTGTGCCTCCTGAAACTTTGAGCTTGTGCACGGCACTATCAAAATATTTTGAGTTATGGTATTATCGTTCACACTAATTTGAGTGGAACATAAAAAGGAGCGTAAGTTGAAAATACTTTTAGTTTATCCGCAGTATCCAGATACCTTCTGGAGCTTTAGGCATGCTTTGAAATTCATTTTTAAAAGGGCAACTTTTCCTCCTCTAGGGCTATTAACTGTAGCGGCAATGCTTCCCGAGGAATGGGAACAGAAACTTGTGGATATGAATACCACAGCCCTGACGGATAAAGACCTTAAGTGGGCTGATTATGTGTTTCTTAGCGCTATGGTGGCGCAACAGAATTCGGCAAGGGAAGTCCTCGATAGGTGCAAAAAGTTAGGGACCAAAGTTGTTGCTGGTGGCCCCTTTTTTGGCCCTGGGTATGAAGATTCCGGTTTTTTTGAAGACGTCGACCATCTCATATTTGGCGAGGCTGAAGATATACTGCCGCGCTTTTTGGAAGATTTAGAGAAGGGCTGTGCCAAACATATCTACCAGTCTGAAGAATGGCCAGATATCAGGAAAACTCCTGTGCCTTTGTGGTCACTTATCAACAGGAGAAAATACCAATCGATGACTATCCAGTATTCTCGAGGCTGTCCTTTCAATTGTGAGTTCTGCGATATCATTATACTGAACGGGCATATACCACGAACCAAGGATAGAAGTCAGGTAATAGCTGAACTAGAGGCGTTATACGATATGGGATGGCGAGCTAGCGTATTCTTTGTGGACGATAATTTCATTGGCAACAAACGGAAACTAAAGTCGGAAATTCTGCCAGCCATAATTGAATGGATGGAGGAGAGGAAACGTCCCTTTTCATTCTATACAGAAGCATCTATGAATCTTGCCGATGACGAAGAACTAATGCGTCTAATGGTTGAGGCAGGATTTGACACGGTATTTGTGGGCATCGAAAGCCCCAATGAAGAAAGTCTTGTTGAATGTAACAAGCTGCCAAACAAAGGTCGTGATTTATTGGCTGCGGTTAAGAAGATACAGCACCATGGCTTGCAGGTGCAGGGAGGATTTATTGTGGGGTTTGATAGTGACCCGATTTCAATCTTCAAGAGCCAGATAGATTTCATTCAAAACAGTGGAATCGTTACCGCTATGGTCGGTGTGTTGATGGCCCCCCCGGGGACAAGATTATACAAACGCTTAAAAGAGGAGAACCGTCTACTGCGAGGTGGTACCGGGGACAACACGGATGGTTCAACTAACTTCATCCCCAAAATGGGTCACGAAACGCTTGTCAGGGGCTATAAGCATGTTCTAGATACAATCTATGCCCCCAAGCAATACTATGAGCGCATCAAAACCTTTCTGAAGGAGTATAAACCTAGCAACAAAGGAAAACTCAGGATTTCCTTTCTCCATTTTATAGCCTGGATAAGATCCATGTGGGTTTTGGGAGTCCAGGAAAAGGGGAGAATACATTATTGGAAATTATTTGTCTGGACATTGCTGAAAAAACCAAAAACCTTCCCTTTATCCATGACGCTTGCTGCTCAGGGATTCCATTTCCGCAAGGTTGCTGAGAAAATACGTGTATCCCTAACGAGCGATGCGCACAGGTTGGAGCAGGTAAGAGAGTCAACGAGTAAATAGGATTAGCCCCAACTTGAGATCGTTATCAGATGTTCTCGCCTTGAAACATACCTTGATAGCCTTGGGCTACCTCGCGGCTTAAGGAGAAGAAGACCATTTGAACAATCCGAGCGTTCCTGTGTAGCCGAAACCCCTGTGCATTATAGACCACCATAAGAGACTGCGACCTGCCTGAATAGCCGGCATCCCAGACTGCACTGTGAATGCTGACGCCGCAGCGGAGAAGGCTTGACCGGGGTGCAGCCAGGGCCATTATGTTTTTGGGAAGATTGACCACCTCGTTATATGTAACTAGATAACAACCAGGCAGGAGGTCTATACGGCCCAAGCCGTCGAAAACGAGCGGGGAAGCGCGGGAAAGGATTCTGTCTTCGTTGCTGAAGCCCAGGCCACCCGGTGAGGAAAGCAAAGCTACTTCCTTTAGAGTCAAGTCAATGCCATTGGGTTGAACCTGCTTCTGGACATCGCATAAGTTCTCCACTAGGGGAGGACTTGCCTTTAGCATCTTCAGGATGTCGTCTCTGGAAAGGATACCGAACACTTGTTCACCTACAACTCAGGCTTACGTAACCCAGGTTACAGAAACTTAGTATAATCTGGGCCGAACTGCCAGGCAAGGCACTACGATATTTTCCATTATTAGGGACAAAGCCAAATTTCTTCTCCCTTGACGGGAGAGGATTAAGAGCCTGTCCTAAGTTTATTGAAGGATGGGGTGCTCAATTTTTTCTCAGGTCTGGGATTTTCTCTATGATAGTTGTCTAAATCTTGATAATATAACTACTGTTGTAGTTCCCCGACACTTGTCGGGGTTGATGCGAGTAAACCATGAAAGTGGTAGCAATTGTGGGCATGACGGGTGCGGGCAAGTCAGAGGTAGCCAGGATATTTGAAGAGCATGGCTTTAAGAAGGTTCGGTTTGGAGACATTACAGACGAGGAGCTTAGGAAAAGAGGACTCCAGCCAAGTGAAGAAAACGAGCGTTATATCAGACAACTACTGAGGAAAGAGCATGGGATGGCGGCTTATGCCAAATTGAACTTGCCCACGATAGATAGCTTACTGAAATCGTCGAATGTTGTCGTAGATGGGCTTTACTCTTGGGAAGAGTATACTTTATTGAAGGAGCGCTATGGGAAAAGGCTCAGCGTGCTGGCGGTTTGGGCGTCTCCTGCTACTAGGCATAAAAGACTTGCACGTAGAACAGAGCGCCCCTTAACGCTCGAGGAAGCAGCCAGTCGGGATAAATCCGAGATAGAGAAAATTAACAAAGGTGGGCCAATTGCCATGGCCGACTTCACTATACTAAATGAGGCTTCCTTGGAGGAACTGGAAAGAGAGATAAAACGAGTTCTATCGGCTTTGAAATGACAAAAAAAACCAGGCCCGACATAGATGAATATTTTCTCAAGATAGCTTCTGTGGTGGCGGAGCGTTCCACTTGCCGGCGCCACCATGTCGGTGCAGTGGCTGTGAAGGACAAGCATATATTAGCCACCGGCTACAATGGGGCTCCCGCCGGACTTAAAGATTGCCTGGAGCTTGGCTGCCTCAGGGATGAGCTGGGCATAGCATCTGGAACCAGGCAGGAGATATGCCGGGGTATTCACGCCGAGCAGAATGTCATCATACAGGCCTCACTACATGGGGTGAGCCTGGAAGGTGCCACGATTTACGTTACCCATTCACCATGCATACTCTGTGCTAAGATGCTGGTCAATGCCAAAATCAAGCGCTTTGTAACCTTTGGCAAATATGCTGATGATTCTTTTCTAAGCCTGTTTCGAGAAGCCGGAATAGAGTTTGAGCTACATAAAAAACCGCCTTCTGGGATAACTCGCCTGCCCTGAAGCAAAAGGGCGGGTCGCAACGACGTGAAGCACTACCGCACCTTACCCCTGGCGAGCGAGGCAAATATGCCGCCGAAGCAGAGAACGGCGAAAATTATGAACGACGTTTTTGTGCTTGCCTGGAAGAGCGGGTAGTATTCAGGTGTAATTTGAACTCTCCCGATGTACAGCGCAAACATCAGCATGGCAACTCCCATGCTGAAGACCATGCCCACTTGGCGCATCGTTGCCAGCGTTGCCGAGGCTACCCCGTAAGCCGTTTTTGGCGCCGAACCCATAACCGCATTGGTATTAGGAGATGAGAAAAGGGCAAAGCCCAAACCCATCAGCATCAAATTGCCGATGACTAACTGCAGGGGAGTTTGCTCATTGAGGAAGATGAATATGGTGAGTCCTATGGTGGTCAGCACCATTCCTGTTGAGGCAATCAGCCTTGGTTCAATTCTGTCGGAAAGCCTGCCAGCCAGCGGTGAAAAAATAGCTTGCATAGCGGGCATGGCGATCAGAATCAAGCCGGCACCTTGAGGGTTGAATCCCTTCAGATACTGTAAATAAAGGCTTATGAGTAAAGATACGGCCCATGTGGCACTGTAATTAATCAACGCTGCCAGGTTAGAAAAGGTAAAGGCCTTGCTGTTTCTGAAGAGGCTCATATCCAGAACCGGGCTTCTTGTTCTCATTTCCCACCTGATGAACGCGGAAAGCCCTATAATGCCTCCCACAATCAACCACACTCCGGACATCGCCGGCAGAAGAGTAAAACCGTATACCAGCGCGACAAGTCCAAAGATATAGATTGCGGAGCCTGCGAAATCAAATCTCTCGCCCTTCGCCCCGGTCCACTCACCTTTTAGCTTCCATAAAACAATGCCAATAACTACCAAGCCCAGGAGCGCGCTCAGAAAAAAGATACTCCTCCAACCAAGATGCTGTGTGAGAATCCCACCCAAGACCGGGCCTACGGAAAGGCCGGTATATGTTACTGCGACATTTATCCCCAGGACTTTTCCCCTCTCATTGGCGGAAAATACTGTAGTAAGCAATGCTACTGCGGCTCCGCCAAACATGGCACCGCCAATTCCTTGAAAAGCCCGGCAAGAAATGAGCATAGTGCCGGAGCTTGCCATTCCGCAAAAAAGAGACGAGAGCGTGAAGGTAACTATGCCAGAACTGAAAATCTTCTTCCTGCCATATATGTCAGCTATTCTGCCGAAGGGAACAATAAAGGTTGCCGAAGACAGAAGATAGGCGGTGGCAATCCAGCCTAACATGACGGCATCCAATGATAGCTCTTTCCCGATTCTAGGGAGGGCAATATTCACAGCGGAGAGCGTAAAGGGGAAAATAAACGAGGCTGTTGTGGTGATAAGGAGTACCACTTTTTTGCTGGTACCATTGCCCACAGAGTCATCCATAATCCGCTATTTTAACTTATTTACCGAGGGTCATTCTAGCTCTGGTTGGGTTCCTCGAGTAGTTATCTTTGCCTCTCCCCTTGTGAATGGGAGAAGGCTAAAGGGTGAGGGGTTGGTAAACAACCCGCTAGATAACAGTTGCCTTAGTCGAAATATCGCTGTAAACTTCTGGTCTCTGTAGTTTTATATCAGGGAAGGTAAGAAAGTGAATAAAATATTTTCGACCAAAGCCGGGGCTACCAAGCTGCTGATTGGTGTAGTCGTCGGGTTAATAATATTTAAGGTGGTCGTCAGCTGGCTCACCGGCAGTATCAGCATCCTGGCCCAGGCCGCTGACAGCTTATTAGATTTGTTTGCCGGGATTGTTGCCTTCTCGGCTATTCGCATTGCGGCTAAGCCCGCCGATGCCGAACATCCGTATGGTCATGGTAGGGTAGAGGACATTGCTGGCAGCTTGCAAGGAATTCTGATTTTCATTGCCGGCGGATTAATAATCTATTCGGCAATAGGCCGGATAATAAAGGGCTCTAGCATTGAACTAGCCGAAGCCGGGATAGCCGTGATGGCGGTTTCCATAGTGGTCAGTATCTTCCTATCTCGGCATCTGCTAAACGTAGCCCGAAGCACTGGCTCAGTAGCCTTGGAAGCTAATGCCCGCAATATTGCCACCGATGTCTACTCCGCCTCAGCCGTGTTAGTGGGATTGGCAATAGTGCGATTCACCGGGCTCAATATTATTGACCCTATACTCGCTATCGGAGTTGCTATTTACATCCTGAAAGTAGCTTTTGATACTATCCGTAAGCCGATATCCGGATTGCTTGATGAAAAATTGCCTCCTTCACAACAGGCGGTCATCGAAAATTGTTTAGGGAAACACAGTCGCGAGGTGTCCGGCTTCCACGCACTACGGACACGTCGGGCTGGCAGCCAGAGCTATATAGACCTTCATCTGGTAATGGCCAGTGACATTAGTCTGGAGCAAGCTCACCAAATATGCGACCAGATTGAGGGCGAAATACAGAGTACGCTCCGCGAGGCTAGTGTCATCATTCATGCTGAGCCCTGCGACAATGAATGTGAACAGTGCTCGGCAATCTGCTCAAAACGCCGAGCCAACTAGTTGCCCCTGAGAAACTTTGTTTTCATAGAGTACTAGATACCGGGTAATAGTTTGGTTTTTCCACAAGTTCCATCTTAAAATTAGAGGTCTCTCCTTCATAACTCCCCTTTCCCCTCTTATTTTAAGAGGGGGATCTTAGGTGAAGTTTCGTGTCAGCCCTTAAGATGAGGATTCTCTCCTGCAACATTCCCTTTAAGATAAGGCTCTCTTCTTAAACATCCCCCTTAAGATAAGGGGGATGAAGGGGGTTATGAACGTTTCACGGCCTCCTCTGAGAAGGAACTTTTTTGTCATACAACCGCTAGGTTTTAGTCTGACTGCTTGCGGGGTTTGGCGGTCTTAGCTCTCTTGGATACAGCGTCCCTATATACCCTGGCCAGGCTCTTGCCATGCTGGAGCATCTTGGCTTTTTCCCTGGCTCGCCGCCTTTCTCTTCGTTCCTGTCTGGTTTCCCTGGCAAGCTGGTTCTGGTCTGAAAGCTGTTCGTCTACCACTTCATTTCGTATGAGCCGAGGATAAAATCGAGGTCATTTTGAAAAGCAGAGAGTTTTTCCTTGGGGAAAAGAGTCTCATCTATGTCAAGGAGCATTTTTGTTTCGTCCTGCGGTGCGCCCAGAATATGTACGCTGCCGCATTCCTTCTGGTTTTTCTCTTGTTCGGCCTGTGTTTTTAATGCCAGTGTAGTACGCGATTGGGTGGCGCCACTGGGAAGCCCATATGTTTGCGACTCAGTTTCCACAACTAGAATCCCTTGTTTCTGCAACAAGCCTTTTACTTCGTCGCAGAGCATCCCGGGATTTAAATTCTTATAAGTCTTTTTAATCTGGATTGTCACTTTATTCTCCTGCAAGTATTATAGCACTTTACTATCTTAGTTTCAGTGCTCATATGGTATAATTGGGAATCGGAAATGAAAAAAGAGTTGATGAAAATCTTAGCCTGTCCTGTATGTAAAGGGGATTTGGAGCTTAAAGTGGATGAAGAAAAAGGGGAGGAAGTAGTCACCGGTTCTCTTTATTGCTCCAATTGTCACTATTCTTATCCCATTGTGGACACCATTCCCAATCTGTTGCCGCCGGAACAGCAAACTTAACTCAGGGACTATAGGACACGCCTGTTGTGGGCGATTCCCAGACTTCTACACTCACCAGCTTTGCTGAAGAGCGGGCAAAATGAGGCTGAAGCGCATTATATATAGTGGCGGCGATATTCTCGCTGGAGGGCCCAATCTTATCAAAAGGGGACAGGTCGTTGAGGCAAGTGTGGTCGAACCGAGACAGGACTTCCCTCAGGTGCTGCTTAAGCTGAGCGAAATCGTAAGCCAGGCCCGACTCATCGAGCTCGGCTACCTGTAAACGAGCTACTACGTTGAAGCGGTGGCCATGTAGCTTTTCGCATTTGCCATGATAGTTTGGGAGGTAATGGGCAGCATCAAAGTGCTCTTCCACAAATATCTGATACATCTAATCCTCCTTCGTACTTTCGCACTCCCTCTTGTCCTTTAACATCTTTAGCCAATTGGGCAATGCTCTTGCCCAGCTTGGGATGAACCAAGTCCGGAGCGATTTCAGCTAGTGGTATCAGGACGAAAGCCCGGTCTTTTAAGCGGGGGTGCGGTATAGTTAAGTTCGGGGTTTCCCTAATCTTGTTGTCATAGAACAGGATGTCTATATCTATAATGCGAGGGGCGCCGGGGAAACTGGGGACTCTGCCCATCGCTGTTTCAATTTCTTTGGCGAGATGAAGAAGCTCGTCAGGAGCCAAATCAGTGGTAATGCGGCAGACCAAGTTGAGAAACAACGGCTGTTCTTCATAGCCGACCGGCTCTGTCTCATAAACGGATGAAATCCTCTCAACTTTTACCTTCTGAGAAAGCATTGTCAAAGCCTGGCAGAGGTTTTCGTCCCGTTCTCCCAAGTTTGAGCCCAGACCAAGATAGGCGATAGCCAATTCGCTTACACGCCTCTCACAATAGCATCGCTCATCTGACACACGCGTACCATCTCTTTGACATCGTGTACCCGAACAATATCAGCGCCTTTGGCGATGCCGATGGCTATGGTGGCTGCTGTCCCTTCCAGCCGCTGGTCGCCAGGTGGCAGGAATGCCACTCCCTTACTCCTTTCTTCCGGAGTTAGGTCGAGCACCCAGCCGATAAAAGACTTACGTGAGCTACCCAGAAGGATAGGTCTGCCCAGCGTCTTAAGTTCCTCTAGGCGGCGCAGAATCTCCAGGTTTTGCTCCTGTGTCTTACCGAAACCTATGCCCGGGTCAATGATGATATTCTCCCAGGGCACTCCGGCAGCTAATGCTTGCTGAATGGCTCTTTTCAAATCGGAAATAACCGCTGCCATAATGTCTTGGCACGGAGAGTCACGCTGATTGCTCATTACAACAATTGGCACACCTTTTTGGGCGGCTAACATAGCTAGCATGGATTCCTTTTTCAATCCCCAGATGTCGTTTATCATGTTGGCTCCCGCATCCAAAGCCTGATGGGCTACTTCTAGCTTGTAGGTATCTACACTCAATGGCACCGATATCTCTTTGGCCAACTTTTCCACAACAGGAATCACCCGCCGTAGTTCTTCCTCGATTGAAATTGAAGTGGAGCCAGGGCGGGTGGATTCACCGCCGATGTCAATTATGTCAGCTCCTTCCTGGACAAAGCGTTTTGCTCTGGCTGCGGCTCCTTCGACATCGGCCAGTCCATCGCCGGAGAAAGAATCTGGGGAAACATTTATCACCCCCATGACGTAGGTACGCTTGCCCCAGTGAAAGGTGCTCTTGCCACATTGGGTGGAGCCCAGCTTGCTTGGTTTGTAATCAGACATGTTATTGATTATAGCAGAAGGAAGCGATTAAAATAGTGAGGGTGGGCAAGACATTAGCCGAGAAAATTCTCAGCCTTAAGTCGCATAGTGAAGCTAAGGCTGGGGATGTCGTTATTGCTGACGTGGATTGGGCTTTTGTCCAGGACACTACTGGGCCCCTCACCATAAGGCAGTTCAAGGAAAGTGGTTTTGCAGCTCTGGCCAAGCCGCAACAAACAATAATATTTCTGGACCACGCTGCTCCTAGCCCCGCTCAGCAGCTTTCTAATGACCATATTCTTCTGCGGCGCTTCGCCAGGGAAACAGGCTGTCGCATCTACGAGGTCGGCGATGGTGTATGTCACCAGTTGGTGGCGGAAAATTTCGCCAATCCCGGGGATATCATTGTGGGTGCGGATTCTCATACTGTTACCGCTGGGGCTTTAGGGGCTTTTGCCACGGGCATGGGTTCCAGCGATGTTGCCGTCGCCTTAGCTCTGGGCAAAACCTGGTTTCGGGTGCCGGAAAGTTTTCTCATTGAGCTCAAGGGTGTCTTCCCTCGGGGAGTTTATGCCAAAGACTTAATTCTGTATCTCATTGGTCAGATTGGTGTTGATGGTGCTAATTATAAGGCTTTGGAATTTGGTGGCGAGGCCCTGGCTCGGATGACTATGTCGCAGCGTCTCACTATCGCTAACATGGCTGTGGAAGCCGGAGCCAAAGTTGGCTTGTTTCCCAGCGATAAAATCACCCGCGACTTCCTCAGAGAACATGACCGGAGTGATAAATACCAGCCACTATATCCTGATGCCGAGGCCAACTATGAGCGGGTCATATCTGTGAATCTCAACCAGCTCGAGCCAATGCTCTCTCTCCCTCATGCTGTGGATAATGTTCGTCCCGTGGCTCAAGCAAAGGGGGTCAAGATTCAGCAGGCATTTATTGGCACCTGCACTAACGGGCGTCTGGAGGATTTAGCTGTGGCTGCTGAGATTCTTAAAGGTCAGAAGAGGCATCCCGGCACCAGGCTGCTTATAGCGCCAGCTTCGAGGCAGGTGCTCATTCAAGCTATGAAGAAAGGATATATCCAGAGCTTGCTTGAAGCTGGAGCAACGATTTTGCCGCCGGGTTGCGCTGCTTGCCTTGGTCTTCACCAGGGGGTGTTGGGAGATGGCGAGGTTTGCCTTTCCACCGCTAATCGCAATTTCAAGGGCAGAATGGGCAATCCTGAGGCTATGGTATACTTGGCTAGCCCGGCTACTGCTGCTGCCTCAGCTATAAGGGGCGAGATTACTGACCCCAGGGAGGTTATGGAAGGCAAAAGCTAAAATGCAAAATGCAAAAGCTTTGCACTTTGGTTTGTCATTTTGATTTTTTGTCTTTGGCTTTTGGTTTGCAGGAAGGGTGACAATGCCAGATTTGGTGCTTAAGGGTAAAGCTATTAAATTGGGGGATAATATCTCCACTGATGATATTATCCCCGGCAGGTTTGCCCATCTGCGGAGCAACTTATCTGAGCTCGCCAAGCATGTTCTGGAGGATGCTATGCCTGGATTTGCCTCAAGAGTAAGGACTTTGTCAGCAGTGGGTGCAGGCAAAGCGATCTTGGTGGCGGGCAAAAATCTCGGCTTGGGTTCCAGCCGAGAACATGCCCCGGTAGTAATCAAAATGTCAGGAGTGGGCGCTATTCTAGCCAAATCGGCAGCCCGCATCTTTTTCCGGAACGCCGTAAACCAGGGTGTGCCGGTCCTGCTTTGCGATACTGATAAGATCAGCGACGGCGATGAGCTGGAAATAGATGTGACCGGTGGCAAGATTGCTAATCTGACCTCGGGTATTACATTAAGCTGTAGCAAGATGCCGCCAATAATGTCCGCCATCCTTAAAGAGGGTGGGCTTATCCCGTACATACAAAAGCATAAGGGCTTCAACCTAGAGAATTAAGTCCATTCCACTTGTCATTCTGAGCCCTGACTTATCGGGGCGAAGAATCTCTTTTCGGAGTTATGTTACGATATAAGGGATGCAGCACAGAATAACTTTTATCCCTGGCGATGGCATAGGCCCTGAAGTGGCTGAGGCGACACGGCGGGTGCTGGAAGCTACGGGGGTCAAGTTTCAGTGGGACACTGTTATCATAGGCAGTCAGGCTCAGGAGAAGTTTGGCCCCCCCCTTCCTGAAAGTGCCCTCCAGTCCCTAAGGAAAAACAAAGTTGCCCTTAAGGGACCGGTGACCACACCCATAGGCACGGGTTTCCGGAGCGTCAATGTCGCTTTGAGGCAGAAGTTAGACCTTTATGCTTGCCTTCGTCCTTACAAGGTTTATCCCGGTATAAATACGCCATTCAAAAACGTGGATATAGTGGTGGTCAGGGAAAATACCGAAGACCTCTATGCTGGCATCGAATTTGCCAAGGGTGACACAGCAACCAAGCAGTTGCTGGACTTGGTGCACGATGCCACGGGAAAGGAGCTAAGAAAAGACTCTGCTGTGAGCCTGAAGATTATATCTCAAACAGCGAGCCGGCGAATTGTCAAATTTGCCTTTGAATATGCCAGACGGAACGGCAGGAAGAGGGTCACCGCAGTTCACAAGGCTAACATACTCAAGTTCTCCGATGGACTGTTTCTAGATACTGCTCGTGAAGTAGCTAAAGGATATAGCGACATAGAGTTTAGCGATATGCTCGTGGATGCAACCTGCATGGAACTGGTCAGGAAGCCTCAGATGTTTGACGTCCTCATGCTGCCCAATTTGTACGGCGACATAATTTCCGACCTCTGTGCTGGTTTGGTTGGTGGCATGGGCGTAGCGCCGGGAGCCAACATCGGGGACGAGGTGGCTATCTTTGAGCCTACCCATGGCAGCGCCCCCAAGTATGCCGGGCAAAATAAGGTCAATCCCATGGCTATGATGCTCTCCGGGGTGATGATGCTGCGTCATCTGGGAGAAAAGGATAGCGCCGATAGGCTGGAAAAGGCTATAGCTGACGTCATAGCTGAAGGCAAGAACCTCACCTATGATTTGAAGCTCGACCCGTCCACCGCTGTGGGCACCAGCCAGGTCGCCGACGCTGTAATAGCGAAACTAAAGCTCTGAGCGAAAGCTAGGGAACCACGAGGGTCAAAACCCTCACGCAAATAGGTTACTAGACAACCTCGGCAAAAGTACTATTGACAAACTTCAAAAGTATGAGAAAATAAACGTATGAAGTGTTTTTGTGGTGATGATAGTGGATTAGGGGATGACACTGAATAGAAAAAAGGAGGTGAGATAAAGTGGCGTGCAGTAAGCCCGCTAAGAAAGCCGCAAAAGCGGCAGCTAAGCCGAAGGCCAAGAAATCCAAGAAGTAGTTAAGCCTGGAAAAGTAAAAAGCAAAGGGGCTATCTCTAAACGGGGATAGCTTCTTTGCTTTTGGATTATACCCAGGGTATGTGAAGAAATGTGGATTGCTCTTTCTATCTCTGTGATCACCGTGGTTTTGATAATGCTGCGTCCCAAGCCACTTAACGAGGGCACAGCAGCAGCCATCGGTGCAGGCCTGATGTTAATTAGTGGTCAGGTATTGCCACAGCAATTACTGGCTGTGTTACAGGAGGTTGCTCCTATTTTGCTTTTCTTTCTGGGGCTGATGCTGATATGTGTAGCTGCGGAGAAGGCGGGCTTTTTCCAGTGGAGTGCTTACCAAGCGGTAAACGTGGCGAAAGGGAAGGGTCAGGTTCTGTTCTTCACCATTTTTGCCTTAGGAACCGTAATCACAGCATTCCTCTCTAACGATGCCACTGCTTTAGTATTAACCCCCATTGTTTTCACCATGGTCAGCAAGTTAAAGCTTAACCCCTTGCCCTATGTGTTTACCTGTGCCTTTATCGCCAATACTGCTTCTCTACTCTTGCCGGTGTCTAATCCCGTGAACTTGTTGCCCTTTACCGCCTTTCACCTCACCCTTGGCGAGTATTTGCGCTATCTTCTGCTACCCAGTCTGGTGGGTATTGGAGTGAACATGCTCGTTTTTCGTCTTCTTTTCCGCCATGAGATTTCCGCTGATTTTAAAGCTAATACGCTAACTTATCCGTCTCGAGATGTCTTTTTCAAGTACACCTGTCTGGCTCTGGGATTTATTGCCGTAGCTTATCTGGCAATCTCTGTTCATGGATTACCCCTCTTTTGGGCAGCGCTGGGAGGGGGATTGCTGCTAATAAGTGGGGGATTAGCGTTCCGTCGCCTCCATCTCCGAGAGATAGGTTCGGGCATATCCTGGTCTATTTTGCTCTTTATCTTCAGCCTTGCTGTGGTGGTAAAAGGGCTGGGAAATAGCGGCGTCATCGCTGCTCTGGCAAACGCCCTGGCGCAGTCCTTTCCTCAGGAATCGTTTAGAGGCATTGCGACTGTTGCCCTGGGCAATGCTCTGGGCTCCAATTTAATTAACAACTGGTCAATGATGATGGTTTCCGTATCCAGCTTGGGTGTCGCCAATTCTTTACCTGCCCCCAGCTTTATTTATGCCGCCATTCTGGGTGCCGACCTCGGTCCTAATCTCACTATTGTGGGCTCCCTTTCTTCCATGCTCTGGATAGTTCTTCTGCGGCAGAGAGGTTTGGACATCAGACCGCGGCAATACTTCCGAGTGGGCTTGGTATTAACCCCGCTGTTGCTAGCCGCCAGCATAGGCAGCCTCTATTTGATGACCCAGCTTGCTTAGTGGGACTGTCGTGTAGGTAATTTATTCTTGCTCTCAGGGTGATGGGCGAGGGCAAGGACTTCGTCCAGTCGTTTTTGACTTATCGAGCATTACCAGCTACCATATCAGCATGAACGCAAGAAAGGTGCCCAGGCTAGCCCTTTTCCCCCTAACCGCTGAAATAAGTCAAAAAGGTCACCTCCTTATTGGTGGCTGCGATGTTGTGGAGTTGGCTGAGGAATTCGGCACACCGCTCTATCTTTTCGACGAAATCACCCTCCGCCACAAGTGCCGAGAATTTAAAGACGAGTTCGGCAAATATTATCCTGATACTCTAGTCATTTATGCCTCCAAAGCCTTCCTGAACCGAGCTTTGGCTTTTGTATTTAAGGAAGAAGGCCTGGGGCTCGACGTTGTCTCCGGAGGAGAACTCAGCATCGCCCACTCCGTGGATTTTCCTCTGGGCAAGGTCTATTTCCACGGCAACAACAAGACGCCAGAAGAGCTGAATCTGGCTCTGGATTGGGGAGTGGGCAGAATTGTGGTGGACAACTTTTATGAACTTGAGTTACTTAACAAGCTGGTCAAGGAAAGGAGGATGAGGCAAGATATTTTGCTTCGCCTCACTCCGGCGGTCGACCCCCACACTCACCAATATACTACGACCGGGACGATAGAGAGCAAATTTGGCTTTCCTTTGGCGACCGGGCAGGCTGAAGAGGCAGTAAGGCAGGCTTTGTCAGCCTCCAACCTCAACCTTTTAGGCTTTCATTTTCATCTTGGCTCTCCGGTGTCCGAGATTCAGCCTTACGAACTGGCTATAGAGCTGGTGCTGCGCTTTGCCCAGGAAATGGGCCGAAAATTTGGCTTTAACCTTAGCGAATTCGACATCGGTGGCGGCTTTGCCGTTCCCTACACTATGGACTCTAAGGTGCCCACGATAGCTGAGTATGCCCGGGCTGTGACTGGCAAGTTGAATAGTCTTGTTTCGGAACTGGGGTTGGGTCGTCCTCGGCTCATTATCGAGCCCGGCAGGGCGATTGTCGGCCAGGTCGGGGTGGCATTATACAAGGTTGGGGCGATAAAGGAGATACCGGGCATAAAGAAATATGTCTGTGTTGACGGCGGCATAAGCGACAATATCCGCCCGGCTCTTTACGGAGCCAAATATGAGGCTCTGGTGGCTAACAAAGCTTCGAAGGCGGAAAGAGAGGTGGTTACTATTGCTGGCAAGCTCTGTCAGTCCGGTGATATATTAGTGAGGGATATCAATTTGGGTTCAGTGCAGCCCGGTGACATCATAGCTATTCCAGTCTGCGGCGCCTATTGCATACCTATGTCGAGCAATTATAATGCCCTGCCCAGGCCAGCTATAGTTATGGTGAAAGAAGGGCAAGCGCGTCTTATTCGGCGACGGGAAACTTATCAGGATTTGATGAACCTGGACCTGATTTAACATGTGGCAAGTCATAGGACAGGACAAAATTCTATCTTTGCTGGACTACAGCCTTAAGACCAATTCTGTAGCTCACGCCTATCTTCTAGTAGGGCCAAGGCATGTGGGGAAGGGGACTTTAGCTCTCAATCTAGCTCAAGCCTTAAATTGCGATGGACCCGAACTGCCTTGCGGTCAATGCCGTTCCTGCCAGCGAATCCTGGAGGGCAAGCATGCTGATGTCACCCCTATTGGTTTGGATTCTAGAACGGAGATTGGCATTGATGATATTCGAGGGCTGCAGCACTTAGCTAATCTGCCCCCATATGAGGGTAAGTGTAAGGTGTTTATCATTGACGACGCTGAATTTCTTTCCACTGAAGCAGCCAATTCCTTGCTCAAGATATTGGAAGAGCCACCGCCCAGGGTCGTTTGGCTTTTATTGGCAGCTGAGGAAGAACGCCTCTTGCCGACAATTACTTCCCGGTGTCAGTGGCTGGAATTGAAGCCTGTGCCATCAGAGCAGGTGCAAGAGATACTCATCAAGTCATATAACGTTGAGGCTGATAAAGCCAAGCTCCTGGCTCGATTATGCCATGGTCGCCTGGGCTGGGCATTGTTGGCTTTAGCTAATGAGGATGTATTGGAGCAACGCTCTCAAAGGATAGCTAAACTGGTCTCCTTGGCGAATGCCGGCTTAGAGCAAAGGTTTGCCTATGCCCAGGAGCTAGCAAACCAATTTACCCAGAACAGGCGAGCCGGGGCAGAAATAATAGAGATTTGGCTCGATTGGTGGCGTGATTTGATGCTCATTAAAAGTGGTTGCCAGGAAGCCATCATCAATGTGGATTATGAGACGGCTCTGAAAGAACAGGCTCGGGGATTAACTCTGAGCGAGATTGAAGGGTTTCTGGCTAATCTTTGCTTGTTGCAGGAGGAAATCTCCCAGAATGTTAATCCCCGTCTAGCCTGGGAACGGCTGATGCTCAATTTACCCAGGAGGGAAAATCCTAAGCACTAAATACGAAATCCTAAACAATTAGGGATTTTGAGTTTGTTTAGGGCTTAGAAATTAGAGTTTAGGATTTACACGTCGATGGCTAACATAATTGGAGTCAAATTCCGCTCTAGAGGAAAATTGGTCCACTGCGACTCTGGTGAGATAGCCTTGCAAGTGACCGACTATGTAGTGGTGGATACTGAGCATGGTCCAGACGTGGCTAAAGTCGTTACTCTGGAAGCCCCATCTCAACCAGACGAGCAATTGACGAGAGTGGTGCGCCGGGCTGAAGCGGAGGACATAGAGAAAGTCTGGCGGAACTTGGAAGTGGAAGCCTTAAGCAAATGCCAGGAAATGGTAGCCCAACTCGGGTTAAAGATGAAGCCGCTAGCGGCTCGCTATGATTCTCAGGTTGAGCGCCTGACCATATTCTTTCGTGCTGAGGAGAGGGTGGACTTCCGGGAGTTGGTTCGGAAATTGAGCCATGCTCTGGAAACGCGGGTGGAGCTAAGGCAGGTAAAGGCTAGGGATGAGGGTAAATTATTGGGGAGCATCGGCAAGTGCGGCTATCCTTTATGTTGCCAGAATTTCCTGACCAGCTTTGCCTCAGTATCTATCAAAATGGCCAAGGAACAAAGCTTAGTTTTGAATCCTATGAAGATATCGGGCATCTGTGGCCGGCTCCTCTGCTGCCTGGCATATGAGAGCAAAGACTATGCCGCTATTAAAGCCAAGATGCCTCAGTTGAAACAAGAGGTATTAACACCCTGGGGTAAAGCCAGGGTAATCGGCGCTAACTTGCTCAAGGAAACGGTAACAGTTCAATTATTGGATAGTGAGGCGATTAAAGAGATAGCTCTGGACGAGCTAATCCATCCAGAAGAGAAGTCTTCTAAGGAAGCCGATCGAACTTAGCACAAATCTGTGGGGTAATAGGTAAGTCTTTCCAAAATTCCCCTCTTAAGGTAAGAGGCGTCAGGCCTGGCCGCCGAACAAATTCTTTGGCAGGCGGGGGAGTTATGAAGCGAGCAGGAATATGTTGCTCCTCGAGATAACCCCCTTTATCCCCCTTATCTTAAGGGGGAGGGTCGGGGTTAAGCTAATTCATAGAGGGCAGATACTTCTGCCATTCGCTGTGATTATTGAGAAGGTGATAGGGAATATAGAAACCGTCATTGCGAGGGGCACGTGGCTGACGCAGCAACTTCATTCTAGCTTCATTGGGCGTACGTCCGCCTTTGCGTCTGTTGCAGGGAATGCAGGCACTAACCACATTATCCCAGGCGTGCTGCCCACCCCGCCGCCGTGGGATAACGTGGTCTAGGGTAAGCTCCCTGGTTTGCCGACCACAATACTGGCAAGTGTATTGGTCACGAGTAAATACCTCAGCCCTGCTCAATTTTCTCTGATGGCGAGGGCGCTTAATCATATAGACGAGTCGGATTACCGAAGGTATCTGGAATACGAGATTAGCGGAGTGAAGCTCACCTCTGTTATTTTCCAGTATCTCGGCTTTGCCACGGATGACCAGCACTACGGCCCGACGCGTGCGGCATAGGTTAAGGGGCTCATAGCTCTGATTAAGGACCAGAACCGGAGAGTCTATCATACCTACAACCTAATTATAGTTCGCTGTGAAAATTCGGTTTGCAATTTCTCAGCCGTAACTATTTAGTCAGGTATTTTAGCAAGCCTTTCTGGCCAGTGCAACAGTTTATGATTTTGCATAAAACCCTCTCCCTTCAAGGGAGAGGGTCAGGGTGAATTTCCCCCTCTCTAAACTCTCTCCCACCGGGAGAGAGAACTATAATGATTTATGCCGCTAACTATACGCCACCTATGGCCCTAATCTTCCCCCTTATCCACTCCCAATCAACTTCGCCATCCCTAAAGAAAGACTTGAAATTATCCTTCAGCCACTCGTAATAATCATCCTCAACATACTGGCAAAAAGCTTCAACCAAGGCTTTTTTCTTGATATCCCTTGGGATTTTTATCTTTAGTTCTTTAAGCTTGCAATAAAGGAATTCTTCGACTACACCTCTATCAAGCATTCTTTTTACCCCATTTGGCGAATTTGTTTCTTACAGGAAATTATATGCCAAGTTCCTTTTCAAACTCTGAATAGGCCTTCTTACGCTTGTAGAGCTCATCTACCTTGTTTAACTCAATAAACTTGACCCGATTACTGATTTCATGAAAAGTACCAGATAGCAAACCCTCAAACTTACCGTGGTCTGTTTGAGGTGCTACGATGAAAATATTGCTATTCCATATATCGGATGCGTGCTTTAGCTTTGCTAGAGCGTGGTATATGTCACCGCCAACCTGAATTTCAAAGGCATAGGTTGGTACGGAGAGAGCCACTCTTCTCCACACCACATCAAGTTTCCCAATGTCAAAGACGTACTCTTCATCGGCGAGATAACCTTGGAGTTTCCCAATTTCCACCAGTTTCTGTTTGAGTTCTTTGTGTGAAGGTAAAACTTGCTCTGCCTGCTGGGCTCCGTGAAGATAAGGAGAAAGAGCCTCAGTTGCTGGGGTTACCGTCGGAGTCCGTACGTAATATGTTCGGGGCAGGGATTTAAGTTTTGAAACAAGTTCTTGAGCTATGTCATGACTTAATGTTTGGAAGCCTCCTCGAGGAAACAATTCTCTGGAAGTCACTTTGGATGTTGGCCATTTATCAAAAGGGAGGCAGCGCTCTACATTAAATTCGAAGCGTAATGGCCATATAACCTCGTTTTCTTCGATCTCCTGAGGCCATAAAGGCTGATCTTGATGAAACTTTATGCGAACAGTGCCATAGCCAATTACCCCACTCACAGGGCTTGTGACATAAAAAAGCAACACATCTCCTTCATTTAGCCTATTCCACAAATGTCTCTGTGTTTGTTTAAGGCCCCAAATGTTTTTGTGCTCAAAAGCAGTTTTCCAATTGTGGGGCAAACCTACTACTAACCAACAATTATGCAATGTCACTCCTTATCTTGCATTTTCTTCCATCACATCCCAGCAGTCAAAGTGTCAAACATATTGCACACAAGAACCTTGCAAGGTTATCCCTTCCCATGCTAATAGTCCACCTCTACACCATCCCAGCAGTCAAGGTGACAGGCATATCTTATCTCAGGCTCTGGAATCTCTAACTCACAATTCTCTCCGGCAACAGTGCTTAGGCTTACAATAACGATATTTTGTCCTATTTTTATAGGCTCTCCGCATTTGTCACATGTGGTAACACCCAATATCATTTCCATTTCTTACCTCCCACAGCAATATTCATGTTTCTTGCGAGGTCTTCCTCACTCCCAGACTTCGTCTTCGGCGCGGCCTTCCGCAGGAATGATTGCGCATGGATATCACACCTTTAATACGTTCAAACCAGTTTTTCGAGCCACTAAATCAAAATGTTGGTCACGGTGAAGGAGTGAGGCGTTGCTTTCTATAGCTAGAAGGGCGATGTAAGCATCCACCAGAGGGACAACAATCCCCTCCCTGAGCAAATCAAAGGAGAACTTAGCTAAGCGACCCCAGAAGTTCTCTTCCACCGGAAGGTAAGTTAAACCATCCAATAATTCGTCAAGACTTTCGTATTCTTTTTTCGATTTCGCTCCTCTTAATATCTCCGCTTTTATAATTCCGGGGAGAAGTGTACTCCCTTCGGTTATTAACTGCTTAACTCTTTCTTTTAGCTTAATATCTCCTTTGGGATGAAAAGATTCTATCCAGGCGGAGGTATCAATTATTACCCTAGTCATCAGCCCTCATTCTTTCTAGCTCTTGTACAGTGTGCCCATAGTCGTAATTGCCGATAAGAGAGGCGAGTTTCTCTCTTCTTTTCAAATTGAGATAAGTTCTTATAGCCGTTACTATGGCTTCTTTCTTTGTTTTGGCTTTAGTTTCTTCCAGTAAGTCTTCCATTAATTCGCCTTCTATATCTATGAGCGTCCTCATTGTGAACCTCCTTTATATATCATTTTTACCCAGAATAGTATATCACAATTGACGGGAAATAGCATCACTCCCAGACTTCGTCTTCGTCGAGGTCTCCCTCAAGCCCTAACTCTTCGCCCTCATCCTCCATATCCTCCATATAATTCAGAGGGCCTTCATGGCTGAAGGATTCTTTTCGACTCAGGAATGGACGGGAAAAGAGCCTCCTTATTTCGGCGCCGCATCGGGGGCATCTGGTAAGGGGGGCGTCATCTATGCCCTGCCTGACCTCAAACTTTCCTTTACAGAGCTTGCAATGAGCACCGTTTTTAGCTTTATATTCATAGATTGGCATCTTATCCTCACCTCCTTTGGTAGAATAGTTTCTATTTCATAACTCCCCTAGCCCCTCTTATCTTAAGAGGGGAATCTATAAATAAACCTACCTTTCGCAAGGGAGCCCAATGAATTGGGCAACCACGCCCTCTCCCGTCAAGGGAGAGGAGACCGGGCTCTGTTTCATAACTCCCCCTAACCCCCTCTTATCCTTCGACTTCGCTCAGGACAAGCCTTAAGAGGGGGGACTTTGAACTTCAACTATTTTCCACAGCAATGCTTGTATTTCTTGCCCGAGCCGCATGGGCAGGGGTCGTTACGACCAACTTTCTTGCCTACCGGGACTGCTTCCTTCTTTTTTTGCGGAGCCTCTTTGGCAATGCCAACGTGGTAAATACTATGGGCAACATCATGCTGAATGCCCGCTAAGAGGGCTTCAAAAAAGGCATGACCTTCCCTTTTATACACTACCAGTGGCTGTTCCTGACCGACAGCCCGCAGACCTATCCCTTGTCTTAGATGCTCCATGGCGGTAAGATGCTCCATCCATAACCGGTCAATAACTCGCAACATCACCAGCCTCTCGGCTATTCGCATGTTGTCAGGACCTAGCTCCTGCTCTCGTTGGTTGTAAAACTCAATGGCATAATCAATCAGCTTTTCTGTGATTTGCTGGGCGCTGAGTTCGGAAAGCCCGTTGCTTCGGAACTGCGGAGGCAAAGGGAAGATGGTGGATACATCCTCGAGTAAGCCAGACAGCCCGGATTGCCCTTCTTCCTGCTCGTAGCCGACATTGGTGAGATGCCTCGATACAAGGCTTTCAATCTCATCCTTGACCATAGATAGTATGTTGACCTTGAGGTCGGCGCCAGTGAGGACTTTCTTCCTCTCGGCGTAAATGACCTCACGGTGTTTGTTAATGACATCGTCGTATTCCACAAGATGTTTACGAATATTGAAGTGATAACCTTCGGTCTGGACCTGGGCATTGGTGATAGCTTTGGTGGCGAGGGGATGCTCAATGGGGGTATTTTCATCCATGCCTGCCCACTGCAGAATTCCCTTAACACGGTCGCCGCCAAAGCGGCGAATAATCTCATCTTCCAGGGAGGCATAAAAACGGGAGCTGCCCGGGTCTCCTTGCCTTCCCGCCCTTCCCCGGAGCTGATTATCAATGCGTCGAGCTTCGTGGTGCTCGGTGCCGATGATGTGCAGCCCGCCCAGCTCCACCACCTTGTTGTGCTCTTCCTGCCATTCGGCTTCATTACACCCTTCGGGATTGCCACCCAAAATAATGTCTACACCACGGCCAGCCATGTTGGTGGCGACGGTTACCGCTCCCAGTCGCCCGGCCTGAGCAATTATGGCTGCCTCTTTCTCATGATGCTTGGCATTCAATACCTGATGAGGTATGCCATTTCTCCTCAGAAGGTCAGATAAATACTCCGATTTCTCAATAGAGGTTGTGCCGATAAGGACCGGCCTTTTTTGCTCATATAATTGCTTGACTTCCCTGGCTACGGCAGCAAACTTGGTCTTCTCGTCCTTGTAAATCTGGTCAGGGTATTCAGTGCGAATCAAGGGCTTGTTGGTCGGGATAACCACGACTTCCAGGTTATAAATCTTATGGAACTCCTCAGCTTCGGTAACTGCCGTACCAGTCATGCCTGCCAGTTTTTGATACATACGGAAATAGTTCTGGAAGGTGATGGTGGCTAAGGTAACCGATTCTCGCTGAATTTTTACCCTCTCTTTGGCTTCGATAGCCTGATGCAATCCTTCAGAGTATCTTCGGCCGAACATCAACCTGCCCGTGAATTCGTCCACGATGATGACCTGCCCATCCTTCACCACGTAGTCCTTGTCCCTCTTGAACAAGGCATGAGCCTTAAGGGCGCTCTCGAGATGCTGAGTGAGCAGGTAATTAGAGGGGTCATACAGGTCAGGCGCTTTGAGCAAACCTTCCCTCTTCAGCATCTTCTCCATCTTGGTCATGCCCATCTCGGTAAGGCTGACGGTACGCGTGCGCTCGTCAATGGTATAGTCTGTGTCTTTGCTAAGGCGGGAGACTAATTGAGCGAAGGTGTAATACCTTTTGGTTGCTTCCTCAGCGGCACCGCTAATAATGAGCGGAGTGCGGGCTTCATCAATAAGGATGTTATCCACCTCATCGACGATGGCATAGTTCAGGGAACGCTGGACACATTGGGACAAATCCCAGACCATATTATCTCGGAGGTAGTCAAAGCCAAACTCGTTATTGGTGCCATAAGTTATGTCTGCCTCATAAGCCTGGCGGCGGGTGATTGGGCGGAGAAAATTCCACTTCTGGTCTGCCGTCTCATAGCTGGGGTCATAGATATAGGAGGGTGCAGGTTGGTCACTTGCCTGCTGGGCATTAATGCAGGCTACGCTTACCCCCAGGGCGTGGTAAATAGGACCCATCCAGTGGCAGTCCCGCTTGGCGAGATAGTCATTAACGGTGACTAAGTGGCAGCCTTGTCCGGCCAGGGCATTGAGATAGAGAGGCAAGGTAGCTACCAGGGTTTTTCCTTCACCAGTTTTCATCTCGGCTATCTTGCCCTGGTGCAGGACGATACCGCCCATTAACTGGACATCAAAATGCCGCTGCTTTATGGTTCGCCTGGCGGCTTCCCTGACGGCGGCGTAAGCCTCAGGCAGGAGCTCATCCAGGCTTTCGCCGTCGGCTAGCCGAGCCTTAAATTCATCAGTTTTGGCTCGCAGCTCAGCATCGGTGAGCTTTTCAAAGTCAGGCTCCAACGAGTTTATGTGGTCAACCAAAGGCTGAAGGCGCCTCAATTCTTTCTCGTTGGAATCAATCAGATTGCTAAGCCACTTAAGCATCGTTCGATAAAATCCTAATTTCTAAGCTCTAAACAAATTCAAAATCTCAATGCTCCAAATCCAGAATCCTCTCTGTTTTTGTCATTGGAGTTTTAAACTTTGATATTGTTTAGCATTTCGTGCTTAGGATTTTGGATTTCCTAACCCCTCTTTGTCTTCGGCAAATTGTCACTCAAACATCGCGCCCACTGATAAGCCGGTGTGAATGCGATGAACAGTCTCCCTACTTCGTTTATCTGCATTCTAGCGATTACTGTAAAAACATGACCTCAATTCTTCCTCAGGGATGTATCTTGAGGCTTGTCTGAAGATAGCTCTCAAAGTGCCTTTATCCAATTCCTTATGTAAAGGGATAGTCAGGGTTTGTTTCGCTCCCCTAGATAGAACCCTTTTCAGCTTTACGTGGCTTCCTTTCTGAGAAGCAATTTCGAAACCAAATTGGGAGAAAATCTTGACAACGTCCTCTCCACTGAGGCTTTTAAGCTTTGACATAGATTGGCTCAAGTTCAAAATTAGCTAAGATAGAAAAATCAGGAAGAATATCCCATTCATCAAGATTCTCTCCCTCGAGATGAAGCTCGATTGCTTCCCTTATATTCTGCACTGTCTCATCCAATGTTCTACCTTGGGTAACCACGGGTAAATCAACACATTCAGCAACATAGTACTTTTCCCCTTTGTAAATCTTAACTTGGACGATTTTCTTCATAAATCAATCCTCCTTATCACTCAAACATCGCGCCCACTGATAAGCCGGTGTGAATGCGATGAATGGCTTCACCAAGAAGAGAGGCTATGGACAGAACGGTGATCTTGTCCAGTTTCTTATCGGCATTAACAGGTATAGTATCGGTAACGACTACCTCTTTCACCGGGCAGGCGGCTATCCTCTGGATAGCGGGACCAGAGAAAACGGGGTGAGTGCAGCAAGCATAAACTTCCCTAACGCCACGCTTTAGAAGAGCGTCCACCACCCCGACCAGCGAACCAGCGGTATCAATCTCATCATCAACGGTCAGGGCGCGCATTCCCTCAACCTCACCAATGACGTTGAGGGTTTCTGTGGCATCGACATTGCCCAAGCGCCTCTTTTCCATGATAGCCAAGGGAACTGCGAGTTTGGCAGCCATATCGCGAGCTACCTTGGAGATACCAATATCAGTAGCCACCACCACCAGATTCTTCAAAGCCTTTTCCTTGAAATACCGGGTCAACATGGGGCGAGCGGTGAGTTCGTCCACAGGTATGGTGAAGAATCCTTGAATTTGGGGAGCGTGGAGATCCACGGCGAGCAGCCTATTAGCTCCAGCGGTGGTAATCAGGTCAGCAATCAAGCGAGCGGTGATGGGGACCCGGGGTTGGTCTTTTTTGTCGGTGCGGCTATAGCCATAATAGGGAACGACGGCGGTGATTCGCCCCGCTGAAGCTCGTCTGAAGGCATCAAGCATGATAAGTAGCTCGACCAGACTTCTGTTAACTGGGGAGCAAATGGGCTGGACGATAAAAACGTCCCGTTCCCGGACATTCTCGAGGATGCGTACAAAAATGTTTTCGTTGCTAAACTCAAAGACCTCAGCCTCCCCCAGAGGTATGTCTAAATAATCACACACAGCCCTGGCTAAGGCCGGGTGAGCCGTGCCGCTGAAGACTTTTAATTCGTCTATCATTACCTCTTAATTGTATGGATGCTAACTTGATTATAGCATGAAATCGTGTCTCTTTTCAGGAAAGGTTGGTTCAAAACTAACCAAAGAAACTACAGTCAACTGCGTAATCTCATATGAAGTTTCTCTCCCTCGAAGGGAGAGGTAAGCTGAGGGCGAAGCCTACGGAATTCCCTCTTCTCTACTCGGTTTTGCTTCTTGCAACTGGAAATAGATAAGAGTCGCGGCTGTGATGCTGAGCGGCTCTACTATCACACCACGGAGATATATCCCTATTATCGGTATCTGGCTGATAAGTGCTGACATCGCCCCAAAGATTAAGAAGATTGCGAAGACTTTCCACCAATTCCCCTTTATTACTTTCCAGCTTGTGTTTAACCCAAAATTATTTTCAAGGACGCATGCCGGTGCAGAAAGGCGTAGTCTTGTCGCAACGTAAAGCGTCACTATGAATATAAGGACTGCCACCAGTATAAGGGCAACGGTGGAAGGAATCGAAGGTGAAGCGCCCTGAACTAGAGGTCCCATTCTTAGAAACGTGTAACGACTGATTACTATCGTCATACCAGAAATCATTAAAGTGTACAGCGCCAAGCCTGCGATGGCTGGGACCAGGAGCTTGGGGATTCTCTTGAGTCCCCTAGTCAGGGCTTTTATTAATCCCAATTTGCTTCCTTTCTCAAGTTCCGTTACCTTAAGAATAGCCCCGGCCGACGCCCATACTCCTAGCAAGAAGCCCACGATAAGATAGATAACCTGGAAAGGGATAGGAGGCATTAAAGAAGGTACCGAAGGAATTCCTGAACGTCCTAACGTAGCTAATATGATGAAAAGCATTAGATAATTGGCAATTATTCTTTCAATCGGGAACACTGCGGGGAGAATAAAAAGTGCTAGGAGGGCGGGGTCCTTTTTGAGAAGGTTGAAAGACCTCTTTACCGTGGGGATTATTTTCAACTCGGACATTATCCAGACTCTCGACTTAACCTTATCACAGTCCAATTCTTCTTGACGAGAGCAAAAAACAAAAAGGCAAACACGTTCTTCCTATGCCTCTTGCCCAAGCAAGTAAAAAGATTAAACGGGGAAGAGATGTGTCAGGCCAGTCCGGGAATGGGGAAATGTCGGCACATCTCTTGCACTTCGTGGCGGACTCGTTCTTGAGCACGCTTGTCTCCTAAAGAAGAAAGCGCTTTGACAATGAAAGAAGCAACTCGCTTCATCTCGTCTGTGCCAAAACCTCTGGTGGTCACCGCTGGCGTGCCCAGTCTAATACCGCTGGTAATCAATGGTGGCTTGGGGTCAAAGGGGATGGTATTTCTATTTACGGAGATGCCCGCTGCCCCTAAGGCCTCCTCAGCATCCCTGCCGCTTATCCCCTGTGAGGAGAGGTCAACAAGGACAATATGGTTATCTGTGCCGCCGGAAACAATACGCATCCCATATCTCTGGAGTTCGGAAGCCAAAACGCGAGCATTCTCCAGCACTGACTTCTGGTAATCAACGAATTCAGGTTGCATAGCTTCAAAGAAGCACACAGCTTTGGCGGCGATGATGTGCATGAAGGGGCCACCCTGCATGCCGGGAAAAACTGCTGCATCAATCGCTGAAGCCAGCTCTTTATCACACAAAATAAAGCCACCCCGGGGTCCCCGCAAGGTCTTTTGCGTGGTAGAAGTAGTAACTTGGGCATGGGGCACAGGGGAGGGATGAAGTCCAGCGGCTATTATCCCTGCTATGTGAGCCATGTCAACCAATAACTTGGCACCCACCTTATCAGCTATGTGGCGAAGCCTTTCAAAATCAATAATACGCGAGTAGCTACTTGCCCCGGCTATTATTAGCTTAGGCTTATGCTTCAGAGCCAACCGTTCAATTTCGTCGTAGTTGAGCATCTCGGTTTTGGGGTCGACTCCGTAAGGGACAAAGTTATACCATTTCCCGGAGAAATTGACCTCAGAGCCATGGGTGAGATGCCCGCCATGGCTGAGACTCATCCCCATAACAGTGTCCCCGTGTTCCAATAGGACTGAATAGGCTGCCATATTGGCCTGACTGCCGCTATGAGCTTGGACATTGGCATGCTCGGCTTTAAATAGCTTTTTAACCCGTTCGATAGCCAAGTTTTCAATTTCGTCTATGTAGACACAACCGCCGTAATAGCGGTGCCTGGGGTATCCTTCAGCGTATTTGTCATTGAGCACCGAGCTTTGGGCCTCAAGCACTGCTCGGCTGGCGTGGTTTTCAGAGGCAATAAGATTTATGGTGCTTGCTTGCCTTTCTGCCTCCAGGCTCAGGAGTTGAGCTACTTTGTTATCACGTTGCGACAAGGGAAATACCTTTGTGGTTTTCAGATTTGTGGTATAATAGTACTTAATATTTCATTCTCGGTCAATAAGAAGACCCGTCAAAGCAAGTCCCAACTATATCATTTGACAGAACGTGTTTACAGTGCTAAATTACTCTATTTAGCAATTGAAATGGGAGAGTGCTAAATGGCTATAAGAGAAAGGAGAGAAACCGTTCTCAGGATAATAGTTGAGGATTACATCAGTAGGGCGGTACCGGTAGCTTCCAGCGCTATCGTGAAGAAGTACGGCTTGGAGGTAAGCCCGGCTACCATTCGCAATGATACAGCATATCTGGAACGGGAAGGATATGTTATCCATCCTCACCGTTCAGCCGGCAGCGTACCCACTGATAAGGCTTACCGCTACTATGTAGAACTGATAGGAGAAGAGATTGAACTTTCCCCGGTTGAGCAGTATTTGATTCATCAGATATCTCAGGAAGCAAAGGAAGAGTTCGAGCAATGGCTAAGAACAGTAGCAGCACTTTTGGCGCGCCTTGTTCACAACCTGGTAGTAATAACCACTCCTAAAGCGGTTCGCTGTCACTTCAAACACCTCGATTTGGTCGCGTTGCAGGATTTCATGGCTTTGCTGATCGTGGTTTTGTATGAAGCAAAAGTTAGACGGCAGGTCTTATCTTTTGGTAGAAAGGTTAACCAGGATGAGCTAACAAAGCTAGCTAACAAACTTACTTCTATTTACGCCGGGATGACCAGCAGCGAAATTTTGGCTGACAAATCGGAACTTTCTCCTGAGGAAAAGCAAGTAGCCGAATGTTTAGCAAAAATAGTAGCTGCTGAAGATCAGCTAGAGTATGGTGAGCCTTATCTGGAGGGGCTACATTTGTTGCTGAGTCAACCGGAGTTTAGCAACAGCCCTAGAGTGCTTAAGATTTTAGAAGTGTTGGAAGGAGAAGATTGGCTTAGAAACATATTCTGCCCCGAGCTTAGCAAGGGAGGGATAAAGGTAGTCATCGGCGAAGAAAACCCGGAGCCAGCATTGCAGGACTTGAGTTTTATAGCTAGTCGGTATGGAGTGCCTGACAAGGCCAGTGGCATTGTGGGAGTGATTGGCCCCAAACGGATGGACTATGCTAAGGCTATTTCCTCGCTTAATTGTCTCTCAACATTGCTGAGCAACTCGGTGGCTGAATATATTTAAGGGAGGTCTAATATTGGCTGAAGGTGATGAAGTAGTTGAAGCAGGAATCGAGCAGGCTGAGGATATAGAAGCGTTACAGCAAGCTCTGGCTGAGGAAAAAGAAAAAGCCGAAAAATATTTGGCCAATTGGCAAAGAAGCCAGGCGGACCTCGAGAATTACATGAAACGCGCTGAGCTGGAGAAATCAGAGGTAGTGGAGTTTGCTAACAGGATGCTTGTCCTGGACTTGCTAAGCATCCTGGACGATTTTGAGACAGCGCTTGCTTCTCTACCGAGTGAGCTTGACAAGCAGAATTGGACTGAAGGCATAAAACTTGTCTATAATAAGATTAAAGCTATTTTAGAAGCGCAAGGGCTGGCTGAAATTAAAGCCAAGGGAGAGTACTTCGATCCCTATCTTCACGAGGCAGTGGGTCAGTTGGAGGGGCAGGAGGGTGTAGTCGTAGAGGAAATCCGCAAAGGTTATAAATTTAAGGACAAGCTGCTTCGTCCCAGTATGGTTATGATAGGCAAAGGTAAAAAGGAAGATAAGACTCAAGAGGAAACTACAGAGGAGGGATAATATGCCTAAGGCAGTAGGTATTGATCTAGGAACAACTTTGAGTGAAATCGCTGTTATGGAAGGCGGGAAACCTAAACTTATCCCCAGTTCTGAAGGCTCTAACTTGTATCCTTCCGTGGTGGCCATAAGCAAGAATGGAGAGCGACTGGTCGGACAAGTGGCTAAACGTCAGGCTATCGTTAACCCCGAGAACACCATTTATAGCATCAAGCGCTTCATGGGAAGAAAATGGGGGGAACCGCCAGGGAGAGAATTGCCTGTAGAAGAGGACGCCAAGCGTGTATCTTACAAGACAACTCGTGGTCCTAATAACGAAGTCAGAGTGATCATGGGTAGAAAAGAATACACGCCGCCGGAAATATCGGCCATGATATTACAAAAACTAAAAACCGATGCCGAAGCCTACCTTGGTGACAAAGTGACGGAAGCAGTCATCACCGTGCCAGCTTATTTCAATGACAGCCAGCGCCAGGCCACCAAGGATGCTGGTGCAATCGCTGGATTAAATGTCCTTCGTATTATTAATGAGCCCACTGCTGCTGCTCTAGCCTATGGTGCCGATAAGAAAAAAGAAGGAATAATTGCAGTATATGACCTTGGTGGAGGCACCTTCGATATCTCCATCCTGGAGATAGGGGAAGGGACCTTCCAGGTCAAGTCCACTAGCGGCAATACTCATCTGGGTGGGGATGACTTCGACCAGCGTATTATCGAATGGCTGTGTGCTGAATTCAAACGGGATCAGGGAATTGATTTAAGGAACGACCGCATGGCAATGCAGCGCCTTAAAGAGGCAGCGGAACGGGCGAAAATTGAACTTTCCACGGTGCAACAGACTGAGATAAGCCTGCCGTTTATTACTGCTGATGCCTCGGGACCAAAACACCTTAGTATCACCTTGACCCGCTCTAAACTAGAACAACTGGTCATGGATTTGGTCGAGCAGACTCTTGAGCCCTGTCGCCAAGCACTGAAGGACGCCGGGCTGACTGCAGCTAAGATTGATGAAGTCCTCCTTGTTGGTGGGCAAACCAGAATGCCCTTAGTTCAAGAAAAGGTGAGACAGTTTTTCGGCAAGGAGCCGTCCAAGGGAATCAATCCCGATGAGGTTGTCGCTATGGGAGCAGCTATCCAGGCTGGGGTGCTTAAAGGTGAAGTCGGAGAAATCCTTCTTCTTGATGTCACCCCACTCACTTTAGGAATAGAGACACTGGGAGGAGTAGCTACGCCGCTTATTCTCCGCAACACCACTATACCTACTTCCAAGAGCCAAATTTTCAGCACGGCTAGTGACAACCAGCCAAGCGTCGAGATACATGTTCTTCAAGGCGAGCGCCCTATGGCTGCTGATAACCGAACATTGGGACGCTTCGTACTCGATGGCATCTTGCCGGCGCCACGTGGCGTGCCTCAAATTGAGGTAACTTTCGATATAGATGCTAACGGCATCCTTAATGTTAGCGCTCGGGACAAAGGCACGGGGAAAGAACAAAAAATCACTATCACTGCCTCGAGCGGGCTAAGCAAAGAAGAAGTAGAGAGGATGAGGAGAGAGGCTGAGCAGTATGCTGCCGAGGATGCTAAGCGTAAAGAGGAAGTGGAGTTGCGCAACTCTGCTGACGGCTTGGCTTACACCGCAGAGAAGACCCTCCGCGACTACAAAGATAAGATACCGGCCAATGTAAAAAAGGACATAGACGCTAAGATAGCCAGTGTGAAGTCGGCTCTCCAAGGTAAGGATATAAGCGCCATTCGTAAGGCTATGCAAGAGCTATCGGATGCCCTGCAAAAGGTTGGAGCGTCTGTCTACCAGCAACCAGGGCAGCCGCCACCTGGTGGGGAGGGACCTGGAGGGGGAGAAGAAGGCACGGTAGAAGGTGAGTTCCGCGAAGTCTAAGCAATCCCGACTTGTGGGTATTAGGCCCTGATTCCTAGGAAGTTAGAGGAACAAAATCCTATTTGTCACAAGGAGCATGATGGTAGCGTTTGAGCTAGAACAATTCGTTATAACTGCCAACAGAATCTGGCAAAAGGCGCGGGCAGAAAATCGGTTAACTCACAACCCCCCTGACGAGGAACTGAGAAAGCTTGTGGAAAAAGAGCCAGGAGTCAGGAAAACAATTTATGGAAATTTTGTTGCCCAAAGTGAGCCTACTTCTAGGTCAGCAATGTTCACCAAAAACAGCGTTGACCATCTCTTTGGTGAGGATGAACTAAGGCTGTTAGCTCAATGTGAAAAGGCTTTGGGCAAGGAAAGATTGATTTCCGTAGACAGAATTGTGGGCAATGAAAGTAGCAACACTACGGTCAGGTTAATTGTTCCTGAGCGGTTTGCCCATGTTGCCTATGGAGGCAAGAACCTTTTTATACCTCCAAAGGGGGAAGTCAAAGAGCCAACCTACTACATCTTATTCTTCGCTGATGAGGCTTTTGAAACTAATCAGTCAAAGCCACTCCCTGAGAAAGATATCACTATCAGGTTGGCTATGCTGGACGATGGGAGGTTTGTCAAGATAATCAGGAATGGTAACTACATAGGTGAATATAAGAAGGGAGTTTTCGCTGCTGAGGACTGGGTGGCTAAGACGAAGAGAGGAGGCATCTTCTTACATACTGGCTGTAGAGAGGATTATCTGCAATCAGCACACGGGGATTATCGGACGTTGCGGACGTTACTCGTAGCCTTAAGTGCCAATGGGAAAACGACTACAACCTGTAGAATCCTGGCTAGAAAAGGGAAAGAGAAATCTTGGCTTATCCAGGATGATGGGGGGACTCTCATGCCCGATGGTTCCTTCCATGGCTTTGAAGCCGGTGGGATATTTGTAAAAACGGAGGGTGTGAACCCTGGAGAGCAAATCGAAATATTTTATGGGTTGTTAAAACCGGAAACTGTCTGTGAGAATGTTTACGTAACCGAAGACGGGGATTTTGATTTTTTCAATTTTGAGAGAACATCCAATGGCAGAGCAGTGGTATTAAGAAGAGATTTTATGCATGCCAGTTCCCATATTGATGTAGATAGGATTGATAATCTGATTCTTATCACCAGGGGGCCACTGATTCCGGCGATATCCAAGCTAACCCGGGAGCAAGCAGCAGCCTTGATGGTTCTGGGACAGGCAATGGAATCCTCGGCTGGTGACCCAACACGAGCGGGGGCAATTAGAAGCGAGTTTTTCTACGACCCCTTCGTCGCTGGAGACCGGGCAGAGCATGCTAATATATTTTATGAGATAATAAAAGGTATTCCCCACCTAAATTACTACTTGTTAAATACTGGAGGCATAGGGGAAGGGGAACGTTACAAGGATATAAGGTTAGAATTTACCATGGCCATACTCGATTCTCTACTAAGGGGAGGTCTAGAAGACTGGGTAGATTCACCCACGGGCTTTAAAGTGCCTAGGGCGATAAGGTATGTAGATGATATCTACTTGCATCCTGAAAAGCTTTACTCCAGAACTGAATTTGCAGAAAAGCAGAGGGAACTTAACAGAATTAGATACGAATCGGTGAAGGAACTGGGGGACACCTTACATTCTAATATAAGAAAAGTTTTTAGCAAGCCCAGCTCCGGTGAAATCGGAGTATAGCGAACTGTAGGTCTCACACAATCCGTGTGGAATTTTGATATAGGATGGCTGCCCTGACGAAGTTGGGATAAGGAGGACAAGAAGTGGTAGAGTTTGCTGAGCTTTATGAGAGATTGAAGAAAGAAAAAGCAGAGCTGCTAGAAAAGATAGAGCAGTTGAGGGCTCTGGGTCAACCATCGGCAGAGAGAAAGGAGGGGAGTCCGTTTGGTAAAAGGGAGGAGGGAGCTGATGAGGCCTCTGAGCTAGAGAAAAGACTGGCTTTGGAAAAAAGGCTGGGGGAGTCTCTTAATGAAGTTGAGCATGCTTTACAAAAATATGAAGCTGGCACCTACGGATTGTGTGATTCCTGTGGGCAACCTATAGAGAGGGCTCGCCTGGAAGCCATACCACAAGCAAGCTTATGCCTGAAGTGTAAGGCAAGCCGAACAAAGGATATGAAAGGTGCAAGATAATGGGCCTCCAAGTAAACTGGTGACCGACAAGATAGCGGGTTATGTCGGCGAAGATAAATCAAGGGTTTCTTCAAACAGGCGGAGAAGAAAGTTAGGGTTATTTGTGATTGTTGCTGCTCTGGTGGTGGCCCTTGACCAACTGAGCAAGCTCTGGGTCAGAGCTCACTTAGCCCCGGGGGAATCGCTGCCCATAACTGGGCGCTTAAGTTTGACCTATGTTGGGAATACGGGTTCCGCCTTTGGTTTACTTGCCAACCAAACTTTTCTTCTCATCATTGTTGGCATAGCTAGTTTGCTCATTATCTTGCTGTTTCTTCGTTACCTATCTCAAGTTACTACTTTGAGCATGGTATCCATTGGTTTGATTTGGGGTGGTGCCGTGGGCAATCTAATAGACCGTCTCCGTTTTGGTTATGTCATCGACTTCATTGACTTTCGTTTATGGGGCAGTTTCCATTGGCCAGCTTTCAACATCGCTGACGCAGCTATAACGGTGGGGGTCTTTATTCTCATCTATTCCTTCTACAAGTCGGGGATGTTTAGAAAAAGATTATGAGCGCAGCCACGGACTCCAAAACTAAGACACTGCAATTCAGCTCACCTGTTCCTGACATCCGCCTTGATAAGTATTTAACCCAGGTTCTACCACAATTCTCTCGCGCTTATGTGCAGAAACTGATTGAGCAGGGCTACGTTCTGGTCAAGGGGCAAAAGGCAAAGGCGAGCCAGAAGCTAAACAAGGTTGATAGGATAACGGTTGAGCTTCCTCCCTTGCCTGTCCATCCTTCAGCTGAGCCCATCCCTTTAACCATAATTTATGAAGATGAAGATATATTGGTCATAGATAAACCGGCAGGGTTGACGGTTCACCCTGCCCCGGGGCATCCCAGTCATACCTTAGTTAATGCTGTCTTGGCCCATTGTCCCAGCCTGGCCAAGAGCAATGAGCTGTTGCGCCCGGGCATAGTGCACAGGCTAGATAAAGATACATCTGGGCTCATAGTCTTGGCCAAAAACGACCTTGCCCGAGAATATTTAGCCGCACAGTTCAAAAGCCGCGCTGTGACCAAAGGATATCTGGTCCTCGTTAAAGGCAGGCTATCCCCGGAGCAAGGGATAATCAAGGCACCTATCGGGCGAGACCCACACAGTAGGCGGAGGATGGCCATAGTGGAAGCAGGAAAAGAGGCTAGCACTCAATATCGAGTTCGGAAATACCTTGACGACTATACTCTAGTTGAAGTCACCCCCCTGACAGGGCGCACACATCAAATCAGAATACACCTGTCAGCTATCGGCTATCCGGTCGTCGGTGACGCCATTTATGGAATAAAATCAGCTCATCTTAACAGGCAATTTGTTCATGCCTATCGCTTGGGCTTTCGTCTGCCATCAACCAGGCAATACCAGGAATTTACCTCGCCTTTGCCTGCCGATTTGGAGCAAGCTTTGGAGCATTTAGCTCGAGACGTCTAAAAGGCTTGGCGAATCACTACTCAAGTGAACGAGCCCAGTTTCTTGCAGAGATAAGCCTTGTCTGATATGATTTTGGGGAAATAAAATGGACAAAATAGAGTTAAAGGTTACTAAGCGAGAGATTCTGGGTAAAAAAGTCAGACATTTGCGCCGCCAGGGAATAACACCGGTGCATCTTTTTGGGCATGGTATTGAGTCTCTAGCATTACAGTGCAACACTGGTGAGCTTGAACGAGTGCTAACTCAAGCTGGGCATACAGGGCTGGTTAATCTCAAGCTCGATAACGAGAAAAAGCCAAGGACCGCTGTGATTCGTGAATTCAACAGAGATTGGCGGGGAGGAAGATTGCTTCATGTCGACTTTTACCAGGTGAAAATGGGGGAAAAGATAAGGTTAGAGGTTCCTATTGTCTTAGTTGGAGAAGCACCAGCCCTGAAGTCTAAAGCCAATATGCTGGAGCATGAGCTTGGGACTTTGACTGTAGAGTGTCTTCCAGGCAAAATTCCTGCTAGGTTTGAGGTGGACATCAGTTCCCTGGCCGAGGCCGGGCAGACGATAAGAGTCAAGGATATCGCCTTGGATAAAGATGTTACCGTTCTTAACGACCCCGAGTTGGTTGTGGTGAAAATTAGTTTCCGACCTGCGGAAAAGCTAGAGGAGGTGGTGGTAGAGAAGCCAGCGGAGATGGTGGAAGAAGTGGTCGAGGCTGCCGAAGAGGCTGCACCAAGTGCAGAGAAACCAACAGAGAAATCCAAGGAAACATAATCGTCCGACTTACCCGGCAATTGTTTCTGTGTCCATACGGATACACTGGATTTGACAGGTCGGCAAATTCCTGATACAATTCTCCGCATTAAATGTTAGCTCTCTCCGAGCTGTTTTGCCTAAAGAGAATCCATGGCAAGCAGCCGGTGGGCTGAAAAGCCTCGAGGGCACAGATAGAAATGCCTGTGCCTCCCGTGCTTGGAAAGGAGGGAATAAGAAGCTTGGTTTCTGGACAGCACCGTCTTTGTAACGGTGCTTTTTTTATTCCCGTTTGTTGCTTGCTGTAAACCGCTCGTGGTTTAGCTAATTAGTTAAACAAGAGTCTGTTTTATTCTGGGATAAGCATGAAGAAAACAAGTATGAAGATGGGAGTAGTCGCGCTGGCGGTAGTGGCAGTTGCCGCAATTGTTAGCCTCAATGTAACGGCACGTGCTCCTTCCTTGAAAGTGGCTACTACTTCCAGCCTCTATGATACTGGGTTATGGGAGTACCTTGAGCTCATGTTTGAGGAGAAGTATGGAGTGGAACTGGATATCCTCTGCGTTGGCACCGGGATAGCCCTCGAATATGGCAAAAGGGGGGATGTAGATGCTGTTGTCATTCATGATAAAGCTCGTGAAGAGCAGTTTGTAGCTGAAGGCTATGGTGTAGGAAGGGTTCCCTTTGCCTATAACTATTTCCTTATTGTGGGGCCGCCTGATGACCCGGCAGGTATCAAAGGTCTTGGTCCCGAGGAGGCCTTCAAGAAACTGATGGAGGAGGGGGCGGAGAACCCGCAACAAATCAAATTTGTTTCCCGAGGAGATGAATCTGGAACCCACGCGAGGGAGAAGGCTATCTGGAAGGCAGCCGGTTTTAATTATACAGCGGTGCAAGAATCAAGTTGGGCTAAGGCAGAAGAAATGGGGTACATAGAAGCTGGGAGGGGGATGGGGCCGACCTTGCTCATGGCTAGTGAGATGAACGCTTATACTTTGACTGATATAGGCACTTTCCTGGCTTACAAAGGTAAGCTCGACTTGGTGCCGCTAGTAGAAGAGGGACAGATATTGCTCAACGTTTACTCGGTAATTGCTGTGAGTCCTGAAAAACATCCCGATACCAAAATTGAGATGGCAAGTAGTCTGATAGATTTCCTTACTTCAAGTGAAATACAGGAGCTAATCAGAGAGTATGGTGTGAAGGACTATGGCATGCCACTATTTACGCCTTGTGCCGGTGCCGAGCCGGAGCAATAGCGAATCTTGAAGGAAAGAGGGCGAGCTAGAGCAGTTGACTGAAATATGGGACGGCCTTATCAAGGCCATAGAACTTATAATCTCCCTTGACCCGGAAGTGATGGAGATAGCGGGAAGATCTTTGAGGATTTCAGGAACCGCTTGTCTTCTAGCCTCTCTAATCTGCCTACCGCTGGGGAGTTTAATACACTTCCACCAGTTCCGCGGGAAAAGGGTTTTAATAAATATCATCCAGGCATTATTTAGCCTGCCCAGTGTAATTATTGGCTTATTTGTTTTTGTCCTTTTCTCCCGAGCTGGGCCCCTTGGTGAGCTTGGCATACTTTTTACTCCCATCGCCATGATAATTGGTCAGATGATACTGATCACGCCGATACTGCTGGGCTTGACAATTTCGGCTCTAAGCGGCGTAGCCAAAGAGATCGTGGATACCGCTACCTCGCTTGGTGCCAGCGACTTTCAGATTACTCTGCTTGTACTGAGAGAAGCAAGGTATGCTGTTGTGGCAGCGGTGATACTGGGCTTTGGTAGGGCCATATCAGAGGTTGGATGTGCCCTTATGGTCGGGGGAAATCTCAAGGGATTCACCAGGGTGATGACTACAGCAATCTCGCTGGAGACATCCAAAGGCGAACTCGAATTATCCTTGGCGTTAGGCATAATTTTACTGCTTCTAGCACTCATTGTTAATATTGCTTTATATAGGTTACAGCAGAGGTGAAAATGTCCCTCATAGAATTGGTCGGGTTAAGCCATAGATATGGTAGTAGAGAGGTACTGAAAGGTTTGAACCTGAGTATTGGCAAGGGTGAAGTTTTCGCCGTGATTGGCCCGACCGGAGCGGGCAAAACAACGCTTTTACGTATTATAGACCTTCTGGAAGTTCCTAGCGCAGGGGAAGTCTATTTTGACGGCAAGCGTGTACCCGGGTCAAGGAAACAAAGATTGGAGATACGTCGTCGGATGTCATTTGTACACCAGAAGCCTCAGGTATTCAATTTGAGCGTCTACGACAATGTTGCTTGCGGCTTGAGGTGGAGGGGAGAGGAAAAGCACAGGATTGCTGAGAAAGTTGACCTTATTCTAAAAATGGTTGGTTTAGAAGGCTACAAGAATAGAAACGCCCGGACACTGTCGGGAGGGGAGGCGCAGAGGGTAGCTTTAGCCAGGTCCCTGGTGCTCGAACCTGAGGTGTTGTTATTGGACGAGCCCACAGCGAACCTTGACCCTGTTTCCTCAGCCAAGATTGAGCAGGTAATTTCATATGTTGCTAGGCAACATAACACCACCATGATAATGTCGACGCATGACATGTCCCAAGGGCGGCAACTTGCTGACAGGATAGGGGTGCTTATCGATGGCAGACTTGTCCAAACAGGCAATGCTGACGATATATTCTATTCACCCAAAAATGAAGAGGTGGCTAATTTTGTTGGTGTGGAGAACGTTCTGGAAGGCGTAATAATTACGAATAGTGACGGCATAGTCACGGTAAAGATTGGTCCCCATAGAATCGGGATACAGGCAGTTTCTAACTATCCTGCAGGAAAGGAAGTATATGCTTGCATCAGGCCTGAAGATATCACGTTAGCTCCGATTTTTCATCGGAGTTCGGCGAGGAATTACTTTCAAGGGAAAGTGACCCGGGTAACCACGCTCGGACCTCTTAGCCGGGTGGAAATAGATTGTGGCTTTCGCCTTGTAGCTTTGGTCACTAAGATATCAGCCGAGGAATTGAATTTACAAGAAGGCAAGGAGGTCTGTGCTACTTTCAAAGCTACTGGCGTGCACATTATAGAAAGAGGAGTTAACCAATGAGTGGAATTCTTGATTCTTTTGGACGGAGCATAAATTATCTCCGAATTTCAGTTACTGACCGTTGTAACCTGCGCTGTATCTATTGCATGCCGCCAGAAGGTGTCCCCCAGATATCCCATAGCGAAATCCTCTCCTATGAGGAGATTCGGGCTATTGTCCAAGCAGCGGCAGAGCTGGGCATCAACAAGATAAGGCTCACTGGTGGCGAGCCTTTGGTGAGGGTCGAATTGCCTGAGCTCATTCGCATGTTATCTCGAATAGAAGGTATTGAAGAGCTATCGTTGACGACAAACGGGGTGCTTCTCAAGGAATATGCTCTGGAACTCAAGCAAGCGGGTTTAACCAGAGTTAATGTGAGCTTGGACACGCTTAAACCTGATAAGTTTCGCTACGTAACCCGTCTGGGAAAATTGGAAGCTGTTCTTGGGGGCATCGAAGGAGCAAGAGAAGCTGGCTTCGAGCCGGTCAAGATAAACACGGTGGTCATGCGAGGCATAAACGACGATGAAGTACTGGATTTTGCTAGGATGACCTCTAAGGACGGATGGCACATCCGATTCATCGAGCTTATGCCTTTCAAGGATGTAGCAGAGTTTGTACCTTCCATTGAATTGCGAAAACAGATTAGTTTGCTGGGCAAGCTCGAGCCTTGTCCCGATTTCCGCGGTATAACTGGCAATGGACCTGCTATGTACTACCGCTTGGCGGGAGCCAGGGGTACTATAGGCTTCATCAGTCCCCTCACCGAGACTGCCTTTTGCTCCCGATGTAACCGCATGCGACTTACCCCTGATGGCAAGCTGCGTCCTTGCCTTCTAGGAGAAGATGAAATTGACCTAAAAGTGCCGCTGCGTAACAATGCGTCGATTGGAGAGCTAAAACGCTTGATTCTGAAGGCAGTGGCTTCTAAGCCAGCGCGTCATCATTTGGGCGAGGGCAATATCAGGCTGGTGAATCGAAAGATGTCACAGATTGGAGGTTAAAAATGGAGTCAGGCTCAATTCGCATGATAGATATCACCCAGAAAGAAGAAACGGAACGCCAGGCGATAGCCAAAGGCAAGGTGCAGATGAAGCCTGCCACCTTAGAGCTTATCCGTAAGGGAGGACTGGAAAAAGGAGACGTCTTAGGTGTGGCCAAAACGGCGGGAATCTTGGCTGCCAAGGAAACCCATCGCCTTATACCTCTGTGTCACCCACTCCAGCTTACCCACGTGGCAATCGAGTTTCATCTCCCCGAAAAGGGCTCCGACTTCGTCGGAGTTGAGATTACTGCCAGCGCTAAAGGGATAGGGAAAACAGGATTTGAAATGGAAGCGCTAGTAGCGGTATCCGTGAGTGCTCTGACTATCTATGACATGTGCAAGGCAGTGGACAGAGGCATGACCATCGGAGAGATTCGCCTAGTTAGGAAGAGTGGAGGTAAAAGCGGGCTTTATGTTGCTAGCGAATAAGACAGAACGGCAACCTTAGCCTTCAAGGATTTTCAGCATTTAGCTCTTGTAGCACCATCTCAACCACTTTGGGAATTGCTTGCTCCACCTTTGGGGTACATTGCTCGCCAAAGTTAGTAACATTTTTGGCCTCCACAGCGAATATGGTGATTTTTTGGGGCATGACTAAGCCAAGCATCTTTCCCACTTCCAGGGCAGTGATCAAGTTTATTTGATGGGGAGAGGAGAAACGTTTAGTGTAAGAAAAATCCTCAGGCCCCATGCGATATATCTGTCCGGCTTTCCCGTTCTTGGTTTGGACGGCATCAATGATAATAGCTTTGTCATAGCCTGCAATCGAATCCAAAAGGCTAAGGCCGGCTGCACTTGTTTCCGCGACAGTTATTTGGGGGTTGTTGAGTCTTTTCCCTATCTCTTGGGCTGCCTTAATCCCCACACTATCGTCGGAAAGAATAGGATTTCCTAGCCCTAGAACCAAGGTTTTCATTTTCCTTGATGTGAGCAGTAATGACTCATCTTACAACTATTCTGAGCCCCGACTTGTCGGGGCGAAGAATCTCGATGCTCTTTCCAGACCCTTCACTTCGCTCAGGGTGACATGTGGTGGCTGAATGCCCTTGCGAAAACTTGTTATGAGATGCCTTGGCTGAGCCTTTGTAGCTCATTGCCCTGGGCATCGTAGATGACCACTTCCAGAGGCAATTGCCCGGGGAGAGCATGGGTAGCGCAAGCAAGGCAGAGGTCGTAAGGACGCCAGGCCATCTCAATGCGGTTGAGCAACCCTTCAGTTATCTTTTTGCCAGGTTTTATCAAGTCCTCAGCAGCCCTCTTAACTGACATATAGAAAGCGGCATAATTATTGGTAGTGCCCACGATTAAGTTACACTTCTTTATCACCCCTTTTTCGTCGGTAATGTAATGATGTGTGAGAGTACCCCTCGGTGCCTCGACAATGCCTACTCCTTCATCGGGAGTCGCTGTTGGTATGTTGCGAATATTCGGGCTGGTTATTTCCGGATCTCGACTAAGCTCTAGCATTCTTTCAGCAGCATAAAGAAGCTCAATCAGGCGCGCCCAGTGGGTTGCCAGGGTGTGATGAATGGGCTTACCTCCGAGAGTGGAATACATCTTTTCATATTCTTCTTGGGCTAAGGGAGTGGCCATACCGTCAGCGGCGTTCAGTCGGGACAAAGGTGTGGCTCGGTAAACTCCACTATCTTTGCCGTCAACAAAACCTTTCCAGCCGACTTTCTTGAGGTAGGGAAACTTCAGGTATGTCCAAGGTTCGACATGTTCAGCGATATGTTCCAGATATTCTCGGGGGGCATACTTGCAGAACTCTTTGCCCTCGGGGTCAACCACTCGTACTTTGCCATCGTAGAAGTTGACTTTGTTGTTCTTATCAACTAGGCCCATATAGTAAGTCCGATGGGTAAAAGTATCGCTCAGTATCATGTCTAAATACTCTTTGTTCTTGAGGACCACGTCATTAAAGACCTTAAGGGATAATTTGGCGAACTCTACCGATGCCTTCGCTATCTCTTCTATCTTTGCTCTTTCTTCTTCATTTATGGCTTTGCTTACACCGCCGGGCAATCCGAAGCAGGGGTGTATTGGGCGGCCACCAATTGTTTGGATAACCCAGTGATTTTCATGACGGGTCCTGATTACAGCGCCTCCCAGTTCCAGCCCTACTTTAGCAATTACACCGAGGATATTGCGCTCCGCAGGAGCAGCATCTGGGCCCATAACGAAATCAGGCCCGGCCAGAATGTAAAAATGGGTGGTATGGTCAGTTACATAAAAAGAACTATACAGGAGTTCGCGAAGCTTTTTAGCTGTGCTGGTCGGCTCGGCATGGAACAGGTCATCTAAGGCTTTGGTTGATGCCATGTGGTGGGCTTCGGGGCAAACACCGCAGATGCGCTGGGTGATCTGAGGCATGTCCTCAGCCGGGCGTCCCTCAGAAAATTTCTCAAATCCTCTGAGTTCAGGAACCTGAAAATAAACATTGGCTACCCCACCATCGTCATTGAGAAAGATGGCAATTTTGCCATGGCCCTCAAGTCGGGTGATGGGGTCTATCATTATCTTTTTCATTTTATCCTCGCTCTCCTGAGTAATGAAGCTGGCAGACTGTAGCGGTAAAAGGTGCCTGCCGGGTCAGGAATGTCGTTGACTATCTTCTGAATCTCCTCAGGGTCGTTGGAGTCAATAATAGAAGAGAGAGCACTCAAAAAGTGGGCTCCTTGGTCAATCACCCCCTCGACTGGCCCGTAACAGCCAGTACAAGGCATATTAGCCTGGGGGCAAAGAGCGCCACAGCCTCCTCGAGTAGCTATGCCGTAACACAGCAATCCCTGCTCCAGCAGGCATTTTTCCGGTTCAGGGATAATTTCATAGGGTCGATAGAATTTCTTGATTTTCTTTTCCTCTTTCTTACGAGGGCACTCATCGCAAACAGCCTTTGTTGAGGGACTTATGACTGTGCCTTTCGGTGGTAGCTTGCCTTCAATCAGGGCTTCCAAGGCAAGCCAGGTACTCTTTTCCTCGGGAGGACAACCGGGAACGAAGTAATCTACGTCCACAGTTTGGGCTAAGGTTTTAACTGTATCGTAGAACTCTGGAATCTCAAGCTCGCCCTCGGGCACTTTAACTCTCATTTGAGGATAGATTTTCTTAGGATTGTCGGTTGATGGTGTTTCAACATAGGCGCGGTTGAATATCATTTGACGGTTATAGAAGTTAGCCAGACCTGGTATACAGCCCTCATAGGCACAAGAGCCATAGGCAATCATCAACTTGGACTTAGCCCGTAATAGTTTGGCAATATGTTCGTTCTCGGAGGTTCGGATAGCCCCATTAAAGAGACAGGCGTCAATACTTTTATCTGGCATCTTCCCCACATCGGCATACTTAACATCCACAGCCACTGGCCAGAACACAATATCGGCAGCTTCAGCTAATTTTAGAATCTTCTCGCCTATTTGCAGAGTCGCAATCTCACATCCACCGCAACTAGCCGCCCAGTAAAGAGCCACTTTCAATTTAGCCATGTTCTTTCTCCTCAAAATTTTTCCTAAAAGGACCCAAAGCCTTGACCTTCTTTGTTATGTCGCTGACTATTGAGACAAAACGGTTACCCTCGGAGGCTGAAACCCAATCGAGGCGTATTCGCTCATCTTCGATTCCCATTTGAGCAAGCATATTCTTCAGTAGCGCTATACGGCGTAGTGTTTTGTAGTTCCCCTCGATGTAATGGCAATCGCCAGGATGGCAACCGAGAACTAACACGCCATCAGCCCCCACGCTGAGTGCCTTAAGCACAAAGAGAGGACTCACCCTGCCGCTACACATCACCCTGATTATCCTGATATTGGGAGGGTACTGTATTCTGGAAGTGCCAGCCAGGTCAGCACCAGCATAAGAGCACCAGTTGCAGCAAAAAGCTACTATTTTGGGTTCAAAGTTATCCATCTATCCTCCTAGGAAGGTAGTTCCAATTCAGCCTATTGCCAACTCGATGATAAAAAGAATTAAAGTTTAATATTATACACTAATTTTTATAAATAGGTGTGATAAATAACCTATATGCCCTTCAAATATTCATCTATATCCCTTGCTGCGCGGCGGGCAGCGCCCATAGCGCTTATTACTGTAGCGGCACCGGTAACTATGTCGCCGCCAGCCCAGACTTTGTCCTTCATCGTCTTGCCCGTAATCTCGTCAGCTATTACTGTACCATGCCTGGCGGTCTTCAAATCAGGAGTAGTTTGAGCGATGAGAGGATTGGGCCGGGTGCCCAAGGCAGCTACTACCATATCCACTTCCAAAATAAACTCGCTTCCCTGTTTGACAATGGGGCGTCGCCGACCGCTCTCATCAGGCTCGCCCAACTCCATCTCATAACACTCTATACCAGTTACCCAGCCCGACTCATTGCCGATATATCTCTTGGGGTTGGTCAGTAGCTTGAACTGGATTCCCTCTTCCCTAGCATTCTCAACTTCTTCACGGCGGGCAGGCATCTCTGCTTCTGAGCGGCGGTAGATAATGTAAACCTCGTCAGCACCAAGCCGGAGGGCGCACCGGGCTGAGTCCATAGCCACATTACCGCCGCCAATCACTGCCACCCTTCTGCCCACTACCACCGGCGTATCATATTCAGGAAACTTATATGCCTTCATCAGATTAACCCGGGTCAGAAACTCGTTTGCGGAATAAATGCCATTTAAGTTCTCACCGGGAATGTCCATAAACATGGGTGCTCCGGCACCGGTACCTAGAAAAATAGCATGGTAGCCGCTCTTCAGCAATTCATCCAGCGTCACGACCTTTCCTACCACTGAATCCAGTTCAATCTTCACCCCTAGCGAAGTGACGTAGGCGACCTCAGTCTGCACAATTTCTTTAGGCAGTCTGAACTCGGGGATGCCATACATCAACACCCCGCCAGCCACATGCAATGCTTCAAAAAGAGTAACGCTATGGCCGAGCTTGGCCAAATCGGCAGAGGCAACCAGTCCGGCTGGTCCTGAGCCGACCACCGCCACCCGTTTACCAGTTGGTTTGGGAGGCATTGCCTTGGGGTTCAGCGCCCCCATATTAGTCCGCTCCCAGTCCGCCACGTAGCGCTCCAGGCGTCCGATGGCAATAGGCGCTCCTTTTTTAGCTAGCGAGCATGCTTGTTCACACTGTGTCTCTTGCGGGCAGACTCGCCCGCAGATGCCCGGCAGGCTGTTCTTATCTTTGAGTATTCTGACCGCTTCGGGCATATTGTCATCAAGGATAGCCTTGATAAAGCCGGGGATATTTATCTCCACCGGGCAGCCATCAGTACAGGGATGTTTGGGACATTGAAGACAACGGCTTGCCTCGGCTTTAGCCTGCTCGGCGCTGTAACCCAAGGCAACTTCGTTGAAGTTTCTACCCCGTATCTTGGGGTCTTGCTTGGCCATGGGCTCTCTGTTGAGATTCACTTTGGCCATATGTTGTTTAGACCTCAATTCAACAACGCTTGCCCACTTGAGCCTGCCACTGTTCAAAGGAGCGTTTTTCCTCATTAAGATAGGTGCGTTGCCGGGCGAAGAGCAAGTCCCAGTCTACCTGATGCCCGTCAAAATCGGGGCCGTCCACACAGGCAAACTTGGTTACGCCGCCAACGGATACCCGGCAGCAGCCACACATCCCGGTGCCATCGACCATTATGGGATTCAGGCTAACAATAGTCTTGACCCCGAAAGGCCGGGTGGTCAGAGCACAGAACTTCATCATTATGCTCGGGCCAATGGCGATGACTCGGTCAATTTTCTCCTTACCCTCAAGCAGCTCCTTAAGTGGCTCGGTTACCACTCCCTTGCGGCCATACGTGCCGTCATCAGTGGTAACTATTAGCCGGTGGCTGACGCTGCGGAGCTTGTCTTCCCAGAAGAGCAAGTTCTTGCTCCGTGCTCCCAGAATGGAGATAATTTTGTTTCCTTTCTCCTTCAGCGCCCTAGCAATAGGAGCTATCGGTGCAGCGCCAACTCCTCCGGCCACACAGACTACGGTGCCGAATTTTTCAATATGCGTTGGTACGCCAAGAGGGCCAACAAGGTCAGCAACCGAGTCACCGGCTTTCAGCAACGCCAGCCTGAAGGTTGTCGCTCCCACTTCCATAAACACCAGGGTAACACTGCCTTCTTTCCCATCCCAGTTAGCAAGAGTCAGCGGAATGCGCTCACCCCTGTCATCAATCCTGACGACAACAAACTGCCCCGCCTGAGCTTTCTTAGCAATTGCCGGTGCTTCCATTTTGAACAGATGAATTTTCGCCGCTAAAGTCTCTCTATAAATAATCCGAAACATTTAGTGAATTCCCCAATTCATTTAGCTAAACAGAGCTTCTACTTGAGCTAGAATTTGTTCATTAGTGAAGTGGTGCATGGCAATGGCTCCTGAAGGGCAGGCAGCACTGCAGGCACCGCAACCCTTGCATGCTACCTCATTGACATGGGACACCCGCTTGCCATCTCTGGGCTGAAGCTCGATGGCTTGAAAGGGGCACAAGGCCTCGCAAATCCCACAGCCACTACATATGGTCTCGTCTACATAGGAGATAGCAGCTTCTGTTGTGATTGTGCCTTTACTTATCAATGACAGGGCTTTGGCTGCTGTTGCTTCGGCTTGTGCTACTGTATCAGGAATGTCTCTAGGGCCTTCACAGCAGCCAGCGATAAAAATGCCATCTGTTGGAGTAGCCACAGGGTCGAGCTTGATATGCCTCTCCAAGAAGAAGCCATCTGCCCTACGATTAATATTAAAGATCTTGGCGAGATTCTCAGCGTCGGAGCGAGCTTCCAGAGCAGAGCACAGTATAACCATGTCCACGGGAACTCGCACTATCTTGCCTAGAAGCGTGTCCTCACCGACTACAATCAACTTGCCTTTCTCCTCGTCGCTTAGGGCTTCATCTGTAATCTTGGCTACCTTCCCCCGTATGAAATTCACTCCCTCCTCTGAAAGGCGTTTATAGAATTCCTCGTAGCCTTCTCCAAAGCAACGCATATCAATATAAAACTCATATACATCGGCTTTGGCGAGTTCTTTTATCAAATGAGCATATTTGAGCCCATACATACAGCATACTCTGGAACAATACTCATGGTAGTTTTGGTCACGACTACCCACACAGTGCACAATAGCTACACTTTCCGGCTCTCGCCCGTCCTTCAACAAAATCTTACCCCCAGTTGGTCCCGCGGCGCAGGTCATTCTTTCAAACTGAAGTCCGGTTAGTACATTATCGTATTTTCCATATCCATAGTGAGGTATCACAGACGGGTCAAATTGGTCATACCCGGTAGCTATGATTATCGTGCCCACATCAAACTCAATAATTTGGTCAGTTTGCTTGAGAAGAGTCTCCGGGGTTATAGCTTGGGCTTCACAGAATTTTATGCAGGCTCCGCATTTCTTGCCATCCGATTTGATGTAAGCACAAAGATTAGGATCTACTACTGCAAGATGGGGGACAGCTTGAGCGAAAGGTATATAAACTGCTTTTCTCTTGGCTAAGCCCATCTCAAATTCACTATCGGTCTTCCAGGGGCATTTTTCTTCACACACGTTGCAACCAATACATTTGCTCTCATCTATGTGTCTAGCTTTTTTTCTTACCTTAACCTTGAAATTACCTATAGAGCCCGAGACCTCTTCTACTTCGCTGTAAGCTAAAAGTTCGATAAAGGGATGACGCCCCACGTCTGACATCTTAGGGGTGAGAATACATTCGGAACAGTCTAGAGTAGGGAAAGTTCTATCAAGCTGCATCATATGCCCACCGATGCTGGGGTCCTTTTCTACCAGATATACCTTATGCTGTCCGTTAGCAATGTCCAATGCCGCCTGCATCCCTGCGATGCCACCGCCAACAACCAATACATTGGGATTAAGTGGTGCTTCTTTAATGACCAGAGGCTCATGGTAATAAACTCGCCTTACTGCTGCCCTGACTAAATCTTTAGCCTTATTAGTAGCCAGTTTTTTATCGTCATGAACCCAGGAACAATGTTCTCTAATGTTGGCATGCTCATATAGATAAGGATTCAGCCCGCCGTCTTCAACAGCCTTGCGGAATGTCGGCTCGTGCATCTTTGGAGAGCAGGCAGCAACCACAACCCGATTGAGCCCCAGTTCTTGAATATCTTTTTTGATGAGGTCCTGCCCTGGGTCAGAACACATATACCTGTAGTGACGAGAGACTACTACATTAGGTAGAGTTCCAGCATACTTGGCGACCTCTTCCACGTTCACTACGCCAGCAATGTTTAACCCGCACTGGCAGATGTAAACGCCAATCCTTATCTCTTCCATCTCACTGCTCCGTTATCATATGGCCTCAGCGACGAGCTCACTGATATCTTTGACCTGCATAGTATCGGCTTTACCCATGGAGAGTACACTGTCTCTATAATTCAGGAAGCAATAAGGACATGCCACAGCTATTATGTCAGCGCCTTGGGCAACGGCTTGCTCGACCCTCATATCAGAGAACCTTTGCCCCTTCGGCGTATCCATCCAGATTCTACCACCGCCACCTCCACAGCAGAGCGCATCCTCCCGAGCGTCGGGAAATTCTATTAATTTCAAACCAGGAATGCTTTGCAGGATCTTCCTTGGCTCATTGTATATGCCATTGTGTCTCCCCAAATAGCAAGGATCGGAATAGATTACTTTCTTATTTATCCCGACTCGCCGGGAGAGCTTCAATTTCCCTTGCTCGATAAGCGAAGCTAGATATTGAGTGGTATGAAGTACTTCGAATTTACCCCCTAGTTCAGGGTATTCATTCTTAAATGTGTGGTAGCAGTGCGGTGAGGAAACTACTATGGTTTTGACGCCATTAGTGGTAAAGAGATTGATGTTATTTTGAACCAGACTTTGAAACGTATCTTCATGCCCGGCTTTTCTAATTGACTCACCACAGCATCTTGCCTGGGTGCCTATAAGGCCGTAATCAATCCCAAGCTTATTGAAGATTGTGGCCGTAGCCCGAGCCACTGTCTTTACATCGGGGTCATAGGACGGAACACAGCACGGGAAATAGAGTATTTCGGTGCTCGAAGCAAAGCTCCTCACCTTAAGATCCTTAGCCCAGTCATTTCGCTTTTCCGGCGCCTCACCAATTGGGTTGCCTGCGCCAGCGATGTTCTTGGCTGAAATCCTCAAAGCATCGGGGACGATACCTAGGCCTAGGCTAGCCACAGCTCGGCGTATAGCTCTCATGACATCAATTATCTCGACGCCTCGGGGGCAGCGCTGCACGCAGGCTCGGCAGGTGACACAAGTCCAGACATCTTCGCTGCCGAAGTCGGTTGCTCCCAGTTGAGCTTCATGCATAATACGGCGAACCATAAAGCTTCGCACTGTGTTCCAGGGACAAGTACCGGTGCACAGACCACATTGGTAACACAGTTTAACTGGTTCGCCACCAGCCTGGAGTATAACCTCTGTGGCTTCTTTGTAAGGGCTTAGTGTATTCATTTTAAGATTTACCTCAACTCTTCAGAATTGGCCACAAAAAAGGGTGGCCTGCAAAAGCATTGTAGCCACCCTTTTTCTTCGTAACACAGATTGGAGCACAGCCGACAAGTATAACAAAACCTGGCAGGGGAGGCAAGCCTCTGTGGCATCGTCATTCGAGTTAGTAGACTGCTAGAGAGTAGATAAGGCTCTCACACCTCTTGGTGGGCCTTTATTATTTTATGCCACGTTCAGTTGTTATGGAGCCCAATACTCCATTGATTAATCGAGGGGAAGAATCGCTTCCGAAATGCTTGGCTAACTCCACAGCTTCGTTTATCGCTACCTTAACTGGAGTTTTATCATTGAACAGGATTTCGAAAATAGCCAGACGCAGAATATTTCTGTCAATGATAGACATCTGTTCTGGGGGAAAGGCTGGGGCAAATTTTTCAATGAAAGCATCGAGCTTAGGTTTGTGCTCTAGCACTCCTCGTACCAAGTGCTCACTGAAGCTGAGAGCTTCTGGAGGCAACGCCTTCTCCGTAGATAGATGAGCTAAAGCCTCTTCCACTTTGTGCTTGGTGCAATCAAGCTCGTAAAGTGCTTGAAGAGCAGCAATCCTTGCCTTTCGTCTAGTGCTAGCCATTAGCTACTGGAACTCTCTTGCTAGCTGCGCTATATCCTCAATTCCTGATACGTTGAAAATTTGCAGTTCGGAATTGATTCGCCTGATTAGACCGCTAAGTACTCTCCCGGGGCCTATTTCATAGAAGACGGTGACTCCATTGTGCATTATATATTCCACAGACCTTTGCCATTGGACACAATTACGAAGCTGTTTCACCAGGTCTTCTTTAATGGAATCAACATCGGTTAACGGCCGGGCAGTCACATTAGATATTATAGGGATGGACGGAGGGTGAAACTCAAAGCTTGAGACGATTTCACTGAATTCAGCTATGATTGGCTCCATCAAAGCAGAATGGAAAGCTCCGCTGACTTTTAGAGGGATAAGAGCACGAGCTCCTTTTGTTTTGGCTAAATTATTAGCTTCAGCCAGAGCCTCAATAGCCCCGCTGACTACAATCTGCCCGGGGCAGTTTATATTGGAAATTTCGGTTCCGCTGCGCAAGCTTATATCTCTAACCGTTCCCTCATCAAGCCCTATTACTGCGAGCATACCCCCAGGATTTTTTAGCCCAGCTTCATACATCAATCTGCCCCTTTCTCTAACAAGGAGAACTGCATCAGTCAAGCTCAGTACACCAGCAGCCACCAGAGCAGTATATTCCCCTAAACTATGTCCGGCGACAAAGGCTGGAGGCAGGAAATTGCTGCGACTGGCCTCCTGTAGCACTTTGAGGCAGGCGATGCTGACGACCAATATCGCTGGCTGGACGTTGTGGGTCTTGACTAATTCCTCTGCGGGGCCCTCAAAGCATAGGCGAGAGAGGGGAAAGCCTAAAGAAGCGTCAGCTTCATTAAAGACTTCCTTGGCTGAAGGATAGCTATTATACAGGTCTAACCCCATGCCAATGTTTTGGGAGCCCTGCCCTGGGAAAACATAAGCTACCCTGGATCGCTCAGCCATGCAAACTATTTCTTGGCGGTTTTGACCTCAATTACTTCTCTGTCATCGTACCAGCCGCAGTTGGGGCAAACGTGGTGAGCTAACTTGGGGCTGTGGCAATGTGGACAAGTATCCAGAGCCGGCGGCGTTAGCTTGAGGTGGCTGCGCCTTTTCCCTTGGCGTGCTTGAGAGGTTTTTTTCTTAGGTACTGGCATATGAATCCATCTCCTTTATCCCTGGGCAGTCAGGTCGACACAAAGGTTTCATGGGCAAATTTAACAACACATACTGCCTTATCAGCTCGTCCAAGTCAAGCATATTCTCACTATTAATGGTAAAGCCCTGTGATTCTTCCGCCAAAGATGCTGTGGAACCGAAATTCGCCGTGGAAAGAAATTCCTCTTCCACATCAAAGCTTATGGAGCATGAGAACATATCTAAGCAACGGCTGCACTGCAGCTTTAGCTCGACAGCTAGTTTAGCCTGAACCAAAATCCCCTGACTGATACGAGTCAATTTTACCTTTCCTTCAACCAGCCCTTCAATTTCCTCGTTAATCATCCCGCCTATGTCATGGCTTTGGCTAGAGCCCACAGGCTCTTTCATTAATTGCGCCACATTTATTGAAGCCTTGAGAGGCTTCTTTTTAAGTTCTTCCATTCGTTATCGCCTAGAAATCCCCATCCCGCACAAAGTATAATAGCTATTGTCAAGAGGTTCAAGTATTGAGATAGAAAACGATTGTTTCGTCACGCTGGGAAGTAGGTTCTTCGCCCCGATTTTATCGGGGCTCAGAATGACAAGGGGAAAAAGGCTCAGGATGACAGAAGGGAGTGTTAAACAACCTTGAAAATAGAAAAACTGAAGCTAAAGGTAAAAGATAGCGTCGAACTACAAAGGCAACAACTTATCCAGTTGAGCTTGAATATCCATGATAATCCTGAACTGGGCTTCGAAGAGGACAAAGCTTTGGCCTGGCTTACTAATTATCTGGAAGAAAGTGGATTTTATGTGGAGCGGGGTATTGCTGGCTTACCTACAGCCTTTCGAGCGACATATGGTCAGGGGAGTCCCAAAATTGTCTTACTTGCTGAATATGATGCTTTACCCAAAATAGGGCATGGCTGTGGGCACAATATCATAGCTGCCTCAGCAGTCGGCGCCGGTGTTGCCAGTAAGCCTATCATTGACCAGTTGGGGGGCAGCGTTGTGGTTCTGGGCACTCCTGCGGAGGAGGGCTTCGGGGGCAAGATAGACATGGTGAAAGCCGGGGTCTTCAAAGAAATAGATGTGGCTATGATAGTACATCCTAATACAAGGAATATGCCGACGGAAGAGGCACTCGCCTGCAGCTCCTTGGAAGTGGAGTTTTTTGGCAAGGCAGCTCATGCTGCTGGGCAACCTCACAAGGGAGTAAACGCCTTGGACGCTATGATTTTAGCTTTCAACTCGATAAATTCGCTGCGCCAGCACATAAGGGGGGACGCACGCATCCACGGCATAATCACTGATGGCGGTGAAGCGCCCAACATAGTCCCTGCCCACAGTGCGGCCGTGTTTTTGGTACGTGCTCTGGATAATGATTATCTTGCTGAGTTGAAGGACAAAGTTTTGAACTGTTTTATAGGAGCATCTGTAGCTACCGGGGCAAGGTTGGAATATAGATGGAGAGAGAACATCTATGCTCCCATGAAAAGCAATATGATTTTAGCTGGGCTATTCAGGCAAAATCTGGAATCCTTGGGGCGCAAAGTAGAAGCCTTCGACCCCCGTTTTGGGATGGGCAGCAGCGACATGGGCAATGTTAGCCAGGTGGTGCCCAGTATACATGCCACGGTAGCTATTGCCCCTCGTGAGGTATTGATACATACACCGGAGTTTGCGGCCGCCGCCGCCTCAGAGGCGGGACAGCAGGGCTTAATAGATGCCGCTAAGGCTATGGCTATGACTGTAGTTGACATCCTGGCTCAGCCAGAAATACTGGATAAGATTAAGCGAGAGTTCTGCCATGCTTAAAGTAGGCATTCCTAGGGCCCTATCTTACTATCAATATTTCCCGGCGTGGAAAGTATTTTTTGAAGCCCTAGGTGCTGAAGCAGTGGTATCACCGCTCACTAACAAAGCTATCTTTGCCGCTGGAAATTCACGGGCAGTGGCTGAGACCTGTTTGCCGGTGAAGCTCTTCTTCGGACATGTTATCTCCCTGGCTGATAAATGTGACTATATGTTTATTCCAGCATTGCGCAGCTTGGGCAGGAAGGCCTACTATTGCTCCAAGTTTATCGGCTTACCAGATATGACCAGGGCCTTAGTGCCAGAGTGTCCGCCTATTCTCGACCCGGAGATAGATTTGAACAAAGGGCGCCGCGGCTTATATCAAACCATATATAGCTTAGGAAGCCATTTTAGCTCGGATAAAAACAAGATTAAAAAAGCTGTCGAGCAAGCCGAGAAAGCCCATTTAGCCTACCGAAAAGAGATGTCCGATAGGGGAATTACCCCTATTCAAGCCCTGGATGAAACGCATCGAAGTGAGGACAAATCGTATTTGGAGCCTGATGTATCTCGTGGTCTGTCCATTGCCGTTATCGGGCATCAATATGTTATCTATGACGATTATGTGAACCATCGCCTCATTTCTCGGCTGCGAGACATGGGAGTTAGAGTATTTACCCCAGAGATGGCGGAGCAGCAAGCACTCGATGTCGCCATGACAAAATTGGGAGGCGCTCCGCACTGGTCTTTCGAGGCCGATATAGTTGGTGCTGGTGAATACTATCTAGAGGGAAAAGTCGATGGTATAATTAGTGTGGCTGTTTTTGGCTGTGGTCCCGACTCTATGATGATAGACATGGTGCGACATCGGGCACGCGGGTTCCGGACCCCTTTTTTACACCTCAGTTTGGACGAGCATACAAGTGAAGGGGGAGTGCTTACTCGATTAGAAGCTTTTCTGGATATGGTCAAGAGGAGGAGAAGGGTATGCGCATAGGGATACCCCATTGTGGGAATGCCTACGTCATAGCCGAGGCACTGGTCCAGAAACTCGGCAATGGGAAAAACGAGCTGATAATCCCGCCTCCCACAAGTCACCGGACCTTAGACCTAGGGGTCAAATATTCGCCAGTGGAAGCCTGTTTGCCCTTCAAGCTTACATTGGGCAACCTAATCGAGGCCTGTGAATTAGGAGCTGATACTCTGATTCATGCCCGAGGCACTGGCGTGTGCCGATTGGGCTACTATGTTAAGGAACAAGAACAAATTATACGTGACTTGGGCTATGATGCTCACTTCTTCACTCTCGATGTATCTCAAAATAGGGTTAAAAGCATCATGCGCCTTATCAAAGAGCTGACTAATGATGCCCCCTGGTCCAAAATCATTTCTGCCTTTAGCTTTGCCATGGGAAAACTGTTTGCTTTAGATGAAATGGAGAAAGTGATTCACAAGGTGCGGGCAGTAGAACTTGAGAAGGGCCGGGCTAACCAAGTTTACCGACAAGCTGTTAAGGCTATCAGCGAGGCACAGACGATCCGCGAAGTCAGGAACACCGCTAAGGAATATGTCAAGAAGCTGGGTCAGATACCCAAAGATCCCAAGGCTGACCCGGTCAAAGTGGGCATAGTTGGCGAAGTTTTCGTTGTTCTTGACCCATTTGCCAACATGGATATAGAAATGGAATTAGGCAAATTAGGGGTGGAAGTAGAGCGCACTATGAGCCTTTCCCGGTGGGTCAAATATCGCCTGTTTCTCAACTATTTAGGCATAGATGAGTGGGAACAAGTCCATAAAGCCGCCTTGCCCTATCTTAGGCGTAGCGTGGGTGGCGATGGCTGGGAATCAGTGGGCGAAAAGGTGGTTTATGCCCGGGATGGGTATGATGGCGTGATCCACCTGGCACCATTCACATGCATGCCCGAGATAGTAGCTCAGAATATCATGCCATCAACCGAAGAGGATATTCCTGTGCTTACTATTCTTTATGATGAGCAGATGGCTAAGCCCGGTATGATAACCAGGCTTGAGGCTTTCGTTGATTTATTAAAGTTTAGAAGGAAACGAAGGAGAAAGTGAAAACCTATCTGGGCGTTGATGTTGGCTCGGTTACCACCAAAATGGCTCTGCTTGATGACCAGGACCAGCTTATAGCCTGTACTTACTTACGGACCCAGGGCAAACCGATTAGTATCATTCAGCAGGGTCTGGAAGATATAAGGAAGCAAATGCCACCTCAGGCTGAGATTTGTGGAGTGGCTACTACTGGAAGCGCTCGCTATCTAGCTGGTGTGGTTCTGGGTGCCGATTCAATAAAAAATGAAATTACCAGCCATGCTGTGGCGGCAATGCATTATGTACCTGAAGTACAAACTGTCGTGGAAATTGGGGGACAGGATAGCAAAATAATCCTCATTCGCGATGGAGTCGTTGTTGATTTTGGTATGAACACGGTGTGTGCTGCTGGCACGGGCAGTTTTCTTGAGCACCAAGCCTCCAGATTAAACATGGACATCGAGGAATTTGGGAGTCAGGCTTTAAAAAGCAAAGCCCCGGTACGCATTGCCGGACGGTGCACTGTTTTTGCTGAATCGGACATGGTTCATAAGCAACAGATAGGGCATAGGACTGAGGATATCGTTTATGGCTTATGTCAAGCTTTGGTGCGAAACTACCTTAATAATGTGGCCTTAGGCAAGGAAATCTTGCCTCCAGTAGTATTCCAGGGCGGTGTTGCCTTCAATCAAGGAATAATCAAGGCACTCGAAGAGGCTTTAGAAGTCAAGGTCATCGTTCCTCCTCACCATGAGCTGATGGGTGCTATTGGAGCCGCTCTCTTGCTACGAGAAGAAATCCGGACCGACAGCCATAAGACAAATTTCAAGGGCTTTGAGGTTAGCCAAACAGATTTCACGGTTTCCTCTTTTGTCTGTAAAGCTTGCCCCAACTTGTGTGAGATTGCTCAAATCTCTGTGGATGGCAAGGTTCTGGCGAGGTGGGGGGGACGCTGTGATTTGTGGGAAGGAGCAGCTACAGGCTGAGTAATGCCGTTGCGAATGGAACGAAGCAATCCCAACAGGAGTTATCAGGTAGTCATCATTGGTGGTGGACCAGCGGGACTCACTGCTGGCTTATATTGCGCCCGCTCCAGGCTTAGTACTTTGCTTATCGAAAAGGGCATAATCGGCGGGCAAATCACCAACGCTGAGCGAGTGGAGAATTACCCTGGCTTTCCCCAGGGTATCTCAGGTATTGATTTAGGACGACTTATCCACGAGCAAGCCACTGGCTATGGGTTGGAAACCTTGCTTGCCGAGGTTACTAAAGTAGAGCCCAGCCCGAGGCATAATCTGGTCAGCACCAGTGAAGGCGATTTTGTTGCTGAGGCTGTAATCATCGCCTCTGGCTCGCAGTTTCGCAAAATGGGCGTGCCCGGGGAAGATACATTTGTGGGTAAGGGTGTTTCCTATTGTGCTACCTGTGATGGTCCGTTATTCAAAGGTAAAACGGTGGCTGTCATAGGTGGCGGCGATTCTGCTATCACTGAGGCTCTCTATCTGACTAAGTTTGCCTCCTCGGTTAAGGTCATTCACCGTCGCAGCCAGCTTCGAGCCAGCAAGATATTTCAGGAAAGAGCTCTGGCCGAACGAAAGATAGAGTTTATCTGGGACACTGTGGTAACCGGAATTGAAGGTGATGGGGTAATTAGGCAACTCATGCTAAAAAACACCAAAAATGCTAAAATGTCAACATTAGAGGTTGCGGGTGTTTTTGTGGCTATCGGTTCGGAACCTAATAGTGCTCAGTGGCGGGGGTTGTTGCCTTTAGACGAAGGGGGCTACATAATCACCAATGAACTCATGGAAACGAAGATTCCAGGAATATTTGCTGCTGGAGATGTCCGCCATAATTCAGCTAGGCAGGCGATAACTGCCGCCGGAGATGGCGCTACTGCTGCCATATCAGCGGAAAGATTTCTATCCCTCTAAGCGAGGAGGCTATGAAAGTTGTTTTATTAGAAGACCTCCCTGGAAGGGGAAAGGCTGGAGAGATAAAAGAGGTAAGCAAAGGTTATGCCAAGAATTTCCTTTTGCCCCGCGGTTTAGCTTTGTTAGCCACCCCCGCAGTCGTCAAGGAAGCACAGTCCAGACTAGAGCGGGAGAAGCTTGAGGAAAGTATTGACCGCGATAAACTACTTGAACTGGCCCAGCAGATTGAGGGAAAGGAAATTCGTATCACAGCTCGTCGTGGTGCTGGAGAGCGCTTGTTTGGCTCTATTACTGCTGCCGACATAGCTGAAGAATTAAGTCGAGCCATAGGTTCTGTTATTGATAAAAAGAAGATAGACATTGAGGAACCCTTGCACCAAACAGGCAGCTATACGGTAGCCGTTAAGTTAGCCAGCGACATTAAGCCGCAAATTATGGTGGTTATCGAAGAGGAAGAAAAAAAGGAGAAGGAAGAAGAGGAGGAAACAGAGAAAAAGGTGGAGAAAAAAGCAGAGAAAAAGGTACCGAGGAAGAAAAAAGGAGAGAAAAAGGAGGCAGAAGGGGGGAAAAGTGAGAAGGAGGAGAAAGGTTAGGCATGGCTGAGGAAAAATTACCGCCCCATGATATTGAAGCTGAGGAGGCAGTACTTGGGTCTCTGCTCATTGACTCTGAAGCCGTAGTGAAAGTTGCCGTTTCCCTCAAGCCCGAGGACTTTTTTTCAGACATAAATCGGATGATTTACCAAGCTTGCCTCGCTCTTTACCAACGCAACGAAGTTATAAACCAGATTACAGTGGCTCACGAGCTCATGCGTCAGGACAAGCTGGAGCAGATTGGCGGTGCTGCCTTCTTAAGCCATCTAATAAGCAGTGTACCCACATCCCTACATGTTGAATATTATGCTCAAATAGTTTCTAATGCCGCAGTAATGCGGCGGCTGATCGTCGCCGCTGAGCAAATCAAAACCCTGGGCTATGAAGCCAGCCCCGATGTTGAGGCTAGCCTCAATAAAGCTGAAGATATCCTGTTTCAGGTGCGAATGAGGCGAGAACCCCGGGATTTCGTGCCAATTCGAGAGGCTTTAGGCCAGTATTTTGAGGAGGCTGGGCCGTCTGCGGCACCGCGAGAGGGGGAAATACCTCACATTCTGACCGGTTTTACTGCCTTGGATGAGTTTTTAGGAGGATTACAGAGGTCGGACTTAATCGTTGTGGCGGCCAGGCCTAGCTTGGGCAAAACGAGCATGGCCTTGAATATCGCCAGAAACGCTGCTATTAACCAAAAGGCTTGCGTTGCTTTATGCAGCTTAGAGATGTCCCGAGAAGCGGTGGTGCAAAGGCTTCTGGCCAGCGAGGCTGGAGTGGATTCTAAAAAGGTTCGTATGGGGCGCTTTAGTGAGAAGGATGAAGTAAAAATTATGGAAGCTAGCGGAATCCTGTCTGAGGCGCCGATTTATGTTGATGATTCGCCTCAACTTCGCGCTTTGGATATCAGAAGCAAGGTACGGCGCCTTCACTTCGAACGCAAAATTGACTTGATTATCATTGATTATCTGCAACTGGTACAAGGCGATGGCAAGAACGAAACCCGGGTTCAGGAAATTAGCAAGATAACCCGTGCCTTAAAAACCCTGGCCAGGGAGCTAAATGTACCCATACTGGCGGTGTCCCAGCTCAGTCGAGCTGTGGAATGGCGAGCCTCCCATGTCCCTCAACTTGCGGACTTGCGGGAAAGTGGCAGTATCGAGCAAGATGCTGACGTTGTTCTTTTCATCTATCGAGACGACATGTATTTTTCTCCCGAGGAGTGGGGTAAGCTGCACGATATTGAAAAGGAACCTTATCCTCGGGGCATCGCCGATATTATCATAGCCAAACACCGCAATGGTCCTTTGGGACAAATCAAGCTGCGCTTCCTGAGCAGGATTGCCAAATTTGACAATTTGGAGGCTGAGACGATTTCCGCCTCTCAGGGGTGAAAAGATGCCAAATCGGCAATTATCAAGTTCTCCAGTGAAGACAGATTTTATCTCCTTGCCTGACTCTTTCTTTACCCAGGCATTGCCTAAAATTCAAGACCTGGCTGAACTTAAGATAGTGTTATACGCCTCTTACCTCATCCTCCGAAAGCCAGGCCATCCCTTCGCTTTCGGTCATTCTGAGCGAAGCGAAGAATCTCACGCCGCTCAGGGCAGGCCTCAATTTGTAACTTACAAGGAATTGAAAGCTGAAAGCAGTCGGCTGTCGGCCGAGTTAGATGAGAAGACACTGCGTCAGGCTTTGAACTCGGCTGTGGGGCACGGTGTTCTATCACATTCCACCTTGAAGATAAATGGAGTGCTCGAAGATGTTTACTCTCTGACCATCCCGATGTATCGGAGCCGTCAGCCGCCGTCTGTCAACATCTTCGCTCTCTATGAGCAAAATATCGGCATAATAACGCCCATGATTGCTGAGGAACTTAAAGAAGCCGAGAAGCTTTACCCAGCCCGGTGGATTGAAGAAGCCTTTAAGGAGGCAGTGACGCTGAATAAACGCAGTTGGAAATATATCGCCCGCATCCTGGAAAGATGGGCTAGCGAAGGTAAGGACAGTGGAGAGTATAAGAGACACGTTAAAAAGGGTGGCCCAGACAAATATATCAAAGGCAAATACGGGCACCTCGTCAAAAGATAACTCTACCTCTCCCTTGACGGGAGAGGGTTTGAGTGAGGGTGAAATCTGCCCTGTTTGCAAAGGGGCGGGCTTTGTTCATCCCGCTCTGGATTCCGGGCAAATTGATTTCAGCCGGGTGGTACCCTGCCGCTGCAGTAAGGGGGAGTTGAGAAAGAAAAAAACAGAATATCTTCAGAAATACAGCAATTTAGGCTCCCTGTCGCAGCTTACCTTTGATACTTTGTCTCCTAAAGAAAAATCCATTCGTCATTCTGAGCGAAGCGAAGAATCTCAGGAGCACTTTGCTCAGGTTTACCAAGCTGCCAAAGCCTTTGCTGATAATCCCAAAGGCTGGCTGGTATTCTTGGGTCCTAGCGGCTCTGGTAAAACACACCTGGCTTGTGCTATCGCCAACCACCGCCTCAGCTTGGGAGAGCCTGTATTTTATATCACTGCTGCTGACCTTCTGGACCACCTCCGCTCTGCTTTTAGCCCCACCAGTGACACCACTTATGACGAACTTTTTGAGCGAGTAAAGAATGTGCCTCTCTTGGTGCTTGATGACCTTGCTCTGGGAAGCGCTACTGCCTGGGCTAAGGAGAAGCTGGAGCAACTCCTGCATCATCGTTTCAATGCCGCGTTGCCCACGGTAATCACCAGCGACATACCACTGGAAAGAATGGATGACCGCTTACGTGGTCATTTGGCTAATAATGAATTCTGCCACGTCTGGGAGATCCAACGGAAATCGCCATTAGAGCAGCAGAGTAGCCTGAAATTAGAGCTATTGAAGAACATGACCTTCGACAACTTTGACCACAAGAGGCTGGATCTCCCCTCGGAACAGCGCCAAAACCTGCGTCAGGCTTTCAACTTAGCAGTGGATTTCGCTCGCTCGCCAGAGGGCTGGCTAATATATCAAGGCGTCAATGGCTGCGGTAAGACTCATCTGGCTGCGGCTATTGCCAATTACCGGCTGGCGCAAGGGCAACCGGTGTTCTTTGTGGTTGTTCCTGACCTTCTGGACCATTTACGTTCTACGTTCAGTCCCGATAGCAAAATATCCTACGACGAATTTTTTGAGAAGATTAAGGAAACTCCATTGCTGATACTCGATGACTTCGGGGAGCAATCAGCCACGCCTTGGGCTCAGGAGAAACTATATCAATTGATTAACTACAGATATAATGCCCGGTTGCCTATGGTGATCACCACCTGCCTCTCTCTAGACGAGATTGAAACACGAATCAGTTCACGAATGGTGGACCCGCGGATAAGTCTGGTATTCAACATCACCGCACCTGATTATCGGGGCAATGTCAAGCCTACGCGGCAAACTAAACGCTACTAATTTGCCTAGAGGGTCAATCCTTTCGTTTCCTGACTCCCCAATATCTCGCCAATATGCCACTTCCAACCCAGCAGGCTATCGCTATGATTAGACCGATGCCGAAGCCTAAGGGCGTGAATATTCCCACCAAGAGCACTATTAACCCCACCAGACTGATTAGGCTGACGTAAGCAATCTTGGCATTTCTAGACATATGACAACCTCCTGCTACTTCATGTTACCAGATTCTTTGAGTCTGTGTATATATTAATCCACGATGCCTAGTGTTTTATGTCTTAACCTGAAGAAAACACCTAAGCCTGCGAAGAAAATGCAGATCCGGCTGTTATATGCTGGCCATTACTGTGTGCAGTTAAGGAATTGCTGGGACTCCAGGGTTATTTAGCCCAATGAATGCAAAAGCCAAGTTTTTGGCATGGACCAAAAGGCCAAGAGGGAGAAAAGGGAAAAAAAAAGGGCGCTTAGAGTGATTGATAAGGCTTGTAGGGGCTCTGAAGTGCCTTAGAGGGCATTTTGGTGCGAACCGAGAAGCTGGTGGCAGGTGGCTTTGAGACAAGCCAGCGCAAGAAGACAAAGAATTGCGATGTCTCCTGTGTGTATGGTAAAGTTAATATTTAATAAATAAGTGTGAAGGCATGGGCAGTTGGCTCAGTGGTTAGAGCGTCGGTTTCACATACCGAAGGTCACAGGTTCAAATCCTGTACTGCCCACCATGAAATAAGGAGAAAACGAAATGGCATCTGATGGCGATAGTAAGAGCGGGTTACTTACCGCTGGCGGCGTCTTAAGCATAATAGGTGGTGTACTTGAGGCAATTGTTGGAGTGGTAATGGTTCTTTTTGGGAGTTGCAGCAATATACTGTTCAGGCTGGCGAATCTGCCATTTCACAGGGGTGAGTGGCTTAAACATATCATACCCCTCATGCCGACTTGGTTGCTTATTATAGGATTGCCCATTCTTGCTTTGGGTATAGTTGCCATAGTAGGTGGCGTCTCGGCCTTAAGAAGGAAAAGTTTTGGCCTGTCTCTGGCCGGGGCCGTTTGTGCGCTCCCGTCACACATTTTGGGAATACTGGCAGTTATTTTTGTCTCCCTGTCAAAGAAGGAATTTGAAGCAGAGAAATAGAGCCGAAGTGGCGGAATGGCAGACGCGCTACGTTCAGGGCGTAGTGTCCTTAAGGACGTGAGGGTTCAAATCCCTCCTTCGGCACCATTTGAATGGTTTTTGATTAGATGGGGTTCCCGAAAAGTACACTGAGCGAAGCGAGGGACTTTTCGGGGTTAATATGCGCCTGTAGCTCAGCTGGATAGAGCACAGCCCTGCGGAGGCTGGGGTCGCGGGTTCAAATCCCGCCAGGCGTGCCAGGGCGGTTAGCTCAGTGGTGAGAGCGCCTGTCTTACACACAGGAGGTCAGAGGTTCAAGTCCTCTACCGCCCACCATACTAACACTAAGGCCGCAGTGTAAATCCGAGCGGCTCCTTCTGGGGTCGAAGAACAAGGCGCTATTCAGGAGGCACTAAAACTATTTCTGGCTAATGATGCTCTTCTGCTTCTGCCTTCTCAGCATCAGCCTTTGTCTTATGTACGGTCTTGTCAGGATGGTTAGGAGGAGAATAAATCGTGTATAGCTTCAGCTTAGTGGTCTTGGAAGCGTTTATCACGTTGTGGTATGTACCCGCCGGGACTATGACGGCATCGCCATCTTTGACGAGGTGTTTCTCTTTTCCATCGAAAACGAATAGCGCCTCGCCTTGCTCAATGCGAAAGAACTGGTCAACGTTCTTATGCACCTCATTGCCGATTTCCTCCCCCGGTTTTAAGGTCATCACCACAAGCTGAGCATGCTTACCAGTAAATAGTACTTTCCTGAAATACTCATTGTCTAGAGTCTGTTTTTCAATTGGCCCGACGTATCCTGCCATTTTTACGTTCTCCTTTCTTTTTTTACTCTAAATTATATAGGGCTAATAGCCCCCAAACAACTCAAAGCAATCACAAGTGCTTCTGACTCTGCTGCCACCAGTGCTGCACACTAATTGACAAGCTCGCCAACAATGGGAAACTTTTCCAGAAGGTCAGGGTCGTGTGGTGCCTGCTCCAAAGCCTCGGTCAGGTCACAACCGGCCCGATGCATTGCCTGATGAATACCTTTTCTCCAGTGATAACTGGCGGAGACATCGTATACCTTGCCCCGATAGGCAATGTAAGCAATGCCGTTTCTGCCATCGTATTTCTTGAGTTCTTTTTCAGTGAATGTTCTCATCTTATCTCGTGCCGGTCAGCCCAGGGCGACATCCAGCAGCATCATTACAGCAAACCCAACCATGCCGCCCATTGTTGCCAAATCGGTGTTGCCGCCGCGCTGAGCCTCAGGCACCAGTTCCTCAATAACCACGAATATCATAGCACCAGCAGCGAAAGCCAGAGCGTATGGGAGAATAGGCTGGGCAACTATGACCGTGGCTGCGCCGACCACTCCGGCAACTGGCTCAACAACTCCTGATAATTGACCGTACCAGAAGCTTTTCCGACGCGACAAGCCCTCCCGTCGCAGGGGCAGGGAAACAGCCAGCCCTTCGGGAAAGTTCTGGATACCTATGCCGATGGCTAGAGCTATAGCTGCCCCCAGAGTGGTAGCCGGTAAACCGGCGGCTAGAGCACCGAAAGCTACCCCGACGGCCAGCCCTTCAGGAAAGTTGTGCAGTGTGATAGCCAGTATGAGCAGCGTGCTCCGACGCCAGGCTGTTTTCACCCCCTCGGCTTCTTCAGTTGGAAAACCAATGTGCAGATGAGGCAGCACTTTATCAATAACCCGCAGAAACAAACCGCCAGCCAGGAAGCCGATCACAGCCGGTAGCCAAGAAGGGATACTTTTACCTTCCGACATCTCGATTGCTGGTGCCAGGAGCGACCAGTAGCTGGCGGCAATCATGACACCGGCAGCAAAGCCGAGCATGGCGTCCAGCACTCTGCGGCTGATGTCTTTAGCCGTGAAAACAACGGCTGCTCCCGCGGCAGTCATGGCCCAGGTGAAGCAGGTTGCCAGAAGCGCCTGTAAAACCGGATGCAGTCCCTGTAGGATGCCTGCCATTCCCTGTTATTGATTACGAACTATTATTCGGGGAGGCCAAATCTTCATTTGACCTCCCCTATCATACACTGCTTGCTCTTACTTGAGAAACTTAGAGACAAACGGAGAGGTCTCGCCACGCCTCAAGAAGTGACCGGAAGGACCCTCTCCCAGAAACTCGGAAAACCAAGACTCATGCTCTATCTCTTCATTGAGTATAGATAGGGCCAGGTCATAAGTGCGATGGTCTTTGCCGGCGGTGATGTTGCAGATGTTTGTGTACCCTCTGACGGCGCATCTTTCTGCTTCCACCAGTACGGTAAGTATCGCCTTGACGTCCTTCGCGTTCTTGGGCAGAGTGGCGGGTGGGCAAGCAGAGCAGTTGTGGAACTCTACCATGCTCTCGGGTAGCTTACCACCAAGCTCATATATCCTGGGAACCAGCGCCTCAAAGTGGTTACGGTCTTCTATCCTAGCCGTCTCGGCAATTTCCTTGATAGTCTCTCCATCAAGTCCAATCAAGTTTGCTCTCAGTATGGTGTAATAGTAGTAGGTTGTCAGTTCGGCGGCGGCATTGTTGACAAGCAGTTCCAGCAATTGTTTGACATTGACTCCAGCTTTTTTCACCATTTCTATTGCTACTTTAGCCATTTTTTCACTCCTTTCCTTCAATTGTCATTTTGATTTTCATAATACTCGGTTAATGAACTTTGGTTTATTCATACCACCTCCTTCCAAGCAATTTTATCCCTTTATTCATGCTGACAATCATGGCACAGACCCTGAAACTCGAGCTGGTGGTGGTGAATCTTGAGTCCTGTTCTCAAAGCGACCCTCCGGTCTAGTTCTTTGTCCACCGGCTCACCAATATCCAATACCCGGCCACATTTTTCACAGCGGAAATGGTAGTGACTTTCCTGTTTTACCTCAAATCTGCTAACAGTGCCATTAAGGTTCAACTCTGAAATCAGCCCCATTTCTTGTAATACTTTAAGATTGCGATAAACTGTGCCCTTGCTGATATTGGGAATCTCTTTTCTGACCTCATCATATATCTGGTCAGCGGTGGGATGAGAATAGGTTCCTCTCAGAAACCTTAAGATTGCCTCTCTCTGTTTTGTATGTTTATTCATATTGTTTATTAGTAATGAATCCTAATACTACATATTAACATCAAATAT
>JACAEN010000012.1 GCA_013388845.1 Chloroflexota bacterium | reverse complement strand
CGATTAAATCGGGGCCTCGCCCTATTCGGACTCGCTTTCGCTCCGGCTTCACAACTGAGTTGCTTAACCAAGCCACATAGATCAACTCGTCGGCTCATTCTTCAATAGGCACGCCATCATCCCGATAAAATCGGGACTCTGACTGCTTGTAAGCATAGAGTTTCAGGTTCTATTTCACTCCCCTCCCGGGGTGCTTTTCACCTTTCCCTCACGGTACTGGTTCACTATCGGTCATCAGCAGTATTTAGCCTTGGAGGATGGTCCCCCCTGCTTCCCACAGGATTCCACGTGTCCCGTGGTACTCAAGAACACAAGCAGAGACTTTTCCTTTTCGTCTACCGGACTATCACCTTCTACGGTTACCCTTTCCAGAAGCATTCGACTAAGGAAAAGTTTTATCACTCTGTGGCAGACCTTGAAGTCTGCCCCTTGTGCCTTGCAACCCCAAAATAGCTTAGGATCCAAGTCCACTTAGCTACCTTGGTTTGGGCTCTTCCCCTTTCGTTCGCCACTACTCAGGGAATCTCGGTTGATTTCTCTTCCTCGGGTTACTAAGATGTTTCAGTTCACCCAGTTCCCTCTCCGACATAATCGGAGTGCCCCGCTTTCGTCGGGGCAAGTTACCCCATTCGGGAATCCCCAGCTAAGCTAGCTAGACAGCTCACTGAGGCTTTTCGCAGTCTTGCCACGCCCTTCTTCGGCTGCTGATGCCAAGGCATCCACCCTATGCTCTTTCTCCCTTGACTCACGCCAGACAGAACACAAAACCTATTCAGTTGTTAACGTGCGAAAATAATCTCCCTTTGGGAGTATGCCAATTATATAACACGGCCTTTTTCTTGTCAAATAAATCCCAAAGTCGGCATTATTTATTGGCAGTTAAAATTCACTGTTTCCAGTTTTCGATGACAAAATCTGTCAACATGTTAATGCTAGTGTGAACACGATTTTTCTCAGTCTGTCGAAGGATAAGGCTGATGCGCCACCGGCACAGCAATCTCACTCCCACCAGGATTACAAATCACACGGACCTACTCCGCGCCGGCTAGCAGTAAGTAAGACGAACTGCCCTCATCGTCTGGCCTTCCCCTTCTCACTACCCTGACATGTGGCTTGGCGAGTGGATGCCGAAACATACTGGGCCAATTGTTCCATTATATCGGGCTTGTTCGTGATGTCATTTTTCTCAATTTCCTCTATATCCACTCCAGGCTCGAGATACTTAAGTGCCTCATACTTTACGAGCTCGTGAAGCCTGACAAAGGCACGCCTATCTTCATATGAAAGCGGCGACAGGATTTGCCGGATAAACTCCCAGCCAGCCAGAGTGGCCGGTTTAAGGGCATTCTCCGCCTTGCTGGTCATGGTCACATTTACTACCCTACGGTCACTCCTATCTCTTACCCTTTTGAGCAGACCAGCTTTGACCATGCGGTCAATTAACATACTCACGCTGTTTGTACTACGTTCTAATGCCCGGGCTAAGTCAGTCGGCCTTACGGGCTCACCAAGTAATTTCATAGTCGAAAGGACTGCGTAATGCTCTGCGGTAAGACCATACTTACCAAATACCTGGTCCTCACATCTCCTGATCGCATCCCGGGTTCGGTGCGTCAGAAACCACAATCTCAAAGCTAGCCTTTCAGATTCAGAATTTACCGTCATATTCAACTCCTTTAAATTATTTCATAGGACTTTTGCTTGTTTGAGCTGCGTCAATTATAACGGCTTTTTTCATTTACAACAAACAACACATATCGACAACAGATTTTTGCAATCTGTGGCATCCTGCGTGCCTAAATCACGATCTATTCAAAACGTGCTGAAGAGAAACTCGAAATGCTACTGAGGCACTTATTCCAGAGGCATGTTATCTATCAGCCTCGTTTTGCCTATCCTGACGGCTAAGGAAGCCACTGCCGGGCGCTCAATCGAGTTCAATTCTTCCAGAGTTTCGGCATCAGCAATGCTGACATAGTCAATTTGGGCTAGAGGTTCTTTCTGAATAAGTGCGGTCATTTGCCGGCGGATCTTTTCAGCATCCCTTTCCCCACCCTGCCATAACTGCTTAGCTACAGACAGAGCCTTGAACAATATTGTGGCTGCTTGCCTTTCCTCGGGGTTCAAATAGATATTGCGGCTGCTCATAGCCAAGCCATCGCTTTCCCTGACCGTAGGCACAACGACGATTTCTATACCCATGTTGAGATCAGCCACCATTCTCTTGATGACCGCCACCTGCTGGGCATCTTTCTGCCCAAAATAAGCCCTGGTAGGCTGGACAATGTAGAATAGCTTGGCTACTACTGTGGCTACGCCCCTGAAATGCCCGGGACGGGATGCGCCTTCCAGCCGCTCAGTCACCTTCTCCACATCCACCCAGCTACTAAATCCGGGGGGGTACATCTCAGCATCGGAGGGGACGAAGACGATATCCGCCCCCACTCCCCACAACAACCCCAGGTCACGGTCAAGGTCCCGCGGATAAGCGGCAAAATCTTCTTTGGGCCCGAATTGAGTGGGGTTAACATAGATGCTAACAATAATGGCGGAATTCTCTATCCTAGCTTGCTTTACTAAAGTCAGATGACCTTGATGAAGATAGCCCATAGTGGGAACAAAGCCCACCGCTCCATTGAGCTTCTGCCTTATTGCCCTGACCTCGGAGATTGTTTTTACTACTTCCATGTTGACAATAGTTTACTTTTGCCCAAAGTTTCCCCTTTAAGATAAGGGGATAAAAGGCGGTTATGAGCGGTGGAAAGCGTCTAGTCATAACTCCCCTAACCCCCTCTTATCTTAAGAGGGGGAGTTATGCAACCACCTTCTGTAAAAACTCGCCTGCTAGGCATGCCGCTAGCTTTCAGCCTTTAGCTGTTTGATGAGGTTTTCATCCATGGTATAGCTCTGTTCCGCAGTGGGGAAACTACGAGATTTAACTTCAGCTATGTAACTAGAAACAGCAGTCTTAATCTCCCCGGCTAAGCTGGCATATTTTTTGGCATGCTTGGGCACGAATTCAGTATAAAGGCCCAGAAGATCGCTGATTACCTGGACTTGACCATCGCAATCAGGTCCAGCGCCAATGCCAATCGTGGGGATAGCCAGCGTTTGAGCAATAAGTTTGGAAAGAGGTGCGGGAGTGCATTCCAGAACAATAGCAAAAGCGCCAGCTTCCTCTAAAGCACGCGCATCATTAAGCAACTTTTTGGCTTCTTCCATCACCTTCCCTTGTACCCTAAACCCTCCTAATTGATGTATAGATTGTGGAGTAAGCCCAATATGTCCCATAACCGGGATGCCACAGTCTACAAGGCGCCGGACTTTCTCAGCAACGACCTCACCTCCCTCTAACTTCACCGCCTGTGCTCCCGCCTCCTGAATAAATCTTGCAGCATTATGTAAAGCATCGGAGACGCTAATATGATAACTCATAAAAGGCATATCGCCTATTATTAAGGCCTTCTTAGCTCCTCTCACTACAGCTTTGATATGATGAATCATCTCCTCCATGGTCACCGGGATAGTTGACTCATAGCCCAACATCACCATCCCCAAACTATCCCCAACCAATATCAAAGGCACACCAGCTTCATCAACTATCTTGGCTGTCACATAGTCGTAAGCGGTAAGCATCGGTATCTTCTCTTTCCTGCGCTTCATCTCTTTTATCTCGGTAATGGTAATGCGCATGACCTTCCCTCTTCTAGCTTAAATCCTAAATCCTAATATCTAATCCCGAAACAAATTCGAAATTCAAATTTCTAAATTCAAACCATTTGCGTCACTGGGATTTTGAGTTTTGATATTGTTTAGCATTTCGTATTTAGTGCTTAGGATTTTTTCTCCTTCCCTTTGCCATCCACAGAGAGGGCTCATAGGTAAAGGCTCAATGATTCTGTTTTGACCATCCACATGAACTATGCTTGGGGTTATGTTAACTGCCTCATCATCAGGAACCTGGCAATAAGAGACAATGATAACTATGTCGCCCCTGGCCACCTGTCTAGCGGCAGCACCATTGACACCAATAATCCCCGAATTGGCCTCACCTTCGATAGCATAAGTACTGAACCTAGCCCCGTTGTTAATATTCAGCACCTCCACCCTTTCGAAGGGCAAGATGTTGCTGGCTTCCATCAAAACTCGGTCAATAGTGATACTGCCTTCGTAATCCAGGTCGACTTGAGTAACCCGGGCTCGGTGGATTTTACTTTTGAGCATAGTTCTCATTTTCTACCTCCCTTCTTTGTCATTCTGAGCGTAGCGAAGAATCTCCAACGCCTTTAGACACTCGCCAAGGTTTACCCTGAGCGAGATTCTTCGGTCGTCCCGATTCCATCGGGACTCCCTCAGAATGACAATGAGCGAAAAACTCAGGGTGCCCAAGCAGCACCTTCATTTCTTCTGCCTTCCGTTCATTGACTTGGCCTTTAGCTAAAGCAATAGGAATGGTCTGAAGCCCCAGCTCCTTATAGGTAGTAAGCAATGAGGGGCTCCTGGCCTCCAGAGCGCTCAAGTGCCCCTCTATAGTGCCCAAATCCCCGCGGGCAACAGGACCGGTGAGGCAGTTAGGCAAGCCAATATTGTCAATATTGTTTATCGTTCCTCTGAGCAAGGGCAGCAAGGCTCTGGTCGCCTCCTTTGACGATACCCCGAAGTCCAGCCACAAGTCCAGAGCCAACTTGACCAAGGTCACCAGATAGTTACAAGCGAAAACGGCTGCGGCATGATACAGCACCTTGTCCCCGGGCTTAAGTTCCACCCAGTTGCCGTTGAGGAGTGAAGTCAACTTCTTGAGCGTTGATAATAGGGGCTCTTCGGCTTCCAGAGCAAAGGTCGAGCCCGGCAGGTTTTCTATAGCCTGGTCAACATCAGCAAAAGTCTGCAACGGGTGAAAGGAGCCCACAGCAGCCCCCGATTTTCGTGCCGGCTCCAGAATATCCACAGAATGAGCGCCACTGCAATGCACCACGCTCTGCCCTTCATGCCAGTGAACTCCGCGGCACACCCGGGCTATAACATCATCAGGCGTGGTGATGAAGACCAATTCAGCAGCATCTGCCACTTCTTGAGCTGTATGGCAAACCTGGCAATTGGATACCAGCCTAGCTAGCTTCTGCGCTGAGGACAAAGTCCGACTGGATACAGCCACCACCGGGCATCCCTTTTGAAAAAGCCCTATGGCCAGAGCAGTGCCCGTTGTTCCCGCGCCAATAAAGCCTGTTTTTACCATCCGTTCATATCCTTGGCGCTAGCATATCATCCGTTATAGCGCCGTACATAACCATAAACTAAAAAACCCTCTCGGCATAACCGAGAGGGTCATCACTACAACTCCTATTGTCCGTCTCGGTCACCGCCGATCCAAGCGGACTTTTAACTATCCAGTTCTCTAGCTCACTGCCTCAAGGGTCAATGGCTATATTGCATGATACTAAATCCGCATTATTTTGTCAACATGATTCTCCCCCCTCTGGCGGGAGGGAGTTAAAGGGAGGAGTCCTTCACCCTCACCTTTCCCGATTAATCGGGACTCCCATCAAGGGAGAGGATTTTCTTTCCTGGCTGCAAAATCTGAGGACCTCAGCAAAATTATTGATTTTCGTAAGGTTGGTGCTTTCCACAAAGCCATCATAGGTGAGGTTGATCCAGGGCTTGTGATACAGGGCACTGAACTTCTCGGACATGGCCGCCACAATTCCGCCGGGCATACAGCCGTGGGGCATCACCGATATCACGCCAGCAAACTCAGGATTCTCCATCCATTCAATCCCACTCCCGATACTGAGAACTGCTTCGCTTCCGCATCTCGGGGAAAGCCAGCGGCTGGTATATGTTAGTAACTCCTTCGTTGAGGGCTCTCTCCCGTCAATTAAGTTCTGGAAATGTTTGACTACCGTATGTTCATCATGCTCCCAGACACGGTCTATCGCATAGCTAACCAGCGCCTTCAGAAATTTGCGGTCCCTGATAGCATCCTCAACATGACGGAAGAAGATGTATCTCATCCATTCCCCTATAGAAGAAACAACAACCTCCAGCCCAGCCTTTTCGCACTCCCTGACCAGGTCCTGGTTGCTAAATCGGTTGGAGCGCAGATAGATTTCGCCATTAATGCCTACCAGAGGCCGGCGGGGCAGTTCCTGGTCAATAAGGGACTTAAAATCAGAAGTGGCCTGGCGCAGGATATCATCGAAACCTTCCTTCTGACGGACGCGACCGACAATCCTGCCCAGATATCCGTCAAACATTTCGTCGGCCGAGCCTGGCCGCTTTTCGTAAGGACGAGTGCGCCAGAGCAGCCTCTGGAGATAGTCAATAGCTACGCAACCCTTCCAGGCCAAGCGGGCAAAACGAGGGCTAATCTCTGTATCCCGATACGCATTGTTCGATATAGTGGTTCGTATGGGAAGGTCGAAGCCTAACTCCTTGAGTATCTGAATTTGCTCCAGGGCATATTTTCCGAAGCGGCAAGGACCGTAGGCACTAGCCATAACTGCCTCGACGTTTTTCAAGTCAGTCCCATTCTCATAGCAGAACCTCAGAAAGTCGCCCAGAGTCACCCGAAATGGCAAACATTCGGTGCCTGCTGTTACCTTATCGGCATAGGATAGATTCCGTTCATTGGCCTCAGGAAGCACGATTGCTCTGAAGCCGCTGCCCTCCAGAAGCGCAGCCACAAGCTCAACATGCCGTGTCATTCTGGGAATAATAAATGTCTTCTTGGTATCAACTACCGGCGGAAATGCTTTCCGATAGATGTCTTCCTTACGTCTCACTTCGTGCTTCCCGGCAGAGTGAGCAAATCCTTGAATTGTGTCCACAAACGCTTCCAAGCGCGTAACGATACCAGCCTCAGCAGCATGTTCGTCTATTTCTAACTGCCCCAGAGGCTTGCCTCCCAAGATATCTTCCACAAGATGAATTATGAAGGAGTTCGGGCCACATCCAAAGTTTGTCAGCCACAGCCCATAAAGCTGCGGGTCTGAGGCAGTTATAGCTGCACCGGCTATACATTTGCTCTCATAGAACCAGTAGGGTCGGTCTGAGTAATCCTTGGCATTCACCGACTCCAGGGGCAAGAAGTCCAGCGGTATGGGCACCACCCCAAGCTGAGCGAGCTTCTCGGCTATGCCCAGATTGGCTCCGGCATCCTGCGACATGTAAGACCTGGCAAGCAGTACCACGCCCAATTGGTCGCTTTGATGCAGTTGCCTTAATAGTTCCCGGCCCAGCACCGTCCGGTCAGCCTCAAACCTCCGCTGAGATTCAATGCCCGCCAGGGCTGCTTCCTTACCTTTCTTCCTGCTAAACCCCATCTTCGCAGCGATGTCCGCAAGGTTCTTTATCACTTCGGCATCGCCCCGACTGAAATCAATTATGGGTATCAACAGCCGTTCCCCAAAGCCCAGCACATTGCGTATTATGAACGGAGAGGCTTGAACTAAGGGACAGGAGTATTTCTGGCTCTCATCCCCGTCTTTCCTACCCAGGCGAATGGCGCACGGGTAAAGGATGTAATCCACGTCCCTAAGCATTGCCGCATGTCCGTGGAGAAGCTTAAGAGGGAAACAACTGTCAGTGTAGCTTAACTCGATGGCTTGCTCCATAACCGCCTTGTTGGTCTGGCTGGAAAGGACAACCCGGGCGTCGAGGGCATTGAGAAACCCGATAAGGAGCGGAGCATAGTCATAGACTAGCAATGCCCTGGGGATTCCCACGGTAGGTCCTGTGCCGGAATCGTTCTTGTACTCTCGAAAGAGCAAGTGCTCTCGCTTATCAAAGAAAGTCTCTCTTCGGGCATGGCTGGCTATGGCATCATACTTGTCGCACCGGCTGCCATAATAGCTAGGCTCTTCATTAGGCATCTCCATCCGGGTGATGGTGCAGTTGTTATCGCACCCTTTACACACGAACGTGGTAAGCTTACATTCCCTATCCACAACCTCCTGAAAGCCCTTGAACCTCGATCCTTCGACTGCGCTCAGGACAGGTTTCTCCGACTTTGTCGGAGCCATGGCTTCTTTGGCTAAGAGGGCTGCACCTATGGCACCGCTGACTTCTTTGTGCTCAGCCACGGTCAGCTTTTTTCCTTCAAGTTGCTGATGAAAAGCGGAGACGACGGCTTCGTTGTAGAAAACCGCTCCCGTGAGGATAATCTTATCACCCAGTTTTCTATGCTCCACCACCTTGGAGAGATAATTCTTGGCTATGGAGTTAGCCAGGCTAGCCGTGATTATCTCCAGAGGCACGCCTTCCTGCTGTGCTGACGCCACCGCTTGACCCATAAAGGCCGCACATCTCGTTCCCAGCTCAATGGTATGGAGAGCAGCAAATGCCAGGTCGGCAAACTCGCCATTAGTTACAGAGACGCCAAGCATCTCGGCCAGCTCGTCAATGAAGCTGCCCGTCCCGGCGGCACAAGCTTTGTTCATGTGATAGTCCACAACGATGCCGTTTCTCTTGATGACCAGCTTGGAGTCCTGCCCGCCAATCTCAATGATGTCCGCTTCGGGGTCTATCTCAGCGGCAGCTCTGGTCTGTGCCGTTATCTCATTTTTTATCAGGTCAGCCCCGATAAAACCGCCCACAAGATAGCGGCCCGAGCCGGTCACCCCGACACCCGCTATCTTGACTTTGTCTGCGCCATCTCTAAGCAAGTTCCTGAAGACCTGTTTGACCGCCTCAACTGGCCTTCCGGCAGTCATCAGGTAGTTCTTCGCCAGCACTCGTTTGCCCGCTTCGTCTATTATCACAGCTTTGGTGCTGGTGGAGCCCACATCAACCCCGAGGTAGCCAACGCATTCCTCTTCTATCTTTTGACTATCTTTCCCTCGGCTAGTCTGGGCGACGACTTTCAGTTTGGGCAGTTCGAAATAGCGTTGCTGGACGTCCATTTCTGGCAGCATAACGCCCTGGGAAGTTTTTCCTATGGAAAGCAATGCCGAGCCCAGGGACTCCATGTGCAGGTAGTTTTCGGGAATGATCACCTCTATAGGATGCCCGTTCCTGGCCGAAATCATGTCACTGAGGGATTTGGCCACGGCAGGGTTAGCGGCAACGCCGCCCACAAAATAGACCGGCTCTCGGAAAGCTCCTTTCTTCAGAGAGGCAACCATGCGAGCCACGCTTTCACAGAGTGCGTAGAGCATGGCATCCAGAGGAGCTCCTTTTTGCTGAAGGTGGATGAGGTCGGTCTTGGCAAAGACGCTGCAGCGGGCGGCTATCCTGGGTGCAGTGCCCTGGAATTTCAGCGCCAGGCTGGCGAAGTCCTCCATGCTGATGCCAATCCGGTATGCCTGCTGCTCCAAGAATCTTCCCGTGCCCGCAGCACAAAGGGGATTAGATGCCACCTTCCAAGGCTTCTTCAAACCATCTTCTAGCTCTATTACCAGGGTGCTCTGGCCGCCGATTTGTATGATAGTCTTAACGTCAGGGTAACAGTGAAGAAGACCGGAGGCAATCGCCAGCGAACTGCTGTATTCCGTCCAACTGAGTTCTTTGGGGATAACCCCCCTGCCTGAGCCAGATACACCAGCGGCGATAATCTCTTTCAGATTAACTTTCTCGCCCAGCCTGGAGATAAGCGCACTGACAGCAGCTTTGGGGCTGGAGGTTACCTTCTCAGTATCAAACTGAACGACTCTGTCCTTCTCATCTACGAGTGCTAGCTTAGCATTGACAGAGCCGATATCTACGCCTAAGTAATAGCCCATTGCTCAGTGAGCAATTTTAGCAAGAAACGGGCTTTCTTGCGAATTCCAGAGACACCATCCTTCACAAAATGAAGGATTAGGCCTACTACGAATCAGGTGTTATGTCCCAGAATACCCGGCTAAGAATAAGGGGGGGCTGTGGCAAAACCCCAACCCCCCTTGCCTCATGACTGACCCCTCGGATGGCTTCAGCAACTTAGGTAGTCATCCCCACGAGGACACGGAGTCCTTCCCAAGCACTCCTATGTTCGCCACTCCACGGCTACTCCAGAAGAATGTCCTCGCCTTTGATCATCCTGACTTCCTCAACAGTTACGGAACCATTGCCGATAGTAGCCCAGGCTTCAGCCACACCCAATTGTGCTAAAGTCTCCGTATCAATCATTGCCTCCACTGTTACCGTATGGGTTCCCTGTGGAAGGTCGTCCAGGATGAAGTTGAATGAGTTGGCACTCATGGTGTCGAGAATGAGCTCGAGTTCCTCCTCGGTCAACTGGTCGTCCACTAGCATGCCAGCAAACTTTGCCGTCAGCGTCTGCGTCCTTGCGTTGAAGGTGACTTCTCCTGGGTAAGCCAAGTCGTCATCTACCCATACTCGTACCTTAATCAAGGCCATAGCAGTAGAAGTGTCTGGCACAAGACCTTTGCTCTTGACCAGGGTTTTAGTGTACAGCCCGCACTCCAGCGAGACATCTATGAAGAGATCCTTCTGGTTCGGCATCTTGATCACATTCGAGAGGATGGGTGTCCAGCCCATGTCGCCAGAGTTTAGGATCTCGACGTAGCCAACCTGGCAGGTAGCCTTGGAGGATGGATTCCCCTCGCTGCCAACCACAGCCGCCGCGGCGCCCAACGCGACCACTAGAACCACTGTTATTGCTATTAGTATTGACTTCCTCATTTCCTTTTCTCCTTTCTTTTTAAGTTTGCATTATCGCCCGTCGACCTCGGGCATAGCGGCAGGTCTTACGTTATACTTGTAATCTTCCCCGGCCATCACCTCCTTTCCTTGCAGTATTTCCTTATCGCTCCTCAACCTGGGCATAAGGGCTTGAACATCTATTCGGTTCTAATTTTTATAAAGTCTGGACTTTTTCGGTACCACTACTATTGTACTATTTCTTATATGGGCTATTATACCGCATGCCTCGCTCTTGTCAATTGCATTATCTTTACTTTGCCTCTAAGCCCTGGAGAAAAGTCCTAGGACTTTTGGGTGATAGACAGGGAAAAGAGCTTAAGTTAACATAAATGAAGTTCTGTTAAAGATAAATAGGGTGGAGCTAGCATGGAAGTGCAAAGAAGGAATTCAAGGATGTTGACCACCACTGAGGTGGCTCACCTGCTCCATGTTCATCCCAACACAGTGAGGCACTGGGCGAATAAGGGGCTTCTTCCCGTCTATCGCCTGGGCATCAGAGGTGACCGCAGGTTTAAGTGGGAAGAGGTGGAGAACTTTATCAAGTCCAACGGCCACAAATCACAGTAGCCCAAAGGCTACCTCTATAGAGGTCAGCCGTAAGTAAACACAGGGAGGCCCAAGGAGTCTTTCTTGGCTATCAACTTTACTGACACAATCCTATTTTAGCAGTTTAGCCAATTTGTTAACTGCAAATGGATTCCACGGACACAATACCAAGTAAGCCTACTACAAATTAAGTATTATGTCTTCAGAATTGTTCATCGGCTGCTCCCAGGCTCCAGGAGCTCGAAGCCGCTCTTCTTGTCTTGGATACGCAGCACATCTGCGCCGAGGATTTCATAGAGGATGACCTCTCCGACAAGCCACGTGGTGACGCCCTGCCGCAGACATCCGGTCATGGTCTGTCCGGCCCGACCCAGCGCAGCATGGATATGGAGAATCAGTTTGCCATCTTCACCGGGGGCGAGCACGCCCACCCCCACCACCTCATGTGCTCCATCAATGGGTAGGAGCATAGGCTCTGGCGGTCTCTCGTCCGAATGCCTCGGTCCGACAACAACATCGCCACCTCCAATTCCACCCACTAAGATAGCCTGCCCCACAGACACCCGCTTGCTCTTGGCAAACCGCTCGATACACTCGGGCACAACATCGCCATCCTCCAGCCGTATCACGAAAACCCGACCAATTCGTCCTTCACATGCTTTCATGCTAAACCTCCTCTTGGAATTCCAAGCTAAATTCCAAACTCCAAGCACTAAATCCCTTCGACTTCGCTCAGGGCAAGCCTAAACAAACCCAGATGTCAACGTCCAAATGCCTAAATGCCAAACCTACTTCTTTCCCTCCGCTGTCCCCCTTAAAGTAAGGGGGATAAAGGGGGTTATTTTCATAACTCCCCTAGCCCCTCTTATCTTGAGAGGGGAATTTTGAAAAAGCCTCGTGAAATCCAAATACTTAAATATCAAAATTACTTCGCTTTGTGACTTGGATTTTGAGCTTGATTTGACATTTCAGCTTTATCATTTGTTATTTTTGGAGTCAAGATATCAGGATTTAGGATTTTATTTTCCGGCATTGCCACACCTTCAGCACATCACCCTCACCTTAACCCTCTCCCATCGAGGAAGAGGAGATTGCTTCGCTGTGGCCAAGACTTTCACTCATGGATTCAGGCAGGCCAGTTCGGTTACTAGGAGTTCGAGAGCTAATTTGTCGCTATATTTGCCAGTTTTGATGGCTAGGTCGGTTTCCAAAAGCTTATCGTAAGCTCGTTTTACACCCTCCAAATCATACAATTTAGCCTGTCTAAGCGTTTTATCCAAGCTATAGCTTGATTTCAGCCCCAACCTATCCTGAATCTGCCGGTGGGACAGCCCCTTTTCTAAATCTCTGACTTGAGCTATGAGACGGAATTGCCTGGTAATCATGACCAAGATATACGTTGGTGCCACACCCTCATCATATAGCCGATGAAGTATCCGCTGGGCTAACTCGGTCCGACCTTCGGCCACGGCATCCACCAGAGCAAAGATATTAGCCTCCTGGACATGGCTTACCAGTTGTCCAACATCATCTTCAGTGATAGGGCGTCCCTGGCAATAAAGAAGCAGTTTCTGGATTTCACTACTCATGGCCCATAAGTCTCCGCCTACCAATTCAGCGAGCAAATCCACAGCCTGGGGGGTGATAGCGCCACCTTCTTCCTTCACCCGCTTCTGTATCCAGACCCTCAACTCCCTGCCCCGTAACAGAGAGAAAACTTTTACTTCAGCCAACGGTGAAAGCTCCTTCAATAGAGGATTACCTCTTTGTATCTCTTCATCAATTAGCACCAGCACAGTCGTTTGTGACATTTGCTTGATGTAAGAAGCCAAGCCTTTCCATTCCCCCAGCCCATCCCCAGATTTATCTTTGCCAGACCGTGGTCTCCCTTGTTTTACCTCAAAGCGTCCTAACAAGCCATCAACTATGACCAGGCGATGTGAGGATAAAAAAGGAGCGGCATCACATTTATCTCTAAGTTCACTCAAAGTTAGATGCTGACCCTCCAAGCTGGTGGTGTTCGCTGCCAATATTTCCGCATCGCCCAAGCCAGCTTTAATTTCCTTCACAGCTTGGTAAAGAGAGAAATCATCCTGACCATAAAGAATGTAGAGCATTTACCTAAATCCACCCACGAAAATCCTGCGATTTTCGTGGGAACCCGGTAAATCCAAAATTAAACCTGTCGAGATCCCACAAATCGCAAGGCCTTCAGGGATCTGTGCAGTTATTCTATCACAGCACCAGCTTTTCCTGACAGAAGTCCAAAAGCAAAATATGATAGGATATAATTATGAAGGTCGCCATCGTCGGGATACCCAAGAGCGGCAAAACAACTATCTTTAATGCCTTAACCCGAGGCAAAGCTGAAGTCGCTGCCTATTCCCCTACGCTGGCTCCCAATATCGGTGTGGCCAAGGTGCCCGACGCCCGATTATCAGTACTGGCAAGCATATTCCAGCCCAAGAAGATCATTCCCGCAGAGGTGAATTATATAGATATTGCCAGCTCGATCAAAGGCTTTGGCAAGGAAGGAGCAGGGGGAGAATTCCTAAACTACCTAACCACTGCGGATGCCTTGCTCCAGGTTGTCCGGGCTTTTGCAGATGGCAACGTTCCCCATCCTGAAGGAAGCATAGAGCCGAAACGAGACATAGCTGCCTTAGATTTAGAACTCGCTATCTCTGATTTAGCCATTATCGAGAGAAGGCTTGAAAAACTGGAGACAAGTTTAAAAGGAGCTAAAGCAGCAGAGCGGGAGTCATATTTGAAGGAGCAACTTTTGCTTCAAAAGATTAAGGCAGAGCTAGAGAAAGATGTACCAATAAGACTACAGGGCTTAGCTACAGAAGAACTCAAAATGCTATCTAACTATCAATTTCTGACCGCCAAGCCCATGCTGATAATCCTCAATATCGGAGAGGAGCAAATACCACAGGCTGCGCAAATGGAAACTGAGATAAGTTCCCTTTACCCTCAGTTTGCCGTCGTTGCCCTATGCGGCAAGTTAGAAGCAGAGTTAGCTCAGCTCAGCGAGGCTGAAGCCAAGGAATTCCGCGAAGCGCTGGGACTAAGCAAACCGGCGCTTGACCGAGTTATCGACCTATCCTACCGCCTCCTGGGTCTGATTTCCTTCTTTACCACAGTCTCCTCCGAACTAAAAGCCTGGACTATACCCAATGGAACTCCAGCACCAAAGGCAGCAGGAAAGATTCACTCTGACATGGAAAGAGGATTTATCCGGGCTGAGGTTATCAGCTATAGTGATTTGGAAAGTTGCGGCAATCTGGCTGAGGCGCGCAAAAGGGGCTTGTTGAGAACAGAAGGCAAGAACTACATCATCCAGGATGGAGATGTAGTTACCTTCTTGTTCAATGTCTAGGCCTTCCAAAATGTTGTAGTTGCTCCGATGAAATCAGAGCGCATTCTCTCTCATAACTCCCCTTGTCCCTCTTACCTTAAGAGGGGAATTTTTAAAATAGGCATTGTTTCGTTCTCCCTCCCCCTTAGAATAAGGGGGATAAAGGGGGGTTATTTCCAGCACGCTGTTGCTGCTTTGCTCAGCATCCATCGCATTCTTCGTAACTCCTGCCGATTTTATCTCGACACTGTCGGGACCTGGCAATCCCTGCCACTAAATCCTAAACAATATCAAATGGCCAAAATCCAAAGGACCAAACAGTTTTGAAATTTGGGAATCAGAATTTGCTTAGTATTTGTCCTTGTGATTTGGGATTCGGATGCTGTAGGGGCGGGGACAAGCCCCGCCCCTATGTTTGAGCGCTGGTTGTATTAAATGGGCTGCCAGCTCAGGAAGGGATAGGTCTCGTCGTCAACAATATTCCAGATATATGCCGTATTGCGCTCGCCAGGGCTGCCGACCGTGATTATGTCCCAAGCCGCTCCTGTGAAGGTGTCGATGTCCATCATTTCTGCGGTGGTCTTGCCTGTCCCGCCAGACGAACTGGTTTGCCCACTGGTTTGGGTGTCCCAGAAGGAGTTGCTCACAGTGTTCTCACTCTTTCCTACCAAGCCGCCAACGTCACTATTGCCAGTCACTCTGCCGATGGCATAGGAGTTGCTTACAAAGCCCTCGTTCTTTCCTACCAAGCCGCCCACGTAACTATTGCCAGTCGTGCTGCCAGTGGAATAGGAGTTGCTTACAGAGCCCTCGTTCTTTCCTACCAAGCCGCCAACATGTTTTTTACCACTAACTCTGCCAGTGGAATAGGAGTTGCTTACAGGGCCCTCATTCTTTCCCACCAAGCCGCCAACATGACTATTGCCAGTAACTCTGCCAGTGGAATAGGAGTCGCTTACAGTGTCCTTATTCTTTCCCACCAGGCCGCCAACATGATTATTGCCACTAACTCTGCTGCTGGAATAGGAGTCGCTCACAGAGTTCTCATTCCTTCCCACCAGACCGCCGACATGCGTATTGCCTGCCACACTCCCCGTAGAATAGGAGTTGCTAACAGTACCATAATCATTATATCCCACCAGACCGCCAACACACTCATCACCAGTCACACTGCCGGTAGAATAGGAGTTGTTAACGTCGCCGCTATTATGCCCCGCCAGACCGCCAACACACCAACCGCCAATTACGCTGCCGATGGCATAGGAGCTGCTCACATTCCCACTATTGCGCCCTGCCAGACCGCCAACACACCAACCGCCGGTTACGCTGCCCGTGGAATAGGAGTTACTCACATTCCCACTATTATGTCCTGCCAGACCGCCAACCCACCAACCTCCGGTCACACTGCCGCTCGAATAACAGTTGCTGACATTGCCTTCATCATTATCTCCCACTAGACCGCCAACGTACCACCAGCCAGTCACTCGTCCGCTGGAATAGGAGTTACTAACATTGCCACTATTATGTCCTGCCAGACCGCCAACCCACCAACCCCCAATTACACTGCCGCTCGAATAACAGTTGCTGACATTGCCTTCATCATTATCTCCCACTAGACCGCCAACGTACCACCAGCCAGCCACTCTGCCGGTGGAACAGGAGTTAGTAACATTGCCACTGTTATGCCCCGCCAGACCACCAACCTGCCAACTGCCAGTCACGTTGCCGCTACAACAGCAGTCGCTGACACTGCCATAATCATTGACCCCAACTAGACCACCAACACCAATGTAGCCAATCACAGTGACATTCATCAAGCTGACATTCCCAACGACTCCTCCTCCACCCACAACACCGAAAAGCCCCACATTATATTCAGCAGGGCGCTTGATAAACAGGTCCCGTATCTCATGTTCCTGACCATCGAAACTCCCGACAAATCTGTCATTTTCAGCAGCCGTTCCAATCGGCTGCCAGCCTTTTCCTCCATTGGCTGTCCGGCTCGCTAGCTCTTCATAACCAGCAGTAGAGGAGTCGAGATCGTTCATTAGAAAGTAACTAGCTCCTAAGTTGTTTCTGACAGCATCCAAATCATACCAATCCCATATTGGTACGGCGAAATTAGCGGTTATAGTGTAGTCATCGTTCATGGTGATGGTGGTCGAGGCAGCGTTGACATCGACAATCATGCCCACGTCACCGGTCCAGTTGATGAACTGGTAGCCTGCCTCAGCTTCTGCCACCAAGTCAACCACCGTGCCAGCATCATATGTGAAAATTCCCTCGCCAGGGGTGACTACCGCCCCACCATTTGTACTATTTATCGTCAGGTTGTACTGGGCTATAAAGTTAGCGGTGATGGAATAGTGGCCATTCATGGTGATGGTAGTCGAGGCAGCATTGATATTAGCAATTGTGCCTACATCGCCTGTCCATTCCACAAACCGGTAGCCGCTAGCTGGGGTGGCCACCAGGCTAACCACCGTGCCAGCGACGTAAATATGAGTCCCCTCTCCAGGGCTAGTCACAGAGCCTCCAGCGGTGCTGCAGATAGTAAGGGTGAATTGCCCGGGAGGCACAGGCTCAAAATTGGCGGTGATGGAGTAGTCGCCGTTCATAGTGATGGTAGTCGAGGCAGCGTTGACATTAGCAATCGTGCCCACGTCACCAGTCCAGTTGATGAACTGATAGCCTGCCTCAGCTTCCGCGAGCAGGTCAACCACCGTGCCAGCGTCGTATGTGAAAGTTCCTTCGCCAGGTGTGATTACCTCGCCCCCTTCCGTGCTATCTACTGCAAGGCTGTAGCCTATCGCTGCAAAGACAGCCATCACCCTCTTGGCTGCATTCATGGTGATGGTGATGGTGGGCGAAGTGACGTCCTCTACGTCGTCAACATCGCCGGTCCATTCGACAAAACGATACCCAGGATCTGGGACAGCCACTAGCGTGACTGACGTTCCCCTTGGATAGGGAGGACTGCCCCCATCAAGGATAGTCACTGAGCCACCTAATGTGCTCAAGATGCTCAAGGTATACTCGAGAGGAGCACAGGTCGGTTGACAGCTCACCATCGCGGCAATTAACGCTAGCGTAACCAGAAGGATACTAATTCTTTTCAGGTAGTGATATCTCCTTGAATCAAGTATCATGTTCATACTTCACCTCCGGATTTTGTAGTTGCATGATTTGATACGTTTGATTGCCCAACGAAGTGAGCAAGTGTATTTCCGGTTAGTCTCCAGTATTCAAAAGGAAGAGTCGATTTCACCCTGGCAGGGAAAACTAGTCCACACCACACGTCTTTACACTTTGGGCCAAACATTTCAGGAACCCGCACACCCGTCTGGGTGCTACGCAGATGACGCCCTCTAATATTAATTGTTCTTACTAGTACTATTGTACTATTTCTCCAGGAATTGTCAAGACTTTTTTGGGATTTTCTAAAATATTTTTCACGATTTCATCATCACCCCCGTAAAAGGTCAACAAATTTGGCGACAAAGTTGTCTCCACTAGAGGCTCCATGGTAAGAGATGGTTGCAACTGAGAGTACCAACCTTCGCACAGACTTCCAAATAGCGTTTGTCACTCCCCACGCTGTGACGTTGATTTCTTTTTTACCACAGTTTACTCTGAGCCAAAGGCCTGGACTATACCCAGTGGAACTCCAGCACCGAAGGCAGCCGGAAAGATTCACTCCGACACGGAAAAGGGATTTATTCGGGCTGAGGTTATCAGCTATAGCGATTTGGAAAGTTCTGGCAATCTAGCTGAGGTGCGAAAAAGAGGCCTGTTGAATACAGAAGGCAAGAATTACATCATTCAGGACGGAGACGTAGTCAGTTTCTTGTTTAATGTCTAGGCATTTCTCATTCTTTTTGAGCCCGAAATTTGACCTTCAAGCGTTAGAAGAGGCAGAGAAGCCAAGCATAAACAAACAAGTGCTCGCTGATTTAGAATGAAATCGTACCAGGATCGATAGTTTTACCCGGCCAAATTTTGATTCCGTTAGAGAGCTTACTGCCCTTCCCGATTAGCACATCATCTCCCAAAACGCAGCCATCCAGAATTTCGCTTTCCTCACCAATGCAACAACGTGACGCAACCAGGCAGTTTCTCAACTTAGCCCTCTTGCCAATTTTACAATCCTGCCATAATATTGCCCCTTCTATTACAGCACCCTCTTCTACACGACATCTTGTCCCCAATACAGCCGGCCCTTTTATTATGGAATTCTTATCAATAAAGCAGCCTTCGCCGATTACTGCAGGCCCTTGAATTTGAGCTGAGGAGTGAATAAAGCTCGCACCTTCCAATTTAGTACCTTTATTGCCTACTCCGACCAACTCGGAGCGCTGGAGCAAATCGCGCTGCAACTTCAAATACTTATCGGGAGTGCCTATATCAATCCAGTAATCACGGAACGGATAGCCATATATAGCCTGCCCCTTCTCCAGAAGCAGCGGGAAGACGTCATGCTCAAACATGGAGAAGGTGTTGGAACCGATGTAACTCAAAATATCAGGTTCCAAGACATAAATACCAGCGTTAATCATATTCGTAGTTATTTTATCCCGGCTTGGTTTTTCTATAAAACGTTTGACCCGGCACTGGCTGTCTGTTTCCACCGCTCCATATACAGTAGGGTCATCTACAGGTGTCAAAGCCAAGCTGGCTGTGGCTTTATTTTCACGATGTAGCCGCATCATCAAGCTCAGGTCAATAAGGGTGAAAACATCCCCGTTAAAAACAAAAAAGGAATCGTTCAAGAACCTTTCGGCATTTTTTACGGCTCCGGCCGTTCCCATGGGGAAATTTTCTATGGAGTACGTTATCTTAACACCAAACTTGCTGCCATCGCCGAAATAATTCTGAATCGGCTCAGGTGACTTCCCTATAGCAAGAACTATATCAACAATATTGTGCGCTTTGAGATAGCCAACGAGATGTGCTAAGAAAGGGCGGTTCAACACGGGAACCATTATTTTCGGAGTGTTACAAGTAAGGGGACGTAGCCTAGTCGCCTCCCCACCAACCAGAATAATAGCCTTCATCCTGCTTAAATCTACCTTATGCTAACCAAATTCGTCAAACTTCCCGTCCGTCTCATAGTTCTATCTCTATAACCCGATAACCCGCTGTGATTTGCTTTAACCTCCCCCTCTATGCTACTTTCCTTATCAAGAGGTTGTTCAAATTCACTGGATGCCTTTGTCTAACAAATCAGGCGACTATAGCATTTGTTAGTGAGGTTAGTTCACAGCAGGGAGGAAAATGGAGGTCATAGTTAATAAAACAAAGGTCTCTATCATCCAGGGAGATGTCACCGAGCAAGCTACCGACGCCATCGTTAATGCTGCCAACCCCGGCCTGATGGGTGGGGGAGGGGTGGATGGGGCAATCCACCGGGCTGGAGGACCAGCAATATTGGAGGAATGCAAGAAAATAGTTGCCCGGCAGGGAAGATTGCCCACGGGCCAAGCTGTCATCACCACAGGGGGGAATCTCAAGGCACGGTATGTGATACATACGGTTGGTCCCGTCTGGCATGGTGGCAGTAGAAACGAAGCTGAGCTTTTGCGGAGCGCTTATTATGAGTGCCTGAAATTGGCTACCGAAAACAAACTGACCAGCATTTCCTTCCCTTCCATAAGCACTGGAGCTTATGGCTATCCCCTTGATGAAGCAGCAAAAGTAGCAGTAAGCACCGTCGTTTCGTTTCTGAAAAAGCAAGCGACATCTCTTAAAGACGTCGTGCTTGTTCTCTTCGATTCCCGGACTTACCAAAGCTACCGCTCCGCTTTGCAAGCTTGCCTCAACTGCCTAGAAGCGTAAGAATGCAGAATCTCGAACGACACCGGCATCAGAAGGTAATGGCTTACCTTGCAGGATAAAGAGGTTTCACTACCGCGACATTGCTGTTCCTTACTTCGTCAGCCTGGCAAGGACAAAAAAGGCAGGTGCCGGGGAGAATAGGGGTGACCCCCTCTTTTCAGGATACTCTTCAAAAAAGTATAATATCCACAGAAGGGCAAGGAGCGAGTGACGATGTTAAACAAGCTTCTAACACCGAAGGGATGGCGTATTGTGGCACATTCCTTGCTGATAGCAACTGGCATTGGTCTTCTCTGTCTGCTCTCAAAAATGGTCATAGGAGATATCCAGCAGAAGGATACGTTGAACTGGTTGATTTTAGGCGCAGCAATCGCCTTCTCACTATGGTTGGTCGCACTGGGGAGTATGCTAGTAAAGGCTGAGCTAAGTGACTGGAAAAGGTGACATCGTAGCTATATCAACGGCTCCTCTCGCCCGGGTAGCGTGGTTGGGCGTTGTGCAATTTCTTAGCGGAGTGTACAAGCGAGCAGTATCGTATCCCCAGACAACCCAGCCTATTCTAGTCCCGTGTGACCGCAAAATGATATCATCTGGGTTGTTTGGCAAAGGAAAGGATAGTATCTGTGCCTGATGTAGCTATTGTAACTGATAGTGTCTCTGACCTGCCCCCTCAGGTAGCTGAGGAATTTGGGATTACCGTGGTTCCCCTCGTTGTTCGCTTTGGTACGGATCTCTACCGCGATGGTCTCGACATAGGGCCCGACCAATTCTACCAAAGGCTAAAGACCAGCAAAGTCTTACCTGCAACATCTGTGCCGCCGCCAGCGGCTTTTGCCGATGCCTACGATAAGCTTGCCGAAAAAACAAACGCCATTGCGGTTATCAGTTTAACTTCCAAGCTCAGCGCTACCTACCAGGTGGCTTTGCAAGCTGTAGGGTTGATGAAGAAGAAATGCCGTGTCGAGGTTCTAGACTCGCAGTGGGCAATTATGTGCCAGGGTTTCATAACAATTGCTGCTGCCAAAGCAGCCCGCGCTGGGGCTACCCTTGACGAAGTGCTGAATGCGGCTCGTCATACCATGCGCCGGGTAGATATGCGTGCTGCCTTTGATACTCTGGAATATCTGGAACGCGGCGGGCGCATCGGCAAGGCACAAGCCTTTCTTGGTTCATTACTGAAGGTGAATCCCATCATTGGCCTTAAGGACGGCGAAGCATATCCCTGTGCACGGGAACGCTCCCGGGCTAAGGCGATAGACCATCTATACAACTTTGTGGCAAGCTTTGCCAATGTTGAAGGACTAGCTGTAGAGTATGCTACTGACCTAGATGAAGCCAACAAGTTAGTGCAGAGATTTCGCTCAAAGTATCCTCAAGTTCCCATCTACCTGTGTCGTGCCAGCCCTGTCATTGGTACACACACAGGACCCAGTCTCATTGTTGTTAGCGTGCTTGGAGACAGATAATCTACCACCTAGATGAGTGAAGACATACTACCGAGCATTCTAAGCATCATTATTGGGTATCTCTTAGGCTCCATTCCCACAGCCTACATCGTGTCTCGGGTCAGAAGAGGTATAGATATTCGGAACGTCGGTTCGCGCAACATGGGTGGCGCCAATGTTATGCGCGAAATTGGTACTCGCGAAGGCGTTTTTGTCGGCCTCTTTGATATCGCCAAGGGAGCCGGGGCAATACTCATTGCCCAAGCTCTAAATGTTTCGGAACTTTGGGTCCTCGGGGCTGGATTTGGAGCTCTGGTAGGACATAATTTCCCAGTGTTCGCAAGTTTCCGGGGGGGCCGAGGTTCGGCCACCATTATAGGCACCTTTCTTGTTTTAGCTCCCAAGGCAATACTTGTTACGCTGGTAGTAGTAGCTATTCCGTTCTTTACTAGCCGTAAATTTACAGGCGCTATAATCATCGGATTTGCCCTGTTGCCTTTGTTTGTCTGGCTATTTGAAGGATCGTTGATGCTGGTGCGTTATGCCCTGGCTGTTGACGTTTTTATGTTGATTCGCAATTTGTCCAGCATTAAACAAGTCCTGGCTAAAGGCATAATAAAGGACATGATATACGACAGCCAGCAGAAGAAAGCAAAATAGTGCCATCTATCCACGGACTATTGATGAATAGTTTTCGAATAGCAGGCCTTTTGTGACCTCCGGGAGCTAAAGCCTATAAAATTGGAAAAGCCTCTGGAGAAGTGATAGGGACTAGACAACGCAGGCGATAGGTGCTATCTATATAGTATAAGTCTGGAATAGGAGGTGCGGAATGACTTACAAAAAGTACGATATTTTAACGGTAGCGGTGTGGGTGATTCTGGGTGCTGCGTTAATAGTCCTCGGCCTCTTTCTAAGGAGACCTGCCTTCGGGAAAGAAGTTTGGGAAGTCGTCATGGGCGTAGGAATAGCGCTGGCGGTCATAGGCATTGTCAGCATCGTCTTTAGTATGAGACAAGCTGATGAACTGCAATGCCCTTATTGTGGTGGGAAAGTGGTGCCACGGGTAAAGTCAAGCACAAGCGAACTCTATCTTACGAAGGTGGGGGAGGAAGAAGCGGAAGAGACGGAAAGCCCACAGGCTTGAGCGGCACAGAAGGCAGAGACCTGCTCACGACATCAAGGTAACATGCAGTTACCTCTTAAGGCAGGACTAGAAAAAATTAGCAAAAAGGTGTTGGAAACAGCGGGGAAGTAATTTGTGTGGGCAGGTCAATAAGCGGAGATGGGTTGTTTGTCGGTGATGATTCTTTGGCTGGCAGCTAGCTGTTCGCGAATATGCTTGGGGATGGTAAACATGGCACGGTGGGTAAGGCCATCGTAGGACTTTAGCTTTTTTGATATTCTTGTTGAGATTCTGGCGTCAATTTGCTCGGGAGTCAGTTCAGTGGGGTCAAGAGTTTGAGAAGCCGCCACAAACCCCCATAAGCCCAGAAAGGAAGGTATATGAACCTGGTAGGGGCGGGCTATCGAGAGGACCTTTCTTAAAGTATTGACAATAGCAGTGAAATTATCTAAGTTTCTCCATTCGGAAGGTTCGGCCTGTACTGACATAATGCCATCAGACCCTAGTTTTTGTTTAACTATTTCGTAGAATTCCCGTGTATATAGCAAGCGCGCTGGTCCCTCCTCTAAAGGGTCAACAAGGTCAATGATGATGACATCAAATTTGTCTCTACTTTCCTCTAGGTATTTTCGGGCGTCCATGAAATAAAGCTCTGTCCGAGGGTCATCGAAGGCATTCTGGTGCCAGGATGATAAGAAGCGACGACACAAGCTTACGACCTCCTCGTCAATATCCACCATGACCGCCTTCTTTACCGTCTTGTGCACCAGGACTTCTCTTAAGGTGGCACCCTCACCTCCCCCGGCGATGAGTACCCTCTCCGGACGGGGGTGCGTAAGCATAGACGGGTGTACCAGGGCTTCATGGTAAATGAACTCATCTGCCTCGCTGGACTGAATCTTGCCATCGAGGACCAGACAAACGCCGAAGCTGCCCGTGCTGATAATATCCACGGACTGAAACTTAGTTCGCCCTGAATATACCCTCTCCTTGATGCTGTGCAGCGCAGTAAGGTCAGGACTTATATAGTCCGAGAACCACCTACGTTTGTCAGGGTCACTATCCTTCATTTCATGCACCTTACCTGGCTGTCCTCCACAATCCCCCTGCGAAGCTCGATTAAGGAGTGGGTTTGGGCACCTAGCCTCTCTATAATCAAACGGGCGGCCTTTTCCGGGTCTACGTTATTGCCGCAGGTGAAAACGTCTACGGCAGCATAGCCGTATTCGGGCCAGGTATGAACCGCAATATGAGATTCAGCAATATTGACCACTCCGCTCACTCCGTAAGGAGAGAAATGATAGAAGGACTCGCCTACCACTGTAGCGCCACTTTGAATGGCAGCTTCGTTAAGACACTCTTTGAGAAAGTCTAAATCATCTAGCACCTCCTTGTTACACATTTTTAGTTCTAGTAGCAGATGTCTTCCGAGCGCATGCAAATCACCTTCCCTCCTTTAGATTTTTTGTTGCAGCCTTTCGGGCAACATCGCAAATTTTATATAATATCCATCCTTTTAGCAATACTCCAACAGTTTCTGTTACAATAAACGAAAATAGAAATTATGTCGGCTAGGGAACAACTAGTTACCGTGCGCACTGCCAACTACATGGAGGCACAAATAATCAAGGGACGGCTGGAAAGCGAAGGCATACCAGTCCTTTTAAGCTACGAGAGTGCCGGGCTGATTTACGGGCTTACAGTTGATGGACTAGGTGAAGTGAAAATAATGGTGCCCGAGCATCTGGCCAAGGAAGCTAAAGAGATTCTGGGAATTAGTTTGGAAAGCAAAAAATAAGTTTTGAATTTTGCTTTGTAATTTTGAGTTTTGAGGTTTAATTTTTAATTTTTCATGACTTCCAGATTAGAGCGCATAACCGAACAGCGGCTGGATAGCCTGAACAGAATTCGAGCCCGCGGCATAGACCCCTACCCTCATTCCTATTGTCCCAGCCACACTGTTCAAGAGGCGAAAACTCTTTTCGAGCAGCAAGGGGAACATTCTCCAGACATATCATTGGCTGGCCGCATTATGTCCAAGCGCTCCATGGGTAAGATGTCCTTCGTTGATATTCGCGATGGCTCGGGGAAGATACAGCTTTCCTTGCGCTATAACGTTCTGGGCAAGAAGAGGTACGACCTTCTTCAGGATATTGATATTGGTGACATTATCGGGGTCAGGGGGAAGCTCTTCCGGACAAAAGCCGGTGAGCTCACGCTAGAGGCATCCGATTTTACCATGCTCTGTAAATCTCTTCGCCCGCTGCCCGAGAAGTGGCACGGGCTAGTTGACATAGAAAAGCGTTACCGGCAGAGGTATCTCGACCTCATTTCCAACGAAGAAAGCAGAAATATTTTCATTTTGCGTAGCAGGATTATCACTGCCATAAGAAGTTTTCTTGATAAGCAAGGATTCTTAGAGGTAGAAACTCCTGTGCTTCAGCCGCACGCTGGCGGAGCGCTGGCACGCCCCTTTGTCACCCATCATCAGGCCCTTGATGAAGACTTTTATCTGCGAATTGCTCTAGAGCTGCACCTCAAAAGGCTGGTGGTAGGCGGCTTTGACAGAGTTTATGAGATAGGGCGTGCCTTTCGCAATGAAGGCATCTCTGTTAGACATAACCCGGAATTCACCTTGCTTGAGTGCTATCAGGCTTATAGCGATTACAACGACATGATGAGATTGGTAGAGGAGATGCTCGCTCATATAGCTCAGGAGATTCTCGGCAACACTAGGCTTGTTCATAATGGCCAAACCATTGACCTCGGTCTGCCCTGGCAAAGACTCTACCTTCGTGAGGCCATAAAAAACTATTGCGACATTGATTTTGAAGATTATCCTGATGCTGATTCACTGGGGGCACGGATGGCAGAGCTAGGAATGGAAGTCGACCCCAGCAAAGGGAGAGGCAAGCTCATAGAAGAATTGATTTCCACTTTTGTCGAGCCCAAGCTTATTCAGCCGACTTTCCTTCTAGATTACCCGGTAGAAATGTCGCCTCTGGCCAAGAGAAAGCGGGGCGATAACCGGTTGGTGGAGAGGTTCGAGGGCTTTGTGGATGGCATGGAGGTTGCTAATGCCTTCACCGAGCTCAATGACCCGCTGGAGCAAAGGGAGAGGTTCCGCCAGCAGCTGAAAGAACGAGTTGCCGATGAAGAAGTAGAAATTGCTGATGAAGATTTTCTTCAGGCTTTGGAGTACGGGATGCCGCCTACCGGTGGCCTGGGCATAGGTATTGACCGCTTGGTGATGCTGCTTACAAATCAGCAATCTATTCGAGAGGTCATACTGTTCCCCCAGCTAAAGGCGAAAGAATAAAAATGCACAATGCAAGGCAAGATATGACAAATCCTAAGCACAAAATTCGAAATCCTAAACAATGTCAAAGCATTAATGACCAAAAATCGAAACAAAATGAGTTTTGGTATTTAAATTTGGAATTTTGGATTTGTTTAGAATTTAGAAATTGGGATTTAGAGCTTACACATGCTGGATATTAAACTGATTCGGGAAAACCCTGGGTCTGTTCGGCAGGCTCTGGAGAAAAGAGGCGATACCTTTGTTTTAGACGACATCCTCAAGATCGACGAAGATTACCGCAGCTTGCTTCGTCAGACAGAGGAACTCCGTGCCAAGCATAATCAAGCCAGCAAACAACTGGGGCAAAGCAAGGAAAAACCACCAGAGCTCATCGCTCAGATGCGTCAATTGGGGGAACAAATATCCTCCCTGCAGCAGCAGACCAAAGAAGTAAAAGCCCAACTTGATTCTCTGCTGCTGGAGTTGCCCAATATTCCTCACCCCAGCGTGCCCTTAGGTAAAGACGAGAGTGATAATGTGGTAGTGCGTACCTGGGGCGAGCCAAAGGAATTTTCCTTTAAGCCCCTGCCTCACTGGGAGTTGGGAGAAAAATTGGGGATAATAGATTTTGAGCGGGGCGTGAAGCTCTCAGGAACCAGGTTTTATGTTCTCAAAGGGCTGGGCGCACGCCTACAACGAGCGCTTATCTCATTTATGCTCGATGTCCATGTCAATGAGCACGGCTACAAAGAAATCTATCCCCCTTTCATGGTAAAGCGAGAGTGCATGGTCGGCTCAGGAAATTTACCCAAGTTCGGTGATAACTTATATCACGACGAGGAAGACGATTTTTGGTTCATACCCACCGCTGAGGTGCCGCTGACCAACTTGCACCGCGATGAAATACTGAGCGCCGACAGTTTGCCTCTTTATTATGTTGCTTACACCCCTTGCTTCCGTCGCGAGAAAATGTCTGCCGGCAAAGATATCAGGGGCATTAAGCGTGGACACCAATTTGACAAGGTGGAGCTCTACAAGCTCACCACTCCGGAGAGTTCTGACGAAGAGTTAGAGAAATTGGTCGCCGACGCTGAGGACATATGTCAGAAGCTGGACATACCTCACCACGTGGTGCAATTATGCACTGGTGACCTGGGCTTTGCTGCTTGCAAAACATATGACATTGAAATGTGGGCTCCCGGCTGTGCTGAATGGCTGGAGGTCAGTTCTTGCAGCAATTGCAGTGACTTTCAGGCCAGGCGAGCCAATATCCGCTATCGCCCTGAGCCCGGCGCCAAACCACAGCTTATCCACACGCTCAATGGCTCAGGATTGGCTCTGCCACGAGTCCTTATCGCCGTGCTGGAAAACTATCAGCAAGCTGATGGCACAGTATTAATCCCTGAAGTATTAGGCCCCTACCTGAGAGCAACCTAAGCAGCGCAAACCAAATGTAGTTGCCCAATTTATTGGGCCCGCCCTTTCTGTCATTGCGAGGAGCCCCGATGAATCCCGATTTATCGGGACGAAGCAATCCCATGCACAAAAACCATATGTAGTTGCTCAATTTATCGGGCCCGCTCATAACAGGTGAGTTTATCTAGAGATTCCCCTCTTAAGATAAGAGGGAGCAAGGGAAGTTATGAAGAATGCAATGAATGCTGAGCAAAGCAACAACAAAGTGCTGGAAATAACCCCCTTTATCCCCCTTATTTTAAGGGAGAGGTAGAAGGAAACAATCCCTATTTTAAGGATTGCCCCTCTTAAAGTAAGAGGGGCAAGGGGAGTTATGAAAGAGGGGGACTGGGCTCCGATTTCATCGGAGCAACTACAAAATAAGGTTAAAAAATAGCTAGCACGTAAACCGGGAGCCCTGCTCGATGGCGTTTTCGATGAGTTCGATGCGCTTGGCTTTGCCTTTGTCATCGAGTTCTATGGCGACAACGTCTATGCGCCATTGAGGAGGCAGCTTTTGGTGAGTGGTAATGTAGGTGACAGCCGAGGCGATGAGTTTTTTCTTTTTGGCTTCCGTTAGTGATTCCTCAGGAGTTCCGAAGTCCAAATTACTCTTGGTGCGAACTTCAACAAAGACCAGATAGTCCTTCTTCTGGGCAACGATATCAATCTCTCCGTGAGGGCAACGAAAACTCGTCTCCCGAATGCGATAGCCCCGCTTCTTGAGGAATTTCTGGGCTGCTTTCTCCCCCAGCTTACCGACTTCCTGACGGTTCATCACCTAGTCCTTCACGGAGTTTACCCTGAATGAGATTCTTCCCCTTCACTTCGTTCGGGGTCGGAATGACAAAAAGCGAAGGGCTCAGAATGACAAGAAGCTAAAGGGCCAGAGCTTTGGCTTGCGATTATGTTCCTGACAGGGGCAAAGTATAGACGGTGAATTGGCGAAGGGCCGAGCTTGCGCAGACAGGATATGTGTCTTCCTGTTCCATAGCCTTTATGCTGGGCAAACCCATAGCCGGGATAAATTTGGTCAAATTCCTCCATTATGCGGTCTCTGGTAACTTTGGCTACGATAGAAGCACAAGCAATAGAGAGACACAATTTGTCGCCTCGGGTTATTCCTCGTTGAGGGATGGGACATTGAGACAAAGTTACCCTATCAATGATGAGGAAGTGCGGTTGTCTGGACAGGTTTTCCACTGCCTGCATCATAGCCATCTTGGTTGCCTTGAGGATATTAACGGAGTCAATCACTTGAGAAGGAACAATGCCAACGCCTACAGCTATAGCCTCCCTGTTAATCAACTCAAAGAGGGATTCCCGTTTTCGGGAGTTTAATTCCTTGCTATCTCGAACCAGCGCCAGCCAAGGGACATTGGCGGGGTAAGGCAATATAACAGCGGCAGCTACTACGGGGCCAGCCAGAGCCCCCCGCCCAACCTCATCAATGCCTGCGATAAGCTCATAGCCCTCTGACCTCAGCTTGTCTTCTTCATCGAGGTTCGGACACTTAGACAAAGCTCTCTTTTTCATAACTCCCCTAACCCCTCTTATCTTAAGAGGGGAATATTTGGAAACTGAGACATATCCCTTTCAAAGTCAAAAGGTAGAAATCAAAATGACAACTCAAAGCGCAAAAATGTAGTGCGAGGCTCCTGCCCGCCGCACAGCTCTGGTAGGCGGGTTAGCCTTGTGCCAGGACAAGACCGCACGACCTTAAAAGGTCGCACTACAATCGTGTTTGGAATTTGACCAACGGGAATATCACATACCTTCCACGTGCTCGCATCTGTCATTTTGCACTCTCATTTCTGCATTCTTACTTTTGCACTTGACATATAATCCCACCCCCCAGTACCTCATCATCATTATAGAACACCACGGCTTGCCCGGGGGTTACCGCCTTTTGGGGCTGGCTAAAATGAACATCCACGGAGTCATTCCTGAAAAAAAGTGTAGCTTCAGCTTCTTTTGATTTATAGCGTATCTTAGCCGTGACAGTGATAGGATCCCGGGGTGCCTTGCCTGATATCCAATTCAGTTTATGGGCGATAAGCTTTTGGCTGTAAAGCTCCTCCTCAGGGCCAAGCACAATTCTATTGCTATCGGGTTCTATCCAGACAATATAGAGTGGCTTGCCCGAAGCTAATCCCAGGCCATGTCTCTGCCCGACGGTATAAAAAGCTATTCCCCGATGCTGACCTAATTTCTTTCCCTGCGCATCTACGATGTCGCCAGGTAGTGTGGAAAATCTCTGGCTGAGAAAAGCACCATAGTTTCTCTGAGAAATGAAGCAAATATCCTGGCTGGATTTGGTGGCTGCGGGCAATCCCGCCTGCTTTGCCACCTGTTTAACCTCGTCTCGGCTATACTCGCCTACAGGAAATAGGACATGCCTGAGCTTTTCCTGGGTTAGAGTATAAAGAAAATAAGACTGGTCTCTAGCGATGTCGGCCGCTTTAAGCAAGCGATGACCGTCTCGGGAATGCTCTACTCTGGCGTAATGACCTGTAGCCAGGTAATCGGCGCCCAAGGAAAGGGCTTTATCGAGGAGGAGGCCAAACTTTACGTGCTCGTTGCAGGCAACGCAGGGATTGGGAGTCCGCCCTTGCTGGTATTCCTGGCAGAAATAGCCAACCACACAGGACTCAAATTCCTTTCGCAGGTCAACCTCATGGTAGGGAATGCCCAAGACGTGGGAGATATCCTCGGCACGATGTGCCTGGTAGTCGGATTGCGGTGAATCTGACAGGAGCATATGTATGCCAATTAGCTCATAGCCAGCTTCTTTGAGCAACAGAGCAGCGACAGAGGAATCCACCCCTCCACTCAATGCCACAGCAACGTTTCTTTTAGGCATGCATTTAGATTCTTCGCTCCGCTCAGAATGACAAAGAAATCATCAGTCTGAGAGGTTCGGCAATAGCTGGCTCACCCTGCCCCAGATAATCTCAGCAATTTTCCCTTTAGGCAGAGAGGCATCTATCACCAACCAGCGGTCCGGCTCGGCCGCCGCCATCTTAAGGTAGCCCTCCCTCACTCGTCGGTGGAAGGATAAATCCTCTAGCTCAAAACGGTCTTTCAAGCTTCGCTTTCGCGCTAACCCCTGCTCCGGTGAAATGTCCAGGAGAATTATGAGGTCGGGATGGAGATTCCCGGTCGCCATATTATTGACCATCTCTATCGTGGCCAAATCAAGTCCTCGCCCATAGCCCTGATAGACTGAGGTTGAATAAGTGAAGCGGTCACAGATGACTACTTTACCTTCCTGTAAAGCCGGACGAATTACCTCAGCTACCAGTTGAGCACGGGAAGCAGCAAAGAGGAGCAGCTCAGCCTGGGGCGAAACGAGTGAGCCCCTTTTCTTCTTAAGCGCCTTTCTTATCTCATTACCCAGAGACGTGCCTCCTGGCTCATGGGTTAATATTACAGGGACGTTTTGCTGCTCAAGCTTTTTCAGCAGGAGCCTGGCTTGGGTGCTTTTGCCGCAGCCTTCGCCACCCTCAAAGGCGATGAATAGTCCCAAGGATTACCTCGGTCTCCTTCTGCCGCCAGATTCCCAGCTCTGGTTACTGGAGTCGAAGCCGCGCCATCCTGCTAACAGACGCTGTAGATGATGAACGTAAGTAGATTGAGTATCGCGGGGATAAAGGGCATCCAGGCATTGTCGCATTTGAGTGGCGTTATTGCTTTTGAGGACATAAATTGGTATGCCCAGTGCTTCGGCATCTCGTATTTTTTGTGGCTTGCGGCGGTAGTAACTTCGTGTCGTCAGGAAAATGTCAGTTTGCCTGAGGTCAGTGGCGATTTTCAGCTCTCTCCGCCCTTCCTTGGCAATTTGTTCCAATCGAGCCCGATTGGCACCGAAGAGGTAGAATCGCAGCGGTTTTTCGGTCGGCTTCTCTGGCTTGCCTTCCTTGCTCTCCCACATAATAGGCGATGTTATGGCCTCCCTCTTTACCTCTCCAGCCTCATTCATCCAGCGCACTTCAGCCTTGGGAGGTCGCCCATGCAGGAGAGCATCAACAGCCTCAGCTACGCTAGGATGCACAGTTACCTTGTAATAGTCCACGATTTCCACCACCACATCAAAGGTAGGGGGAGCTTTGCGCTCCAGGACCGATTTCTGCGTGTGCCGTCGCCGGGCTTCTTCATCTCCTAAGGTAACTGTCTGGATGCCGCCGATAAGGTCGGAAAGGGTCGGATTCATTATCAAGTTCTCCAGAGTGTTGCCATGGGCTGTGCCCACCAGCTGCACTCCTCGTTCAGCGATAGTCCGAGCCGCTCTCGCTTCCAGTTCGGTGCCTATTTCATCAATAATGATGACCTCCGGCATGTGATTTTCCACGGCTTCAATCATTACCGCATGCTGTTCCGTGGGAGTAGCTACTTGCATCCGCCGGGCATGTCCGATGGCAGGATGAGGAATGTCGCCATCTCCGGCAATTTCATTGGACGTGTCAATTACGATAACCCGCTTTTTGAAATCGTCAGCCAGCACGCGAGCCACTTCCCGCAACATGGTGGTTTTGCCTATGCCTGGCCGCCCCAGAAGCAGGACGTTCTTGCCTGATTCGATAAGGTCTTGAATCATCTTTACGGTGCCAAACACAGCCCTGCCCACACGGCAGGTCAAGCCGATTATCTCCCCATGTCTGTTGCGTATGGCTGAGATGCGGTGCAGAGTATGATTGATGCCGGCTCGATTATCCCCGGTAAATTCGCCAATGCGCGACACCACGTAATCAATATCAGATTGGGTCACTTCTCTGGAGTTGAGGACCAATTCTCTGTGGGGAAAACGAGCCTCGGGGAGACGCCCTAAGTCTAAGACTACCTCCAATAGTTCACTATGGTCGGGCTGCTGGTAAAGTGACTCACGGATATGAAGCGGCAAGATATCGAGCAGCGCGTCTAAATCGTCAGTAACTACTTTTCGCATCCTGTAACAATACCTGTTTTCACCTCACCAACCCCACCGGGGTCACCAACCCCTGGGGGACAGCAATTCCTGCTGGGGTATAGCTTTTATATCCAGACCGGGCATAGCAGCGCCCAAACCTTTGGATACCTCAGCGATGATAGCCGGGTCCTGATAGTGAGTGGTAGCCTTAACAATAGCTTGTGCTCTGGCTACTGGGTCGCTGGACTTAAAAATCCCCGAGCCCACAAACACTCCTTCAGCCCCTAGTTGCATCATCAAAGCAGCATCAGCGGGCGTGGCGACACCGCCGGCGGCAAAGTTCACAACAGGTAACTTCCCTGTTTTATGCACCTCCATCACTAACTCCAGAGGAGCACCCAGAGCTTTCGCCTCAGCTACTAATTCCTCCTCACGCAAAGCCCGAAGTCGGCGAATCCCATCCTGGACTGCCCGCATGTGTCTGACAGCTTCCACGATGTTGCCTGTTCCCGCTTCGCCTTTGGTGCGAATCATGGCTGCTCCTTCCGCAATACGGCGCAATGCTTCGCCCAGGTCACGGCAACCGCAGACAAAAGGAACCTTAAAATCATGTTTCCAGATATGATGGCTTTCATCAGCGGGGGTGAGCACCTCCGACTCATCAATGAAATCAATGCCCAATGCTTCCAGCACCTGAGCCTCGACAAAATGACCGATGCGGCACTTAGCCATTACCGGAATGCTCACCGCTTCCTTTATAGCCGTAATTATAGTGGGGTCAGCCATGCGTGCCACTCCACCAGCGGCGCGGATATCGGCGGGCACTCGTTCCAGTGCCATGACAGCGCAGGCACCAGCTTCCTCGGCAATCTTGGCCTGCTCCGGCGTGACCACATCCATAATCACCCCACCCTTCAGCGTCTGAGCCAGTCCAGTCTTAACTTTCCACGTACCCTTTTCCATAGCATTTTATTATAACGCTATGCCAGTCAAATCACAAATGCCAAAACCCAAATGCCAAACAAATTCCAAAATCCAAATGACAAAATGGAGCTCTTCGCGTTGGCCAGAATGACATTCCACCCTGTCATTGCGAGGCCGACGAAGCCAGCCGAAGCAATCTCAGTGGGGACAGGGGATTGCCACGCTCCGCTCGCAATGACAGAGGGATGGGAAAAGTAGAGTTGACCCCGTTTAGTAGAGCCAATGCGAAGGGGCGGGGATTATACCCGCCCCTTCGCTTACCGGCGCTACTCGTCCAGCCGCCGGAAGTGCTGTACACGATCAGAGGTTGTGTTTACTGCGTCTCACCGAAACGCAACTTCACGGACGGCACGGCGAGCATAGCTGATGGCCCGGCCAAGTCGTAGTAGGTCGGTTCCACGAACTGATTGTCAACCAGTACCTGCGAAATAAAAACCTCGCTGTCTGATATCGTGTAGAAAACCAGATGCGCCAGCTCGTTCTCGATTTCCGTTACCTCCTGCCCGACTGTTTTCTCGACAGGGTTGGCGAATAAATAGGGCTTCCACACCGTGACCCCTCCGGGGTCAGTGCCGAACTGGTCTGCCAGACCGATAGGTATCTGCAGGGGCTCGGCAAACATAACAGCGTACAGCAAGTAGTGGTCGAGACCTACCGGCGCTTCGTGCTCCCCCGGTAACAACTTCTGCGTCGGTACAGCCAGCATGACCGGACCGAACACGGTCAGATACTGGGACCCAAACTGGTTAGTGACATCCACAAGCCATGTCCTAGGCTCTACGCCGGTTAGGCCGTATATCGTGAAGTGATGGTCAGGGTTCAAAATCGGCAGCCCTGACACCTCGTAGAACTTCTGGGCAGGATTGCAGAACCAATAGGCTGGCCCCACCGTAGCAGCAATGTCTACGAACTGGTCCTTAACGCGTATAGTCTTATTTAACGCCAGGTTCTCCAACAAGGGGTAGCACGTGAAGTGGTCGATCTGCTCTTCCCAAGCTTTCTTCTGGGATGGCACGCCGAGCAGAGTGGCTGGCTCGCCCAGGTTGAGGGTCTGTTCATCTTTGCTGAGCTGATTAACAGCGGTCACCTGCGGACCGTCAACCTTGGTGTTATATATAATGTAGAATACCAGATGGTCGTCCGGATGCGCGATCTCCGTTACAGTAGTATCTATTGTTTTCTTAACGGGGTTGAGGAAGAGGAAGGTCTGCCCCACCATGACAGATGTGTCATTGCCGAACTCGTCCTCCAGACCGACACTCACATCTGCCCACGGACCGTTGATGACGGCATAGACTAAGAAGTGGTCGAGGCTCAGCGGCTCTTTGTGGGCCCTTGGTTCGACCTTCTGTGTTGGCACAGCCAGCGCAATGGGACCGTGCACGGTCAGAGTATAGTTCCCAAACTGGTTCTCGACCTGCACAAGCCACTCCCCAGGCGCCCCATCATATTGTATGTTGTAGAATGTAAGGTGATGGTCGGGGTTCGAAATCTCGCTCACAGTCTGCTCGT
>JACAEN010000007.1 GCA_013388845.1 Chloroflexota bacterium | reverse complement strand
TCTGCTCGGCCACAGCCATTACCTGACTGGGTGGTGCAAAGATGAACTCGGCTTCATTATCAACGAACCTCTTTATAAGCCAGGGACAAGCCACGCGGTCTACGTGTACGTGCGAACGAGTAACCCATTTCATAGTATTTACCTCCTATAGTCTGTTAGTTATGTGATTCGTTAGATAGAGACCTCTCACTACTTTCTGAACTCATATTCTACTACCTACCACTTACCGAGTTCTTGCAGGACCTTTACCACCCGCCATGTCTCGGCGCTTACGGCAGTACCACCCATCACCACAGCTACAGATACTGCTTCCAGCACTTCGTCTTTTGTCGCCCCGGCGGCAATAGCATCCTTAGTCTGTCCTTGAACGCAGCGAGTGCATCCCGACTGGAGGCCACAGGCCAGAGCAATAAGCCTTTTGTTCTTCAGGCTCAAGGATCCATCCTGGTAGACTCCTTTGCGAAAGGTAGTATAGGCTTCCATTACCGGGAGATCTTTATCAAACTCGTCCCTCAGTTTGCCTGTTTCTGTGTAATATTCCAGCTGATTATCCATCTAACTACCCTCCCTGATGTATTTTCAGGATATTTTCCGAACAAATCCCTACGGTTAATGTAACACTTGTTACAAAGTATAATCTTATGCTAGAATGACTGTCAAGAGGTTTTATGAATGGAGTGGTTGTTATTCACCTACTGGCTGCCAGCTGAGCCTTCCCGAAAAAGAGTTTATATCTGGAGGCAGTTAAAGAAGCTCGGAGCTTTATCGATGGAGGGAACTGGCTGGCTATTACCCAAAGCGGAACCGTTCGAGACAAGGATCAAGGACGTTCTCAGTTCAGTAGAGGAAATGGAAGGCACAGCAAACCTGTACTCAGTAACTGATTTCAGTGAAGCTCAGGAGCAACGGGCTATTAACAGGTTCCAACAAGAAAGGGAGAGAGAGTATGGCGAGATAATCAAGGAGTGCCACAAGATGCTACGCCACATAGAACGAGAGTGCCAGCAACAGGAATTTAACTTTGAAGAAGTACAGGAACTGGAAGGCGATCTGGGAAAGATAAAGCGCTGGCTTTCTGAAGCCAAGGAACGCGACTTTTGGGATGTTACCATGCGAGAAGAGGTAGACAAGCTAATAAAAGAAGCTGAAGCAAGACTGGCTGCATTTACACAAGAAACGTATGATAGGACACAGAACCTCGACCCTCAAAATGGTACAAATGCTAAAGATAACGGTGGAGAGATCTAAATGAAACTGAGAATCTCGCCATTTATCTTGCTCTGTGTTATGGGCGGGCTGGCCATTTTCAGTTCCACGATGGCCAAGAACCCTGTATTACCTTTATTTATCCGTGCTCTTGATGTGTCTATGAGTACGGTTGGTTTTATTGCCGCCGCTTCTACCGTGGTCGGAATCGTTGTCAGCCTGCCGGCAGGAGTCCTTTCCGATGTTATTGGGCGTCGTCGGGTTATTCTGATTGCTGCTGTCGTATTTGCCACTGCTCCGTTTTTGTACCTGCTGGTTGGTCAACCCTGGCACCTGGTGTTGGTACGCATTTACCATGGTTTTGCCACTGCCATTCTCGGTCCGGTGGCTATGGCTGCGGTGGCGGATACTTTCGATGAAAAACGCGGTGAGCGTATGGGCTGGTATTCATCGGCAACGATGGTAGGACGATTCCTGGCTCCCTTCGTCGGAGGAGCCTTAATTTTCGGAGATAATTTCCACTGGGTCTATATTGCTGACGGCGTTATTGGAATCGCAGCGCTGCTAGCGGCAGTCAGACTGCCACTCTCGAAAGCGACCTCCGACTCTGTAGGTGGGGCATTGAAGCGGGGGCGGAATGAAATATGGAGTGATATTAAAACAATATTGACCCATCGTGGCATTCTGGCAACAAGTGCCATTGAGGCAGTTCAATATTTTGCATTTGGCTGCCTAGAGGTGTTCTTACCTATATTTCTGGATGAGCAAGCCGGTTTTTCCACTATAGAGATTGGCTCATTATTTACCATTCAGGTAGTAGTTGCCACATTAACCAAACCGATAATGGGACGCTTTTCGGATAAATACGGACGTATCCCGGTGATAATAGCCGGGCTTTTAATTGGTGGTATAACCATGGTCTTTATGACTTATTCCGACAATTATCTGCTGTTAGGTATACTTATTGGCTTTTTCGGTTTAGGGCTGGCTACTGTTACCGCTTCAACTTCGGCGCTTGTTGCTGACTTGTCAAAAGCATCCAGCCATGGTGGTGCTTTAGGCGTGCTTTCCAGCGTGATGGATATCGGACACTCAACGGGTCCCATGGCTGGGGGATTACTTATCAGTGCTTTAAACTACAAGACAGCTTTTGGAATAGTTGGCGGCATATTGGCCATTGCCAGCTTGGTTTTTGGATTAATAATACGCCAGATACCCAAGAGTAATAGCTCATCTGACTAATTGGTGACCCTTATGACAGATTTAGGATTATAAAACGCAGTAACAATATGGTACTCTGTGTGATGCGGTTATCGTGGCAAACAAGACTGACAATTGTTACATCGCAGCCAGTAGTGAGCCTCGGATTTTTCCTTACTCTGAGCGAAAGACTTTCAGGTAGGCATTGAACCAAAGGCCTGTGTTACCTGTGGAATGTAGCTAGCCCTGCCCCTGTCTAACATTTTTTCAGCAGGTAACTGATCGTCAGCAGTCACAGGCGCTTAACTAAAAGTGCGACCCGCGATGCCTCAAGGTGGGCAGTCCAGTACCCAAGTTCCATGTTCTCGGCAACTCTTGGCAGGTATCGACGGATCAACTCACGGAGATTGGGCGAAATGAGAGCCGCCTCCAGCGCTACCTCAAGCCATGCGGGGTCTGCCTCTGCGAATAATTCGAGAGACTTGTTATCGCCCGCCAGCAGGTCTTCACGCTCGAGGGAAGCTAACATCAAAGTCACGACTTCCCAGCCACGTCGGAGCAAGCCACGGCGTTTTTGCTCCTCACTCGCTTGAATGAACGCATCATCGCGCCATTTCGTGTGTCGGAGCCAAAGTGTAGCCCACAGCTTGACGGCGGCGGAAACCCGCTCTCCCCATCGTGGTGGTGCAGTGTCAATGGCAACGGGCTCGCTATACCGGGAAGCCACTCGGGCCAGCCAGCCAAAGTTAAGGATGGTCTCAGAATATGGATAAAGACGCTGTCCCTGGAGAATCGCCTTAATAACGTGCGGCTGAGCGACACGCCGGAGTAACTCACTTGCCCGCTCTTGGCTCCAATAACCGAGTACATCGATGAGCCTCGGCAGGTCAACCTGCAACAGCCAAGGAGACTGCTCCAGCCTGGGTATGCCCCATCGGTCAAGACCGGTAACGTGCTGATACAGTTCGAAGGCGATGCGCTCAGATAGAGTCTTGACCCTGTTCAGAGTCTGGTTCCCGGCAGCATCGTGTTTCAGCCCTGTCCGAATAACCATGGCGGTGAGGGCACGCAATAAACGCACCGCTTCGTTGAGGTCATCAATGGCCCCTTCCTGAATACGCTTAACGAGGCGGTCGGCGTCTACACTGGCTATCGCCTCATACACGGAGTAATCATTCCAACAAGCGAATGCTTGTAGGAGATGCCGAATAGCACCGGGTGACTTTACCAGACTCAAACGAGCCGGAAGCCTGAACTCCTGTCCACCCTCCCCTCTGACCCAAGAACGGATGAGAGATCTTCGGAAATGCTCGGGTAGTGGGCACCCAACAAAGGCCAAGCTGGAGAGAACCATCCCCTGCGTTCGAGGATTTTGGATAAACTGGACATCGAGGAGAAATCGGGACCAGAGCGTCTTGTGCCTGCCATGTGGGCTCCAGAAGGGCTCAAGGGCTGCTGCTAGTGAATCTGGTGCCACCTCGCCCAAGGTACGAGCGAACTCCTCCATAATTTGTGGGTTCTGGCTCGCCAGACAAGAGTGGATCAACCAGTACAGGCGCTTGCTCCTTCGTGGGTCCTGATAAGCCTGGTCGAAGACCTGTCGTGCGAACGTGTGGTCTAGCCGAAAGAGCCAGTTGAAGGCAGTGCTCACGTTCTGGGGTCTTGTCTCCCTCCGAAATCGTTCCGTCCACCAGCTCTCTGGGAAATCCTCTAGAAGAGTGGTGAAAGGAGTGTCATCGCCGCCGAGGCGCAGGGTGCCGCAGATAGTCGCAGCTATCTCCGCAGCGATGGCGACCTGTGATCGATGTCGCATATATTCGCCAAACCGCATTGGTAGAGAATCATCCGCATGCCACTGTTCGACAAAACGCTCCGCCAGTTCCGGGTAGAGGGCAACAGCTAGGCCGTGGACGTACCTAACTGATGCGGGCGCATGAACCTCAGTCATTGCCATCAGCAAGTCTTCCGCGCGTAGCTGGCCCCTCAGCAGGTCCAAAAAGCCGTCTCCGAGGGCATCCGCCTCAGCCAAGCGTAGAGCCAGTTGGCATGCCCATTGCCGAAGGGGGGCAGCTAGGACACTCTTCGGTAACCGCTTGACCAAGTAGCTCGTGAGCTTGTCGGGTATTTTCATGCCGGAGCGAGCGAGACCATCATCTGCAAAGCCCTCATGGCGGAAGCCGATGGTATGACCTGCATTACCACCAGTGCCTATGCCCTGAGTGATGACGACTACATCACCGAGCTTTACGAGCTGCCACAGGACCTGGCGCCGTGCCTAGTCTTCATTGAGGACATCGACCTCATCGGGCAGAACCGTGAGGAGTTCGGCTATCAGAAGGGGCCTGCCCTGCTATCCCTGCTAGCCGTTCTTGACGGCATTGAGGAAAGGAAAGAAATCGTCACCATTGCCACCACCAACTGCCTGGAGACGCTGGACAAGGCGCTGGCACAGCGCCCCGCCCGCTTTGACCGTGTAATTAAGCTGACCCGGCCCGATATGGAGCAGCGGCGAGAGCTTATCAATCGGCTCTGCGAGCGGATACCGCTGGAAGAATCAGCCAGGGACTATATTGCCCGACACTCCGAAGGATGCACACCAGCACAGCTCCAAGAAATCGTCTTCAGCCTCGCTATCGAGCACGGGGAGTCAGGCACCGGTAGTATGGCACTATCTGTCAGCACCGATGTTATCGACCGGATAATGTCCCGGATAAACGGCAAGAACAAATCCGGGTTGGGCTTCAGGATCTGCAATAACGGACATAAGCCGGCTTCGGTGCTGCCTATCAATGAAGTGAAGGGAAAACAGGGAGACCATGAAAGCAAGGAAACTCAAACTTAGTCGCCGCCAGTTCGGATATTTAGTACTATACGTAGTCTTGATAGCTATTGCTGTCGTTTTCATTCACGAGGCGGCGCATATCCTGGCAGCGGCCATCCGGGGAGTCACCTTCGGCGAGCTCAAGCTGGGCTTCCTGGGTATTAACCCCTCGGTAACACTTCCGCAGTGGGTGGATGAGAATACAAGGACGGTCATCTTCTACGCCGGAGGTCTGACCACCGGTGCGGTGTTCCTGCTTGGTTATCTGCTCTACTGGGTGCGGAAGTACCGCCGTGAACCTACACTGCTGTACTGGGCGATGGGGCTGACCACCATCATGCTTGCCGCCGAGCAGTTTGCCGCAGGCTATCTTGAGGGGCACTACCACGGTGCCTACATCATGAGTGCCATAACCCTTTTCTCCCCGACCGATGTCCTGACCTACGGGTGGATGATAGCGGCGGTGTTCTTCCACTTCTCACTGTGCCCGAGGAAGATGATGAAGGCCAATGGAAGCCAGCTTAACAACCTGAGTGATAACTGATGTTTAAAGCTGACAGTAATCTCATTGTTATTTCATCAAGAACTCTTCGTAACTGGCAACCTGGTACTTCTTGCCCCGGGCAATAACCCTGAAACCC
>JACAEN010000006.1 GCA_013388845.1 Chloroflexota bacterium | reverse complement strand
GGGACTAAACGGTTTTGCCACCTGAGCAACCTGATTTCATCAATTTTCCCAAAGATTTCCCTCTTAAGATAAGAGGGGACAGGGGAGTTATGGAAATAATAGAAATAACCCCCTTTATCCCCCTTACTCTAAGGGGGAGATTGAAAGGAAGAGGTAGTTTTGGCATTTGGAATTTAGCCGTGGGGATTGCCACACCCGACCCCGATTCATGAGGGGCTCACGACGACAATCAGAGATAGAGAAGGATAACCCAGCTCGATGCTCGCTTATCCTTCCTTAGCTGTCTTTCTCTTTCTCCAGACCACTTCCCAGATAATGAAGCCCGCCGCCACTGCTATGACGACAACAAGCCACCAGGCGATGGGTCGTGATACTGTGAACTCGTCACTCAGCCCAGCTACTTCCACCTCATACTGCCCGTGACGCAATCCAGGCACGGTGAAGCTCACCGGCTGGCTCTGCCCGGCACCCAGTACCACCATGGCAGTATCTATTGGTTCTCCATTCAGCCTTAGCTCAAGAATATAGGTGCCTTCCCGCCCACCGTCGTTGACTATGTTGGCAGCAATGCTGGCGGTTTGCCCGCTGGTCACGATGTTTAAGCCGCTAGCTGTAAAATGCGCGGGCAGCTGGGTAACTTCAACCAGCACACCAAATATGCTGAAGTGGTCTATCGCCGCAGAGAGAGTGAGTTCCGTTACACCATTTGGCCCACCAGTTTCATACTCCAAGGGTACCCAGGCTCCACTAACGTCATCATAATAAGCCATGAATACATTTTGAGCATTCCCGGGCAACTGTGATTCATCCAGACTCAGCGTCAAGACGATGTCCTTGTCGAAACGAGCGCCGGCTGGAATTATGTCAAAGGCTACGACCGCCACAGTATTCTCAGGAAGAGCAGGTATTTCCTCAAGTTCCCTAACTACTATCACGTAACGCGTCTCTCCATTAACAGTGGGAGCATGAGTCCCTTGCTCCAAGAACAAGCTGTGTCGGCCATCAAAGCTGGATGCAAGCAAGTCTTCCGTTAGACGCCCATCGGTGTCAAGGTGCTTCATAGCGACATTTCCCGCCCAGTCCACGATGAGGTACATAGACGAAGCCTCCTCACCTAAGGCGGTCGGCGTCACAGCCAAGGTTAGAAGGAATACTGTGCACAATATCAGGATAGCTCTCAGAGATTTATTCATAATCTTCCCTCCCTTTTTGTTCATATTCCAGACCTGCGGGTTTTGGCAGCGGAACTAATTAACTATTACCTTTGTCACATATTTAGTCGCCAAAAAGGAAAAAATCCCTCGCTTTTCCCAGTACTTTTAGGTGATTTTTCCCTGATTTGTCACTCCAATAGTAGATACCGGGGCTAAAGCGCCAGGCTTGAGGATAGAGGAGAAGCCAAGGGTCAAAAAGCAAAATGCAAGAATTGTAGTGCGAGGCTTTAGCCTCGTGCTGCAGGATTGGGATTGCGAGCCCCGACTTGTCGGGGCTCGCAATGACATCTGAGGTCAGGCGCATGACCATGAACCTCCCTAAGTCAATAAGTTCTGGGCAGAACGTGCTATTACTAAATTCTAGGTAAAACAGTACCGAAACGGTACCGATGGGTGATTCTAGTTGAATTGGATGGCTGCTATATATAATGTATATGAAGAGGCTAAAACATTTAGCCATAGCTCTGACGGTCGTCGAGGTAATACTCGTCGCCGGTTTACTGTACGATGTGTTACTGGCCCGAGAAAGCGCGGCAGCTTACAGTTATTCGTCTGTTTATTATGTAGAAGGCACGGGCTATACTGATTCCCCAAGCTACGATTCCTCACCATACGCAGCGTATTCCCCCGATGACGGCTATCTAGCTGAGAGGTGGGGGGTGAGCAAGATTGAGACACCTCAAGCCTGGCAAATAACCAGAGGAGACCCATCAATTATAGTAGCTGTGCTGGATACGGGCATCAGTAAGGATAATCCAAATCTGGCTTGCAGGGTGATAGCTGAGGTCAATTTCACCAATAGCCCGACAAGCGATGACCTTTACGGGCACGGGACACACATGGCCGGCACCATTGCCGCCATTGCTCCGGAATGTCGTCTAATAAACGTGAAGGTGGCTGATGATTCGGGAAAGTGCGAGCCAGCGGTGGTCGCCAAAGGCATCATCTGGGCGGTGAACCACGGGGCTAGAGTTATTAACATAAGCCTGTCCATGAGAGCATCACCGAATTTGGAAGAGGCAGTAAATTATGCCTGGAGCCAGGGAGCGATAATTATCGCCGCGGCCGGCAATAAAGGTGGGTCAGAGCCTGCCTATCCCGCTTATTATGTGAATTGCCTGGCAGTGGCCGGCATCAATAGAAACGATTCCTTAGCTTTGTTATCTAGCCATGGCGACTGGGTGGATGTAGCCGCTCCCGGCTTTAACATTTACTCGGAACTGCCTGATAATCAATATGGCTATAAGACGGGAACCTCAGCGGCCACGGCTCATGTCTCAGGCGTGGCTGCCCTGGTTTTCAGTGTGGCTGAGGATATCAACGGCAACGGCGCAGTCAACGACGAGGCGCGATGGGCTATTGAGAACACTTGCACTCCCATTGCTGCCGATGGTGTGGGGCAGGGGCTGGTCAATGCTTTGCAGGCGGTTGCCAAGACAACATCCTTGGACTAAGTTCCTGCTAATATGTGGACAGACATGCTTGCAAGAAAGCTATGGGCAAATTCTAAGCACCAAACCCTGAATCCTAAATGCCGATTCCATCGAGCATCCTCGGCACAGTCGGGACAATATCAAATAACCAAAATCCAAATTCCCAAAACGATTCCTATATTTCCAACTGGAGCATTTGGATTCCTTGCGAAGTCGTGTCGGATAACTACTTCTCGTGGTTTCCGCGGTTATTCTCTTCCAGGCGAGCCCGCATAGCCTTCCGAGCTCGTGCCAGCAATCCTTCCACCGACTTTGGTGAACGCCCCATAACCTGACTTATCTCCAGCACGGGCATCCCTTCGAGGTATTTCAATACCAACACGTCTTGATAATCTTTAGGCAAGCCCGCCAAAGCCTGGTGAACTGACTGGCGAACCTCCTCGGACTCCATCTCGGTGAAGGTCGCTGGTTTCTCATCCCCGATTTGCTCTAGCTCCAAGGCATTAAAATCGGGTGACGATTTCTGGGGTTTAGGCTCTCGCCCCTGGTGACGATAAAAGTCATGTATCTTGTGCAACGCAATACTGCGCAGCCAGGTGTAAAGCTGGCTGTCGCCACGAAATTTATGAAGCGAACCCAGGGCAGCCAGGAATATTTCCTGAACCAAATCCTCAGCTACGGTCCGATCTCGTCCCACCTGCTCGAATACCAGGGCATAGAGTCTGCTCCTATAAATGTTATAAAATTCCTCCCTGGCAGCCTTGTCGCCCGCGCGGAGCCTCTCAACCAGCTTAGCTTCATAACTCTGAGAGATAGAGTTGGCTATTGTCATGTCGCCTCTACTATCTTCAGCATACCAGCCAGCCAGGTTCGGGGGAATCACCTATTGGTACTGTTTTGCATAGAAAATAGTACTATGACCTTAGAAATCCTAAGCATCAAACCCTAAACTCTAAACAGTGTCAAAATTCAAAATTCCAATGACCAAAACGGTTTTGAATTTGAAATTTAGATTTGCTCCTTACCCTCACCCTAGCCCTCTCCCATATAGAGAGGGGGAAAAATCCTCTCCCCTAGCAGGAGACGAAAAAGATAAAAACAGTAGAAATAACCCCCTTTATCCCCCTTACTTTAAGGGGAGATTTAAGGGAACAGGCAGTCTTGGCATCTAACCTGCCCGCCGCACAGCTATGGCAGCCGGGAGCTTTGGCGTAAGCAAGCCAGGGTTCGGCTCGCCTGCCAAAGTCTTCCACCTGCTAGAGTCACTCGCCTGCTGGAGTCATACGGCGAGCAGGTACGGCAAGCAGGTATAGCAGGCAGGCAAGTAAGCCGTTTGGATTTTGACATTTAGTTTTGTTGAGGATGAGACTTTAGCCTCGTGCGTCGGAGCTTAGACTCGCTGGGGCTTGGTTCTGCGCCGGAAGTAATAGTAAGCACCACAGCTAATGAGGACTATGCCCGCCGCGATACCACCGACCAATGCTGTATTGGGCCCAGTGGCACTCGTGGACACCAGCAGACGAACATACAGCTTCACCGCCAACAGGTCGGTGGATTCTGAGGCAACTCCTAGCCATATCTCCCAGTCCTGGTCTGTCCATCTTCCCTCTCGTGGTACAGCTACCATTACTGCTACATTGGTTTCAGAGTTAGCAGGCACCTCGATTTCCTGAGGAGAAAAACTTACCCAGCTTTCATCGGGGAATTCAGCCCTCCCTGCCCTTCTTTCCTCTTCGGGAGGCTGAAAGGTGGTGAAGGTGAAATTATGAGCTATCTCATCCTTATTGCGAATAGTGAGTTCGAATTCTGCCCCCTGTCCCGGGGGTAAGTCATCTATTTTTACCTCGGCGGGGAAGACGCTGAAGCCCTGAGCCACAGTAAAAGAAGGCAAGAACATGACCAGAAAAGCAGCGATGAGCCCAAGTAATTTGATACGCCACATCATCAGGCAGCCGCTGCGCTTATGGTGATCTGGGTTTGCATCTGCCGGCCACTATAGAAGTAGGTGGGAGTCAGCAATCTCAGGCCAAATTGCTTCGTATCGCCGGGGGCTAAGCTGGAGCCTGGGCCTCCGGGATAGGGCCAGAACTCGCTCTGTGTTTTGGTGATGGGGACATAACCGCGTCCGTTAGCTTCGGTATCGCCAGATATACGAAACCATAATCCATATATGTGTTCCCCATTGCTGCCATCATTACTCAGCGTCCACTTATAGTCGTTAGGATTATCAACCCATTTAGCATCATCGCCTACGATAAAGGTGTTCACATTACAAGTGCCCTGTACAGTCAGTGTGCACCACTCTATCGACGGGCTTGTCTCGTACTCTGTGTTGGAAGCCACTTCTCCCAGTGACCATTCTGTTTTATCCAGAGTGATGGAAATCTCATTGAGCCCGATCATGGTGATGGTAATGGTGGCGCTGTCCTGAGCTAGAGCCGGCAAGGAAAAGACTAAGGCTAGTGTAATGGCTAAGATGATACTTGTGATTGCTACTCTCATCTACCCCTCCCAGATTTGGCGAGACCCCGCTTACTGAATTGGGTCGGTTGTTTTCGGGCAAATTGACTAAGGCGGTATGTTACAACCCGCATCAACTCGTGTCAAGACCTTGCCCTGGGTCAAAGTCGTTTACGCATCTTTATGTGTTGGATGCCAGCTTCCTCGAATGGCAAGCCCGTTTCGTGAAAGCCGCATGACTTATAGAAGGGAACAACTTCCAATTGGGCGTGGATAATTACCTGTTGCACCTGTTTATCCTTCAATACTGCACTCAGAAACAGGAGCATTTTCCTGCCGACGCCTTCACGGCGGTAGCGTTTCAAGATAGCCATTCTCTCCAACTTGGCCTGGTTGTCGCCAAAAAATTGAACTCGGGCACTGCCAATAACTCTCTCCCCATCTTTGACCACAATATGCAGCGCTTCCCGGTCGTGCCCATCAAACACCAAGTCCTCTGGAATGCCTTGTTCGCGGACAAACACCTGCCTCCTCACCTTGAAGGCTTCTGACAACTCGATATCGCCTCTCACCAGTTTATAGCTGAATTTGCTCATTGAGATCGAATGCCTTGTTGGTTCACTTAATTATGAAGCTGAAGTGATGATGTTGTCCGATGGACTTGTCCGCGCTGAATTCCTAGCCATTGGGAAGCATGATGCAGGACATGATTTTCGAGATGCTGGGTATGCCTTACTTGAGTCGCTCCAAATCGGCACGCTGAAGGAGCTTCATTTTTTCCTTGACCTCTCTGATAGTCTCCTTAGCGATAACTTCAGCTCGATTAGCGCCATCGGCAAGAACTTCAGTGACATAATTAGACTTAGAGACTAAAGCAGCCCGCCTTTCCCGGAAAGGCTCCAGATGGGAACTGATGCTCTTAGCCAGTATCTTTTTGCAATCCACACAGCCGATGCGGGCACTCCGACACTCTGCGGCAATTTCCTCCACTCGAGCTGGTGTGAAATAGTTGTGGAGGCGGAAAACATTACAAATTTCGGGATGCCCGGGGTCAGAGCGGTGTCTCCGCGCCGGGTCCGTAACGGCGGTCATAACTCGCTGCGAGATTTCCTCAGGTGAGGCTGCTATTTCAATTTGGTTATTATAACTTTTGCTCATCTTCTGAACCCCATCCAGACCCAAAACTAAGGGAAAGTTAGTGAGCTTCGCCTGCGGCTCAGGAAATACAAATCCATAAATGGAGTTGAACCGCCGCACTATTTCTCGAGCCAATTCCAGATGAGGAAGCTGGTCTTCGCCTACAGGAACAACTTCCCCCTTGTAAAGGGCAATATCGGCAGTCATGAGAACAGGATAGCCCACCAGCCCATAATTGACATTATGCGGCTGCATCTTCACCTTTTCCTTAAATGTCGGAACACGCAATAGCCAGCCTAAGGGAGTCAGCATACTGAACAAAGTATGGAGCTCCACAACTTGAGGAACATGAGATTGAACAAAGATGATGCTCTTTTGTGGGTCAATGCCAGCCGCCAGCCAGTCCAGCACCATTTCGTAAATATCTTCCCGAAGGGATTCCGTGCTTTCCAGAGTGGTGAGGGCATGAATGTCCACCACGCAGTAGACGCAGTCATATTCATCCTGAAGGGCAACCCAATTCTGTACTGCTCCCAGATAGTTACCGATATGTTGTCGGCCCGTGGGGCGGAATCCAGAGAAAACGCGCTTTCTCATTTATTTATTTGCGGGAAAGTTTAGCACATAGAAGAGAAAGGTAACAAGACTAAAGGAAATTAGCGAGGGTGCTACTTGAGCAAGCTAGCCTAGCAGTATTCCGAATAGGTATTTGGTGGCGCATACCGGATTTGAACCGGTGATCTCCTCCTTGAGAGGGAGGCGTCCTAGGCCCCTAGACGAATGCGCCAGTCTGGCTGGGGATCCAGGATTCGAACCTGGCCTCACGGGTCCAGAGCCCGCTGTCCTACCGCTAGACTAATCCCCAGCAGATTAATATTATAGCTGTTTCTCCCGCCGAGAGCAATGGCATGATGCCTGAGAGCGTCTGGTTATGAAACTGTTAAAGTTGGGATTAAAGACAATCTGAAAGACAGCTCCCTGTTGCCTACTGATAAGTCGGAGCACGGCTAGCGCTTGGTGTATTGTGGAGCCTTGCGAGCTCTCTTGAGTCCGTATTTCTTACGTTCTTTGATTCTGGCGTCGCGAGTAAGCAAGCCTTCTTTGCGTAACAAAGGCTTAAATACCTCGTTTTCTTTAGCCAGAGCTCGAGCAATACCATGGCGAATAGCTCCGGCCTGCCCATTTATACCACCCCCCTTTACCTTCACTGTGACACGAAATTTGCCCATCGTATCCGTAGCTAAGAAAGGATGCTCAATCATACGGCGATGCTCAACGCGAGTGAAAATCTCCTGATAAGGCTTATCATTGATAATTATCTCCCCGTCGCCGGGTAAGAGCCTGACCTGGGCTATAGCACATTTGCGTTTACCCGTTCCCCAAATGTAACTTTCTTCTTTCATTGCTCCTCACGTTTCTCTCTAATTTGAGCATGGTGTGGATGCTCAGTTCCAGGATAGACCTTGAGTTTCTTAAACATAGTTCTGCCCAAACTATTATGGGGCAACATCCTTTTAACCGCAAGTTCAACCGCGCGGCTAGGGTCTTTCCTAAACAGTTCTTCAAGCTTTTGGCTCTTCAAGCCGCCGGGGTATCCAGAATACCTATAATAGGTTTTTTGCTCGGTTTTCTTTCCAGTCACCTTTACTTTGGCAGCATTAATTACTACAACGTAGTCACCTGTATCAATATGAGGAGCATAAATCGGCTTATGTTTGCCCATAAGCAAGTTAGCTACCTGTGTTGCTATTCTTCCCAAAGTTTTATCAGTGGCATCAATCACCCACCACTTTCGTTCGATATCTTTAGCTTTAGGACTATAAGTTTTCATCTCTAGCTTCCCAAGGGCTTAGAATAATTAACCTTCTTAAGGCATAACCCGCAGGCTGGCGACAGAGGACCAGCCAAACCTAAACTCTTTGCCTCCATTATATCACGAAAATCTTCGATACTTATCTTACCCAGGCCTAGCCTGATTAAAAGACCTACCGTGCTTCGTACCTGATGGGGCAGAAAGGAATTAGCCACGATACGGAAAACGACGAAATCTCCTTTCTTCTCAATTCCCGCTTCATAAACATTACGCAGCGTGCTCTTGCTGTCATCCACAGAACTGGCAAAGGAGGCAAAATCATGTTCACCTTGGATAAGCTGGCAAGCCTCATTCATAGCCTCTATGTCTAGCATTTTGGGCACCCATAATGCAAACCTCTGACTAAATGGCGATCGGGTATCGCTACTTAAAATATAATAATGGTACTCTCGGCTCAGAGCATCGCGTCGGACATTAAAATCATCGCTAACCCGGTAAGCCGCTTTAACCGCGATATCGCTGGGCAAATAATAATTTAATGCTCTAACTAACGTCATGGTATCCAATGTAGATTTTGCCCAGAAGCTCACCACCTGTCCTTTGGCATGCACACCAGCATCAGTTCTGCTAGCTGCTATAACCCGGCTGCTTTGCCCACAAAATCGCTTTATAGCCTGTTCCAGCTCATCTTGAACTGTGGGCAAGCCAACCTGCCATTGAAAGCCATGATATCGGGTGCCGTCATATTCTATGAGCAAGACAAACTTACTTGACCAATTCAATTTGAACCAAAGGCGCACTATCACCAGGGCGAGGCCCCAACTTTAGCAATCTCGTATAGCCCCCGTTACGGTCAGCATAGCCTGGAGCAATTTCCCTAAACAGCTTGTCAACTACTTTTTTATCAGTAATAAAAGCCAAGGCCTGCCGCCTGGAGGCAAGGCTCCCATCCTTACCTAAAGTAATCATCTTTTCTGCTAGACTGCGAACTTCTTTAGCCTTAGCTTCAGTGGTAATGATTTTTTCGTGAGCCAGAAGGGCAGTAACCTGGTTTCGGTACAATGCCCACCTTTGCCCTGTCGGCCTGCTTAATTTCCGTCCTGCTAGCTTGTGCCTCATACTCTATTTCTTCTCAGGAATAGGAGAACCTAATTTTGCCAGTAACTCTTCCACTTCAGCTCGAGACTTTGCTCCCAAGCCAGGCAATGGCGGTAAACCCTCCCGGCTTTTCTCTATCAACTGTCCCAGGGTGAAAATACCCGCTCTCCTCAAACTATTACGGGAGCGCGTTGACAAATTCAGCTCTTCCAGAGGAGTATTATATTGCTCAGGCAAAATAGCCAAAGCTCCAGCCATAGGAACTTCAAGGCTCTTGAAGGAAGAGAACTGGTTAATTAAGATGGCAGCACTGTGACTAAGCGCTTGCCAGGGTAAAATAGTAGCATCAGTCCAAATCTCCAAGATGAGCTTCTCTGGACTTCCCTCTTGGCCAGGCCTAATAGGTTCTACAGAGAAATTGACCTTTCGCACTGGAGAGAAGATGGCATCTACTGGCAGCGCTCCCACAGGTAAACCGTCAGCCGATTTAGCTGGCAAATAACCTTTCCCCAGCTCCACGTTAAGTTCAACGTAAAGTTTAGCCTGGGGAGAGTCTAAAGAAGCTAAATAAAGTTCTGGGTTGGCAATGCGAAAATGAGCCGAGGGTTTAATATCACCGGCACAGACTTTGCCTTCCCCCTCCGCCTCCAAGAGCAACTGCCCGGGCTGATGAGAAAGAGGACAGAGTCTCAATTGCTTGACATTCAGTAAGAACTCCATGACATCCTCTTTGACATGAGGGATAGGGGAAAATTCATGTTGAATCCCATCAATCCTGACCCATGTTACCGCGGCACCGGGCAGGGAGCTAAGAAGCACACGCCGCAAAGCGTTACCCAAGGTGATTCCAAAACCCGGCTCTAAGGGCTCAGCAATAAAACGGCCATAATTGCCGCTGCTTTCAACACAATTTACAGTGGGGATAGCTAATTCAAGCATGGTTTACCTCGAATAATATTCAACAATGGCCTTTTCATTAAATCCAGCTTCAATATCATTCTTGCTAGGTAAATTTAATACTTTGCCGGTCATGTTTTCTTTGTCCAAGGTTAACCAGCTGGGGATAGTTTTTCCGTCAACTTTTTCAGCCATCGTCTTATAATATTCTGTTTTTTTACTAGCTTCCCGCCATTTTATAATGTCACCGGCTTTCACCAAAAAAGAAGGTATATCTGTTCTGCGTCCGTTAACAAGGATGTGACCATGTCGAACTATTTGTCTGGCTTGAGCCCGGGAATCAGCAAAGCCCAGGCGATAAACTACATTATCCAGTCTCCTTTCCAGCAATATAAGAAGGGTTTCTCCAGTGGCACCCGGACTTTTCTTAGCCTCGGCAAAAAAACGACGAAACTGCCTTTCTAAAACGCCATAGCTAAAGCGGACTTTTTGCTTTTCTTGCAATTGGAGTCCACGCTCGGACATCCGGCTGCGCCCTCGATCTGAGGAATGTTCGCCAGGCGGACTATTTCTCTTCTCCAAAGGGCATTTAGGTGTAGAGCATCTCTCGCCCTTGAGCATTAGTTTTTCTCCAAAGCGGCGACACAAGCGACAAACTGGGCCAGTATAGCGAGCCATCTTACACCCTTCTCCGACCTGGTGGTCGACAGCCATCATGCGGGATAGGGGTCACGTCTCTAATAGCTGTAACAGTGATTCCTGCAGCTTGCAAGGCGCGAATAGCTGCTTCACGTCCACTGCCAGGGCCCTTGATATAAACCTCAGCCCGGCGCAAGCCGTCATTCATCGCTTTGTGTGCTGTGTCTCTAGCGGCTAGTTGGGCGGCGTAAGGAGTTCCTTTTCTAGAACCCTTAAACCCAGCAGTGCCAGAGCTCCCCCAAGCGATAACATTACCCTGCATATCAGTGATAGTAACAATAGTGTTATTAAAGGTAGATTGGATATAAACTCTGCCTTCGCTAACCTTTTTGTGAGCCTTTTTCCTCTTCGCCATTTAGCAAACAAACTCCTTACTTCTTAGCTAAGCCACGCTTCTGACCCCTACCTGCCACTGTCTTCCTTGGCCCTCTTTTGGTTCGAGCATTTGTGCGCGTTCTCTGTCCGTGAACTGGTAGCTTCATGCGATGCCTTATACCTCGATAGCAACCAATTTCAATAAGCCGCCTTATATTAGATTGAGTCTCTCTCCTGAGATCGCCTTCCACCTTGTAATTTTTGTCAATAACATCTCGAATCTGGCCAACTTGTCCCTCACTGAGTTCCTTAACTCTAAGACCAGGATCGATATCAGCGGCAGCCAAAATGCGCTTGCTTGATGTCGGGCCAATGCCGTAAATGCGCTGCAAAGCTACCCAAATTGGTTTATCTTTAGGAAGGTCTACACCAGCAATGCGTGCCATAGCCTATCACCCCTGCCTCTGTTTATGCTTGGGATTCTCACAAATAACCCTAACCACACCCTTCCGCCTGATAACCTTGCATTTTCTGCATATCGGTTTAACCGAAGCTCTTACTTTCATTTCCAATCACCATGCAAACAAACGTCGTTATGATAAACTTTCTTAGCGAACCTGTCAAACTATTTAAGCCGATAAGTAACCCTGCCCCGGCTTAAATCGTAAGGGGAAAGTTCCACCAGAACTCTATCCCCGGGCAAAATTTTGATATAGTGTTTTCTCATTTTGCCCGAGATATGAGCCAATACCAGATGTCCATTGGCCAATTCGACACGAAACATAGTATTAGGTAACACTGCAATCACTTTGCCTTCAACCTCTATCCTCTCCTTCTTAGCCATTTCTACATAATACCTAAACAAGTATCTCAGCTTCGCTATCAGTTATGGCAACGGTATGTTCAAAATGTGCTGAAAGGCTGCCATCAGCTGTAAGCACCGTCCACCCGTTAGCCGCCAATCTAGTGCGCCAATCTCCAGCATTAACCATAGGCTCAATAGCCAGAGTCATGCCTTTACGAAGCAGGGGACCTTTTCCAACTACAAAATTAGGTATCTGGGGCTCTTCATGCAAGTCCCGACCTACTCCATGTCCGGTATATTCTCTAATCACGGAAAATCCTCTTGATTCAACATAATCTTGAATAGCAAATGAGATATCGTCTACCCGCGCCCCATTTCTGGCTTGAGCGATGCCGGCCTTTAAACTACCCTCTGTGACCGCGATTAGTTCCTCGGCTTCCTTACTTATCTGCCCCACACCAATAGTTATGGCAGCATCGGTATGAAAGCCATTAAGTTTTGCCCCAACATCTAACGAAACGATGTCTCCTTCTTGTAATATTCGCTCACCAGGAATGCCATGAACTATTTCATCATTAACCGAAACACACAAACTCGCAGGGAAGCCGCGATAGTTCTTAAAAGAAGGTATAACTCCCCTTTTTTCCGATTCCTCAGCCACAATTATGTCCAACTGACCAGTCTTAATCCCCACTCTTACTTCCGTTCTTAGTTTATCTAAAATACTGGCGAGGATTTTACCACACTTCCGCATAATAGCTATTTCTTCATTAGATTTTATAATTATCATTTATTTTATCCCTGCTTACTCCCAATGTCATTCTGAGGAGTCCCGATGTATCGGGACGACCAAAGAATCTCGGAGACCCTTCGCCCCGACAAGTCGGGGCTCAGGGTGACATGCGTCCTTTGAGTGCAGAGATTATTTCTCCGGCCACTCCCTGTATACCTAAGTTACCATTGACCCTAATTAGTTTACTTTGTTTCTCATAATAATCAAGAATGGGGGCAGTTTGAGCAAAGAAAACATTAAGTCGCTCCTTTACTGTCTCCTCCCTATCATCAGAACGTTGATACAATTCACCTCCGCATTTATCGCACTTCCCCGATGTTTTAGGCGGTGAACTTGTCACGTGATAGGGTGTCTGACAAATTCGGCAAAGCCATCTGCCACTGAGGCGTTTCACCAGCTCTTCATCGGGCACTTCAATGTATATCGCCTTATCTATACTTTTCCCTCGCTCCTTAAGGGCCTTGTCCAGAACTTTAGCTTGATGCAAAGTCCGAGGAAAACCGTCGAGAATGCAGCCCAAGGCACAATCTGGCCGACTAATTCTCTCCAGAATCATCTTAATGGTTATCTCATCGGGAACTAGTTCTCCCTTGTCCATATAGCTCTTAGCCAAGAGACCAACCCGCGTCTTCTTCTCTAACGCCTGACGAAACAAATCCCCGGAAGCTATATGAGGTAAATTCATTTCTTGAGAGAGAATATCTGCTTGAGTTCCCTTCCCTGCCCCCGGAGCACCTAGCATGATAATGTACATTACTTTAGAAAACCTTCGTAGCGGCGCATGGTTAGTTGGGCTTCTAATTGTTTCATGGTGTCCAGAGCCACGCCAACAGCTATAAGCAAAGCAGTGCTCTGGATTGTCAATGCTGAAACATTGGTTATTTTTTGGGCCACGAAAGGCATAATCGCCACTATAGCTAGAAAGAGGGCACCACCGAAGGTAATGCGCTTTATGATTCCATTCAAATAATCAGCCGTTGCCTTGCCTGGCCGAACCCCAGGGACGAAGCCGCTTTGCTGTTGCAGAGTTTGAGGTAGGTTCATTTGTTCAAATATCACGAAGGTGTAGAAGAAAGTGAAACCAATTACCAAAGCAAAGTACAACACGTTGTACACTGCGGTATTGGCCTGAAATATACCATGGATTGTATTCCAGAAATTTGGATTCTGGCCCGTTGTATCCATAAAATATGTAGCTACGGTACCAGGAAGTTGCATTAAGGCTATAGCAAAAATAAGCGGTATCATGCCGGCAGTATTAACCCGCAGCGGTATGTAGGTGGAACCCGATTGGCGATACATTCGGCCACCACGAAAAGTGCTCCGAGCATATTGCACAGGAATACGACGATGAGCTTCAATAAATATAACGATAAGCACCAGTATAGCCAAGGCCAGAATAATGTAGGCAATCAGCCCCCCGGGTCGTCCAGCTTGAGCCTCGACAATAGCCTCACCGACTATCGCCGGCACCCTAGCCACGATGCCAGCAAAGATTATTATTGATATCCCGTTCCCTATGCCACGCTCAGTAATCAATTCACCCAGCCACACGAGGAACATCGTGCCAGCGACCATTGTTATTATTATGCTGGCTATGGTTAATGGCTCAAGGGACCCGACAGTGACGCCACTGGCACGCAACAAAGCAATCATGGCATAGCCTTGAAGAGCAGCCAAGGGTATTGTTATCAGGTGGGTAATGCGATTGATTTTCTGTTGACCGAGCTCCCCTTGTTCAGATAAAGCCTGAAGACTGGGGATTACTGGAACTAGCAATTGCATAATTATGGACGCAGTGATGTAAGGGTAAACGCCCATGGCAGCTATACTAAACTCTGCCATGGCACCACCGCTAAAAAGGTCGAGCATGCCGAAGAGGAGACTTCCCTCAAAGAATTTTTTCAGGGCTCCGGGATCCACGCCGGGCAAGGGAACATGAGCTATAAAGCGAAAAACGACCAAGATGCCCAGAGTGAAAAGGATCCTTTGTCGCAAATCAGGCAATGTCCATATGTCCATCATTGCCTGAACGAGGCGTGGTCGGGTTGTTTTGCGCTGCATTCTAAGCCTGTTTTACCTTCCCTCCAGCAGCAAGGATTTTTTTCTTCGCCGATGCAGAGAATTTGTCAGCCTTAACTTGTAGTAGATGCTGGACATCACCAGCGCCCAGGATTTTGGTCGGACGGTCCAGTGTGTTAATCAACCCCGCCTGAAGCAACTCATTAGGGGTTACCTCGGTTCCTGGGGGGAAAATGGCTAACTTCCCCACATTGACAATATTATATTTAGTTTTAAATACGTTAGTGAATCCCCTTTTCCGTGGTAGCCGCTTTATCAAAGGCAATTGTCCACCCTCAAAGCCAAGGCGCACACCACCACCAGAGCGAGCTTTTTGCCCCTTGCAACCTCGCCCCGAATAGGTGCCATGACCACTGCCATCTCCCCGACCCACACGTTTCTTCCTGCGCTTGGCGCCTACGGGAGGCTGTAATTCATTCTGTTTCATCTACTTTTTCTTCCGGCACTTCCCCAGCACTCACATCTGTGAGTGCTGGCTGAATTGCTGCTTCCTCACTTTTTCTCAGGTTAGCCAAGGCAAGCACTGTCGCCTTAGCTACATTGATCTTGCTGGCCCCACCCAATGATTTGCCAAGGACGTCTTTTATGCCTGCTAACTCAAGCACGGCTCGAGCAATATTATTGACAATTAAGCCCGTGCCAGGCGCCGCCGGCTTTAGTAAGAGCATAGATGCTCCAAACTTAGCCAGAATTTCGTGAGGGATGGTGCCATCTTTTATAGGCACCTGGATCAGCTCTTTCTTGGCCATAGCACTTGCTTTGCGAACTGCTTCAGGAACCCCAGCTGCTTTGGCTAGACCAAATCCTACATGCCCGTTGCGATCACCAACCACCACTAAAGCTCTGAAACGAAGGTGTTTGCCACCTTTAACCACTTTAGTTACACGGTCGATGCCTAGCAGTTTCTCTTCGAGACTTAGTTCTGAGGCATCAATTTTAACCTTTTTCCCTCTTATCTTGGTGACTGCTTTCATAAAGCTAACCTCAAAATTCCAATCCAGCTTTTCTGGCAGCCTCGGCTAAAGCCTTGACTCTGCCCTGATATTTATAGCCACCACGGTCAAACACTACCTGTCTAATCCCTTTATTCAATGCTTTCTCAGCAAGCAAAGTCCCTACTATCTCAGCCTTTTTAGCTTTCACCATCCCATCGGTCTGGTTTCTCACCTGTGAGTCAAGAGTGCTCATTAAGAGTAAAGTTTGACTTGTAGAATCGTCAATAATCTGGGCATAGATATGATTCAGGCTACGGAAAACGGATAAACGGGGTCGTGAGGCTGTTCCCATAATCTTCCGCCTCACCCGTCTGTGCCGTATTTCCCGCATTGCTTTTGAATTTCGTGCACTCATCATAATAACCGCTACTTCTTGCCCACTTTGCCTGATTTGCCGGGTTTAAGACGCAGCCTTTCCTCAGCATATTTAATGCCTTTCCCTTTATAATGGTCAGCTGGGCGTATTGCTCGAATTCTAGCGGCTGTTTCCCCAACCACTTCCTTATCAATCCCGGTGACATGAATGCGATTTGCCCCTTCAACAGTTATATTAATACCGGGAGGAGGCGAAAACTCCACAGTATTAGTGTACCCTACTTGAAGCAATAGCTTTTCGCCGGCTTTCTGCGCTCTGTAACCTACACCATTTATTTCTAACACTCTTTCAAAACCCTGGCTTACTCCTATAATCATGTTCGCTAAAAGACTACGAGTGAGCCCATGCAAAGAACGATGAATCTTACTATCAGTAGGTCGAGCTACAATCAAACAACCATCCTTCAAAGCCATAGACATGTCAGGGTGAAACCGTCGGCGCAGTTCTCCTTTAGTTCCCTTTACCACCACTTCGCTCCCGGCGATCTTGACCTCAGTGCCTTTAGGTATAGCTATGGGAAGCAAGCCAATACGAGACATAATTCACAACTCCTTGGTCAATTTACCATATATAGCAGAGAATTTCACCGCCAAGACGCTGCCGCCATGCCTCCTGACCAGTCATAATACCCTTAGATGTTGATAGAATAGCAATGCCCAAGCCCCCGTAGACACGGGGTATTTCATGCCTTTCTGCGTAAACCTTTAGTCCCGGCTTGCTCACTCTTTCTAAACCTAAGATTGCAGGTTGTCCATCCGTGTATTTGAGGCGAATTTTTATCATTGGCTGTGGTTTCCCTTTAAGCACTTCATAGCCTTCAATGAAACCTTCTTCCTTGAGTATCTTAGTGATAGAGAGCTTCATTTTAGAAGAAGGCACAAGCACACTATCGTGACCTGCCATGATAGCGTTGCGTATCCGAGTCAACATGTCAGCGATGGGGTCAATAACTGTCACTTCTCTTTCACCAACTTGACTTTCTTATTCCCGGAATTACGCCAGTTACAGCCAGCTCTCGAAAACAAATGCGGCAAAGACCAAATTTACGCATATAAGCACGTGGCCTGCCACACAATTGACAACGATTCCGCTGCTGCACTTTATACTTTGGTGGGCGCTTTGACTTGATAATCTTAGATACCTTCGCCATATTAAGTTCTCCTGAAAGGCATGCCCATTAATTCTAGCAAATCCCTGGCTTCATCATCGTTCTTGGCCGTAGTAACAATAGTTACCTCGAGGCCACGAATTTTATCGACCTTATCATACTCAATCTCAGGGAAAACTATCTGCTCCTTTATGCCCAAGCTATAATTTCCTCGGCCATCAAAAGAATCTCGTGATACCCCGCGGAAATCTCGGAACCTCGGTAGAACAACATTAACCAGTTTGTCGAAGAAATCGTACATCCGCTTACCTCGCAATGTCACCATCATCCCAATAGGCATACCAGCTCTCAGTTTAAACGCGGAAATAGACTTCTTGGCCCGTGTGGTTACTGGACGTTGCCCCGAAATTGTAGCTAGGCTTTTCTCAGCTGCTTCCAGAGCTTTAGGCTCCTGTGTTGCCTCGCCCAAACCAATGCTAATCACAATCTTTTCCAACTTAGGCAGTTGCATTATGTTATTATAGCCAAGCTTAGCCTTAAGCTGGGAGGCTACTTCGGTCCAATATTTTTCCTGCAAGCGAGATTTCATAGTCAAATCCCCTAGTCAATCACCTCTTGACACGAATTGCAGACCCGCACTTTTTTGCCATCGTCCAGAAAGCGGAAACTGACGCGTGTAGGTTTGCCACATTTATTGCACAACAACATTACGTTGGATACATGGATGGGAGCTTCAAGTTCAATTATGCCAGCCTGTCGGACAGCCCTGCGGGCTCGAGAGTGACGCTTAATCATATTGAGTCCTTCCACTATCACCCTATCTTCATCTGGGAGAGCACGACGCACTTTCCCCTTTTTCCCCTTGTCCTTGCCAGCAATTACAATGACAGTATCGTTTTTCCTGATTTTCATTTCAAAAAACCTCTGGGGCTAAGGATATTATCTTGGCAAAGTTTTTATCTCTAAGCTCTCGGGCTACAGGACCAAAGATACGACTGCCTTTAGGATTATTCTTATCACCAAGAATGACTGCGGCATTCTCATCGAATCTAATATAGGAGCCGTCAGAGCGGCGATAAGGTTTAGCCACACGCACAACCACAGCCCGCACCACCTCACCCTCTTTTACCATTCCATTGGGCACTGCTCGCTTCACCGTGGCTACAATGATGTCGCCTATTCGGGCATATTTTCTTGCCCCAATAGGCACATTAATGCACATAATCTGCTTGGCCCCAGTATTATCAGCTATCCTGAGCCTGGTATAAGCTTTAATCATTTTTTTCGCTTTGGTCTGGTTTTGACCGCTTCCTGCTTAGACACTATTTCCATTACCCGCCACCTCTTCTCCTTGGACAAAGGGCGAGTCTCAACAATCTTTACCTTATCTCCAATCTTACAGGCATTATTTTCGTCATGAGCCTTATATTTTTTGGTAACGCTGATAGCTTTTTTGTAGAGTGGATGGACTTTACTAGTTTCCACGGCGACTACCACGGTTTTGTCCATCTTGTCACTCACCACGACACCTTCTCTAACTTTTCTTTTCCCGAGATAATTCATCCTACGCCAAGCTCCCTTTCTCTTAAAATAGTCTTTATCCTGGCAATTTTCTTCTTCACCCTAGGAATTTCTCGATGATTCCCCAACTGTTTAGTGGCTAGGCGAAAACGGAGGTTGAAAAGCTCCTCATGAGCTTCTTCGAGTTTTTTTAACAATTCTTCAGTATTAAGGCTGCGAATTTCACTTGCTTTCAACTTTCTGCCTTTCCCTGGTGACAAAACAGGTAGCTATAGGAAGCTTAGAGGAAGCGAGACGAACTGCCTCCGAAGCCACCTCCTCATTTACACCAGCCAGTTCGAACAGGATTCTGCCTCTCTTAACTACAGCTACCCAGTGATCCGGAGCGCCTTTCCCACCACCCATCCTTGTCTCTGCAGGCTTCTTAGTTACAACTTTATCAGGAAAAACCCGTATCCACAGTTTACCCCCACGATGCAAGTGGCGCACAAAAACACGGCGGGCTGCTTCGATTTGTCGCGCTGTTACCCAAGCAGATTCCTCAGCCCTCATGCCAAAGTCACCAAAGACGATCGTATTCCCGCTCTGGGCGCTGCCTTTTAGCGTTCCTCTATGCATCTTGCGATACTTCACCCGTTTTGGCTGTAGCACTTCTCTCCTTTACCTCCGGCATAATATCGCCTTTATAAATCCATACCTTTATACCAATACGCCCCATTATAGTGTGGGCTTCAGCAAAACCGTAATCGATATTGGCACGCAATTTATGCAATGGCATTTGACCTTGGTGAAGTGTCTCGGATCTGGCAATTTCGACCCCACCAAGCCTGCCACCACACGTTATTTTTATCCCCTTAGCACCAGCTTGCAAAGTCCGAAAGGCGGCCTGCTTCATAGCCCGACGGAAGGGGATTCTCTCTTCAATCCGCTCAGCTATGCTCTGGGCTACCAAAGAGGCTTCAAGCTCAGGGTGTTCAACCTCTCTGATAGTCAATCTAATCTTATCTCCGCTGACCTTCTCCAGCTCCGATTTCAGTGCTTCCACATTTTGCCCCCCTCGGCCAATCAAGATGCCAGGGCGAGCTGAGTAAATAGTTAAATACACTTCGTCCCCCGGACGCTCAATCTCTAGCCGAGCAACAGCTCCGCCGGAACATTTTTCCTCCACAATCTTCCGCAGCCTTATATCGTCTAGCAGAAACCGAGTATAGTTCTTCTCAGCATACCACCTAGCCAGCCAATCCCGGTTGACACCCAGCCTGAAAGCATAAGGATGAACTTTTTGTCCCAAAACTATTCCTCCTCTTCAGTAACGAAAACTGTAATATTGCTAGCCCGCTTTAAGATAGGACTCACTCTCCCTCTCGACTGAGGGCGGAATCTCTTCAAGGTGTGACCCTGATCAGCAAATATGTCAGCGATTCTAAGCTCAGCGGGCGACATTTGAAAATTGTTTTCAGCATTAGCTGCTGCTGATTTGATTACCTTAGCCACGGCTTTGGCTGTGGGGGTAGGCAAAAAGCTCAGGATAGTCAAAGCCTCGTCAACTTTTTTGCCTCTAACCATATCTATCACTAAACGCACCTTTTGAGGCGAAATGCCAACATCCTTGGCTACAGCTTTTACCTTCATCGCATCTTATTCTTTCTTCGCCTGCTCGGTTATTTTAGCTTTGGTGATATGACCCCTGAATGTCCTGGTAGGGGCAAATTCTGCTAATTTATGTCCCACCATGCTTTCGGTGATGAAGATAGGCACATGTCTTCTGCCATTGTGCACGGCAATAGTATGACCTATCATTTGGGGCAGAATAGTAGAGGCACGGGACCACGTCTTTATCACCGTTTTTTCGCCCGAATTATTAAGCGCATCTATTTTCTTAAGCAACTTAGCATCACAAAATGGCCCCTTCCTAAGCGACCGTGACATTCTGCTTCCTCCGTTTAATAATCATCTTATTCGATACTTTACGGCGACGTGTCTTAGCCCCCAAAGCTGGTTTTCCCCAAGGGGTTTTGGGGGGCATTCCTCTGGGAGCCCGGCCTTCCCCACCACCATGTGGATGGTCCCGGGGAGTCATAGCAGAACCTCGAACTGTAGGTCGCCGACCCAACCATCTGCTTTTCCCAGCTTTGCCTAATTTGATATTCCCGTGGTCAACATTGCCTATTTGCCCGATGGTAGCCCAGCACCTGCAGTGAAATTTACGCAATTCACTTGAAGGAAGTTTAAGCACAACATATTGGCCTTCCTTGCTAATAATTTGGGCAGAACTTCCTGCGCTATGAATAAGTTTTCCCCCCTTGCCTGGCTCAAACTCAACATTATGCACTAAAGTTCCCACAGGAATGGACTCCAATGGCAGAGCATTCCCAAGCTTTATATCAACATCCTCACCTGCCTGTATGGTATCTCCTAACTTGATGCCCAAAGGGGCTAGTATATAGCGCTTTTCCCCGTCGACATAATGAACTAGGGCAATGCGAGCTGACCTGTTAGGATCATACTCAATAGAGGCCACCTTTCCTGGGATACCAATTTTATCCCTCTTGAAATCAATAATGCGAAGTTTGCGCTTACTGCCGCCACCACGGTGACGCACTGATATCACGCCTCGGGTATTACGCCCTGCCTTCTTTTTTAGTGGCACAAGCAAGGATTTTTCCGGAGCCACCCCGGTTAGCTCTTCAAATGTCGCCCCAACCATAAACCTTCTCCCCGGGGAGGTCGCATCATAACTCTTCAATCCCATGAATCACTCCTTATTCATTCGCCTGGAAAATCTTATCTTCAATATAGGTTACTATTTATGTGTCCTTTGCCAGCGAGTCTTCTTAAGAAGCTTCTTATGCTGGTGCTTGGACATTTTCTTTCTTCTCCACTTGGTAACTGAGCCCATTAGACACCCTCAAAGAAAGTAATTTTGTGTCCCGGTGCCAGGGTAACTATTGCCTTTTTCCGAGGTGAGCTAGTTACTTGTCTCCTGCCAAATCTCTTTGTCTTCCCAGGCACCGTTATCACATTGACTTTGCTTACCTTTACCTTAAAAGCTTGTTCCACTGCCTCCTTAATCTGAGACTTCGTAGCCTCGTCGGCTACCTCAAAGGCATATTTGTCTTCTTCTTTAAGTGAGGTAGCCTTCTCTGTGATTAAAGGACGTCGCAGAACTTCGTAAAGATGCAATTTATTTCCCCCAAATCTGCTCGATATTGCGTATCGCAGGTACCGTAGCTACTAGTGTCTTATGAGAAAGCAAATCCAATACATTAATTAGAGTCGAAGGCAAGACCTTGATACCTGGCAAGTTAGCCGCAGATTTCACGATATTGGGTGCAGGATGAGCGGTAACTATCAATGCAGAGGAATCAACACCAAGCGCGGACAGAATCTTAATCATGTCTTTGGTCCTTGGTTCCTCAAAGTCAAATTCCTGCACCAGCTTTATATTCCCTTCCCTGACTTTAGCAGAAAGCAGGCATTTCACAGCCAACCGCCTCATTTTCTTGGGCATCAATTGCCGATAGGAGCGTGGCTTAGGTCCAAAAACTACTCCGCCTCCCCTGAGTAAGGGCGATTTTATATCTCCCCTTCGCGCTCTGCCAGTATGCTTTTGGGGATAAAGCTTTCTTGTGCTGCCACTGACTTCCCCCCTAGTCTTAGTAGATGCTGTACCTTGCCTGCTATTAGCCAATTGCCTTACCATTGCCTGGTGCACTACAGCCTCATTGAAGGGAAGACCGAAAATAGCCTCGCTAAGGCCTATTTGATCAACTACCTCACCATCTAAGCTATAAACAGGCATCTGCATTTCCACTTACCTTGCTTTCTCAATGATTAGTAGCTCTCCATTGGCCCCAGGTACTGCACCTTTCACCAAGAGCAAATTGCGCTCTGGGTCAGCTTGAATTACCTCGAGGTTACGCACTGTTACTCTTCTATCCCCCATATGCCCGGCCATACGCTTTCCTTTAAGCACACGACCTGGGAAAGTAGTAGATCCGATTGAACCGGGGGCACGGTGGCGGTCGGTTTGGCCATGAGTCTTGGGCCCACCGGCAAAATGATGCCTCTTAACTACGCCAGCGAAGCCCCGGCCTTTAGAAAGTCCAGTGACATTTATCAAGTCACCATGCTTTAAGAAGCCGACGTCCACTTTGTCACCAAGCTTGATCGAGCTGGTATCGTTAGTCCTAAATTCGCGAAGATAGCGAACATTCTCTAAGCTTCGAAGATGCCCCTTCTCCGGAGAGTTGAGCTGAGATTGCTTTACCTTATTATCAACAAAACCCATTTGGATAGCATTATAACCATCCTTGTCCTTGCTTTTTATCTGCGTTATCACAGAAGGACCAGCTTGAATAGCAGTCACCGCCACTGTCTCCCCTTTTTCCTGAAACAGTTGCGTCATACCTATTTTCTTACCAATAATGCCTGGAAACATGGTTTTAACTACAACTTAATATCTATCTCCACCCCAGATGCCAGGTCAAGTTGACTCAAGGCATCTATAGTCTTGGAACTTGGCTGCAAAACATCGATTAATCTCTTATGAGTCCTGATCTCAAACTGTTCCCTGGAATCTTTATCAATATTAGGGGAACGAGTAACACAAAACTTTTCGATCTCTGTAGGTAAAGGTACTGGGCCAACTACGATAGCCCCAGTACGCTCCACCGCATCTATTATTTGCCTTACCGCCTGATCAGCTAACCTATGATCAAAACTTTTAATTTTGATACGAACTTTTTGTTCGGTCATTTGGTTCTGCCCACTCTAGCTACAATTTGCTCAGCCAAATCCTGAGGCAATTCTTCATAGCGATGAAAACACATAGTATAACTCGCCCTTCCTTGACTGAGCGACCTCAAATCTCCAGCGAAACCAAATGTTTCCGCTAGAGGAACAAGACAACGTATAGCGGAGGACTCGGCGCGACTCTCAATGCCTTCGATATGAGCTCTTCGAGAGTTTAAATCGCCAATTATGTCTCCTAGAAACTCATTGGGAGTTGTTATTTCTACTTCCATAATTGGCTCGAGAATAACAGGTTTAGCTTTACCTATCCCATCCCTTATAGCCATGAAAGCTGCCATCCTGAAAGCCACATCTGAGGAATCGACTTCGTGAAAACTCCCGTCATACAAAGTCACCTTTACATCTATTACGGGATAACCAGCTAATCCCCCACTTTGTAAAGCTGACCTGACACCGGCTTCAACTGCGGGAATAAATTCCCTGGGTATAACCCCGCCTCGGATCTGGTGACGAAACTCAAACCCGTTGCCACGCTCACCTGGCTCAATTCTAAGCCAAACGTGCCCATATTGTCCCCTACCACCAGACTGACGAATGAATTTTCCCTCAGATTCCACGGGTATGGTGACTGTTTCCTTATAAGCAACCAGAGGCTTACCAGCATTGACCCTTATGCCGTATTCGCGAAATATCCGCTCCATCAGCACTTCGAGGTGAAGTTCCCCCATCCCCGAAATCAGGGTTTGACCTGTTTCTTTGTCATAGTAAACCTTGAAGGTGGGGTCCTCCATGGCAAGTTTAGCCAAGGCATCGTCTAGCTTGTCTTGGTCAGCTTTAGTTTTAGGTTCAACAGCCATGGAAAGCACAGGTTCAGCAAATCGTATAGCCTCGAAGAGCACTGGATGTGCGGGCTCGCAAAGGGTGTCACCTGTAGATGTCATCTTAAGCCCCACAGTAGCTACGATGCTCCCGGTCTCAGCTTGCTCCACCTCTTCACGGTGATCGGCATGCATAATATATAGTTTTCCTAACCTCTCTTTCTTGTCTATCGTGGAGTTCAAGACCTGTGCTCCAGCCCTCACCTTGCCCGAATATACCCGCAGGTAGACCAGCCTACCCATGAATGGGTCAGAAACTGTTTTAAATGCTAATGCCGAGAAAGGCTCATCATCGCTCGCCATGCGGAGGATTTTCTCTCCAGTTTTAGGGTTAGTGCCGGAAACGGAGGAGATATCTACGGGTGAAGGGAGATAATCTACGATAGCATCGAGCAATAACTCAATGCCTTTATCCCTCAAAGCACTGCCACAAAGCACAGGCACTATGCGGTTAGAGATAGTCAGCCTTCTTATCGCTGCCTTGATTTGAGAAACCGAGATATCCTGCCCATCAAGATATAGCAGCATAATCTGCTCATCTAACTCAGCTAAGTTTACAATTAATACTTGACGATGCTTGGCCAACAAAGTCTGAACCTCGCCAACTGAAGCCGAATTACCATTGTCAGGGAAAGTAATCACTTTGTTTTCCACAAGATCGATGATGCCTCGAAAGTCCTTTTCACTTCCCAAAGGAAGCTGTATGGGTAACGCCTTACTCCGCAATCTTTCATTAATCATAGTCACCGTGTGATGGAAATCAGCGCCAATCCTGTCCATTTTGTTGACAAAGCAAATCCGCGCCACGTGATATTTATCTGCCTGGCGCCACACAGCCTCCGACTGAGCTTCCACCCCAGCTACACCATCGAAAATTACCACGCCACCATCTAACACACGAAGGCTACGCTCTACCTCAGCAGTAAAATCCACATGCCCGGGGGTATCAATGATGTTTATACGATGTTCGCGCCATTGGCAAGTGGTAGCCGCCGCGGTAATGGTAATACCTCGTTCTTTTTCCTGCTCCATCCAATCCATTACTGCTGTCCCTTCATCCACGCTCCCAATCTTGTAAGTACGCCCCGTGTGATGGAGAATCATTTCTGTAGCCGTGGTCTTGCCAGCATCTATGTGAGCGATGATTCCTATATTTCGTACTTTTTCCAAAGGAAAAGTTCGCAACATGGGTTTGTCCTTTACTTCCAGTACTGCCTTTAACACGACTGATCACCAACGATAGTGAGCAAAAGCTTTGTTAGCCTCTGCCATCTTATGAACGTCATCACGTTTCTTAATCGTAGCCCCGCGACCCTGCACAGCATCAACCAGCTCGCTAGCCAACTTCTCTACCATAGATTTGCCACTACGAGCTCGCGCTGAAGTAATGAGCCATCTCATGGCAAGAGACCGCCCCTGGTGCTCCGCCACCTCCACAGGAACTTGATAAGTAGCTCCACCAACACGGCGTGATTTAACCATGAGGAGCGGCATAGCATTTTTGATTGCTTGCTCCAAAACTTCGTCAGGCTTGTTATTCACCTGCTGAGCAGCAAGCTCCAAAGCATTATAGACAATGCGCTCAGCCGTAGCTTTTTGCCCTCGCAGCATAAGCTTATTAACAAATTTGGCTACCGTGATGCTGCCATATTTAGCATCAGGCGGTGGCATTCTTTTTACCGGTTTTCTAGCTCCTCTTGGCATCTCACATCTTTACTGTTTAGACGCCTTGGCCCCGTACCGGCTGCGACCTTGCTTGCGATTAGCCACTCCTTCAGTATCCAAGGTGCCACGGATAATATGGTAGCGAATCCCAGGAACGTCCTTAACTCGGCCACCACGAATCAAAACTACCGAGTGTTCCTGCAAATTATGTCCTTCGCCAGGAATATAAGCAGTTACTTCCATACCGTTGGTCAGCCTGACGCGGGCAACTTTACGCAATGCCGAGTTGGGCTTCTTGGGTGTAACCGTCTTAACCAAGACACACACGCCTCTTTTTTGAGGCGAACCTTGAGCCCACTTAATTTCCCCTTTCATCGTATTCCGGGTGTAGTGCAGTGCCGGGACTTTGCTTTTCTTTCGCAGCTTCCCTCGCCTTTTTCGAATAAGTTGATTAACTGTTGGCATTCTTATACTCCTATATTCTAGACAATCAAAAAGCCGTCTGGTTACATGCCGGTCTACTTTAGGAAATTTTGCTCGGCTTCACCCAGCCGGCTTTTATAACTCTGTCAGCTTTTACCTTCTAGTAGACGCTAACTTACCAATTTAACACAAGATATTCAGGATGTCAACTAAGGCAGTTGAGACTCCCAATATCCCTTGATTTTGTCACATTGAATATTACATTAGTGCTACCTTGAGAAGAAGATATACAAGGCTAATAGATATTCTTTAGCCAATTCTGACTTGGCTTTCTTTGAGTTTATTTCTATCTACCTCCCCCGAGCTGGTTTTAGGGATGCTGTCTACAAATTCAATTCTCTTGGGAAGCTTAAAATTGGCCAGGTTTTGGTAACAAAGGTCAGACAATTCTTCTGCCGTGGCATATTGCCCTTCGTTCAGCACCACGAAAGCTATGCGCATTTGCCCTCCCCAATCATCGTCAATAGCCACATAGGCTGCCTCAGCTACGCTAGGGTGGCTTAGGAGCACGGATTCAACCTCCGATGGACTAATCTTAAGTCCTGAAGGCGTGACTATGATGCAAGACTTCTTTTCTATATACTCGAGATAGCCTTCCTCATCCATCCTGACCAAATCTCTTGTATAAAACCAGCCATCCTTAAGAACTTGAGCCGTGAGTTCAGGAGCTTTGTAATATCCTTTCATCACCCAAGGCACTTTAAATACAGCTTCTCCTATTTCGCCTTGGGAAACTTCCCTGCCGCTGTCATCGAGTATCTTGATGCTGCAAATTGGCTTGCCAATAGTTCCTATCTTACGGCTGTCAAAAGAGCTCATGCAAACGCCCGAGGTTTCAGTAAGACCATATGCCTCATAAACGGCTAAGCCAAATTTGCCCTCCAACGTTTTCATTAGTTCCGGGAAGGACTTCGCCCCAGCAGTAACAGCCAATCGCAGCGAGCCCAGGTCATATCCTCTCAAAATTTCCTCAGGCACCATTGCTAGGGCATTGTGCATGGCAGGAACCCCAAAAATAATGCTTCCCTTTTCTCTCTCCACAGCTTCTAGGACACTTTCCGGCGTGAAATCAGGGACAATCACAACGGTCGAACCCGTGATAATCGAACCAAAAAGAACTTCGAATAAGCCAAAAAGATAAGAAAAGGAAACAGGGTCTATGATGACATCTTCCCTCCTCCGTTGTATTCTCGCAGAAAGTATAGGAGGGGTTCCCATAATAGAAGCATGTGTGTGTACCACGCCTTTGTACTTTCCCAACACACCGCAGGTGTAAAATATAACAGCTTCATCCGCATCCTTTATATCGATAGGCACTGATAGCGAGGAGCTACTGGCCACCATATTGGTGTAATAATCTGTATCAACCTCAATCACGTGTCTGAGCAAAGGAATGTGAGGGAAAACTGAGGAAAGCATCTGAGAGAATTTTTTCTCTGTTATCAGAATTTCTGAGTCGGAGTCTCGCAACAAAGAAGCAAGCTCAGGAGCTTTAAGTGCCGTGCTGAACAGCACGGCTACCCCCCCACCCTTAATCACCCCAAAATAATTGATAACCCACTCAGGACTATGGCACATTAAGATAGCCACATGGCTACCCTTTTTCATTCCCAGCTCTAGGAGGCTATTGGCTACTTTGTTAGAAGCTTTATCCAACTCCCCATAAGTAACCCTCTGAGCACCAAGAACAAGGGCTTCCTTGTGAGGTATCTCTCTAGCAATGTTTTCTAGAACTTCTCTAATACTCGTCTCTGCCTCCGAAAAATCCTTGGGAAAGTATATCGTGATAAAGTATATCGTAATAAGAGGTATCTGACAAGCCCCAGTTACTGTAGCCTCGGGGAAGAACTAAAATAAGCTTGCTTGGCAACGAGGGGAAACCGCGGTATCACCAGAGTGCTAGACCAGTACAAACCATCGCTAAATTGGAAAATCACACCATCGACTAGAAAGAGGAGATTTTCCTCAGCACCACTGAGGTTTCAACTTGCCTCTCGGGGATATTCCAATATCTCCGTAATAGCTTATCCTTTTCTCTAGTTGATGCCAGTTTGAAACCATGCTTCTCATAGAATCGAATAGCCCAGGTGGCGTCAGCCCAAGTCCCTACCAGAATTTCCGGAGTCTTAGCTAAGCCTACAAGATATTCAAGCAGCTTCGTGCCAATTCCTTTTCTCTGGTATCTTGGAAGCACATAAACATGTCTGATCAATGTGGTGTCTTCAAGAGCTTGAATCCCTGCTACTCCGAGCAAATTCCCACCTTCCTCCCACCCACAGAACTGTACGCCGGCTTCGATTTCTTCCCTTAATTCGTCAGCCGACATATATGGCTCCTTCCATCTGTCATCCGGGATTACTCCTTTGTAAGCTTGCGCAGCGCTGTTTACGACCTGAAGGATAGCATCGAAATCCGAAGGCAACAGGCTACGAATCATCTTGTTCGAGACACGGAGTAGTGCGCTACATACTTCCCGGCTAATGCTACGGCTTCTGCGGCGGTTGTGGTTGCTGCTGAAACTGTATGGCAATTACTTCGCTTCCTGCCTCAAATAGCTCTGACTTGATTTCGTGTACCAGGCCCCAGGACTGCGCCTCCTCTGGATTCAAGGTTGTCCTCTCAATCATGGCTTCAGTAATATCTTTGACGCTTTTACCTGTGTTTACTGCGATTATCTTGGCAATATTCTCCATATCGATTCTCAATCCCTTTAACCTTTCCTCCAGCAGTTTCTCGTCTAAATTCTGCTCCCCTCGGAATTGAACATTAACGCCGTGGAATAAGAATCTAGCCTGGGGCACTGATAGCCTTCTCGAACCGGCACAGTATATGACAATGCCTATCGAGTCCACGCTGCCAAAATTGTGTGTAGTTATGGAAGCCGGTAATCCCTTCAGATAATTGTATGCACTTAAACCATGGATAACAGAGCCGCCCGGCGAAGAGATAAGAAGGATTAAATCTTTTACCCCTTGCTTCATTTTCTGGTCGACGGCACTCATCAGGGCATTGATAGTGACATCAATCACTGGAGCGAAGAATCTGATTACCACCGGTTTCATTGTCTCAATTGTAGCAGATACGCGGAAATTAAGAAAAGGTCAATTATTACAACCTTTAGGTCGTTAGTTCAAATCCAACTTTCGCCACTAAGACAAAGCTAAGAGGAGCGGTAATGCTCCCTTTCAATTTTTGAGCTAACAACCTTGTAGTTTTGCTATACTATAAACAAGGAATAGCTTTATGGGCGGCATAAATAAAGTCAAGCAGAGGATAGAAGAGCTGCGGCGCCTAATCAATTACCATAACTACCGCTACTATGTGCTCGATAGCCCTGAAATCAGCGATGCCGAGTATGATGAATTGATGAAGGAGCTCAGGCAGCTTGAAGCTGAGCATCCTGAGCTTATTACTCCTGACTCTCCAACGCAGAGGATTGGGGCGCCTCCGGTAGAGGCGTTTGGGGTTGTCGAACATCCCCAGCCCTTGTTGAGCCTGGCCAATGCTTTTTCCTACGAAGACCTGGCAGCCTGGCATAAAAGAGTAAGCAACCTTTTGGGCAGTCGCCAGTTTGACCTTGTTTGCGAGCCCAAGATCGACGGGTTAGCAATAGCCCTGACCTATGTTGACAGCTTGCTTGTAACTGGGGCGACTAGGGGAGACGGCTACCGGGGCGAGAACATCACCCAGAACTTAAAAACTGTCAGGAGCATTCCCCTTTCTGTGTCCAGAGAGGCGCCGCCCCGATTTGAAGTCCGAGGCGAAGTTTATCTCCCTAAGGCTGGTTTTAAGAAGCTTAACGAAGAACGAGCTAAGGAAGGGCTGCCCCTTTTCGCTAATCCCAGAAATGCTGCCGCTGGCTCGGTAAGACAGCTCGACTCCAGCATCACTGCTAAGCGCCCTTTGGATATATTCGTTTACGGATTGGGTTGGGCTGAAGGCAAAGCGGTGCCTGACACTCATTGGGAAATTATGCAATACCTCAAATCCCTGGGCTTCAAGATAAACCCCAATATCGCCCTGTGCCACACCCTTGAGGAGGCTGAGGAATATTACCAGAGATTGGTACAGGCTAGAGAAAAATTTCCTTACGAGGCTGATGGCATAGTGGTAAAAGTCAATCCCATTGCCCTCCAGCAACAGTTGGGGACTGTCGCACACGAGCCCAGATGGGCCATTGCCTACAAGTTTCCCGCTGTCCAGGGCGTAACAAAGCTAATTGATATCGGGATAAATGTGGGAAGAACGGGAAGTCTTAACCCCTACGCTATATTAGAGCCAGTTCAAGTCGGCGGTGTAGTCATCAGTTCAGCAGCGCTGCACAATGAGGAGGATAT
>JACAEN010000034.1 GCA_013388845.1 Chloroflexota bacterium | reverse complement strand
GCGTAGAACTCGGTAGGAGTAATATCTATTCCATCCCGATAAGTCTTTTCGTTAATAATTAGGGGGACCGGCACCACCTCGATGTCAAATGTTTTTACCTGTTCCGGCGGAACACAGGCGGTGGTATCGGTAACGATGCTAACTTTTTTCGTGGAAGCACCTCTTCACGTAAATATTATATTTTTAGGGATAGTATTAATTCTCTTTTTTCCTTATTCCGGAGACAGTCCTTTTTTTTAGGCGTTTTTCTAGTAGAAGTGGAATTAAGAGCACTCCCCACATTATTATCAATAGGCCTAGGAAAGCTAGGTTAATCAGATAGCCGGTGGAGTGATAGACGATAAGACTTATCGTCGGTAGGCTGGAAGCAGCCAACAGGCCGACCCTTAACCAGCGTTGGCGTAAACGGATAAAAACCGCGATAGTCAGCGCCAGTCCCATGAAGCTCAGTCCTATCCACGGAGCGTAATAATACAATCGTTGTATACTTTCTTCGGAAAATCTGCCCGACGGTGATATCGCTAGCAGCCATCCGATGATTATCGGCAGTGGTATCAGCATTAACGAACTAAAAAGCCAGTCCCTCTTTATGGTCAATATGATAATACGGAAAAGCCACCACAGAGCCAGTCCTAAATATACCGGCAGTACTACAAATGACCATCCTTTAGGCAGATAGAGCAACATCAAACCCACGATAACTACTGGAAACAATGTATACCCCAACCATGGGAAGACCCAGGTTGGTTTGCCATGACACCAGCCGTAGATTGTCGTAGCGAGAATCAGTATGATAACAATCGATACCCAGCCGGGATAATGCCACCAGTTAAGAACGAATAGCAGCCCGAAGAGTATATGAGGCATCGAGGCGAGCAATACCTGTTTCCAGCTACCTTGGCTGTATGCCTCGTAAATCTGACGGGAGATTGACTTCGTGCTGCCCATTTGTTCCAGACATTTTTTAAGTGCCTCTTCTTTTGTAAGCCCTGAACTGGTTAGTTCCTGGACTCTATCTTCAATATGTGCTTCAAGCTCGCTCATAATGATGGTCTCATCTGAACGTTCGAGCCGGGCGTTCGACCGAATATTTTCTAGATATTGAATTAAGTCCAGTGTCATTTGGTTATCCCTTTAAATTCCTTTTGTCTCTGGTTGGAGTATTAATTTGACCGCGGTGAAAAAGTCCAGCCATTGCGTTTTTTCCATCGCCAGCTTGGCTTGCCCCTTAGCAGTAATGTGATAATAACGCCTCTGACGTCCGTTGGGCAACATTTCCCAGGCACCGTATATCAAGCCGCTTCTTTCCAATCGATGTAGGGCGGGGTACAGCGTACCCTCTTTAAACTTAAAATACCCTTGGCTCCTTGTTTCGAGTTCCTTAACTATCTGATAGCCGTACATTGGCTTTCGTTCCAGTAAAGATAAAAGTAGGTAGCTTGAACTGCCTTTAAGCAGGTCGTTTTTACGTTCCATATACATCACCTCAGTTGCAATATTTACTTAGACACTCTATGTATGTCAATACTATCAAAGAAACTTTATCTTTGCAAGAGGTTGCTAAAAAAATCATCCCGAAGACGTGAAATTAACATATACTTGAGACTGAATGACCAAAATGTTATAGTTTGGGAGAACGCTTTTTACTGCTAATGGGGGAGTGCCGGAACTGGCAGACGGGCTGGACTTAGGATCCAGTGCAGCAATGCGTGGGGGTTCGAGTCCCCCCTTCCCCACCATAGGTCACTTTTGTGAAACTGGGCGGCTCCCCCTTTTCGTTTTCGTTGGTAAGGTTCAACCGGCAAGATATCTTCCTTGATTTTAAATCCTCCGACGGCAGAATCTTAATACCCAGTTTGGCAACCAGGTCAGCTCTCTCTTCGAAGGTGGACTCCTGAAGATTCCGGTCACGGAGTTCCTTCAGTTCCTGCCGCAGTAGCTCAGCCTCAAAAATGCTGAGACCCCGGTGAGACATCTGTTCACGCAGTCTGGCAATCTCTGATTCTGCCCTGGCAATGGCTTCACGGTTCTCGGTAAGCTTGATTTGGACTTCCTCAGGTGTATAAAAACCCTTCTCCCAACCCTCCTGTACCTTACTGATTCGGAGTTTTGCCTGGCTTATCTTGAGTTGCTCCAGTTTGATGAGCTTTTCCAGGTCTCTGCTTTGAGATAATTCCGTCGTTAGTTGCTGTTCCAGCCACGCATCACTACTCAGCATAGCGCAGATTTCCTCCCAGATCTCGTTATCCCATGTCCCTGGAACAAATTTACTATAGGTGCAGGGGTCTCTCAACCATGAGCAGTAATGTGCCCGACAGTAGTAATACACCTGGTCGCTGCCTTTATTCCGCAGTAAGACAGACATTGGCTTTCCGCATCGTGGGCAAAGCATCCGATTGCGGAACAGTGCCTGTATCCTTTTGCCCTGCTTGCCCCGGCCGCGCCCTCTCTCCCTGAGATTGTTATTGGCTCTGAGCCACTGTTCTTCGGTGATAAGAGCCGGTACCTCAAAGGTTACCCTCTCTCCGTCCGGCTTCGGGCGCACCAGAGTCCTCTTTATACCCAGTGTTAAATCACCCAGGGGCTTTTCAGGATTTGGAACACGGCCATTGGCATTATACTCAGCCTTCCCCGTGTAACACCGGCGACCGGCGATCTTTATCACCGTTTTGGGTGCCCATGTTGTTCTTATAGGTGGCTCAATTTCCATTTCATTAAGCTTACGGGCAACCCAGTAGGCAGTGCGGGCTTCATCTCCGAGCCAGACGAAAATCTGTTTTACCACCCAGGCAGGGCTTCTGTAAATTGGCTGCCCGTCAGGACCCAGTTCGTCTACTTCCCACCAGGCACGCAGTACTTTGGCTCTACCCGTACGAGCCTCAATAATCTTTTCAGTACGGTAGATATAGCCGTAGCCCGCTCGGTGGGCCGGCGCCTTGCCTGCCAAAACGCGGGCAATATTCCCTGCCAAGGCGTTATCGCGGTTACATTTGACCCGTAGAGCGTTTGCCTGGGCCTGGATAAGCCTGGTTGTCTGGCTAGCCCAATCATTGCCCCCAGGGGCATCACCGTATACCACCCGAATGCCGTAGTAAGCGCACTCTCTTTCGAAGGCTAACTGGTGGAGAGGGTCGGCAGACAGGCGTCCCTGGAAAGGAATGACTATGCCGGCGATGTGCCTACCCGCTATTAACTCTTTGCGGAGCCAATTCATACCAGGGCGATTTAAGTCTTCGCTGGACTCAGAGTCATAGATAACGTATTCCTTCGGCACGATGCCGCCGTGCTGTTTGGCCAGTTTCGCATTGGTAAGCAAGTACTCTCCCAGTCGGTCGTTTTCCGCCTGCTCCCTGGTGGACTGTCTGTTATACGCTGCCCACCAATGCTGCTGTCTGAGGTCACACCCCGGGATTCCGAACCCTTCCTCATAGCCCGCTATTTTTGCAGCCTCGCTGATGTAGTGGTCAAGACGCTCGCTGCTCATGACTTCTGCTGTTTGAACCATCTTTCACCTCCTGAAAAGCCAGTCTTGTATACTGCCACTATTTTCTCGTTTGATTGTTGATTCTGGAAACTCCCACGTAGAAATTGCTTCACCAGTCTCCTGCTGCCCTATTCTTACAAAGCGTGACCATAAACAACGCATCGTGAAAGCCATTTCGAGCACCTGTGTCAAGGACGCGTCACTGTCATCACCAAAGTATTTCAGGGCAAGGTCATGGGTCTTGGCAATCAGGTCATTATCCATCTCAATGTCTAGATCTACCATTTCCACTGCAATATCTCCAAAGCCGCCTCAGGCTATCGCGAATCAGTCGTCTAATGGCTATCACACCATTCCCTGGCCAGAGAAGGTTAGCCTCGGCTACAACCTGCCTCATCAGTTCTTCTGTTATTTTGAACTTTAATCTTGCCATCATCTGCACAATTTGTTAGTTTGTACTGTCCTTGAAGCAGGACTATTACCCTCATCCTTGCCCATTCCCTTCCCTCAGATACCGAACAAGCCACCTGGGCAAGGGCCAGCCTTTATCCTCCCAGGGAAATTGCGGAAGCCACTGCCAAAACGCTTCCTTAATTAGTTCGATTTCATGTCCGTCCCGACTCGGCTCGATGTCCCTGACGTGGTAAAAAATTGTTTTCTCGTTGCTGCCGAAAACGCCAGCAATTTCAGCCAGCGAAGCTCCGCACCTGCGAAGCCGTCGCATCCTTTCTATCTCCTCCCGCATGAATTTGCTGTTGGCACCCATTAGTCTGACTCAGAACAATATTCTAAGAATAATTTTCTCATATTCCATGGAGCTTGTCAAGACCCCGCTCTCGGTAAACAGACCCCCGGGTAGCCCAAGGGTGCAGTTGTGTTATAAGAGCAGCTTAGAGAAAGAGCAAAGTGATCTCACCCTGGATTTATCCCTCGCCTCGGAGAAAAATCGGGCATCCCCGTTGAAGGGCAACATCAGCGTTAGGACGCCACTGAACCTGGGCAGCTTTGCGGTATCTGGTCGGTCGTACCTGGAAGGAGATTACGCAGTTGGTGCTGGTTGAAAACTTGTTCAGCTCGCTGTTCAGGTGTTCGTTCAGTCGTTCAGTCAGTCATATGGTCGGTTCCCAGCCGGGTACTGCATTAAAGAGTCATGGAAGGTGGAGCTTAAATTTCTTGCCCAATTTTTCCCTTTTTTGAAGGGAAATTAAGAGGGATTTAAGCTCAATAATCCCCCTGAGTACGCCCTTTTTCAAAGGAAGAAGGAACTTTTTCGGCAGTCTCTCTTTAGGGTAAAAAGTGCGATGAGGTAACAATGCAAGCAAGTGTGACTTTTATTGAACAAAATATGGACAATAATTGTGCAATAAATTTTTTATATTTCACTAGTACTACGTTGTCTAATCCGTTATGTGCTCCCCAAAATAACATGAAACT
>JACAEN010000047.1 GCA_013388845.1 Chloroflexota bacterium | reverse complement strand
GCTGGGATAGCCATCCTTTGGTTTCAGGGCGAAGGCTAATTTTGGGAGGCGTTGATATCCCTTATGACAAAGGCTTGTCAGGTTGGAGCGATGCTGATGTGGCAATCCATGCCATAATAGATGCTTTATGTGGTGCTGCTGATCTGGGCGACATTGGCACCTTATTCCCTTCTCAGGAACCTGAATATAAAGATATTTCAAGCTTGGTTTTGTTAAGCAAGACCAGCGAACTGCTTAAAGCCAAAGGACTCAGGGTGGCCAACATTGATGTTACCGTCATAGCGCAAAACCCCAAGCTTTCCCCTTTCATCCCTGAGATGAGAAGACGCATAGGTCAGGCTTTAGGTGTAGATTCAACACAGGTGACGGTCAAAGCCACCACCACTAACGGTTTAGGCTTCATCGGCCGGGAAGAGGGAATGGCTGCTCAATCCGTAGCTTTAATCACCACCATCTCGTAGCTTGGCTTGCCCTCTTTCCAGCGAATTATAAATTTAACCTTCTTCCCTTCTACCAAATGCTTCTCGCTTTGGCTGCGGAGCTTTTTAAAGTCCATTGATTCCAGGAAGGCTTTGAGGAGCTCAATCTTCTTCTCAAGTTTTTTGTTCTCGCAACCGCCCTCCGTATATTGGTTTACCGAGTTTCGGAATTCCTCCCTGGCTGTAGTTTCTATGCAGTGGGAGAGGCTGGGGAAAAGCTCTACACAATTCATATTTAATTTGTATCACCAAGCGATGGCTATGGTCAAAATTTGACAATTTTGACAAGGTCTATTATCATTATTATTGACATATGTTCAAAATTCGTAGCGAAAATGGGGTTGATTTTTAATGGCTAGGCCAACGAAGTTGCGATGCGTTGCTCAGTTGCCAAACATAGGCTTTTTTAGGCCGGTGGGGATTCCGACGAATGCTTTGCAGGGTGTTCGCCTTTCACTTGAGGAAGTTGAGTCTATCCGTCTTAAGGATTTAGAGGGGCTGGAACAAGAGGAGTGCGCTCAGCAGATGCGGATTTCCAGGCCGACTTTCCATCGGATATTGGAATCGGCTCGGAAAAAGCTGGCTGACGCTCTGATTAATGGCAAGGCAATTCAAATCGAAGGAGGCAACTTTGAGCTTGCCCAGCGTCTCTTTAGATGCGGCGATGATGGACATGAGTGGAATGTGCCTTTTGAGGCAATGGCACAGAAACTTCCGTTGTCCTGCCCAAAATGTTTCAGTGGGAATATCCAGCCCATGCCTTTGCCTACGTTTGATTCAGGCAGAGGCTGCGGCAGGAGATTTCGCGGTGGCAGGCGATGGTGAAAAAATAAAAAGAAAGGAGGTGATAAAGATGCCATTTGGAGATAGAACGGGGCCATTGGGCTTAGGTCCAATGACCGGAAGGGCAGCTGGTTTCTGTGCTGGTTTTGGCAGGCCAGGATTCGCTAACCCAATACCTGGTTACGCATGGTTGTGGCCCAGGTGGGGCTGGTGGTTCGGGCGTGGTTGGTGGGGTCGTGGCTTTGATCGTGGCTGGCGATGGTGGGGATATTATGGATACCCTTGGTGGTAAGTTTTAGGATTTCTTAAAGGAGGTGATAAAATGTGGCCTTGGTATGGATTTTGGCATCCGTGGGGACGGCCTGGGTATAGAATGCCTTATGGGTATCCCTACGGAGGATATGGCTATGGCTACCCTTGGGGAGCTATGCCCAAGGAGGAAGAGATAGCTATGCTTGAAGAGCAGGAAAGATGGCTGACGAGCGAATTGGATGGAGTGAGGAAGAGGCTTGAAGAACTTCGGAAATAGAAAGGAGGTGAAAAATGTCTAATAGATATGGTAGGGGATTTGGAAGAGGGGGAGGTGGATGGGGGTTCGGCTTCAGAGGAAGCTCTCCCCCCTGGCCTTATGTTGGCCTAGGAAGGGGAGGATTGCCGAGATGTGGCTATTTTCTTAGTGGAGCTGCGGGAATGCCTGTCCCACCAGCTTATCCCCCTTACGGTGGCCCTTGGGCTATGCCATATTATGGAGGAATGGCTTATCCGGGAGCTATACCATATGGTTATGCTGGGGCACCTATGGGGGCAGTGCCGGGAGCCGATCCCTATGCCCCGCAGATGACTCGGGAGCAGGAACTGGACTTCCTGAGAAGTCAGGCTGAAGCAATAAAGGGGCAATTGGAGCAAATAGATGCTAGAATAAAAGAACTGGAGACGGAGTAAACTAGAAAGAGGTGCATCATGAAAATTTCAGTATCAGCAACAGCTCCTGGTTTGGATGCTGAGGTAGACCCTCGTTTTGGGAGGTGTCAATACTTCATTATCGTTGACCCCCAGAGCATGGAATTTGAGGCCTTGGATAACTCTAATGCCATGGCTTCTGGTGGGGCAGGCATCAGCACCGCCCGGATGATTGCCGACAAAGGGGTGGAGGTGGTGCTCACGGGTAATTGTGGTCCCAACGCTTTCCAGACCCTTTCGGCAGCGGGGATTCAAGTAATCACCGGTGTTTCGGGGAGGATAAAGGACGCCATTGAAGCCTTCAAAGCAGGGAGGTTTCAATCAAGCGCCCAACCCAGTGTAGGCTCTCATTATGGGATGGGCATGGGTTGTGGCATGGGTAGAGGCAGGGGCATGGGAATGGGGCCAGGAATAATGCCTCAAGCAGCGCCTCCAGCAATGAGCCCGGAGCAAGAGATAGAAATGCTCAAATCTCAAGCTCAGATGCTGGGCCAACAGCTAAATGAAATCCAACGCCGTCTTGAAGAGCTAGAGAAGGGGAAGTGAGCTATGCCCATCTATGGGTATCAGTGCACTCACTGTGGGCAGAAGTTTGAAGCGCGCCAGGCTATTGGCGAAGATGACGGGTGCTTCCTGTTATAACCTAAACTGCCCCAAGTGTGGGGCAAAGATGATTCGGGAATAGGATGATAGTCTCTGTTGCCAGTGGTAAAGGTGGCACAGGAAAGACGCTGGTGGCTACCAGCTTAGCTCTTTCTCTGAGGGATAACTATAAGGTTCAACTGTTGGACTGTGATGTAGAGGAGCCAAATGCTAATATCCTCCTGCATCTAGATATGAACCAAAGCCAACCCGTGTATATTCCTATCCCCAAGGTGGACGAAACGAAATGTACTTATTGTGGCAAATGCGCTGAAGTCTGCGCCTATAACGCTATTGCGGTGCTTAAGAATAAAGTGCTTGTTTTCCCTGAACTGTGTCATGGTTGCGGGGCATGTTCTTACCTATGCCCTGAGTCTGCTATTACCGAGGAAGGAAGGAAGGTGGGGATAGTCGAAAGAGGCGATTCAGGGCATTTGGAATTAATTCAAGGGAAGCTTAACGTGGGCGAAGCGATGGCTCCACCCGTAATCAGGGAGGTAAAGAAGTATATTGACCCTGCAAATATAGTAATCATCGATGTTCCTCCGGGGACTTCTTGTCCTGTAATAGAGGCAGTAAAAGGGAGCGATTTTTGTCTCCTCGTGACCGAGTCTACTCCCTTTGGGCTAAATGACCTTTCGCTGGCGGTGGAAGTGGTGAGAAAGCTGAGTATTTCATGTGGGGTGGTAATTAATCGTGTTGGTGTAGGAGGCGAGGAAGTTGAGAGGTATTGCCATCAAGAAGGAATACCAATTTTACTGAAAATCCCTCTGGATAGAAAGATCGCCCTGCTCTATTCTAAAGGAATTCCCTTGGTAGAAGGGATACCTCGGTGGCGTGAGGAGTTTCTCAGACTTTTTCAGGACATCAAAGATATAATTGCTGCTAGCTGGGTAGCAAAATGATGGACTGGCAAGAAGTTGCTGTAGATGGCGAAACACACCTCAAAAGGGTAGTGGATATGTATGAAGAGCTAGGCTTTGAAGTTCGCCTGGAGGAAGTTAAGCCTGAAGAAGTTGAGCAGTGCACTCAATGTTTGCAAGAGAGGGGGGAAAGGATATACCGAGTCTACGCCCGACGCAAGCCAGCAAGTCAGGAATAAATGAAAGAAATCGTGGTTCTTAGTGGCAAGGGAGGAACAGGGAAGACATCTATTGTGGCGTCCTTTGCGTCCCTAGCCCAAAGTAAGGTATTAGCTGACTGTGATGTAGATGCCGCCGACCTTCATCTTCTGCTTAAACCAAAGGTTAAGGAGGAGAAGGAATTCTGGAGCGGGCGAGTCGCTTTCATAGACGAAGAGAAATGCACAGAGTGTGGCTTATGTCAGGAATTGTGCCGCTTTGGGGCCATTAAGGATTTTGAAGTTGACCCCCTCTCTTGTGAAGGGTGCGGCTTCTGCTACCAGGTCTGCCCTGTTGATGCCATCGCTACGAAGGACAGCATGAGTGGGCATTCGTTTATCTCGGAAACAAAATACGGTTATTTATGCCACGCCAGGTTGGGTATTGCCCAGGAAAACTCAGGAAAGTTGGTGGCGCTAGTGCGGCAGAACGCCAAGCTCATTGTTGAGAGAGAAAATTTAGACTACATCATCACCGATGGTCCTCCGGGCATAGGCTGCCCGGTTATCTCTTCACTGTCGGGTGCCAGTCTGGCATTGCTGGTGACCGAGCCCACGCTGTCAGGGATGCATGACCTTGAGCGTGTCATTGGTGTTTGCCGCCACTTTGGCGTTCCTGTTTTAGTTTGCGTAAATAAATATGACCTCAATGAAGAGAATACCTATCGAATTGAAAGCTATTGCGGTAGCGAGGGAATAGAGGTAGCGGCCAGGATTTCTTTTGATAATGTAATAACTGAAGCGATTGTTCGGGGACTGCCGGTAGTAGAATACTCCAACAGCAAGGTAACGCAGCAGATAAAAGAGCTGTGGCAAATTATTTCAGCCAAGCTAGAAAAATAGGAGGTAGAGATGCCAATTTATGAATACCGATGCTTGGAATGCGGGAGAATTTCAGAGATATTTCTCCGCAGCCTTAACAGCCAAAATGTCCAATGTCCAGCGTGTGGCAGCTACAAGCTGGACAAGCTTCTCTCCGCCTCGTATACTCTGAAGACTGATGCCTCTACACCCGGCACGACTTGTTGTGGCAAGGCGGAGCGTTGCGAGACGCCTCCCTGCTCCTTGGACAACACTTGCCGGAGGGATAGCAAATGAGATTCGCAGTACCTATAGTAGAAAATAAAGTGGCTGCTCATTTTGGTCATTGCAGCCATTTCGCCTTATTTGATGTTGATGAGGCAACTAAGGCGATTGTAAAAAGGGAGATCATACCATCACCAGGACATCAACCGGGATTTCTTCCTGCATGGCTGGCTGAAGAAGGGGTTTCCGCTGTCATAGCTAGTGGCATGGGTTCCCGAGCCCAGGCTCTTTTCAATGAGAGTCGCATTGAAGTCGTTGTTGGCGTGCTTGGTGATGACCCTGAGAAGGCTGTTCTGGATTATATAAAAGGCGAGTTAGCCACAGGCGATAATATATGTGACCATTAAGGCAAACGACAAAAAGGAACCAAAACAAAATCATTTTCCAGCGATAGCAATTTAGACTCTGAAGATGTGATTAAAGAGGCGAAATAGGGAACAAAATGATTATTGTTGGTCTGACTGGAAGTGTGGGCACGGGCAAAAGCACAGTAACCAATTTTTTTAGAGAGTTGGGGGCTTATATAATTGATTGGGATGAGCTGGCCCGAGAAGTAGTTCGTCCTCACTCCAAAGCTTGGAAAGAAATAGTGGAGTACCTTGGGAAAGATGTTTTGAACGAAGACCTGACCGTCAATCGGCAGAAACTGGCTGAGATAGTATTTTCCGACAAAGAAAAACTGGCAAAGCTAAATCAGATAGTTCATCCCGGGGTGTTTAAGGAAGACGAAAGAATTACCAATGAGATCAAAAGCCTTGACCCCGATGCTCTAATTATTAAGGACATTCCGTTACTATTTGAGCTTACTCGCCCTATATTTGTGGATAAAATAGTCGTTGTTTCTGCCAGTGAACAAACTCAATTAAGACGATTAGAAGAAAAAGGGATGAGTCGGGAGGATGTCCAAAGCAGGATAAAATCCCAACTTCCTCTTAAGGAAAAGATTAAATCTGCCGATTTTGTTATTAATAATGATGGTCCGCTTGAAGAGACAAAGAGGCAGGTAGAGGAAATATATTCTTTGTTAAGGAAAGGAAAATCTAAATAGATTATCAGCAGGAGGTGATTTGGTGAATCCAATCGAGGCAAAATTGGAGGAAGCACTGAATAAAGTGCTTGTCCCCGGGACAATGCGTAGCTTGGTACAGATGAATCTGGTTCGAAACACGGAAGTTAAGGATGGCAAGGTGAAAATAAATTTGGCTTCGACTGCTATCCCTGCTCAATATCATAGTTGGCTGAAGGATAAAGCAGCGGCAGCGGTTAGCGAGCTTACCGGGGTCGAAGAAGTAACTGTTGACCTTATCGAAGCCACGCCTAAAGAACTTAATCAGATTGAGAAAATAATAGCGGTCATGAGTGGTAAAGGAGGAGTCGGCAAATCTCTGGTAGCCAGTTTATTAGCTACCTCTTTTGCTCGGGAGGGAAAGGACGTGGGCATACTCGACGCTGATATCACTGGCCCCAGTATCCCTAAGATGTTCGGCTTAAATGCTCGCCCCAGCGGTAACGAGACAGGTATTTTGCCTATATTATCGAGGTCGGGAATTGAAATTATGTCCATGAATCTGCTTTTGCCTAGTGAGGATGAAGCGGTTATCTGGAGAGGGCCCCTCATGTCTAAAGCCGTCACGCAATTTTGGGAAGAAGTTCTTTGGGGTAAGCTGGACTGTCTCATAATAGACCTGCCCCCGGGTACTGGAGATGCCCCATTGACGGTGTTGCAGGCAATACCTATCTCCGGGGTAATCGCTGTTTTTACCCCCCAGGAGTTGACTGAGATGATAGTCAAGAAGGCAGTGAGGATGGCACAAAAGATGAATGTTCGAGTTCTGGGGGTAGTCGAGAACATGAGCTATCTCGTATTGCCTGAGACGGGTAAGAGGCTGGAGGTTTTTGGTAGGAGCAAGGGGGAGGAAATGGCTAAGGCTTCCGGAGCTCCCCTTTTAGGGCAATTACCTATTGACCCAGAGTTAGCCAAGCTGTGTGACGAGGGAAAAATTGAGATGTATAGCTCAGATGCTGTGTCTGAACTTTCTGCCAATGTGGTCGCAGCTCTAAACGGGAAGAGTGAAGGGTAGATACATATTGTTAGTAAGGCTTGAGGAATGACGAGAAGGCAGAGCCTGGAATTGAAGCCCATCGGGATAATTCATTCTCCCTACAAAAATACGGAGCAAGCTCCTTATCAGGGACATAAGAGCGAAGACATTTCCCGGATAGAGGTATTTAGGGAATTCGAAGAAGGTTTACAGGACATTGAGGGATTTTCCCACATTATCGTCATTTATTGGTTTCACAAGTCTCAGGGATATCATCTTTTGGTTAAGACGCCCTGGGACGATAGTTTACATGGTCTCTTCGCTACCAGGTCACCGCATAGGCCGTGTCCTCTAGGGTTGACCGTGGTGGAGCTAGTAGCGAGGGAGAAGAATATCCTCAAGGTGAGAGGACTCGACGCCATAGACGGCACCCCTGTTCTAGATATCAAGCCCTATATTCCTTCAATAGACGAAGGGTCATCTATCAAAGTTGGCTGGCTGAAAGGTAAGCTAGGCAAGGAAATAAGCTGACAACGACTCATATTTTCATACTATCGGGCCTGGGAGCGGGCGCTGGTTTCGCCAGCGGATTGCTGGGCATCGGCGGCGGCTCGATCATGGTTCCCGTCAGCTATTGGCTTATCCTGGCTATGGGTGTCTGCCCGGATATAGCCCTAAAAATAGCCTTCGGGACAAGTCTGCTGGTGATTTTGCCTACAGCGGTAAGTGGGAGTTGGAGACACAATAAGAATAACGCAGTTCGCTGGAAGACTGCCTTAGTCCTAGGCTCAACTGGCTTAGTGGGCGGTCTAGTTGGGGCTACTCTGGAGGCTCAACTTCCTGTCAGAATATTGGAGATAGGTTTTGGGGGTCTAGTTTTAGCTATCGCCATATGGATGGCTTTGGGCATGGTGCCCAAGTTAGCAAGAGAGGCTCGGGAGCCGCGAGAGAATTTTGCGCTCGTGGCAGCTTGCGGTTTCCCTATAGGCGTGGTGACCGGGTTGACTGGGCTTGGGGGTGGGACGCTGATCGTCCCCACCCTTGTGTTGGGGCTCAACTTTCCCATGCAGGTCGCTGTTGGAACGTCCGTGGCGTGCATAATATTGACCAGCCTGGGAGGCATCGTTGGTTACATCGTGAATGGGCTTGGCGTGTCTGGCCTCCTCCCTTATTCCCTTGGCTATATCAATTTGCCGATATGGCTATGCTTGGCAGTTACCAGCACAATCTTTGCTCAGCTTGGAGCCCGGGCAGCACATGC
>JACAEN010000045.1 GCA_013388845.1 Chloroflexota bacterium | reverse complement strand
GGAGCTATTGCCTCGGGGAGACAGAAGCTTGAGAAAATTCCCGAACGCAAGAACACTCCTTTCAAACAGGTCCTGGCTTCGGTGGGACAAAGCCACCTCATGCACACCTATGAACAACTCTTCAGCCAGCATAATATAACTGTAGCCCAGGCACTGCTAACTAAAAGAGACCTCACCGACCGTAGTGGCTATCTTAATGCCCGTAATACCTTGCTGGCCCTTATCGAGCTGGGCATAGTCTGCATTGTCAACGAAAATGACGTGGTCGCCATTGATGAGATTGAAGAGCTCAAATTCGGGGATAATGATAACCTCTCCGCCATGGTGGCTAACCTGGTTGACGCTGACGTTCTCGCCATTCTCACCGACATCGGCGGCTTATATACTGCCGACCCGCATCTTAATCCTGAAGCGAAACTTATTCGCCGGGTGGACAAGATTGACGCGGAAATCGAACGCATAGCTACCGACACCGCCAATCGCCAGGGAACTGGTGGCATGGCAACCAAGATTGAAGCCGCGAAGCTGGCTACCGCCTCCGGTGTAAACGTAATCATTGCCGATGGGCGAGAACCTGACGTACTGGTGAGAGTCAGCGAAGAAGAAGAGATAGGCACTTTCTTTCCTGCGCAAGTAAACAAGATGGAGAGCAAAAAGCGGTGGATGCTCAGCGGGCTGGCTTCCAAAGGCAAGCTTACGGTGGACAAAGGCGCTGTCCTAGCCCTCAAAGAGCACAACAAAAGTCTGCTCCCGGCAGGCATCATAAAAACTGAGGGTAAGTTTCAGCGTGGCGATATTGTGGACATCCTCGACGAAAAGGGTAAACGCATCGGCTGCGGCATCGCCAACTATAGTTCTTCTGATCTAACTATTATTGCAGGGAAACACTCCGATACAATCGGGAGCCTCCTCGGCTACGACTACGGCGACGAGGTGATTCACAGAAATAATATGGTGATAGTGTGAACTGCGTAAGAGGAAAATTTGAGGTGCATAAGTGAATAGTCATCTCATGGAAATCTTTGAGGACGAAAAACTCAAAGCGAAGATACAAGGCAAATTGCCTTACCTATTTGGCATTGCTGAGCTTGAAAGCTCCCGGGCAGGAAAAATTGGAATGCAAGTGGGCTCGCTTAGGGAAAACATAATAATAGCTTTACTTATATACAGGTTTGGAGAGAAAAACGTAGAAACCGAGATTCCCATTACTGAGCCAGAAGTTGACGTCAGATTATTTGGTCAACCTGTGTCTATCAAGACAATTACAGGTAAAGCGTTTAGTGGAGTTAAGCTTATATGGACAGTTGATGCTCAGAAAGCACGGCAATTTCGACAGAACTACTATCCTCGATGTGATACTTTATTCGTGCAGGTTAATTGGGGTGGTAAGGGCGGACTTTACTACTTACCATTAGAGGTTCAAACAAAGGTGTTTAATGCAATAGGCAGAGCAGCGTATATTAAACTTCCTAAGCCAGGGACAAATCCCAGAGGCGTGGAAATCACAAAGGAAGCATTAAAGGCTACAGTTACGCATAAAGAGTCCAAAGCTATTGAGATATATTGGCAAAGAACAGAAATAGACTACAATCCACACCAGAGATGGGTTGACCACTGGAGGGAGGAATGAGGATGAAAAGAGGGACTAAGACAAGTTCATTCGGTTCGCCGGGTCGGATAAATCATGATTCCACTCGCTTTTACGCTAGCAGACTCTATGAGAGTTTGCCTAAAGAAGAAAAAGGTAAATATGTAGAAAATCCTATTCCTCCCGAATTTCTTGACAAAATATTTTGTAAATCAAGCGAAAACATGGAGGAGTTGCCTGACAACAGTGTTCACCTAATGGTAACCTCACCCCCTTACAATGTAGGCAAGGAGTATGATGAGGACTTGACGCTCGAAGGATATAAAGAGTTTCTAAGAAGGGTATGGCAAGAAGTTTACAGGGTACTTGTGCCCGGTGGCAGAGCTTGTATAAATATCGCCAACCTAGGGAGGAAACCATATATACCCCTTCACGCCTTCATCGTTGAGGATATGCTTGCTCTTGGCTTTCTGATGAGGGGGGAAATTATTTGGAACAAAGCTTCTAGCTCTAGCCCTTCCACAGCTTGGGGAAGCTGGCTTTCCGCGGCTAACCCTACTTTGAGAGATATCCACGAATATATCCTTGTTTTTTCTAAGGGAACGTTCACCCGAAAGAAACCCCAAAATAGAAATAACACTATATCCAGAGAGGAATTCCTGGAATTTACCAAAAGTGTGTGGACATTCCCAGCAGAGCAGGCAAGAAGCATCGGGCATCCTGCCCCTTTCCCTGTGGAGCTACCATATAGACTTATCCAACTCTACACTTATGAAGGAGATGTTATCTTGGACCCCTTTATGGGAAGCGGGCAAGCAGCTATAGCCGCGATAAAAACGAAGCGACACTACGTAGGTTATGAGATAAACGAGGAGTACGTTAAGCTGGCGGAGAGACGAATTCGAAGGTTTAGCTACGTTCAGAGTGTCCCTACATTATTCGACTTTATCGTAAAAGAGGGCAGAGCGGATATAAACATGGGAGGTAGTTTGAAGCCGAAAACTGAGGGGGTGGATTATGAAATCAGCCGTAAAAGAGCTAGAAGAAAAGGGTAAGGCGGCTAAGGCAGCGTCGAGGAAGCTGGCGTTTCTTTCTACGGGAGTTAAGAACAAGGCTTTGCTCAATATTGCCGATGCCCTTCTCGATAAGCTGAATGAAATCTT
>JACAEN010000033.1 GCA_013388845.1 Chloroflexota bacterium | reverse complement strand
TCACCCTCATCCTTCGATAAACTCAGGACAGGCTCTTAATCCTCTCGTGAAGGAAAGGATTCCTTTACGCCTCAGGAGAGGCAAGGGAGAGGATTTTTATACGAGATTATGCAGTGAACTATACACGAATAAGCGTGATAAAGACCTTCTGGAGTTTTTACATCACTCTCTTCAGCCTGGGGTTGGGGGTGATGCCGGGCATTCTGCCTCTCTTGGCGATGGGTTTGCCTTCGACTTCGTGAAGGTCGGCGGTGAAGTCAATGGGCTTGGCGTCACTGATGTAGCTGCCCACAGCGAAGATATCCACGGGTGCCCCTTCATCTATAAAATATCTGATTCGTTCTGGGTCAAGTCCGCCGCTGACAACTATTTTGACGTCCTTGAATCCTTCGAGGTCCAGCCAGGCTCTGACTTCCTTGACCAGGTCGGCAGTAACTCGACCTCTCTCTGAGGGGGTATCCAATCTTACGCCCTGTAGCTTTCCTCGCATGGCTTTGGCGACGGCAACACTTTCTCTGACCTCGTCCTCGAAAGTATCCACCAGAGCGATGCGTGGCACTTCGGGAGGCATATGCTTGTCAAAAGCAAGGGCAGCCTTGGCAGTTGTGCCTATGATAATTATAAGCGCATGAGGTATAGTGCCTGTCGGTTTTATGCTAGCGAGGTTGGCTCCAGCGGTGCTGGCGCAACCGGCACAGCCTCCAACTATAGCGGAGTATTCCATGATGCCGACTACAGAGGGGTGGACGTGGCGTGCCCCAAAGCTGATGACAGGAATGCCCTGAGCAGCATCAACGCATTCTCGGGCAGCCGTAGCCCAGCCGCTGCAATGGGAGAGTATGCCTAGATAAGCTGTTTCATACGTTCCGTAGCTTTGATAGGGGGCTTTTATGCGCAGGACTACTTCTTTTTTGTCAAAAGGCTCGCCTTGAGATAATGCCCAGACTTCACAATCGTCCTTGGGAAGGACCTTGGCAAGCAAAGCTTTAACTTCTTCTATGCCGCACAGGATACCAGCTCGACGAGGAAACACCTCCATGGTGGCCACGGGATTAATTCCCTCTTTCCTAAGTATCTCCACGGTGCGGGGAAAATAAACATCAGCAGTTTCTCCGTTTAGCCACGAATCGGGGATCTCGAAACGAGGTGGCGAGACCTTAACCAAAGGTCTGATGAGCTTGGCTCCCAGCACCTTCTCCATATAGTCTAGGGCGAAGAAATGGGCTTTTTTGTCGAAGGAAGCGACACAATCAACGGGGACTTCTACTTCATAGCCTCTGTTTCTGGCATCAATTACGGCGTTGAGAACACAAATATGGGTGGTTACGCCGCAGACCACTATGGTTTCGGGCTTAATTGCCCCGAGTTTCTTGTCTAACGAGGTGTTGTAGAAACCACTAAAAGTCTTCTTGGGTATTGTTTCACCGGGATATGGCGAAAGCTCAGGTACGAGTTCAGTTTCTTCGGTACCTTCGATGCAATGGGGTGGGAACATTTTGAATTCCGGGTCGTCTGGTATATGGTGGTCACATAGGTAGTAGATTTTCGAGCTCTGGTCTAACTCGCGCTCCAGTAGTTGCTGGACGTTGGGTATGATATTGCGAGCCTCGACACCGCAATAAAGGGGGTAGCCTTCCTCGAGAAAGCCACGTAACATGTCTATAACAAGCACTACTCTAGCCATGACGTCACCAATGATTGAGTATAGTTTGTTTGCTAATCATTAACAATTCTCACCCCTACATAGAAACCCTAAATCCTAATATCTAAATTCTAAACAAATTCCAAATCCAAATTCTTAAAGTTTAGGATTTAGAGCTTAGTGCTTCGTACTTCCTGTTTCAATGTCTAAAGTGGCGAACGCCGGTAAATACCATAGCCACATTATGCTTGTCTGCCAGCGCAATTACCTCTTTGTCTCTTACCGAGCCGCCGGGCTGGATAATGGCGGTAACTCCGTGCTTGATTGCCAATTCCGGGCCATCAGTGAAGGGGAAGAAGGCATCCGAGGCTAGAACGCTGTTTTTAGCTCGGTCGCCAGCTCTTTTTAAAGCTAGCTCAACGCTTACCACCCGGCTGGGCTGTCCGGCTCCCATGCCTAGCAATGTTTGGTCCTTGGCGATGACTATGGCGTTGGATTTTATGGCTTTAACTGCCTTCCAAGCAAAGAGCAAGTCTAACAGCTCGGCGTCGGTTGGTGCACGCTTGGTTACCACGCCAGGCTTAAGTTCGGGTTTGGTCAAAGTGTCCGGCGTCTGGACCAGAAAGCCGCCTCTGACACGGCGAAAATCGAGGTAGGATTCGGAGAATGAAGAAGGATAAGGGGCAACTTTAATAAGGCGCAGGCTTTCCTTTCGTCTCAGTAAATCTAGAGCTTTCTTCTGGTATTCCGGAGCAACAATGGCATCGTAATGGGTCTTGTTTATCTCCTGGGCGGTAGCCAGGTCAATAATTTGGTTGCTGGCAACTACGCCGCCAAAGGCCGCTACAGGGTCGCCAGACAAAGCTCGCCGATAAGCCTCGGCTAAGTCATTATGAGAGGCGAGTCCGCAGGAATTGTTATGCTTTATTATGGCAATGGTGGGGTCGCTGAAGTCGGCCAGTAGGTTCAGGGCAGCGTCCAAATCGAGAAGATTATTGAAGGAAATTTCGGGTCCGCTGAGTTGTTCCAGAGATGTCAAGCCGTCTGGCTTTTGTCTGACATTTTGTTCAAAGTAGAAGGCAGCCTGCTGATGAGGATTCTCGCCATAGCGGAGGCTGCGAGCCTTTTTTAAGGCTATGGTCATCTCTTCGGGAAAGGGTTCTTCGTTAAGGTATTGAGCGATAGCGGTATCATAGAGGGCGACGTGCTGGAAAGCTTTCTGGGCTAACCTCTTCCTATATTCTAAATCTATATTGCCCTGGCGTAGCCTTTGCAAGATTGCACCGTAATCCACCGGGTCAACTACTACCAAGACTGAGGGGAAATTCTTGGCTGCAGAACGAATCATGCTTGGTCCGCCAATATCAATATTCTCCAGCGCCTCGTCCAGAGAAACTTCAGCCTTGGTCACTGTTTCCACAAAGGGATAGAGGTTGACCACCACCATGTCAATGAGTTCGATGCGGTTCTGACTTAGCTGGGATAGGTGTTGGGGGAGGTCACGTCGGGCTAAGATGCCTCCATGCACAGCGGGGTGCAAAGTCTTCACCCGACCGTCAAGGATTTCGGGAAAGCCGGTGAGCTCTGAGATACTGTGTATTTTTAATCCAGCAGCCTCTAAGGATTTCTTGGTGCCACCGGTGCTGAATATCTCAATGCCCAGTTCTTGTAAACCTCGGGCAAAATCAACTATGCCGGACTTATCCGAAACACTAACTATGGCGCGCACGGAACCTCCTTAAATTAACCCCAAAAAAGTCTTGCGACTTTTTGGGACCCCAGATAAATTGTGGTCTAAATTAAACAGGGTTCCTGCGGAAATCGCAATATTTTCGTGGGGCAGTTTAATTTATTATCACTCTGTCCCTATCTTTTCTCTTAATTATTTCGCCGATAACTTTAGCCTGAGGCAAGATACTGATAATCTGGGTTACTTGCTGAGGTGAGCACACAATGGTCATGCCTATCCCCATATTGAACACCTGATACATCTCCGTTTCATCTACATCGCCCTTTTTTTGAATGAGCTTGAAAATTGGCAGGATATCCCAGGAATGCTTTTTAATGTGGGCAGCAACTCCTTCAGGCAGGATGCGGGGTATATTGCCGATAAAGCCGCCGCCTGTGATATGAGCTAAACCTTTGATTAGATGCAAGACGGGTTTAAGCTGGGGATAATAGCAACGATGGACTTGAAGCAATTCTTCGCCCAGGCTCTTTCCTAATTCAGGATAGAATTTATCTAAGCACGCAGGGTTGGCATCTATGCTAAAGACTTTTCGCACTAATGAATAACCATTGGTATGTAAGCCAGAGGAAGGTAAACCAATGATTACGTCGCCGGCTGTGATGGAACTGCCGTCGAGGATATTCTTCTTCTCCACCACCCCCACAATGAAGCCTACCAAGTCATAATTTCCCTCAGAATATATACCGGGCATCTCAGCGGTCTCGCCGCCGATTAACGAGCAGCCCACTTCTCGGCAAGCGCGGACTATACCGGAAATGACGGCTTCTATTTGCTCAGTCCTAAGCTTACCCATAGCAATATAGTCGAGAAAGAAAAGGGGCTCGGCACCACAGCAAAGGATATCGTTCACGCAGTGGTTGACGATATCCATGCCCACAGTATCGTGTTTGCCCAAAAGTGAGGCTATTCTGAGCTTAGTGCCTACGCCATCGGTGCTGGAGACCAAAATTGGCTCGTCATATCCTTGGAGCTGAAACATGCTGCCGAAGAATTCTGAGCCGATGACTTCGGAGCGGAAGGTTGTTCGAGCTTGTCGGGCGATGATCTTCTTTACTTTGTCAGCAAGATTGATATCTACACCAGCGAGGGCATAAGCCTTTTTAATGGTCGGCGCCAACGATGTCCTCCCGGGGAAGGGCTTCCAAAGCCAGCTTGTCCATTTCTATTTGAACTGGAATGGGATATATCCCAGTAAAACAAGCAAGGCAGAAAATATCTCTGGGCAGGTCCACAGCTCGGATCAGGCCATCGAGACTAAGGTATCCCAGCGAATCAGCACCGAGGTATTCCGTGATTTCCGGGATGGTCTTTCTGGCGGCGATGAGTTCCCATCTGGTAGCCATATCTACCCCGAAGAAGCAAGGGTAACGGATAGGAGGGGCGCAGATACGGAGATGAACCTCGGCAGCACCGGCTTTTCTGAGCAGGCTAACCACATGTGGAGTGGTGGTGCCACGAACGATGCTGTCGTCGACGACTACCAGCCTTTTCCCGGCAATTGTGCAGGAAAGGGGGTTGAATTTTAGTTGCACGCCCAGCTCCCGTATCCTTTGGTCAGGCTCAATAAAGGTACGTCCGACATAGCGGTTTTTTAACAAGCCTTCGCAATATGGGATACCTGAAGCGTTAGCGTAACCAATGCCAGCGGCGGTAGCTGAATCAGGAACACCCATGACGAAATCAGCATCGACAGGATACTCTTCAGACAGTATTCTACCCATAGCTTCCCGTGTCGGGTAGAGCAATTTGCCCTGGATGATGCTGTCGGGGCGGGCGAAGTAAATGTATTCGAAGATGCATATGGCCTTCTTACCGTTTTCCTTCTTGAAACTCTTCACGCCCTGGTTATCAACGATGATAATTTCCCCGGGTTCGATTTCCCTTATGAATCGGGCGCCTATGTGGTCTAGGGCGCAACTTTCCGAGGCTATGCACCAGCCGCTGTCAATAGCTCCCAGGCAAAGGGGACGAACGCCAAAGGGGTCACGGACTCCAATCAGCTTATCTTTAGTCAAAATCACCAAGGAATAAGCTCCCTGGAGACGGGACATGGCATGTTCTATTTTTTCTTGCCAGTTCTGGCCGGGGGAGGCTAAAATCAGGTTAGCGATGGCTTCGGAATCAGTGCTAGTATGAAAATCGTAGCCGCGCACCTGGAGTTCATCGCGGAGCATTTTGGAGTTGATGATATTGCCATTGTGGGCTATGGCAATGGTTAATTCCTCTGATTGTACTATAATGGGCTGGGCATTCATGGGTCTGCTTGAGCCTGTAGTGGAGTAGCGGTTATGCCCGATAGCGATATATCCTTTGAGCAAAGCGAGGTCAGTTTCCGTGAATGCCTGAGAAACTAACCCCATGCGGGTGTGTATTTTTATTTCGTGGCCATCAGTGACAGCGATGCCGGCACTCTCCTGACCGCGATGTTGTAGAGCGAAGAGGGCAAAAAAAGTGGTTTGGGCTACATTTATGCCCGGGGCGTAAACTCCAAAAACGCCGCAACTTTCATGCATAAAAAGTTGCCTTTGCCAGCCAATTATAGAGCATATCGCTCATTTGGTCAATTTCTATACAAGATTTTTGGGTCGTGATATGATATACGGCATTACTAAGTTAGGGAGTCTATAACAGTGGATAAGGAGAGAAAGGGAGAACTCATCACCCAATTTAGACTTAAGGACAAAGATAGTGGGTCGGTTGAGGTCCAGGTGGCTTTGCTTACCGAGAGGATAAATCGGTTAACGGAGCATCTTAAGCTATATCCTCAGGATCAACACTCCCGGCATGCGCTCCAGGGAGTGATAGGGAAGCGGAGGCGTTTTTTGAGCTACTTGAACAGGACAGCGCCCGAGCGGTATCATTCTCTTATTGCCAAGTTGGGGTTGAGGGAATAGTATGTCTGATGTTTTGGAGCGTTCAGTAGCTGGTAGGACGCTTAGTATTCAAGTAGGGAAATTCGCCCAGCAAGCCAACAGTGCTGTGGCTGTTCAGTATGGCAACACGGTTGTCCTGGTTACTGTCTGCGCCAGCTCTGAGCCCCGAGAGGGAGCCGATTTTGTGCCTCTAACAGTGGATTACGAGGAAAGGCTCTATGCCGCAGGCAAAATACCGGGCAGCTTCATCAGGCGAGAGGGACGCCCTAGCGAGGAAGCGGTTATAACCAGTCGACTCGTTGATCGCTCACTGCGTCCCCTTCTGCTCAAGGAGTTTAACCATGATGTTCAAGTTGTAGCGACAGTGTTGTCGGTTGACCAGGAAAATGAGCCGGATATTTGCGCTCTTATTGGCGCTTCAGCAGCTCTGACCCTGTCAGACATCCCGTTCCTCGGGCCTATATCGGCTGTACACGTTGGCTATATAAATGGTACTCTGGTTGTGAATCCCACCCTGCCTCAAATGGAAGAGAGCTTGCTTGACTTGGTTGTTGCTAGTAGTAAAGAAAAGGTTGTAATGGTGGAAGCAGGTGCCAAAGAAGTCTCTGAGGAAATATTGCTGGAGGCAATTAAGTTAGGGCATGAAGCGAATCAAGAAGTCATCAAGCTTCAAGATGAGCTACAACAAGCCTATGGCAAAGCTAAGTTAGAAATCAAACCTAAGGAACTTGCTCCCGAGCTTTCGTCTCAAATCGCTGCCATACTTGGTGAGAAATTAAGCCAGGTTTTAGAAGAACCAAAGAAATTGCAAAGAGAGAAGGCTTTAACGGCTCTCAAGGAAGAAATAAGGGACAAGCTGGTTGATTCTTTTTCTGAAGATGAAATCAATCTTGTTTTTGAAACCCAGCTTAAAGCCGCGGTCAGGGAAAAGATATTGCAGACGAAGCGACACTTAGACGGCCGCCAAAGTAAAGAAATTCGTCCTATTAGCTGTGAAGTTGGTATCCTTCCTCGCACGCACGGCTCAGGATTATTTGCCCGTGGGGAAACACAGGTGTTGACTATTACCACTTTGGGGTCGATAAGCCGGGAGCAGTTATTGGATGGCTTAGGTCTGGAGGAAACTAAACGCTTTATGCATCATTATAATTTTCCTCCATTTTCTACTGGTGAAGTGAAACGGATAGGAACAATAGGAAGGCGTGAGATTGGACATGGTGCTTTGGTGGAACGGGCTATTGCACCAGTATTGCCGTCGGAGGATGATTTCCCTTACACCATACGTCTGGTTTCTGAAGTGCTTAGTTCTCATGGAAGCACGTCTATGGCTAGCGCGTGCGCCTCGACACTCTCTCTGATGGATGCTGGTGTACCTATCAAGGCATCTGTGGCTGGGATAGCCATGGGTTTAGTTACTGGAGAGGGTGGGGACTACGTTGTTCTGACTGACATTGTGGGTATGGAAGATGCCTATGGTGACATGGATTTCAAAGTTGCTGGCACAGCTCGTGGGCTCACAGCTGTGCAACTTGATATTAAACTTCAGGGAATAGATTATGGTATCCTAGCTGAAGCCTTGAGTCAGGCTCGGGAAGCGAGGTTGGAAATATTGGGGAAGATGGCTTTAGCTATCAGCTCTAGCCGCGCTGAACTCAGCCCCTATGCCCCGAGGATGTACGAAATTACCATTGACCCCAACAAGATTGGCAGCGTCATTGGTTCTGGAGGCAGGGTTATAAGGTCAATTATAGATGAAACAAAAACAACTATAGATATAAAAAATGATGGCACAATTATTATTGGTTCTCCCAGTGAAGAAGCAGCCCAAAAAGCAATCAAAATGATTCAGGACCTAACTCGGGAGGTGGAGTTGGGGGAGGTTTACACTGGGAAAGTAACCCGGTTGTTCAATTTTGGCGCTATGGTGGAGATTTTGCCGGGGAAGGAAGGGCTGGTTCATATTAGTGAGCTCGCCGACTACCATGTAGCCCAGGTGGAAGATGTGGTTAAGGTAGGCGATGAAATAATGGTAAAGGTCATTGGCATTGATGGTTCTGGCAGGATAAATTTATCACGCAAGGCAGTATTTGAGGGGCTTTCTCGTATCTCTGGTGCCAAGGTCAGGGATTCTTCAGCTCCTCAACATCGTCGGGGGAAATTTGCCCGCCCTCATAGTAAGGGCGAACGGCATGGCAATCACAAAACATAAATTACTTCATCGCTGGGGGTGTGACATGGAACCTATAAGAGTAGTTATTAATGGTGCTTTAGGCAGAATGGGGCAAGAAGTAACCAAAGCTGTGGTTCGCGAGCCCGGATTGAAGGCAGTAGGTGCTGTAGAAAAAGAAGTAACTCAGAAATATCTTCCTTTAGCTGAGACTGTCGAACTGATACCCTTTTCTTCCGACTTAGATTCGCTTTTGAAGGTCTGCAATGCTGATGTGGTGGTAGATTTCACCAATGCTGAGGTTTCTATGGCAGCCGCGCGCATTGCTCTTAAACAAAAAGTTAATATGGTGATAGGCACAACTGGCCTTTCTGAAGAGAATTTGGCTGAAATCGAAAAATTATGTCAGGCGAATAAGGTAGGGGCAGTAGTAGCCCCCAATTTTTCTCTGGGCGCGGCACTTTTGATACATCTATCGAAAATCGCGGCTAAGTTTTTCGACCACGCTGAAATTATCGAAATGCATCATGAAAAAAAGGCTGATGCTCCTTCAGGGACTGCAATAGCTACAGCCAGAGTAATGTTACAGGCGCGCGGTAAACCGTTCATTTATCCTGAAGTCACACGTGAAGTACTCGGCAATACTAGAGGAGGACAAATGGATGGCATAGCTATCCATAGTTTAAGGTTGCCAGGATTTATGGCCGGGCAAGAAGTTGTATTTGGCAGAGCGGGTGAAACTCTAATTTTACGGCACAATACTATAAATCGGGAGTGTTACCTACCTGGCGTTATCCTGGCAATTAAGGAAGTGACAAAACGCAAGGGGCTAACTTACGGGTTAGATGCCTTGCTCCGATTTTCATCGGAGTTGTAGGAAAAGCCATGGCAGGATTTGATGTAGCTATTATTGGTGCTGACGACATTGTCGGGCAGGAGATTATTAAGATACTTGAGCAGCGTAGATTCCCTGTAGGTTCGATCCGATTGCTAATCCCTGAGAATTCTTCGGATGTAAAACTCCTTTTTAATCATCAAAGAATTGCAGTCAGGAAAGTGACACCGGAGGCGTTTCGCGATGTTGATATTGCCTTTTTCTCTGCTGGTACTGATATTAGTCGGAGGCTAGCGCCTTGGGCTGTCGAAGCCGGGACAGTGGTCATAGATAATAGTGCTGCTTTTAGAATGGACCCCACAGTGCCTCTGATAGTCCCGGAGGTCAATCCTGAGGATATAGAATGGCATAAGGGCATAATTGCCAGTCCTAACTGCTCCACAATTCAAATGGTGGTAGCGCTTTATCCTTTGCACAAGGTCAATCCTATAAAGAGAATTGTGGTAAGCACCTACCAGGCAGTATCAAGTAGTGGCGCTGCAGCCATGCAGGAACTGGTAAATCAATCGCGGTTAGCTTTGGAGGGGCGCCGTATTTGTCCTCATGTCTATTCCCATCAGATAGCCTTTAATGTACTACCAGAAATAGATGTTTTTTTGGATAATGGATATACTAAGGAAGAACTGAGAATGGTGGAAGAAACACGTAAGATACTGCATGCTGAAGACATAGTTATTTCAGCCACTTGCGTCCGAGTCCCCGTTTACTTTGGGCACAGTGAAGCGGTTCACGTAGAATTCAGTTCGCCCATCACCCCTGAAGAGGCAAAGAAGAGTTTAGCTCAAGCTCCCGGAGTCAGGGTACTTGATGACCCCACCGTCAGTTTTTACCCCCAACCCTGGGCTGCCAGTGGCTCAGATCATGTATTTGTAGGCCGAATTAGAAAAGACATCTCCCATCCCAATGGACTGGTAATGTGGGTAGTGGCTGATAATCTGCGTAAAGGGGCAGCGCTAAATGCTGTACAGATTGCTGAGGAGGGGATAGAGAGGGGTTGGATAAGCCTTAAGAAGAGTTTAGCTGGTTTAAATGAGTAAGTTGGGTAAAAACAAACTAGGTCGCTTATTAACCGCTATGGTTACGCCCTTTGATGCGCGGGGCGAAGTTGACTACCAACAAGCTAAGAAGTTAGCTCTAGCTTTGCTAGATTCAGGTAGTGATGGAGTGGTGGTCTCAGGCACCACTGGGGAGTCTCCTACTCTGAGTAGGGAAGAGAAACTACGACTTTTCGCTGAAACGAAATCAGCGTTGGGTAAACGTGGAACAGTAGTAGCTGGCACAGGCAGCTATAATACGAAAGAAAGCCAGGAATTAACTAAGGAGGCCGAGAAAACTGGTGTTGATGCTTGTCTTTTGGTAGTTCCCTATTATAATCGGCCAACTCAGCAAGGCCTCTGGGAGCATTTTAAAGCTATTGCCCAGAGTACTACCTTGCCTTGCATCATCTATAATGTGCCATCACGCACGGTTACCAACATCGCTGCTGATACAATAATCAAGCTGAGCCAAATTGATAACATTGTGGGTGTGAAGGAAGCCAGTGGCAATCTGGGACAGATAGCTGAGATTATTCAGGGAACTAGGAAAGATTTCTTAGTTTACAGTGGCAATGATAATGATACCTTCCCCATACTGGCTTTAGGTGGCTACGGCGTGATTAGCGTTGCTTCTCATCTGGTAGGAATCCAGATAAAGGACATGATTGAGAAATTCCTTAACGGTGAAGTTGCCGAGGCAGCCAGCACCCATCGGAAGTTGCTACCTCTGGTAAATGCCTTGTTTATTATCCCCAATCCTATGCCCGTCAAATGGGCTTTAAACTATCTTGGCTTTCCCGTGGGCAAGCCCCGCCTGCCCCTCCTGGAACCTGACGAAAAATCAGCCAATCTTGTACAGGCGACACTAAGGAATTATAAGATAGATTTGCCTATCCCCGGTTAAATTCTAAATCCTAATTTCTAAGCTCTAAACAAATCCAAATATCAAAAGCGTTTTGGTCATTTGTATTTTGCGCTTTGCTATTGGTTAGGATTTCGTGCTTCGGATTTTGGATTTTTTTTCAATTATTTGCCTCCTATCTGGTCCTACGGAAACGAGGCTGATGGGGCAAGAAAGGAGATCTTCGAGGCGGGACATATAATTACGAGCTCTCACCGGCAGCTTTTTGAGACTCCGAATTCCACTTATTGATTCTTGCCAGCCATCCACTTCTTCGTAGATAGGTTGGCATCTTTCTAAAATAGCGACATCACTGGGGAAAGAAGTCAGGACCTCGCCTTTCAATTTGTAAGCAGTGCATATTCTAATTGATGGGAAACCGTCATAGATGTCGAGGTGAGTTAGAGCTATGTCAGTAAGACCATTTATTTGAACGCTAAAACGACCGGCCACGGCATCAAACCAACCACATCTTCGTGGCCTTCCTGTAGTGGCACCATACTCATGGGCCTTTTCCCGGATAAAGTCACCAATTTCGTCCTTGAGTTCTGTGGGCATGGGTCCGGCTCCGACTCTGGTGTTATATGCTTTAAACACACCCACCACACGATCGATTTGCCTCGGGCCCAGGCCTGTTCCAGTACAGCCTGCCCCGGCCAACGGTGAAGAAGAGGTCACATATGGGTAGGTGCCAAAGTCAGGGTCAAGTAAAGTTCCCTGGGCACCTTCTAATAGAATGAGCTCTCCTTTTATCGCCGCTTGGCGAATTATGGAACTAGTTTCTCGGATAAAAGGAGCTAGCTGCTCTCCATAATGGCAATATTGTTGGTAGATTTCCTCCAGTGATAAAGGCGAAACTTGGTATACTTTAGTCAGGATAAGATTCTTGAGCTCCAGAGCCGACTTCAGGCGGGTCAGAAACACGTCCTTATCTAGCAAGTCTCCAGCACGAATTCCCAAACGAGCTACTTTGTCAGCAAAGACGGGGCCAATTCCTCTCAATGTAGTACCTATTGCTCCTTTACTGCGTCTTTCCTCTTCCAGTTTATCGAGAAGGGTATGATAGGGCATGATTAGGTGAGCACGGTCACTAATAAAAAGGCGGCTCACATCTATACCGTGGTTTTGCAAGTCATCTATTTCCTTAAGGAGCACTGCTGGGTTAATAGCTACACCGTTGCCAATAATGCAGGTTGCCTGTGGGTTAAAAATGCCCGAAGGTACGAGATGCAGACGGAATTCGCCATACGGGTTGATGACAGTATGGCCAGCGTTGTCTCCCCCGGAGAAACGAACTACTAACTTCGCTTTCTCAGCTAAGAGGTCAATTATCTTCCCTTTACCTTCATCACCCCACTGTCCTCCCACAACAGCGATAACAGCCATCTAATCACCTTTAACTTTTCCTTGCTTCCACAGGTAAATCAACCTTTGAACCACAGTGATAAAGACGAAGACCGCCAGAACACATAAAGCGATAAAAATCTGATTTACTAGCAAACCTATTGCTAATACTATAACCCGTTCTGCTCTAGTAAACAAGCCAACCTGACATTGCCAACCCAGTCCTTCTGCTCTGGCCCTTATATAGCTGACTAAGAAAGAGCCAATTAAGACGGCAAAAATAAGCATGATTTCTAAGTTGCCGCCGCGGGCTAAATGCCAAATCAAAAGGCCGCAGAGTATCGCAGCTTCAGAAATGCGGTCAACCGTTGAATCCAGAATAGCGCCAAACTTTGTAGTTTGTCTGGTGAAGCGAGCCAGGGCTCCGTCTAGGAGGTCAAACAAGCCTGAAACCAGGACTAAAACCCCGCCAGGAAGAAAGTGCCCGGTGGCGATAACATAGGCTGCAACTATATTCAGAGCCAGATTAATAAGGGTAAGAGCATTGGGGGTTATCCCACTTTTGCCCAAAATCCCGACTATAGGATTGGTAATACGATAGGCTAAGTTCCGTCGAATGTCTATCAGATTCATTCAGCTCTTCCAGCTAGCTTATTATCCCTTTCTTTTGAAGAAACTTGACTACTCCCCGCATTTGCTCCTCGTCATTCCACTCGCCGATTTCGCAAACCTTCACTATCCCTGGAGGTAAATATCTGGCTATCATTTCCCAATCCATGTTTCCCTTCCCCGGGGCATGGTGATCCGAAATGCCATGAATGTCGTGCAAGTGGATGCCGACCATTCTGTCTTGGAACCGTGAAAGCCATTCTTCATGCAAGCTAAATCCAAGCTGCTGTTGTACTTCAGCATGTCCTACGTCATGCCAGTAGCCCACCACGCCTTCTGGCACTCCGTTGAGTAGCTCTGCCATTTCGTTTATATTGGGTATCTCGTTGGGATGAAACCTGGTCTCCAGCCCCAAGATTATACCCTTTTGCCGGCTATATTTGCTAAGCTCATGAAGACTTTTTCTTGCAGCATCAAGATAATGAGCCGCTCGGGAAGTGCGTTGATGAACGAGCTGTTGTCTAATCTCGGCATATTCTTTAGTTTGAGTGAAGCCCCTATCGCACAGTTTATACAGTCTATCTTGCAAACTCAGGTCAATTGGCACTTCACCCATATGGAGGACAATAGCCCTAGCCTTCACATTTGCTGCAAGGTCTATTGTTTTCTTGGTGAAGCTAACAGCCTCCGTTCGCTTATTCTCGACCAAGGAACTTAAGGAAAGGCTGCTTATGGGAATTCCTTGGGACGACAATACTGCGGGACAGGGAGAATGAATGCTGGAAACAGGGACTGCGGTTTTGAGAAGCTCGCTGAGCATTCTTGGGGAAATTGAGGTATTTGCTTCTATATGGGTAAAGCCCAATTCTTGAGCTTTAGCAACAAATCCCGCCATGTGGCTAAATCTACCTTTAGCCCACATGGTGGAGAGGGAGACTTGGAGCAACTTGCTACCTCTAGCTCGTGGCAAACTTAAAGTTTCGCTGTGGTCTCTTAGCCTACATTGTTTGAGGCTAGTATTTTTGCCACGGGGGTGACTTATCCCTTGACCTCGATTGAGCGCAGTTCAGGCAAGGAAACAGGACCTTCGTGCTGTTCTCCGGCGATAAATTCTTCGGTTTTTATGCGAGCTTCCTCATCAGAATACTGAATGGGCGGAGACTTCATAAAGTAAGCCGAAGGTGCCACTATGCTCCCGCTTAAGCCTCGGTCCAGGGCTAGTTTACAGCATCTTATGGCATCGATAACTACCCCGGCTGAATTTGGGCTGTCCCATACTTCTAGCTTCAGTTCTAGATTCAGAGGCACATCGCCGAAGGTACGCCCTTCCATTCTCAGGTAGCAAAACTTGCGGTCGGCTAGCCAGGGCACATAGTCGCTGGGGCCGATGTGAATATTATCGGAACCAATATCGTAGTCTAGCTGGGAGGTAACAGCATTGGTCTTGGAAATCTTCTTAGACTCCAATCTCTCGCGCTCCAGCATGTTGTAGAAATCAGTATTTCCGCCAAAATTTAACTGGTAAGTTCGCTCCAGTTTAACACCACGGTCACGGAAGAGTTTGGTTAATACTCTGTGAGTAATTGTAGCGCCCACTTGAGACTTAATATCATCGCCGATGACAGGCAATCCCCGCTCGGCAAACCGGCCTTGCCAATAGCTTTCACGGGCAATAAAAACAGGCATACAATTGATGAAGCCGCAACCGGCGGTTAGCACTTGTTCTACATACCATTTAGTTGCCTCTTCGCTTCCTACAGGCAAATAATTAATCACTACGTCAGTTTCGGTCTTCTTAAGTATATCTACAATATTGGCGGTCGGGCCTGGTGCCTTGGTGATAATTTGGGATAGATACTTGCCCAGTCCATCGTGGGTCATACCCCGCTCAACTCGGACGCCCGTCTTAGGCACATCACAGAATTTAATAGTGTTGTTCGGCTTGGTGAAAATAGCTTCAGCTAAATCCTTGCCTACTTTGTTTTTATCAATATCAAAGGCAGCCACGAAGTTGATGTCGGATATGTGATAACCTCCCAGGTTGACATGCATTAAACCGGGGATAAATTCATCTTCCTTAGCGTCCTTGTAGTAGTGAACTCCTTGAACTAAAGAAGAGGCACAATTACCAACACCTATGATGGCTACGTTTATTGGTTCCATTCTTACCTCCTTTACTAATGCCAAAAATATTACGGAATCTAGGCTTTATCCTTCTCAGTAGTGTTTAGCTCCCCGATCAATTTGAGTAATCTCGCCCCCCGCTCAATGGAGTCATCATAATGGAAGCTGAGTTCCGGTGTATATTTCAATTTTAGGTGTGATGCAAGTTCCTTGCGCAAGAATCCTGAAGCGTTGTTAAAGCCTGCCAGCAACTCTTCTTTATTATTTATCTCGCTGCCCAAGGTGCTAACAAATATCTTGGCATGCTTAAGATCGGGTGAAAGTGCGACTTCGGTTACTGAGATAAGCTTGGCTAGCCTGGGGTCGTTAACCTGACGCTCAAGCAGTTCACTGATTTCCCGCTGGATCATTTTACCTGTTCGTTCACTTCGCCTGCTCATTCGGATTTCCTATCCGCGAAATATAGTTAGTTTACTCTTTCCTTTCGGTAAAATTCAATAATATCGCCAATTTGGAAATCGACAACCCCCTCTATACCCAGGCCACATTCGAGGCCAGCAAGGACTTCGGCAACGTCATCTTTAAAACGCTTTAAGCTGGAGACCCGAGACTCACAAATGACTTTATTCTGGCGCAATATTTTAGCCTGGGCATCTCTCCAAACCTTTCCTTCCATAACATAAACTCCAGCTATTTTCCCCAGCTTACTGATGGGGAAGACAGCTCTTACTTCAGCGCGCCCGCTGAGCACGTCGGCATAGGTTGGCTCAAGCATCCCCTTCAACGTCCTGTCCACGTCTTCTATTAGCTTGTAGATGACATCATAGTGCTGAATGCCTACCCCTTCGATATTCGCTAGCTGCGTCGCTCCAGGTGCGGTACTAGTATTAAAACCGATAATAATGCCTTTTGAGGCTGAGGCTAAAAGCACATCGCTCTCGGTGATGCTCCCGCTAGCAGCATGGATGATTTTAGCTTTTGTCTTCTCTGTCCCCAATCTTTCTATAGAGGTTTTTATGGGTTCAATACTGCCCTCGACATCGGTCTTCAAAACTATGTTGAGTTCTTTTATTTGCCCGTCACTTATCTGGCTGGAAAGAGTACTTAAACTCAGGGTGGGACGTGGTTTAACGTATTTTTGTTTTTCAACAATGCTTCGTGCTTCATGCTCATCGGGCAGCACAATAAAACGGTCTCCTGATGTTGCCACCTCATTTAAGCCAAGGACTTCCACGGGAGTGGACGGTTCGGCTTTGTGAACTTGCTTGCCTTTATCATCAAACATAGCTTTTACTTTCCCCCAAGTACCGCCAGCTACCACAATATCGCCTCGTCTGAGAGTGCCCTTCTGGACGAGCAAGGTAGCTAAGGGCCCTTTACTTTTGTCCAGCTTAGCCTCAATGATTATCCCTTCTGCGGGGCTATCAGGATCAGCCTTCAATTCTAATATGTCAGCAACTAAGAATAGGTTTTCCAATAAATCCGATATTCCCTTTCCTTGCTTGGCTGATATGGGTACACAAACAGTGTCGCCCCCCCACTCCTCCACGACTAAACCCAAATCGGCAAGCTGCTGTTTTACACGCTCAGGATTGGCCTCGGGTTTATCAATCTTATTGATAGCCACTACTATGGGCACTTTGGCAGCTTTGGCATGGTCGATAGCTTCCACAGTCTGGGGCATAACACCGTCATCAGCAGCAACCACCAAAATTACAATATCAGTTACTTGTGCCCCTCGGGCTCTCATGGCGGTGAAAGCTTCGTGTCCCGGTGTATCCAGAAAGGTAATTTTGCGTCCGTCTATTAAAGCCTGGTAGGCACCAATATGTTGTGTGATTGCTCCTGCCTCGCGAGCAGTTACATTGGTCTTCCTGATGGCATCAAGGAGGGTAGTTTTGCCATGGTCAACATGTCCCATGACAGTAACCACCGGAGGGCGAACTGACAGTCTTCCTTTGACCTTTTCCTTTCGGGGAGGCGAAACTTTACGCTCTTTTGCTGCTTTAGCCTCATAGCCCAAGTCCGCAGCTGTTATACGTGCAGTATCAAAGTCGATAGTCTGGTTAATATTGGCCATGATGCCTTTACGCATAAGCTGTTTAATTACCTTTACAGGTTCTACTTTTAATATGTCAGCTAACTGCCTCACAGTTATGGAAGGCGGCAGCTCAACTTGAGGTAGGTCTTTCTTCAGTGCTGGTTTATTGTCATCCAAATTTAGCTTTCCTCCGTGAGGTTATGGATGTATTCCTTTAGAATTTGGCGATTATCGGCACTAAGCTTTGTTCGCAAGGCATGCTCTAAACGGTTTTTCTTTAGCACCAACTCCCAACAAACTTTCTTAGGGCATAGGTAAGCACCCCGGCCTGGCTTCTTTCCAGAAATATCTACCTCAGCACCACCGTTCTTAGCACGCACTAAGCGAATCAACGCTTTCTTGTCCTTAATCTGTCGACAAGCTATACAAGTACGCTGAGGTAGATGCTTACTCTTCAATCTCATCATCCACAAATTGGTCGCCTTTCTTTTTATACTTTATCACCTTTCCCTTTCTTTTACCTTTAACACTGCTTTTTACCTTGTCTGGTATTTCCTCTTTTAACTTGTCCACTAGGATGTCTTCAGCAAAGCGAATCTGCTTTTCCTCAGGCTTTTCAGGCGGAGCTTCTGGAATGCCTGGAGCTTCCACCACCTCTTCTACTTCAATCTTCTCAGCTAGCTCTGCTTCAAAAGGCTCCTCTTTCGTAACCTCGGGGGAAATAACCTCAGGGGAAACGGCTTCCGCCGCTGTTTCTGGCTCTTGTTCCGATAAGGTCGGGACGGGTTTTTCCGCCTCAATGGCAGAGACGCTCTTGATATCGATCCGCCAACCTGTGAGTTTTGCTGCTAGCCTGGCGTTCTGCCCCTCTTTGCCTATAGCTAAAGAGAGTTGCTTATCAGGGACAACCACAGTGGCAGCGTTTTTTTCTTCATCAATTTTGATGTTTGCTACTTGAGCTGGACTAAGGGCGTTAGAGATAAACACTGCTGGGTCAGCATGCCACTGGATTACATCTATTTTTTCGCCATTTAATTCATTGATAATGCTTTGGAGTCTTATGCCCCGAGGGCCAAGACAGCAACCTACAGCGTCAACGTTTTCTTGAGTAGTTGCCACTGCTACTTTGCTGCGATGTCCAGCCTCGCGAGCTATGGCTTTTAACTCCACAATCCCATTGTGGACTTCGGGGATTTCCAGCTCAAAGAGGCGACGTATCAAGTTAGGATGGGAGCGCGAAACTATTATTTGAGGTTCTTTGCCTCCCTGGGCTATCTCAAGAAGATAAAATTTAAGTCGCTGCCCCCTATAATAGTGCTCATTAGGTACCTGTTCACCCAAAGGAAATATCGCCTCGGTTCTGTTCAGTCTGACATAAATTCGTTTAGGTTCGATGAATTGAATCGTTCCAGTAACAAGTTTTCCTTCCTTATCGGTGAACTCCTCATAAATAATACGGCGTTCTGCTTCTCGCAATCGCTGCAGAACGACTTGTTTTGCTGCTTGGGCAGCGATACGACCGATATTTCTGGGTGTGCATTCTATGTTTACTACATCACCAACTTGTGCTGTAGCCCGCAATTTTCGAGCTTCGTCGATGGAAATTTCACGATTGGGATTGGTAACTGACTCAACTACAACCTTGTGAATATAGAAATTGATTTCGCCGGCGTCCGGGTCAACTTTTACCACAACATCTTGGTCCAGAGCAGACATGTCTTTTTTATACGCCGAGGCCAGCGCTGATTCCAAAGCAGCCAAAACCACTTCTTTAGGCAGGTTCCTCTCAGCCGAAAGCTGAGTAATCGCAGCCTTAAGCTCCGTTTTCATCTTCCCATTTCCTATTTTAATTTCTTATATTCAACAAAAAAGTGGGTCACCCCCACCTTTTAGTTTACATTCTTTTATCCTAATTTATCACATTTAAGAGAAAAATGCAAAAGTTTGCTTAAATAGCTCGTAAACTAAGCTATGAACAGAGGGGATTGAGGATTTACGACTGGAAGGTATAATATGTTAAAGGAATTGGATTATGGCAAAGGAATGTATTTTTTGTCGAATTGCTGCTGGTGAGGTGCCTAGCGACATAGTCTATCAAGATGAAGATTTTCTGGCTTTTAGAGATATCTCACCTCAAGCCCCCATACATATACTTATTATACCTAAAACTCATATTGCGTCTTCAGCTGAACTTACTGAGGAGCAGCACGAGCTTGTTGGGCGCCTTATAATTACAGCTAAGAATCTGGCTGAGAAGGAGGGCGTAGCCAAGGAGGGTTATCGCTTAGTGATAAATTGTGGCTCTGAGGGGGGACAAGTGGTGCCTCACCTTCACCTTCACCTTCTTGGCGGCCGGAGGCTGGCTGATAAGCTTGGCTAGAAATTATAAGGACCTCAGTTTGGCTATTAATTCCTCTACTGCTTCATCCGGGGTGGATGCTCCTGCAGTAATGCCGATGCGGTGCTTACCCACGAACCACGAATTATCCACATCCTTTGCTGTTTCTACTAAATGAGTTTCCACCAGGGGAGAACATATTTCCACAAGGTGTCGGGTATTGGCACTATTACTTCCACCTATCACTATCATGAGCTGACTCTTGCGAGCTAATTCTAAAGCAGCTTCTTGTTGACCTTGTGTTACTTTACATAAAGTATTGACGAGGTGCATTTCTTCAATGTCAGGCCCAACCATATTCATAAGCTGCTTGGCAAATTCGATAAAGGCAGATCTAATTTGGGTTGTCTGGGAGACAATACCCAGGCGGGATGGTGATTTTCCCGACCAATATATTTGCTTCACGTTGAGGGCAGCTATGCCTTTGTCTCCTGTCCAGCCTAACAGTCCTTTAACCTCAGAGTGCTCTGCGTCCCCGAATATAATGACGTCAAAACTGGCCTCGGCTAATTCTCTAGCTGTGTTTTGGGCTTTGCGGACGACGGGACAAGTAGTGTCAATGATATGGATGCGACGAGCTTTGATCTCGGATAATATGACTGGGCTTATACCATGAGTGGTGATAGCCAGGATTCTGCCTTGGGCTTGGTCGAGATGATTTATCGGCTTTATTCCTAGATTGGCCAATGCTTCTACCAGCAGGACATTGTGTGCTAAAGGTCCCAGCGTTTCTATTTCTCCATATTTATTAGCTGCCTCCTTCAACAACTTGATAGCTCGTCTGATGCCAAAGCATAGCCCCAGCTTCTTAGCCTTCTCAATCTTCATGCTTTCCATAGATACCTTGATATTCAGGTGGCAAGAGAGCGGCGATTTCCATCATTAGTTGTGTGGTCAATGATTGCATTTGTGACCTGCTTATCGTATTGTCGATTGAAGGTAGCTTGAATGGCTTGCCAATTTTGATGACTATGTGAGGGCGTTTCCATAGCCAGCTTATGCCCTTGATACTGTCTGTGCCGATGATGCCAACAGGAAGAAGGGGGACATTTGTTTTTAAGGCTATAACCGCGGAGCCTGGTTTGCCTTTTCTGAGTTTGCCATCGTGACTTCTGCCGCCCTCCGGGAACATTCCCAGGATTAGTCCCCTTTCCAATGCATCTCGGGCACTCTTAAGTGTCTTTTGTTTTTCTCTGACCTTGCCGTCACGGGATATGGGGATAGAGCCAGCAAAGCGAAGCCAGAATCTCAAAAAGGGAGAATGAAAGAGCTCCTCTTTTGCCATGAAATTAATCCATCGCGGGAAGGCAAACAGGAGGAAAAACGGGTCGACGAGATTAACATGGTTGGTCACCAAAATAAGTGGCCCATTTAAGGGTATATTTTCTCTTCCTTGAACTTCCCAGGAAAAAAGAATGGTGAAGAAAGGTCGACATATAGCTAAAAGGGCTTTTCGAATGAAGGTCATAGATTTACCGCTAAATCATATATCTTGTCCACGACTTGCTGCAAGCTGATGTTTTCTGTATCAATAATTATGGCATCCTCAGCGGGCTTAAGCGGCGAGATAGGACGATGGATGTCCATTTTGTCTCGTTTCTTTAAATCGGCGAGAACAGCTTCTAGGCTTGAATTTTGCCCGCGTTTTAATAGTTCTTCATAGCGGCGTCTGGCTCTCTCTTCGGTGGAAGCAGTGAGAAAAATCTTTAACTCCGCCCAGGGCAAAACTACCGTGCCAATGTCTCTGCCTGCCATCACTACTTTTCCTCGCTGGGCTAATTTGCGTTGTTCCGATACCATTGCTTGACGTACCCCGGCTACTTTCGCTATCAGAGGAACCAGTTCCTCTATTTCGGGGCTGAGCAGCTTAGCTGAGATATCTTCGCCATCAACAAGAAATGCAAGTCTTCCTTCTTTGGAGGAAATGAAATCAAACTTAGTCGTATTGGCTAGCTGACAAAGCCTCTGTTCATCCTCTGTGGAGATACCCGATTTTAGAACCTTCCAGGTAAATGCTCGATAAATCATGCCGGTGTCGAAGAAAATATAGCCCAGCCTCTTTGCCAGTAGTGAGCCGACGCTACTTTTGCCGACTGCCACCGGACCGTCTATGGCAATTAGTTGTGGTTTCAAATTGCCCTCCATAATATCATTTTGAGCTAAGCTGTCAAGCTTTTTACCTCAAGAAACTTGGACGCGAGCGGTGCCTCAAAACATGTTTGACGTGATTATACTGGAAAATTCCCTAGACGGAGATACTATAAACCAGCAAATCTTAGTGGTAACACCGTGGCGCGAGGATTTGCCTTAGTTGCCAATTCCGTTTAAAATAAGTTCTTTATTACAGAGAAATTGGTTCGTGAGGAGGGATTCACATGGGTGTGGGCGCTGATAGGATGAAGGAACTGCGGGATAGAGAGAGAAAGATAAAAGCCCTGGGGGGGCGGGAGCGGGTGGAAAAGCAACACAAATCCGGGAAATTGACTGCTCGTGAAAGGCTTGACCTGCTTTTTGACCCGGGCAGCTTTCATGAGCTGGATTTGTTTGTTCAACATCGAGCCATGCTCTTTGGCATGGATAAGGTTGTTGTCCCTGCGGAGGGTGTCGTCACGGGATATGGGATGGTAAACGGTCGCCCTGTATGTGCTTTTTCTCAGGACTTTACCTCCATGGGGGGAACACTGGGTGAAATGCATGCTAAAAAGATATGCAAGGTCATGGATTTAGCTATGAAGCGTGGTGTTCCCATAGTAGGTCTTAATGACTCGGGAGGGGCTCGGATTCAGGAAGGAGTTGATGCCCTTTCGGGCTATGGACAGATATTTTTCCGGAATTCTGCCGCCTCGGGAGTAATTCCTCAAATCTCGGCAATTATGGGACCTACCGCCGGAGGGGCAGTCTATTCACCGGCCATGACGGATTGGGTATTCATGACCAAGGGAACAAGCTACATGCACATTACCGGCCCGGCAGTTATCAAACAGGTTACCGGGGAGGAAATCACTTCCGAAGAGCTAGGCGGTGCCCTGACTCATGCCACTAAAAGTGGCGTATGCCATTTTGTCTGTGATAGCGATGCCCAGGCTATCGAACTTATTAAGAAACTTCTGAGTTATCTTCCTTCGAATTATACAGAGCCTCCTCCTTCAATTAAGCCTGCCGATGACCCCAACCGCATGGATCCAGCCCTTGACAGCATCATCCCAGAGGAGCCCAGCAAGGTCTATGATATGAGGAATGTTATCAAGTCCATTGTGGACAACGGTGAGATACTTGAGCCTCATTATCATTATGCGCGCAACGCCATTGTTTGTTTTGCCCGGCTTAATGGTAGAACAGTAGGCGTTATCGCTAATCAATCGATGCATCTTGCCGGGTGTCTTGATGTCAATGCTTCGGATAAAATCACGCGGTTTATCAGGTTCTGCGATGCTTTTAATATTCCCTTGCTGACCATCGCTGATGTCCCTGGCTATTTGCCAGGGAAGGAGCAGGAATGGCTGGGCATAATAAGACACGGAGCTAAAGTCCTGTGGGCTTATTCCGAGGCGACAGTTCCCAAAATCACCTTGATTATTCGTAAGGACTATGGAGGCGCATATCTGGCCATGTGTAGTAAAGATTTGGGCGCCGATTTCGTTTTCGCCTGGCCTACAGCGGAGATCGCCGTGATGGGTGCTGAAGGAGCGACACCAATCATATTCCGCAGGGAGATAGAGGCTGCGGCGGACCCTGAAGCGAAGGAAAAGGAAAAGATTCAGGAATATCGTGACCTATTGTACAACCCTTATATTGCTGCCTCACGAGGATATGTTGACGAAATCATTCTGCCCCGTGAAAGCCGCCCCAAGATAATTAAGGCTTTGGAATTTCTTTCTAGTAAACGAGAGACGAGACCCCCAAGGAAACATGGAAATATTCCTGTGTAAAAAGCTTAAGCAGAGGCGCAATTGAAAAGCAGAAAAGGAACGATAGCTGCCATTGCTGCGGCTGTGGCCGCTTATATGGAGGAGGAACAAAATGCTCTGAGACCAGCAGTGCCTCAGCGAAAGCCAGTAATGGTCTCCAGCTCGTGGGGTAGTTACGGGAATGAGGAGATGATGCGGATACTCTGGCAGCGCGGGATTGTCCCCAGAGTGATGACCTTTGGCTGTATCCTGAGTTGAAGACCTAAGCGAGGCAGAGAAGCTAGCGAGGAGCTCATAATAGCGGAAAGGAGTAATTTATGTGCGGAATAGAGAAAGGTCCAATTCTAGCCAAAGACTTAACCACTGATAAGGTTAAGACGAGGCCGAAGGCTAAGAACCCCGTCAAAATCTGTGACACCACCTTTCGTGATGGACATCAATCCACATTGGCTACCAGGATGCGAACTAAGGATATGGAATGGATGGCTTCTGAGATGAATAAATGTGGCTTCTATTCCATGGAAGTCTGGGGTGGGGCAACATTTGACGTAGCCCATCGCTTTCTGGGCGAGGATCCGTGGGATAGGCCTCGCAAATTGAAGAAACTCATGCCCGATACGCCACTACAGATGCTTCTCCGGGGACAGAACTTAGTCGCCTATCGCAACCATCCTGATGACTTGGTTGATGCCTTTGTGGAGCAGTCTGCTGAAGCAGGTATTGATATTTTCCGTGTTTTCGATGCTGTGAATGACGAGCGCAATCATGAACGCGCTGTTAAGGCAATTAAAAAATGTGGCAAACATTATCAGGGAGCCATATGTTACTCGCTCACCCAGCCCAGGATGGGTGGACCGGTCTACAATCTGGAATACTATGTTAAGAAAGCCCTCATCCTGCAGGATATGGGCGCTGATTCCATTTGTATTAAGGACCAGGCCGGGCTTATCTCCCCTTATGATGCCTATGAGCTAATCAAGGCTCTTAAGGAAAATTTGAAAGTACCGGTGGAGCTCCACACCCACTATACCAGCGGGCAGGCTTCCATGTCTATGTTGAAAGCAGTTGAAGCCGGGGTTGACATTGTTGATACCGCTCTATCTCCCTTCGCCTTGCGCTCCTCGCAGCCAGCTATCGAGCCCCTGGTGGTTGCCCTATATGGCACGGACAGGGATACCGGGCTTGACATTGAGCAGCTATTCAAGTGTGCCCAGATGTTGGAGCAAATTGCCCCCAAATACAGGGACTTTCTGGACACATCGGCAATGTCGGTCATTGATACCGGAGTGCTGGTGCACCAAATCCCTGGTGGCATGACCACAAACCTGGTGGCACAACTAAAACAAGCTAATGCTCTGGACAAGCTGGATGAGGTGCGGGCGGAAACTGCTAAGACCAGAGCTGAACTTGGTTATCCACCTTTAGTTACACCTACGAGCCAGATTGTTGGTGTCCAGGCGGTGCAGAATGTTCTGGTTGGGCGCTATAAGATGATTCCCAAAGAAACCAAAGATTATTGTTGGGGGCTCTATGGACGGCCGCCAGCACCGATTGATAAGAAAATCCAGAAAATGGTGCTTGAGGGCTATGAAAGGGGTGAAGAGGCAATTGAATGTCGAGCTGCCGATATGTTAAAGCCGGAACTGGAAAAAGCCAAAGAAGAGTCTAAGGAATTCGCCAGAAATACTCAAGATGTGCTCACTTATGCCCTTTTCCCTACTACTGGCACCCGCTTCTTAAAGTACAAATATGGCATAGACAAGACTATTCCTGAGGATTGGAAACCACCCCGCGCTCCTAAGACACTTGAGGAGGTGAAGGCTGAGGATGAGCTTATCGCCAAAGCCAAAGCTGGTAAGCTAGTGGAAAAACCAGAGAAAGTGGTCTCTGAAAGAGGGCCCCGTGTAAGGACATTCAATGTTTTTGTGGAGGGGGAATACTATCAAGTGGATGTGGAGGCTGTGGGGGGGTCTTCAACTATCACTGTTTCTCCACGTGTAGGTGTTGTTGCCTCTCCTTCTCCCTTGCCTTCCTCTCCAGCCGCCAAGGCATCCCCAAAGGTGGAGGAAAAGAAAGTGTCACCTGTCGCAGTTGCTGAGGGGACAAAGATACTGGCCCCCATGCCCGGTATGATTATCAGCTGTTTAGTTAAGGTTGAGGATAAAGTAAAAGCTGGTGCTCCACTGCTTATCCTGGAGGCAATGAAGATGCAAAATACCATAGCCTCCCCTGTTGACGGAGTGGTTAAGGCGCTCAATTTCAAGCCTGGCGATTCAGTAAACAAAGATGACATTTTGGTAATTATTGCTTGAGTTTCTCTCTGTATTGGAACTGGCTACATAAGCGGAATCGGCAAGGAAGTTGACCAGAATGCGCAGTAAGGTTTCTATAATCGGTGCAGGGAACGTCGGTGCCACTTGTGCTTTCAGGATTGCTGAAAAAGGGTATGCGGACATTGTGTTGCTAGACATAATTGAAGGGCTTCCCCAGGGCAAGGCACTGGATATGCTGGAAGCTACCCCCGTAACTGAATCAGACGTTAAGATTATAGGGACTAATGACTATCAAGAAACTGCCAATTCCGATATTGTGGTTATCGCCTCGGGTGTGCCGCGTAAACCCGGGATGAGCCGGGATGACCTGGTACTCACCAACATGAAGATAGTCCAAGAGGTCACTAGGAAAGTTGTTCAGTATTCACCTAACTGCATAATTATTATGGTGACCAATCCCCTGGATGCCATGACCCAGTTAGCTCTTCATGTCAGCAAGTTCCCCCGGAATAAAGTATTTGGTCAGTCTGGTATCCTCGACAGTGCTCGATTTCGAACTTTCGTTGCTCAAGAGCTCGGTGTCTCAGTAAAAGATGTATTCGCCTGTGTTCTAGGTGGGCATGGTGACACCATGGTGCCAATTATCAGACTTTGTACTGTGGCTGGTGTTCCTCTTACCGAACTTCTGCCCAAAGAAAAGATTGACGGTCTAGTGAAGCGCACAGTTAAGGGAGGAGGCGAAATAGTAAACTTGCTCAAAACTGGCAGTGCCTGTTATGCCCCGGCAGCCGCCACAGCTCAAATGGTTGATGCCGTAGTTCTGGACAAGAAGGAGATATTGCCTTGTGCTGTCTATCTGGACAGGGAATACGGCATTAAGGGGGTGGTTGTCGGCGTGCCCGTCAAATTGGGCAAAAATGGCATTGAACAGATAATAGAGCTCAAGCTAACCCCTGAAGAAAGCGCGGCTCTGAAGAAATCAGCCGAAGCCGTGCGAGAGCTGGTCAAACTTATGAAGCTGTGACATCTCAAGATGAAGAATGAGAAGAATTCAGGCTAGTGAAGTAACCAACACTGTAGCTCGTTTATTTGAGCATTCCTGCCACTACCTGCCTCCGGATGTGCTAGCTGCTCTAAAGCAGGCCAAAAAGAAAGAAAAATCTCCTATCTGCCGCGACGTGTTGGATAAAATCTTGGAGAACGTAGAAATTGCCGGCAATGAGCAAATTCCCATTTGTCAGGATACGGGCGTCGCTGTGGTCATGCTGGAGTTGGGTCAGCAAGTGAGAATAACTGGCGGAGACCTCTATACAGCGGTCAGCGAAGGAGTACGCCAGGGGTATGACAGAGGTTATTTGCGTAAATCCATAGTGAGCCAGCCTTGCTTTGCGCGGATAAATACCGATGACAATACACCTGCCATGATTTATACCGACATAGTTCCAGGGGATAGGCTGAAAATCAGCGTCTTACCCAAGGGAGCTGGCTCAGAAAACTGTTCCCGCTTGACCATTCTAAATCCAGCCGACGGACGCCAGGGTGTCACAAACCTTGTCGTTAACCTAGTTGATGAGTTTGGTGCCAATTCTTGCCCGCCTGTCATCATCGGTGTCGGCATAGGTGGAACGACGGAAAAGGCTATGCTCATAGCCAAGAAAGCGTTGTTACGCAAAGTTGGCGAGCCGAGCCCTGACCCTGAGGTTGCCGGCTTAGAGAGGGAAATTCTGGAAAAGGTCAACGATCTAAGCATCGGTGCCATGGGCTATGGTGGCACAGTTACTGCTTTAGCGGTTCATGTGGAGACGTTCCCTTGCCACATTGCCAGCCTGCCTGTAGCAGTTAACATGCAGTGCTGGTGCGCTCGCCGAGCCGAAGCAATCCTGTAAAGCGATTTGCGAGCTATGGTTAAAAAGGTTACGCTGCCCTTAACTGACGAAGTTTTGAAAGACCTCAAAGCTGGGGATAATGTTTTGCTGACCGGTGTCATCTATGCTGCCCGCGATGCCGCCCATAAAAAAATGCTGGAGGCTCTGGAGCAGGGGAAGCCACTGCCTTTCAATATCAAGGGGGCCACCATATACTACATGGCACCTACCCCAGCTAGGCCGGGAAGGGTAATTGGTTCGGCTGGACCCACCACCAGTGGGAGGATGGATGCCTATGTTCCCCGCTTGGTTGCCGAAGGGCTGAAGGGGATGATAGGCAAAGGCTTGCGGTCCAAAGAAGTGAAGAATGCGATGGTGAAATACAAAGCAGTCTACTTAGGGGCCGTCGGTGGTGCTGGTGCTCTTATTTCTAAGAGCATCAAGAAGGCAGAAGTTATAGCCTACCAAGACCTTGTTGCTGAAGCCATTTGCCGCCTGGAGGTAGAAAACTTCCCGGTTACGGTCATAAACGACATCTATGGTGGCGACCTCTACGAAGCAGGCAAAGCCAAATACCGCGGCAAGGCGACTTGAATCGGGCTTAGCATTCCATACGCCAGTCTCTCACCAAGGGTGGGACGGGAGCGATGCTGCAATTTTCTGAGTTTTGTGCGACTCCACTGTGTCTGGAAAAGTCGTGGAGCAAAGTCTCATGTCCGCTAAGAAGCGAGGTAGGGCCATAGTGCTCTATGCATAAAGTTAATTGATACTTGGAGCATCGCTCTTCAGAAAATTCAGCACTTCCCGGTTAAACGCCTTTCTCATTTCCAGGGAAAGATAATGAGAACCACCCTGGATTCTCACTAACTTAGCGTTGGGTATTCTGTGGGCTATTATCTCGGAAGAAACGGGCTTGATGACTCTATCTCCAGTTCCCACGATAACTAAAGTGGGGCGTGTGATTAATGGCAGTCTCTCCAGCGTATTGTGTTGTTGGCAAGCTTCGCTCTGTCCTGCTATCCCTACCCTGTCGGAGGCCCTCATGAATTTGGTCTGAATTCTGGCGAGCAAGGCGAAGGTGAATCTGTAAACTGGCTTATTGAAAGCCAGGCCAATGATAGCCCTGAGTTTCTTTTCCGGCGTTAGTTCCCGGAATTTAGCAAGTTGTGCGGTGTCTCCGCTCGTTTCATCCCGGCTTGCATAGGTACTGGCCAATATCAGCTTCATGACTCTCTGGGGATAGTTTATAGCCAGCTCTTGGGCAATCATACCACCCATAGAGAGGCCCAGAATATGAGCTTTCTCAATACCTAAAAAGTCCATAAGTTTCACCGTATCGTCGGCCATCATTTTTGTAGAATAAGGACCTGGCGGCTTGTCCGACTTGCCAACTCCCCGATTATCAAGCGTAATTACCCGGTAATACTTCTTAAAGGAACGTATCTGGGGCATCCAGCCATTCCGGTTGGCAGCAAATCCCATTATCATCACCAGAGGTTCACCGTGCCCCTCCGCCTCATAGTTAATGTTAATACCATTAAGCTTGGCTAGTGGCATGACGCGACTCCCTCCTGTTTGATCTTACAGCAAGTATACTGCAGTTGATTGGTCGAATGAAGTGCCAAGTAACGAAAACGCAGATCATTGCCTTGGCTTCGAAAATCCTTGGTGTCAGATGGGCAAAGATGAGCTCAAGGAAACTGACGTTGTGCGGGGCCTGACCTGTCATTCTTGTATGATTCGACTTGGTCGCGTTTGCTCGGTGGGTTACGAGCATTGCTTCGCTCTAAAAATATCCCCTTATTTCAGATGCCAGATCTTCTGGCTGCTCTGGCACAACCGCTTCCCCCAACATAAACGGCATAAACCATGAATCGATACTCAAGTAGTTCGGTCGAGCATTAGGCCTGGCAACAATACTCACCCCGGCACGGAAGCCATCTGCCTTTTCTAGATTACCAGAGTAGATAATGCAGTTAAAGCTATCAAACCCCTGGTCATGATAGTATCTCAATACGTTGGACAATCCCGTAGCAATGTTTTTCACATCTTCTATCTCAAATTGCAGAAAATTGCACGCATTCAAGATAGCTTGCACCTCACAGAAGCCGGATGGGGCAAAAGGGACATACCAATAGACATTACCGAGCTCTTTTATTTTCCGCTCGTCATTAACAGCCATAAAATCCTGCCAGAAGTTGCTATTCTCGGCTTCGGCATACCTGGCGCTGCATTCTATTAGATTCTTTATGCGGTTGAAAGGAACATGTTGCATCGCAATCTGCTGGTGGAAATGTATCAAGCTTGCCCCGGCTGGTGGGAGATAGTTGGTTCCCACTACACCATAGGCAAGGGCGTTGTTCGAACTGTGTACCCTACGCACACATTCGAACGCAGCGGTTAGCATGTTACGGAGCAAGTCTTCGCTACATTCACTGAGACTGAGAAAATGTATCTTTGGGGAGGTTACCACAGCTTCAAATTCTGTTCTTGGGAATAGATTTGGGAAGACATAAACATCTTCAAACGTTAATACGCCCTCAGGTACCCGATCCCGGGGAAACTTAGGTATAACCTTGTCAATCGTCGGCGAGCAAAATGGGCACCCGCGCTTTGATTCGTTCGACATTTCGTTAAGCCACTGGTCATCACGAACGCCGTAAAACGTTGTCCATTTCTCCTTTAGGTTAGGACAAATCAGCGAACTGCGAGACGTTAGAGGGTCGAACCTGCGCTCCAATCTGTGTTTGATGGACTTACCACTAGGATCCAGCACTTCTACGACAATGGTTTCACTCTTGAATTGAATTGCCATTAGTGCGTTCTTTCGATCCTCCATTGTATGCGTTCTTTTGTCTGCTAATCAACCAAATCCTTTGCAGGGGGTCTACACTTTTTAGCGTTTTGGGACTTCTTGCCTTTCATCGTTACTATTTGGCGATGCTCAAATGCATTAGTCGTTTGATTTGTTCGCCTCTAGATATAGATTGAGCTGAGCCTGAATATAACCTTCCAATATCGTATCTTCATCGGTGCCGGCAGGAAACCTTAACGGTTCTCCAATTCTTATGCAAATTGGACGCCATATTCGCGGAAGACAGCGTTCGAACCTTAAGAAGGGAGGCAGCTTCTCATTGGGTTTATTGGGTAGGACTTTGTCAGTACCATCTATGCGGATCGGTACTATGGTAGCTCCGGTCTGCTTGACAAGCCAACCAATACCCGGCCTTGGTCTTCGGATAATTAGATTGCCAGTCCCTGCGTCATATATTCCATCTCCATTGTTTTGGGCTTTGAAATCCCTACCCCCTCCCGGGAATATAACGACTCTACCGTTGTTTTCTAGGATTTCAACCGCTTTCCTTAGGGCACTGGCTCTTTCTCCAGTTCTGTCAGATTCTCTATTAACGAAGATATTCCATCCTTCTAAGACCCACCTGAAATGGCGGAAGTTGTGTTCATCTGCCGTGCTGGCTGGAATATGCTTGAAATCTTCGGCAAAAGTAGGCCGTACCGGTTCCCTTTTTAGGATTTTCAATGGTGCAACCAGAACTTCGCCTATTCTCTGGAGAAGCTCCCTGAACCACCAGGGAAAATAAAGCAATGGAACCAAGATTATATCCAACCAACCAGGATGGTTTGATGCCAGAATTAGTTTGCCTTCCCAGAGAGGCAATCGAGAGTATCCATAGAACCTTATTCTCCTGGTTGCTTCAAGTAGACAAATCAGCACTCCGCCGACTGTCCCTAGGATATAAATAGAGGAAAGGATGCTAAAGGTAACCCTAGCCCTTTTGGCTATAACCCTCGCTTCTTCAGTTTGTAACTGTAATCGTGCCCTATCTTTAGTAATGCCAAACATTAGAATCCTGCTGTGCTTTAGCATACTATACGGCAGCCCTGCCATTCAAGGCTGATCAACACAACTCCCGAGTCCCAGATGTGTCACAATTGTCCGAGAAGTGTAGGTCACAAAAGCTCGGATTGTTGCACACTAACTTATTTTGTTGCCTATAGCGTAACAATATAGCCAGTTGTTTGAATGCAGAAGACCGCTGCGTTTTCGCCTTCCTATGCTTAGCGGAGGTCTCGATAGGTTTGCTGGAGGAGCAAAGCATCCTGTTCCAAGTGTGGGATGCTCTCGCTGATGACTACTCCCTTTACCTTCCGTTCTTTCAGGGCTTTAAGAAGCTCCGCATATTGGAAATCCGAATCAGGGAGCATTAGATGCTTGATTTCTCCCTTCTTGCCGTAAGCAATCCCGGAGAGGTGGATGTGCATGTTATCTAGAGCTTGTCTGCCTAGTTTCCTTTCAACTTGGTCTAAGATATCGAGAAATTCTTGATAAGAATTAGCCTTTCCCGTCCGGGCGTGCCAATGAGAGAAATCGAGGCAAGGGGCAACTCCTTCTATCTCGCTACTGAGACGAAGTATTTCCTCCAAGCTGCCGAATTGAGTCGGTTTTCCGGTAACTTCTGGGGAAATCGTCACTTTGTTTCCCTCTCTCCGCAGAGTGTTTACCACCTCTTGCAGATGCTTTTTGACCGTGGTGTAGGTCTCTTGAGGAGTGCTTTCGAGATAGAAAGCGGCATGGAAGGTAATACTCTTGGCGCCGAAGAGAGCGGCAATGCGAGCAGTTTGCAATATCCTTTCTTTGCTCATGTGCACTTTTTCCGGCTCAACGGCATTGAGGTTTATAAAGTAGGGTCCGTGAGCGGTGAGCACCACCTTCTTTCTTGCTGCTAGTTCTCCCACCGAGGCAGCAGCTTGAGGGCTCATCTTTACCCCCTGAACAAATTCCACCTCCATGCAGC
>JACAEN010000039.1 GCA_013388845.1 Chloroflexota bacterium | reverse complement strand
GAGGGCGCTACCACCAAACAAGAAGAAGCCTACTACTTGGTAGCTGCCCTGTTTGCCTACTGGCACCAGGGCAAAGACAAAGCTGAAGATGCCGAGGGCAATCTGGGTAGGTCTTTGCGTCGTCTGGCTGATAGGTACATCACCGATGGGGCGAGCCGTGATGAGGCCGAAAAACGGCTGGAGAAGCGCCTTAACGCTCTCTTGAATGTTCACAGCGACGACCTGCCCCAGCATCTGCGCCAGATAGTCAGTCAGCTCAAGTCCAAAGATGTACCCCTCAACTGGGTGCGGCTCCTGCACGATGTCCAGAACTGGGATGCTGAAAGTCGCTTTGTCCAGCATGAGTGGGCCAGGGGGTTCTGGATAGTGCCCAGAGACAAGCAGACTGCTCCTTCAATCGAAACTAGAATATGACCTAAGAATAATACCTAAGAATAATTAAGAAGGGAGAACGAAAGTGATTGTAGAACTGCACATGCTGCAAAACTTCGCCCCATCCTGCTTAAACCGGGACGATACCAATTCACCCAAGGAATGCCAGTTCGGTGGCTATCGACGCGCCCGCATCTCCAGCCAGTGTATCAAGAGGGCAATAAGGGAGGATTTTAAAAAAAGTCTTGATTTGCCCCCTGAATTCCTAGCTAGGCGTAGCAAACTTTTTGTGGATAAGTTAACGGACAAACTAATCCAGGGAGGGAAACGTCAAGAAGAGGCAAGAGTTGTAGCAATTAGGGCTCTGAATAGCATTGGATTGGGAGTCGATGAAAAGGATAATACCACTCAGTACCTGCTTTTTCTCGGAGAGAAAGAGCTAAATAATATGGCTGAAATGGTCTTGGCTAATTGGGCAGGACTAAAGTCGATTGACGCTAAAGAAAAGGCGGGCAAACAGAAGAGTGACCTTGGTAAGAAACTAAAGGGAACCCTTGATGGAGGCAAAGCAGTTGACCTAGCACTCTTTGGTAGGATGCTTGCGGATTTACCGGACAAGAACATAAATGCCGCTTGCCAGGTAGCCCATGCTATATCCACCAACAAAGTGAACGTGGAATTTGATTTCTACACAGCGGTGGATGACATTAAGCCCAAAGAGGAGGCCGGTGCAGGTATGATGGGCACTATCGAATTCAATTCCGCCTGCTACTACCGCTACGCCAACATCGACCTCAATCAGTTGGAAAGGAATTTACTCGGCAAGCCGTGGGATAAGGCAACCGCTGATGAACTAAAGGAAGCCAAAGCCTTGGCCCAAAAATCCGTTGAAGCCTTTATCACCGCCGCCGTTTCCGCTGTCCCCAGTGGCAAACAGACTTCTATGGCTTCCCCAACCCCGCCGGACTTTATTCTGGCGGTAGTCAGGGACTCTGGTGCCTGGTCATTGGCTAACGCTTTTGCTAAACCTGTATCGCCCGGCAGCAATGGTAACCTGGTTGAACACTCCATTACTGCTCTGGTGAACTACTGGAATAGACTGGTCGAGGTGTACGGGGATAAAGGCGTCAGGGCTAAGCCAGCATTGGCTCTGGTCAAGGCTGAACTCACTGGTTTAAACCCGGTGGAGAACATGGACAGGATGATTGAAGAGGTCATGAAGGTTGTTACCGATGGTAGCCAGAAAGGGGGCTAATATGGCTGTGCTCTATATGCGCATTGCCGGTGCTATGCAATCCTGGGGGACACAGAGCCGCTTTACCCACCGCGATACCGGGCTTGAGCCTTCCAAATCAGGTGTTATTGGCCTGCTCTGTGCTGCTCTGGGTAAGCCACGAGACGAAAAAGAAAGAATAGATTTACCCAGCCTTAAGGAGCTAGCCAGACTTAAGATGGGTATCCGTGTGGACCAGCAGGGTGAGGTGGAGCGTGATTACCACACCGCTCAAAACGTGGCAAAAGCTGGTGGTGGTATCAAGGAGTGCGAGCCCTCAGACCGCTTCTACCTGGCGGATGCCGTTTTTCTGGTGGTGTTGCAGGGAGATGATAACAAACTTAAACAATTACACGAAGCTCTCAAAAGCCCGGTTTGGCAACTCTACCTTGGCCGAAAATCGTTCTTGCCTGACCCCCCGGTTTATTTGAAGGACGGCTTTCAGTCAGAAATAGATGACCTTGAAGAAGCTCTCAAGGCGTATCCATTCCTTTGCCGTCATCGCCCGAACCAACAGGATAAGCTACGTACTGAGATAGAGGTTAACTTCGGACAGGGAGAACAGGTGAAGCACGACCAGCCGCTATCCTTCAGTGAACGTCTGTTTGGATTGCGCCATGTGAAGACAGGTTGGGTAGATACTGCGAAGTTGCCCCAGCCTAAGGAGGAGCTATGTATCTTTCCAAGCTGACCTTTAACAATCACTTGGTCGGAGCCCGCCGCCTTATCGCCAGCCCTTACCAGTTGCACAAAGCCATTATGCGTGCTTTCCCAGATGCTGATGATGGTGGCCCGGGACGAGTGCTCTTCAGAGTTGACCACAGCGGCAATTCTGACGAAGCATATCTTTTGGTTCAATCTGAGAAGAAGCCTGACTGGCAGAGGGCAGAGCTACTCCTGAACTGTCTGGCTCTCCCACCCAAAAGCAAGCCTCTTGACTTGAAGTTCAACAAAGGTCAGGTGCTGTATTTCCGCCTGCAGGCTAATCCAACGGTAAAAAGAAAGATGGCGGACAATAAGGTAAGCAAACGCCTAGGACTATTACGTGAAGAAGACCAGTTCTTATGGCTCAAACGCAAGGCAGAAAGAGGTGGTTTTAGCATACTTTCCTGTGTTACGACTGCCAAAGAAATGCTTGAGGAAACCAAAGCAGGCAATGGAACCAAACACAAACTGAGCATGCTTTCCGTCCATTTTGAAGGAGTATTGAAGGTAGAAGACAATAAGGCTTTTCTGGAGACAGTAAGAAGCGGCATTGGCTCAGCCAAGGGATTAGGATTTGGCTTGCTTTCTCTAGCACCTATCAGAGGGTAATAGACATGCGTACACTGTATGAACTGCCGCGTTTTAGAGACCGATGGAGCTATCTCTACCTCGAGATGGGCAGGCTGGATGTTGACGCCGATGGTCTGACCTTTCACCAAGGGGATGCACTGGTGCCGGTGCCCATCGACCAGCTAGCTCTGGTCATGCTCGGCCCGGGCTCCACAATCACACATGCTGCCGTGAAAGCGTTTTCGCGGAACAACTGCCTGCTTGCCTGGACTGGGCAGGACGGGGTGCGGCTCTACGCTGCCAGCACAGGAGGCACCTATAGCGCTCGAAGGCTAATAAGACAGGCACGCCTTGTTAGCGATGAGGACAGCCGCCTCAGAGTCGCCTGGCGCATGTACCGTTTCAGGTTCAAGGAGTCCATACCGGAGGAGGTCACCTTACAACAGATAAGGGGTATGGAGGGTATACGAGTCAGAAGAGTATATGCTCAGGCAGCAGAAAAGCATGGTATAGAGTGGAAAGGACGTCGCTACGACCAGGACAATTGGTCTACGGGTGACCCCATCAATCGAGCGTTGTCAGCGGCAAACGCATGTCTTTATGGGGTTTGTCATGCTGCTCTGCTCTCTGCGGGCTATTCACCGGCTCTGGGTTTCATCCATACCGGCAAGATGCTGAGCTTCGTCTACGATATTGCAGACCTCTACAAGACCGAACTGACAATTCCAGTTGCCTTCAGCGTTGCTGCTCAACAGCCGGCAGAACTGGAGAGAGCCATCAGAATGGAATGCCGCAAAGCATTTCACGAATTTAAGCTTATGGAGCGAATCCTGCCCGATATTGCGGAGGTGCTTGGTGTTAGTAATGATATTGGAGAGAGCGCCGATGAGCTTGAGGGGCGCATTATCACGCTGGCTGCTGGAACCGAAGACTGGGATTTTTCTGGGGAACCCCAGTGCCAGAGTGCGCGATGAATTATGGGAAAGGAGCCTCAAAGCATTAATAAAAGGTGAGGGGAGTGTTGTGCAAATCTGGAGTTCTAATAATCCTCAGGGTTTCGGCTTCCGTCAGTTTGGACCCAACATAAGGGAGCTTGTTGACTTTGAAGGGCTGGCGCTGGTAAAGAAAAACGACTCGCGGTCTGCATTGGCGCAAAATGACGACACTACCAGCCAGTAAATGAACGTAGCGCCTTATTGGGCTAGTTTCAAAATGGCAGTGTATTCCCCACGTGTGTGGGGGTGAACCGCCTGTGCGTGTTCTAAGAAGCTGTTTGCTTTAGTATTCCCCACGTGTGTGGGGGTGAACCGCCAGCAGCAACCGCTTCCTGTGCTTTCAGCAAGTATTCCCCACGTGTGTGGGGGTGAACCGCCTTCGCTGAGATGGAGGGTGCGCAGGTAGAGGTATTCCCCACGTGTGTGGGGGTGAACCGCCTGTTGTTGAGCCAGAGCCTAAGCCAGAGTTGTATTC
>JACAEN010000038.1 GCA_013388845.1 Chloroflexota bacterium | reverse complement strand
CACCCACTTCCAGCCATTCAGCAAGGGTGTACTTCGCTCCTTAGCCGAAGTTTTGTTAACCATGTTTTAATCCAGGCTAACTAAATATAATAATCTACCTCTCCTAGAGCCTGAATACAATTTAGCATATTTGAATAGTTTGTCAATAGAACTTTTGGGGGATATCTTGTGGGCTCTCCGCTCCAAATTCTAGGCGTTAAGTACTAACCAAATTCAAATGACAATTTGCCGATTTTATCCCGACAATGTCGGGACAAAGCCAGGACAAACCCCGATGCCCCGCCTGCTGAGCCCTGGCGGGCAGGTTAAATGCCAAAACTACTCATTTCCTCGTTTCCTTGAATGTCACCCTGCAGGTAGGGGTTCTCTTTACACCTCCTAAAGTGAGCGCTCCCTGCGTGTCTCCCCCTTAAAGTAAGGGGGATAAAGGGGGTTATTTCTTAATTTTCATAACTCCCTGCCGATTTCATCGAGCATCCTCGGGGAAAAGCCGGGACCTAACCTCTCTTACCTTAAGAGGGGGATATTTATGAAAGGCGGTTTCTCAAGGCCCCGGCGCGAGGCTAAAGCCTGGCACTACATTTCTCATTTAATATTGTCGCCGTTCTAACGAAGATGCTCGATGGAATCAGCAGGCGGGGTTTGGGATGTAGTGCCTTAGGATTTAGGATTTTTAATATTATCGAGGCCTGAAGCCCCGGGGTAATCGAAGCAACTACCAAAATCTAGTGGCGTCAGATTTCGTCAAAATCCTCTGATACCCTGCGCGGTCTTGCTTCTGGTGTAATCCAGCCGCTGTGCAGGGCGAGAGCAACAGCGTGGGCTCTGTCATTGGCATTTAGCTTGCGAAGGATAGCGCTGACATGATTCTTAATGGTTTGCTCGCTGATTTCCAGGATATGGGCGATTTCTTTATTGGAATGGCCCTCAGCAATATAGGTTAGGATCTGCGTTTCCCTTCTGGTGAGAGGAGCGGCTATACCTTCCATGGTTTTCGTAAAACCACGAAATTGGTTTAATACCTGCTTGGCAACCCTTGGTCTAGTCATCAGGCTTTCATTTATAGGGTATTCACCTTTGTGGGCTCGTCTTATAGTGCTAGCCAGCTCTTCGGCAGTGGCTTTCTTACTTAAGCAGGCTGCGGCGGCAGTCTTAATAACCTCAAAAAGCTCCTCATCATTAGGGTCAGGGCTTAACACTACCACTTTAGTATTGGGGTATCGTTGGGCAATTTTTCTACCCAGGTCAATCCCGCTGAGGCTACTCAGGTCAGAGCCAAGTAAAGCAACGTCAGGGAGGTTAGCGTCAATTAGCTCGAGGGCATTCTGAGTTGGGTCGCATTCTAATATCTCCAGGTCAGGTTGTTGAGACAGTGACTGCCGCACCCCAGCTCTGAACAGTGCTTGCTCATCAATTATCATAACTTTAATCTTGTCCATCAGCCCTCCTGACGGAGGTTTTACGTCTCTAGTTCGAACACCCTCCGGGTTATTTACCTCCAGTGATTATCGTATAACTAATCTTTGTTTATGTCAAATTATCTCTGGTGTCAACATCAATATTATAGCACACTGTGCTGTCAAGCGTTGGGGGCTTGACAGATGCGATTAAGGTAGTATAATGATACTAGGCCAAAAGTACTATATAGGGGGGTGGTACAATGAATCGGAGAAGGTCCAATATAGAGATAATAGCGGATATGCTCAGAGTGGGGGAAAATGGCGCAGGCAAGACAGAGATTATGTATAGCGCCAATATGAGCTATGCCCAGATACAGAAGTATCTTGGTTTCCTCTTGAGCCACGGGTTCATTAATAAAGTGGAGGTGGGGAATCCTGTAGTTACCTATCAAGTAACGACGAAAGGAGAAGAACTGCTCAAAAACATAGACAGCATAATTGAAGTACTCGAGTTCCGAAATGGCAACGGAGCTTGAGGCTTAGTTGAGTGTCGTGGAGCTATAGAGGGGTGCCTGGAAGTAATGTAAGGTCACCCCTTTTAATATAACAAAATAAAAATAAAAGGAGTGTTATGAGAGGAGCGGTACATGTCTGAAAAAAGAATGCTAATAGTAGATGCTGAGCTGGTGAAAAAGATAGACGAGAATCGGGGTGATATGGGCCGATCGGAGTTCCTCAACTTTCTTATTGACAGTCAGTTGAAGGAAAAAGAAGAAAGCAAAAAGCAAGGCAGCGTAACCCGAGAAGAATTTCACCAGTTTCAGGAAGGAACGAAAGAGCTATTGCGGAATTTCCTGGAATTCTTTATCAGCTACGGGTTGGAGCTAGGCAAGCAACCCAGCGATAGCGAATTCGAGCAATTAAGCCGGAAACTGCAAAGTCTAGGCAGCTCAGCAAAAGTAAAAGGCTCCTGACTTTCTTTCGTCGCATTTTCCCCACAATCAAATTCTCCACAGCTTCAAATAGAACTATCTTCTAGAAAATAATCTCTTCTCAAGCTATTCCCAGCTTGCCATACTATTCTCAGGATTAATGAAGTTCCTGGGTTGTCGTTCTGAATGACGGCTTTGCCGTTATCGTTGGCTGAAGCTCTGAGCATAGCCAAGAGTCTCAAAAGTTTGAACGACGTCCGGGAAAGGAGAGGATAGCTATGGTAGCGATGAAAAAGCCGATTGAGTTATTGCGGGAGGGGAGGAAAGAGGAGCTCTGGCAGATGTGCTGTGGTTTTCTTTACCTCAGTCTGGAGCAGTTTATGGATATCCAGAAGAGGTTGCTTCTGGAGGAGATTGAGCTATTAAAGAACAGCGAACTGGGTAGGAGGGTGATGCGTGGCGCCATGCCTCGGACGGTGGAAGAATTTCGGGAGCAGGT
>JACAEN010000035.1 GCA_013388845.1 Chloroflexota bacterium | reverse complement strand
GCCTGCGGCGACCATGGGCGCTACTTTCCTTTGAGGCGTGTTCAGGGCCATTATGGAAGTAGCACTGAAGCTATTTATCGCCGAAATAATAGAATGGTCATCTGTCAAATGCACGGTTGCTGAAGCTCCTGATACCCAAGCAGGAAGAATCAGGCTGAAGACTAGAACGATAGCGAGTAGGGCGGGTAGGAGCATCTTTCTATTTTTCATGGCACCTCCGATTATCCGAAGAAGCTGTTTAATTTTGGTTTTCTGACTTAAGCTTGAGCACATTCGAAGCCTTTACTTGCCCCGATGAAATTGGGGCTGTGCCCAATAAATTGGGTTCATACTATACCACCCGACCCATACTGTCAAGCATTCTGTACTTGTTCATATGATTGGTGACACATCCTTTTTTGTCATTGGGAGGAGCCCTGATGCATCCCGGCTTTTCATGGCAAGCCTTGCTTCTCAGCCCCTTAAGATAAGCGAGTTGGGGAAGTTCAAAATCCCCCTCTCCCCGATTTTATCAGGGTAAGAGGGGCTAGGAGAGTTATGAATAGAGTAACCCCCTTTGTCCTCCTTACTTTAAGGGGGATATTAGAAGAGGGAGTTTAATTGCCCATTCACAATAGATTTCGCCTGACGAGCTATTCACCAAGCGGTCTAAAGTGGCTCAGGCTTTTTTCCAGTGCTTATCTCTGAGCTCTCTCTTCAAAATCTTGCCGGCTGGGTTCTTGGGCAGGGAATCGATAAACTCCACAGTCTTTGGTGCTTTATAACCTGCTATGCGCTTTTTGCAGAAGGCGATGAGCTCATCGGCGGTAGTATCCATGCCCTTCCTTGTTACTACCACAGCATGAACTCTTTCTACCCAATATGGGTCAGGGACACCAATGACAGCCGCCTCCAGAACCGCCGGATGCTGGTAGAGAATCTCCTCTACTTCCCTGGGATAGACATTTTCCCCGCCGGAAATAATCATGTCCTTTTTGCGGTCGGCAATGTAGATATAGCCCTCATCATCGTAATAGCCCATATCCCCGGTATGAACCCAGCCATTGACAAGGGTTTCCTTCGTTTCGTCAGGCTTATGCCAGTATCCCACCATGATATGCTTACTTCGTACTATTATCTCACCTATCTGACCAGGCTCGACATCATTGCCCTCCTCATCCACAATCCTGACCTGCACCCCGATATCTGGTTGGCCCGCTGATGTGAGTTTTTTCTGCTCCTTCTCAGGTCTATCCAGGACATTGTGGTCCTCTTTTGACAGGTGAGAGATGGCTGGACCACTTTCACTCTGCCCGTATCCTTGGGCAAAAATGGGGCCAAAGACCTTCATCCCCTTCTTGAGCACTTCCAGAGGCATGGGTGAGGCTCCATACCACATGAACTCTAGGGAACTGATATCATACTTATTGAGGTCAGGTAGATTGAGCATGGCTGCCAGGTGGGTTGGCACAATGTCCATATGGGTGGCCCGCTCATCGCGGATGGTTTGTAGTGTGGCTGCGGCGTCAAAGAATTTCATGATGACATTGCATCCGCCGATGTACAAGGTACTCCGGAAATGGGTATTCCCAGCAATATGGAAGAGAGGCGTTATTAGAATACGCTTGTGCCCGGGGTATAGGTTCATGTTTATAGCTAATGTCCGGCTGTCGTCGATGAGGCAGCGGTGAGTGTATAGGGCACCACGGGGTACGCCGGTAGTGCCACTGGTGTAAATGATGCCGACCGGGTCATCCTCGTCTATCTGAACATCAGGCTCGTCTTGAGAATAACTGGCCAGCAAGTCACGGTGGTATAGCATGTTGGGAGATGCCGTCTCAAATGAGATGAAGTTCTTAACCCTGGGCAGGCGCGGTCGCAACTGATTAACCGTCTCTATTAATTCAGGTCCCACGAAGAGGCTGTTGGCTTCCGAATAATTGATGATATACTCAAGCTCGCGTTCTTTCAACCGGGTATTAAACGGCGATGTAATGAATCCTCCCTTCATGGCTGCCCCATAGACTTCGACATACCCCAGGCAATTCCAGGATAAGATGCCAATTGCATCCCCCTTCTTTACTCCCATCGCCTGCAAAGCGTGTATCAGACTATTGACTCGGGCATTATACTGGGAGAAGGTTATCCTCTCGGACCCGTACACGAAAGCTTCTTGATCTGGCTGTAGGAGTGCATGTCTATGGATAATGTGTGCGAAGGTGCCCAGATTATACCGACTTAGCTCGCTTAATATATTCCCTTTTGGCATTCTTTACCTCCCTGTTATTCAACTATTTGTTGCCTTTGACGCTGCCGATACGCTTCAATATAGCGTCGGGCATGTTTATCGCGACCCAGGACAAGGTCAGCAGCTATGATAGCTGGCCGCACCTTGGCGGCATCTGTGATGAGGCAGGTGATGCCGGCAGCAATCACCATGGCTGCAAAGGCATTATTGAGCAGTTCCCGGTCAGGTAGGCCAAAAGATATATTGCTGGCTCCCAGTGTCATATTTACCCCTAGTTCAGCTTTAATCCTCTGAATGGCTTCCAGAACTGCCAGTCCCGAATTGGTATCTGCTCCCACAGCGAAAGCCAGGCAATCAATGACCACGTCCTCACGGGGGATGCCGGCTGCCTCCGCACGCTCCACTATCTTGTGGGCGATGCTTACTCTGCGTTGGGCATCCTTGGGGATACCTTCATCATCTTGCACCAGACCAACGACCGCTGCCTTATATTCCTTGACCAGGGGCAGGACCCTTTTCAAGGAGCGCTCTTCTCCCGTAACCGAATTGACAAGAGGTTTGCCCTTGTAGATTTTTATGGCTGCTTCCAAAGCTGCCGGGTTATTACTGTCAATACATAGGGGTACATCCACTGTATCCATCACTGCTTGCACCGCTCGAGGAAGCAGAGCTACCTCGTCAACACCGAATGTTCCCACGTTGACATCCAGAATATCCGCCCCAGCTTGTACTTGAGCCAGGGCTTCGCTGCGGACAATCTCCAAGTCGCCGGCTTTCAGAGCCTCGGCTAGTTTTTTCTTGCCCGCAGGATTGATGCGCTCGCCGATAATCACTGTGGGCTGGGTATCACCAATAATTACTTCTTTTTTGAGGCTCGACACTTTAGTCTCCATGGTTCAATTTCTCCCTTCTGCCGTCTTTAATCCGGTATCGTCCGAGGTAGCTTGCCTGAACGAAAGTCGCCTGAAAATTAGGAACGCTGGCTAGTTCAATATATTTGACCTTTGAGGTAATAACCCGAGCCTCAGCCCTGCTGGCACGGGAAATCAAGGCTAGCTTGGCTCCCATGCCCGCCGCATTGCCCACTTGGCGGAAGCGGTTCAGCGGCAGCGGTGGCAACATGCCAATCGCCACAGCACTGGATATATCAATGTAGGTGCCGAAGGCACCGGCAATGATGACTTGCTTGATATCGTCTTCAGCGCAGCCACACGCTTCCAGAAGCACTTGGATGCCGCTGCGAATAGCAGCTTTAGCCAGTTGCAATTCTCTCACGTCGTGCTGAGTGATGGTGATGGCCGGCTTTCCCTTTCGCTCTTCCCTGCTGACTAATATGAACTCGTGCTGTCCTTGGTAGTTACGAACCCGCGGGTGACGGTTCATTATTCTGCCACTTTCATCTATGACTTTAGCCAGATAAAGCTGGGACAGGGCATCTAGTATACCAGACCCGCAGATGCCCACAGGTGGCGCTCCGTCGATGGTCTGGTACTGGATTTTATCGTCATCTATTCGCAAGCGTTCAATAGCTCCCGTGGCTGCCCGCATGCCATACTTGATATGACCGCCTTCGAAGGCCGGACCAGAGGCACAGGAAACGGTCGTGACCTCTCCGTTACTTACTAGAGAAATCTCGGTATTGGTTCCGATGTCCAGAGCCACTATCGGTCTTTCAGTCTGCATGACTTCTGTGGCCAGCAACATCGCTACATGGTCAGCACCCACGAAGCCGGCGATGTTAGGCAGCAAGTGCACATAGGCTCCGTGGGCTATACTTAAGCCCAGGTCGCGAGCCTTAACCTCCAGAGCCCGGCTAACCGCCGGCACGAAAGGAGAGAGCGCAAGCTGTTTTACCGGCAAGTGCAGGAACAGATGGTGCATGGCGGTATTGCCCACGACTACTGCCTCCACAATTTCTTCAGGTTTGCCACCAGCCTCGGCACACAGGTCAGAGCATAGCTCATTGATGGCTTGAACCGCCAGCTTCTGTAACAGTACACCCTCATCTGGTGACTTTATCACCCTGTTAATACGGCTAACGATGTCTTCTCCATAGCTAATCTGGGGATTCATGGCCCCTTTGGCGGCTAAGGTCCGACCATTGTTGAGGTTCATCAGATAGCCGGCAATCTTGGTGGTGCCCAAGTCTATGGCTAACCCCAGCTGATGGCTTTTTGGGGGAAGAATGGCTATCACCTCGTCATTGCGGACTATAGCCTGGCATTCCCACTTCCATGACCGCAGCCGTTCAGAAATGATACGCAGGACATCAATATCAACTCTGGTACACTGTAGTTTATGTCGCTGGTTTAGTGTGTTAAGCAAGCGGTCGGCATCAGCTTGCGGTGCCGATAAGGATGGAGCCTTCATTTTGAGGTGGTAAGCGTGAGTGGGTGGCTCCGGAGAAACTTTTGCCTCTAACCCTTCCACCTGGAGTCTCTGTGGGGTGGTCATGGACTCCGCGGGCACATTTAGTTTACAGTCACTGGTAGGATAAGTCTGGCAGGCTAGACGCCAACCCTCCTTCAGTTCTTGTGCGGTAAATGTTTTATATTCATTGGGCGTGGGTTTGGAGACAGAGCCACTTATAACTTGTACCTTGCAGGCGTGGCATGTTCCCTGGCCTCCACATATGCTGCTGATACCCACACCGAGCTGGCGGGCGCAAGCTAGAAGAGACTCATTTTTCTGACACCCCCCTCTTCGCCCTACCGGCTCAAAGTTAATTGTGCAAGCACTCACTCTTTTCTTAGTTTTGGCTTTAGTTGTCAATTACTACCGCCTATGCCCACTCTACATAACAGACACTGACCCACCTGAGTGATAGTTTCTATCATATAATACCCTTTGGGGTCAATTGTCTCATTTCCTATTCTGTTTCCATTCAGGCAGATATTCTGTAAGGGCAGGTTTTCTTGAGGTGGCAGCGGGCACAGACTTCGGCTCGTGTCCACTTTGCCATTCGCGGTCCTATGCCTATAACCAGGGAAACTGATTTGCGAGGGACCATTATCCCTGCGGAAGTCAGGCTCACTCCAATTTCTTGTGCCGGTACCAGTTTCAGCAACTGCCACTGCTCGGTAATGGGCAAACCAAGCATACCCGGGCTAATGGGGCTGCTTGCCTCATAGCCACGGGATAACGCCTCAGATGTTATGAGTTTGCAGGCTTCTTCCATTAGCGAGTCCACGGCAGCGCTGCCAATGCCATCTAGAAGCATACCTCGCAAGGGCTCGCCTTGGCTGGTGTAGTCTGTTACTTGTTTCTCCAACCTGGGACCGATAGTGCAGACGGCAACAGCTAGCTCTTTAGCCTGAGGTAGAAGCGAAGGTAATGACAAGTCAGGAATCAACGGCTTACCTGCCAGGAACAATTGCCGCTGCCTTATCTCAATTATAGTATAGATTTCGTAAGCTATGGCTGGTTCTAAAAGATGAGCCTTCTGGACAATGGCCAGTAGTTCCCGGATTAGAATTCTTATCTCTGGCCTGACTTTGGAATATCCCATGAACCCCTCTCGGCGCAGCACTTCTCCGCTCTTCAGGCTCAAGGGAATATCATGCACTACGGGCACAGCACAACTTCTCCTCTGTCCTCTGTTACCACCCAGCCCGTTTCATATCTATTTCTTGTAGGCGCCGTATTGCTTGGCGGCGGCAACCATCGCCTGGAGGTTTTCTGCCTTCACTTCATCGAAAAATGCCCCATTGCATACAATATAGCCGCCGCCTTTGCCAGCGGTATCAATGAGTTTCTTGACATAGTCTTTCACTTGCTCGGGCGTACCCAGTTTCAGCAGGTCGGAGGGCACATTGCCGGCCAGACAAGCCACGCCACCAAGGGTTTTCTTGACTTTGGCCATGTCACTTTGGTCGATCATCCATAGGGTCTTACCCTTGGGTATGTCCTTTAAGATGTCTAGGCGTGTCGTCCAGCGTCCCTCAGCCGCAGGAAACGGCACCACTCCCTCATTTATTAAGCCTATCATGACTTTTCTAAAGGTTGGCCAGTAGAATTTCTTGAACTGCTCATCGGAGAGGAAGCCATCAGCACCTTTATGCAGAGGTATGAATATCAATGGATGCCCATTCATCTGGGCTGCGCTGACGCCCATCTTAATCATGATGGGGGTTAGTCTGTCCATGGCTTTGAGAAGTTTGTCTGGTTGGCGGTACATGTCCAGCATTATCCCTCTGGTGCCTCTCAGGGTATCACCAATGGTATCGAAGGGTGCCTTGGTAAATCCGCCGAACGCAGCAGGAAACCCTAATGATGTTGCCTCATTATTGAAGGCGCCGACAGCCCCTATCCATTTCAAGGCTTCAGCACCAGCCTCAAAAAGAGCCTTATAGGTGGCTTGAACGGGGGGTAGACCAAAGGGTACGAAGTTAACGGCGACTCCAAATATTTCCAGTATGCCGGTGAGGGCAGGGAGCATTTTAAAACCATCTAATGCACCGAATACGCGCGGCAGATAAGTATTGCTGAAGAAGTTGGAAGGGTCGTCAATCAGGGCATCATATTCATCCGCCTTCATGTATTCGCCTTCGTTGCACTGGTATGAGGCATTGGGGGAAACTCCGTGACCAGGCCAGGAATATAACTTGTAGTCCAGAATTTCAAAGGCTCTTCCCGGCCCCGGTCCTATGCTGGTAAGATTTGTGTCTGGCTCAAAGTCCAGCAGGAATTTTTTAAATGCCATGTTGAGTTTGTCATAGTCATACATCGCATCTCGAGGGGTTATTCCGGCATGGTAACAAGGGAAAAAGCTGGGTAGTAAAAAGACTGGCACCCTATTCGGCAATTTCTTCATCTGAATGGCGTCTTTTATTATGGTTATTCTCTCCTTGTAAGCTTTCTCGGCCTGGGGGCTCTGGAATTTGATGTCGTTCCCCTGGAGGTCTTTCGGCGACATCCACCTTTGAAACATTGCCTCTTGCTTTTCATCCGAGGTCATCTCTTGCCATTTCTTTTCCATTTCTATTGCCTCCTGCATATTATCCCCGAGGGATTATTATTTTACCCCAGCCCATTGCTTAGCCAGGGCTACTCCAGCCATGGCATCCTTGCCGTAGGCATCAGCGCCAGTATATTTCCTGACCTCTTCGCTGATTTGACCGCCGCCAATCATGACCTTGACCTTGTCTCTTACACCAGCGGCTTTCATGGCTTCTATCGTTTGTTTCATGGAATCGAAAGCCAGGGTTAAAAACCCACTTAAGCCCACAATAGGGGCACCAGTTTCCTTTATCTTCTCCACAAATTTTTGCACCGGGACATCCACGCCCAGGTCGTATACCTCGAAGCCATTAACATCGAGCATGAAGACGACGATATCCTTGCCGATGTCATGTATATCCCCGGCCACAGTGCCAAAAACAACCTTGCCCAGCTTCTTGCTCTCCGTCGTCTTGCTCAGCTTGGGCTTAACCAGCTCGGTTACTGCTCTCAGTATCTCACCGGAATACACCAGGTCAGGTATAAAGTACTCGCTGCTGGCAAAGCGCTTGCCCACAATTTCCATGCCCTTTCTGGCGTCTTCCAGAATTTTGAGTGGGTCATCACCAGCGCTCAGCCTACTTTTTACAATCTCCATAACCTCTTGTTCCTTCAAGTCAGCTAACGTTTTAACCAGGTCTTTCGCCATCTTGCTTTACCTCCTTGCCGTGAACAGTTCAGTTTTTCCAAAATTGTAGCGTGTAATTCTATCACCTATTACCGCCGCACTGTCAACCGCTTCCCGAGATTTTCCCCAAATTTCATCTGCATTTGGTAAAAAAGTCCATTCTCTTCAGCGGGAGCTAGACAAGTGGGCCTCCCTCCGGTGATACGCTGTTAGGATCAAGTTCTTTTACAATCTTCCTCCACCATAAATGGTAGTTGGATAAACTTGGTCCGCTCTCATCAATTTTGGCCATGAGTAAGTCTGCGAAGTAGCGTTCATTAACAGCCCTTGCACATTGCTCTTTTCGCCATTCTTCTACGGCTTTCTTTGCTTCAGGGTTGAGAGGGTCGAATCGGCAGAAAATTTCGGTTTTACCAAGATGCCCCTGTTCAACCCCCCATCCAAAGAAGGCTCCACCGTCATCCACTATGAGGCCCTTTTTAATCAAAGGCTTCTTGGCTTCGCCTGCTCCTATCGCCCACTTGATGGTCAGGTCTCTCTGGCCCATGATAGGAATTGAATTAAAGGCTCCTCCCGCGCGGAATGTCTCTCTGATGGAGGCAGAGATCCTTACGCACTGGCACAGCAGGATTCCTTCAATCTCGGGATCTTCGACCGATTTTAAGGACTTCCCATCAGCATCGCTGACAATCTTCTCCAGTACTTTCTTCTTGTAAGCGAAGTCTTCTGGAGAGTTCCCGGCTATTATTACGAAGAAGCCGGGCCCTTGCACCTCCTGGCTTATGCGCCTGAAGACTTCCTCCTCTTCTTCATTACATGTAGTTATATTGGAGGCTACCATAGACGCATTAAAACCCATCAGTTCATATGCTATTTCACTTTCGCCGATCTTAAGCTCTGCCTGCCACATTTTCTCTACCGACGGGAAGCTATAATAGCGCGCCATCATATTCGCCGGTATCTCCCTCAGTGTGTAACGGGGTGATTTCCCCACTACGGGCAATTTTGAGGGTCCTGGCCAGTGATAAAGCTTTATGGCAGCTTTCGTAAATACGCCGGGGGTTACGCCAGGCGGCACAGCACTGCTAATTATGGCCCTTAAAGAGGGCCCCGGCCCGTCACCACAGAACCACTCGTCTGAAGAACCCAGCGAACCTAACCTGACTATTTCCCCTTCAGGTGTTACCCATTCTATGGCCAGATGGTTTCGGTCATCAGCACTGGTGGTTTGATCCAGATGCCCGTGGCCCCTGAGCATCGCCGAGCAGTTACTACCGGCCCCCTTTATGCAAAAATTCAAGCCCCTCTTGAACAGCTCGGCTTGCAGCTCCGCCGAGATTACATAAGGCTCAACCACGGCATACATGTTTTTTTCATTGATTTCAATTATGCGGTTCATCCTTCTCAGGTCTAATAAGATGGTATTCTTGGGGAACACCCCCGTCCAGCCTGTAGATATGGCTCTGAATTTCAACTTGTGTTTGTTGCATAACTTAACTATCGCTTGGACTTTGGCTGTGTCCTTCGGAAGAATTACAGCGGCGAACTCAGTCGCGAAATACGCGGGCATTATCGCCGGGTCGTCACAAATATTCTCCTCTCCCACCACATCTTCGAATTCCTTATATACCTCTTTGCTTAAAGCCATGATTCGTTAGCCCCCTTCCTTAGATTGCCTTTTCTACGAGTTCAACGATATCGTACACCTTAAGGCTGCTTTCATTTTTCTGAATTGCTTCGTTAAAGGTCTTCTCGCACCAGGGGCAAGCTGTGACAATCGCCTCCGCTCCTGTGGATACGGCTTCTCTAATTCTCTCATTTGCCGTCCACATCGCAAATTCAGGGTTAGACTCATTAACACCACCGCCGGCTCCACAGCACCAGGCGTATTCTTTTATCCTGGTCATTTCCATGAGCTTTATACCGGATATGCTATTGAGAACCTCACGTGGCGGTTCATAGACGCCATGAGTACCCCGGCGGTATATCTTGGGCGGGTCGAAAACAAACCTGTCCCCGGGAATCTTTTTACCTTCCCAGTGAATCCACGGCTCACCCAGCCTGCCGAGACGACAAGGGTCATGGTAAGTTACCGTCAGAGCAACCTTCTTCGAGGGCTTCAAGGTCTCCTCATTGAGCGAGCGGGCAATGTACTCCGTGATATGCAGTACCTCCAGGTCTCCCCTGAGATTGTATTTGTCGTAGAGCACCTTGAAGGCCTGATAACAGTTACTACAGCTAGCTACTAGCGTCTTGATACCAGCCTTTTTGATCATGGCCATGTTCTTCTTCGCCTGGTTAAGGAAGTCTTCCTTATAACCCATCTGGTAGGCCCGACCGCCACAGCACATCTCGGCGTCACCGGTGATGCCGAAATTTACACCTGCTTTCTGGAGTATATTCACCGTAGCTTTGGCCAGCTTCTGCATATTCTTATCGTAACTCGTGAGGCAGCCAACGTGATAGAGCACGTTCACTTTCTTACTGGTAGCGTCTTTCAGGTTCAAGCCGGAAGCCCAGTCTCCCCGCTTGCCTGTGACTGGCACCATTGAGCCTTGGTTCCCAAGGCTGGTAATTACCTTTTCCAGAGCTGGTACAGTGTGTCCATCCTCTACGGTTTTGATCCTGAATTCTTGGATTGGCTCTAGTACCTCCATATCCATGGCATAATTACACGAGACGCCGCAGGCACCACACATCTGGCAGTTTTTTACTATGTCCAGGATTTTATCTGAATAATTAAATCCCTTCTTCAACATTGAAGCTGCAATATTTAATCTGCCGCCGGCGGAGTAGGCGTGGAAATTATACTTAGCTATACTGGGACAGGCGTATGAGTACTCTGCTCCCTGCACCATTTGCATAGGTATAAATTTGCAGCACGAACACCGACAGCACATCTCCATATCGCCTCGGTAATCTTCTAGCGCCATCTTTGCTCCCTCCTGAATTTATTCAATGCTGGGTTACTACTATTCACAGCTAAAAGCACACTTTCCCCGGGTTCATGACATTGTTTGGGTCAAATATCTTCTTAAACTTTTTTAAAACAGCAACAGTAGCCGCATCTCTATTAAGAATCATCCTGGCACTTTCACCGTAAGGTCTTGAGAAGAACGCACCTTTAGCCATTAGAGCCTTTACAGCGGAGATGGATAGCTTCCTGACTCGGTTTAACTCACCTGGATTTCCGGGGTCATAAAACAGATTGAACTCACAGTGACACCCGGTGCCCTGTACTATCGGCTGGATATAAACACCCATGTCTATTACAGGATAGCCAAATTTTATAGCCAGGTCATTCATGGCCTCTATTAGAACTCCCAGCTTATCATTGATGGTCAAAAAGAATATGTCCTCGCAGCCACCTTTATAGCGAAGCTTCCAGTAGGGCTCCTCGGAAGGCCGCTGGACTGCTTTCAATATTTCATTGGCTGAAACTCCGCCGACTGCTTTTGCTGCTTCCACCCCCAGGCGCTGTGTTATATCGGAGATGTTTTTAACATAAGCGCTAACCCTTTCCTCCGGGAAATATTCGTAGCCGGCTGCAGTATAGAAAAGAGTCCACGCCGGTAAGGCAGCCTTAATGTCCTGATAATCATCGGGCCATTTCTTTGCAAATATAGCCGCTAGGTTGGTATTATTGAGTATAAAGCATTCGTTGACCATCCTCAGTCTTATCAGCCAGTAAGCCAGCTCAAGGAGCGTATTAGGGTTTGACGAGCCAACCACAAAGGGCTCTTCAAGGCTGGGGAGTATTTCACACCTCATTGAGGCCCAGGTTACGATGCCCATGGTCCCCTGTGCCCCCTGGATAAGCCTGTGCCAGGAAGCAATACCAGGCCCATAGGGCGCTTTTTGCACACCTCCCACCGCCCATTGCTCCTCCACGGTGCCCGGCCCGGCCGCCTGCCCGGTTCTAAACTCATCACCGGTCCCAAAGATTACCTCAAGGCAAGCCAGCGGGTCCGAGATATCCCACTGATACTTGGGCATTATGACAGGCTCTCTCTCGAGCAGACTGCCGATAACGGCCTTAGACTTTCGCGGCAGCAATGGCATATTGAGCCGGAGACCCTCCTTTTCTGCCGTCGGTATGAGTTCACCGAAAGTCACTCCCGGCTCCACTATGGCAACTCTGCGCGGCCGGTCGACTTTGATGATCCTTTTCATTTTGCTTAAATCTACAATAACTGCCCCTCCAATGCTGGGAACGGTGTCACCCCGGAAATGGGGAGAACCGGAGCTGACCGGCACCAGCGGCGTTAGAATCTCATTTGCCAGCTTTACTAGCTGCTTAATATCAGCAGCATTTCTGGGCTTTACTACACAGGCTGGCCTTACTGTGTTAACAAAGCTCATATCCCTGGAGTATTCGTCCAAAGTTGTTCGTTCGCAGCTTACGTTGGCAGCCCCGACGATATCTGATAACTTCTCATGCGCAATCATTTTTACCCCTTTTTCTTTTGAGTGTGCCTTATTTTATGGAGAACCAGAAAATTAGATGCTGGTTAAAATGCGAACTTATCTATTATATATCAAAATTAAATACAGACAAACAAGGTGTTGTTTTAAATTTTCTATCTCTCCGTCAGCAGGCGACACAATTTGACAGGATGCCGTTTATTTATGATACAATGTGGGCAATTTGAACTAGAAAAGGAGGCAGGATAATTATGGTCAAGCTCACAAAGACCAAGGGCGAGATTATCCAGAAATCCAATGAACTGGCTATAGAATATGAAGCCAAATACAAGGGTTGCGGCGAGTGTACATTTTTGGCCGTAATTGATGCCCTGAGATGGGGTGGCTTGGAGATTATCCCTAAAGGTATGCAAGATAGACTTTTTTCCGGGGTGTGTGTTACGACCGCAGGTATTGGCTTGATTTGCGATGGTAACTGTGGTGCTGTAGCCAGTGGCGCGCTGGCCATTGGCCTGGCTCTGGGTATCCATGGGGGGCCACAGGGGGGGCCTTTGTACCTCATGAATTTGCAGAAGGGTTTTGCCACCGTTCGGAATACTCTCGTGAACAGATGTTACCAGAAATATAATTCCATACTCTGCACGGCTATACAAAGGAAATGGTTTGGGAAAGCCTGGGACTTGACGCGTGATGACATGAATATGGAGTTCCTGGGAATAACCCACGGCTGCGCTATTATGGAAATCACTATGTGGACCACGGAGATTATCTTGGATGAATTTGAAAAAGGGAATGTCAAAGGTTATGTGGGCAGTCCCCACGTCAAACCTTGAGTTTTTCCACATTATGCGGTTTACTACAAGCAGTAAAAACAAAAAGGAGGGAGACATGTCAGGAGTACTAAAGGACAAAGTAGCTATTATAACTGGAGCCAGTCGTGGTATGGGGAAAACATTCGCCTTGAGGTTTGCCGAGGAAGGAGCGAAGCTACTGTTGACTACTACTAGTATGGAAAGAGCTAAGGGCACGGTTAAGGAGGTGAAGGCTAGAGGTGGGGAAGTTGCCATCATGGAAGCTGATATCTCGCATGAAGCTGATACTAAGAAGATAGCGGAAAAGGTTATGCAGCAGTATGGCAGAGTGGATATCCTGGTCAATAATGCTGCCATCTGGTATGGAATCAACATAACGCCTTGGGATGCCTGGACAGTGGAAGACTGGGATCGCATATTTTCCGTTAACGTCAGAGGCACCTGGCTGGTCTGTAAGGCCATAGCTCCTCTGATGATAAAGCAGAAAAAGGGTAAGATTATTAATATTGCCTCTAATGTCGCTAGAGTCCCGGCAGCTCAACTCTTTTTGCCGTATTCCTGCAGTAAAGGAGCGGTCTATATATTAACTCACGCCTTGGCTAGAGCTCTGGGTCCCTCGGGTATTAATGTCAACGCCGTTGCTCCTGGATACGTGGCTACTGAAGCCAGCCTAGCCCAGACCGATAGCGAAAAAATATTCGGCATTGCCACCGGGGAACAGTCTATTCACCAACGTTTGCAGCCAACTGACCCAGCGGGGGCTGTTGTGTTCTTGGCCTCAGCTGCCTCGGATATGGTCTCGGGACAGGTCATCTATGTTGATGGCGGAACCGTGATGCTATAGACAGTGACGCCTCGGGTCTGAGGTAAGTTTTTCTAAGATTTTCCCCTCAAAAACCGAACTAGTAGTATGTTGGAAGGGCTAAAGAGTGAAGCATCGGGGCTGCTCTAATTAGAGCAGCCCCGATGTCTTTCCAATTGGTGCTTAGAATTGCGCTGGCTAAGGCCAAAGCACTTGAGCCACGTCTGTCAGCCCCAGTTCTAGAAGCTTCTTTTTGCTGGGCTTGGCTGTCTGGAGGTCCCAATCCATAGCTGTCAGGTACTCCTTAATCATGGTGTCCTCATCAATAGTTACACCGGCCACTGGTCCCTCTTTCAGCGGCGGCTTGCCTAGCACTCTGTCGGGGGCTTTCCACTGTAGTGGGTTCAGTCCCTCTCGAATATTGAAAGCCTGCCGGATGTTGGCAATCCTCTCCCCGGTCTTGAGCAGTTCCTCATTGGTTACGTCCCAGCCAGTGACTGCTCTCATAAAGTCAGCGACGGGGTCAACATTGGGGAAAGCCCAATAGACGAACAAGCACATGCCGCTGCAAACCACAACCTGGTGGAAGCTGCTGCCTATCCTGCGTGCCTCTCCCCGGCCCGAGAAGGACTTGTGGTCAAATCTGGGCAGCAGTCCGGC
>JACAEN010000036.1 GCA_013388845.1 Chloroflexota bacterium | reverse complement strand
GTACACTTGCAGGCATTACTGCCGAGTTGTGTAGTAGTAGCACAGAGGACTTTGGATCCTTTAGCCCAGGTTCGAATCCTGGCTCGGCAGCCATTCTGGACAGCTCCCGAACCGCCCGCTGTGGCAGCGATTAGGCTGAAAGGAGAATTCAATTCAACTTTAGATATCTTCCCATTTTGAAGAAGAACGCGCCTGAATACCGTCTCGCAAAGCAACCGCTTTTCATCAAAATTTCCCTTTTCAAAAAGGAAATCCAGTTCGTTAGCCAATTGTAAAGCAACCTGAAAATCAGCTTTTACCAGATCTCGACGCTGTCTTATAACGTCGACAGTGTTTTGCAATCTTGCTCTTTCTGCTTCTATCCTGGCTCTGTGCTCTTTGAAGTCGTTAACGGTAATCTCCTCTTCCAAGGCTAGCTGCTGCAACGTTTTCTCCATCCTTCCCAATTTATCCAACCTTGCCTCTGCCTGCTTAAGCTCATCATTGCTGTTTGCCTCATCCTCAAACCACTTCTGCAATTCCTCTTGTAGTTTCAGTCTAGCACTATCACTAATTGTGATACCCCTTATGACCTCCAGAATCTGTGAATCAATATCTTTTGTATTGTAATATACCTGAGCTCCATTTACTTTGGCACGACTGCGATAATAGCTTTGTCGTTTCTTGGGAATTGTCTCCGCCCAGCATGGGCTGCCAGCGTCAAGGGAATAGAGTAGGCCTCTTAGCAGATACTTGTGCCGCCATATATGTTGCCTATGCTTGTCATGCTCCTTGAGCACCTGCCGAACTTTAGTGAAAGTGCTTTCGTTAACCAGTGGTTCATGATTCCCTTTGGCTGGGACATCACCAGCTTTGAGCCAGGTCTCACCCAAATAAAATCGGTTATGCAGGATAGCTCCCCACATGCTTTTTGATATCCGCTTCCCTTTTCTGGTCCGGTATCCAGAAGAATAAACATGCTGTGTCCAATCATCCAGTGTCCATTTTCCTGTCGCTATCTCGTCAAACGCTCGGGTAACCAAAGGGCCAAGCTTAGGATCTACCTCTATCCATGAGCTCTTGTCATTATGTTTGTTGAGATACCCAAGGGGAGCTAATTTGGTCCAGCCTCCCATTTCTACCTTCTTTTGTATTCCCTTCCTGACCTCCACCGATAGGTTCTTAGAATACCAAGAGCTTATAACCTGCATTATTCTCCGGCTAATGTATCCGGCTGGTGTCGAGTCGTCAGCGGGTTCGCTCACGCTTTCTAGTCTTGCCCCCAAGTCTGCAAGCTCCTTCTCATAAATAATGAAGTCGTAATCGTTACGGGCAAAACGATCAAGCTTATGCACCAGGATGATGTCGAACTCCTTGTTCCTGGCAGAGGTTATCATCTTCTGGAACTCAGGCCGTTTATCCGTCCTGGCGCTCTCACCAGCATCAACAAATTCCTTCACTACCTCCCAACCTTTGCCCTGGGCATGATAGCGGCAGCGCTCTAACTGAAAGGGAATAGAGAGGTCTCTTTCCGCCTGCTCTTCTGTAGAGACCCGAGCGTAAATACAGCATCTCAGGTTCTTGTTATTATCTTCCTTTTGCATCTCTAACTCCTTAAGGTGACTTTCCCTTTTCGTCTTTTCTCCGCCAGCGTCTCAACTCACTATCAGTAGCAAATTCAGTCAGCCGGCGTCTGGCGACATCTTCGAGTACACCGAAGTGCTCGGCAATCTCCCAGACTGGGAGACACTCCACCTTCTTTAACTCGTCTTCTGGCATCAGGATGTGAGCTGAACACTCATCAGCCTGCTGCTCCTGCCGTGAGACACTGCCTTTTTGCCAGCCTTGGAAGGAGAGCTGGTTACCGGTGTGCATCAGGTGGTGAGCCAGGGCATGGGCAATGAGACAGCGTTTCTCTCTTTCCCCAAGACCTTGGGCAAGACCGATAAAATAGTCTCGCTTCACTTCTCTCACCGGCCCCACAAATGGCCAGCTCAGGCATTCACAGCCTTCAGCACCAGCCAGCCGCTCCATGTCCAATGGGAAGCCAAGCCCCGGGTGGCGCCTGTGAACCTGTTTTGCTTTCTCTACCGCCAGCCGTCCCACGTGACCCTCCATTATAGCTATTACTATGATTAGGTCTTTTTGCCTTCTTCTATCTCGCGCCGCTTTCTTTTCCTCTCCTCATCCAGGGTAAAGCGGATAAAAGCTTTTACCCTTTCCCTTGCCTCACCTATAAGAAGGCTATCCACCTGGCGAAACATGAGCTCGAGCTCCGGGTCCTTGAGGTCAAGGTCGCTTACCCTTTCCCAAGGTAAGCGGTTGAGAGTGCCGGCAATGGCATGAAAGATGTCTTCGACGCTAATATCGAGGGCGTTTGCCAGCCCACTGATTATCTCAGGCGAGGGGTTCTTGTTCCGCCCGTTTTCAATAGAGGTGATATTCTCCATGCTGGTGCCGGCAAGACTGGCTAACTCTCTCTGAGTCATGTCGCCAGCACGAAGCCTTGCCTCCCTTATCAGCTGCGCCAGAGTTATCGGCATTCTAAATTTCCCTTCCTAATTAAAATAATTACCTTCTGGTAATAATATCACCAATAATTTTGCTTGTCAATAGCTTTGTGTCCCTTTTTTTAAAAACGGGAGACTTATTTTTCAAACGTAGATATGACTTGAATTCACAAAATTGTGGTGACAAAATTACCTTGACATTGTCATTATATCATAGTAATCTAATCACTACAAGCAGGTAACATGAAGCAGGGCAGACCGAGGCGGGTTGGCACAAAAAGCGTTTCCATCAGAGTCCTCCTCATGAAGTCAGACCACGAGGCTTTGAAAAGAATAGCTGAGCAGGAGAGGACGGACGTCGGTACTTTAGTAAGGCGGGCAGTAGCCCACTATTTCTTCCTACCTAAAAGCAGCAAAACCGGTAAATAAAAGCCATGGACACCATCATATATAAAGAAAATTCGGCCATTGTGAGGGCGTCATCCGGTGACGAAACGGCGGTCAAAGAGAGACTGCGTACTCTTCTCCAACTGGCAATAGCTATAGGCAGGCGCGAGGGCTTATTGGGCAAAGGAACCGCAGTTAAAGACCCAGAAGTAAGCACTAAAGGAGGCAATGATGGCAATAAAAGGCGTATCTGACGTGGTCAGGCTGCCCAGACTGGGCAAGATAAAGCTGGGGATAAAGAAAGAAACGGATACCGGAACCAGTTATCCGTCGCCAGTGGACCACTTTGTCTGTCCTAATGAGGTTAAAAGGGTCTTTGGTGAAAAACCAAAGGAACTTCGGATCATGTTTCCCACCGAGGATGATTCCCAGTGGGCAACCCAGTATCTGAAATGCTATTCGGCGTCACGAGGGCTTATCTGCCGTGGGGATGGCGAAACTGCCATTGCCAGAGTCGACATTAAAACCGGTGAGATTGCTACCAGAGATGCTCAAGATACTGAGTTAAGGGAAATCGGCTGTGACCCTGATAGCTGCCTTTATTATCAGAGAGGACAGTGCCGCCGGGTAATGAACCTGCAGTTTCTCCTTCCTGACTGCCCTGGCTTCGGAGTTTACCAACTCAACACCAGCTCCTTCCACTCTATCGTCAACATAAACTCGAGCCTAAAGCTGATCCGGGGCATCTGCCAGAGGGTATCCATGATACCTCTGTCGTTGAAGTTGGTCGAACAGGAGGTCCAGCCGGAAGGGAAAAGGAAAAAAGTGCATGTCTTGAACCTCACTGCTTCATATACCCTCACTGAAATCCAGAAGTATGCCCAAATTCCACCAGGGCAGATTTTACTTCTGCCACCACCTGACACCGAAGCTCCTGAGGATCTCTTCTCCCAGCAGGTGCTCGGGCAAGGCGAGATGACAGATGAAATCCCAGGCATAGATGAGGAGCTACTACAAAACTGGATGAAGGTCAGAAGCCAGATAGAGAGACTTGATTTGAAAGACTCTCAGGTATGCCGGTGGTTTAATAGGTTCTACCAGATTGATGTTAGTCTCAAAGACTTCAAGACAACTCTTCCCGATGACAAGCTTACCGCTGAGATGCTGTCCCGCTTCTCTGAGGCACTTACCATCTATGAAGAGAAGCTAAAGAAAAGGCAGCCTGACTGAATCCACCTCTTTAGTCAAACGAGCTTAAGAAAGCAAGGGAGAATGACCTTTGGCTCAAGAGAATCAAACTAACTTTAGTCAGGACATCTTGCGGAGATACTTTCTGGGCCGCCTTGATGCCTTCGCTACTGAAAACCGCAGTGAGGGAGGCTGGACAGCAGTCAGAAAGGAAATACCAGACTATCTTTTAGAAAACCACCTGAGCGGCAAAACGACGGTAGCCACCTATCCCGTTAGCAGCGCCGGTAATACTTTATGGCTCTGCTTTGATGTAGATGAAAAAAGCGACAGGGCAAAGGGACTTCTACTCTGGCTGCATAACTGGTTCAGTGAGAAGAGAATTTTGTTTTTAATTGAGGATACCGGGGGCAGAGGTTACCACGGCTGGGCTTTGTTCCTCTGCTGGGTGCCGGCTGCGAAGGCAGTAGCCTTAGCTAACAGGTCCTTAAGTGACTACACAACTAAAGAAGGGTCTCTTCCCTGCTCTGTTGAAGTATTTCCCAAGCAGACTAAGCCTTCTGATCTGGGTAGTGCAGTAAGACTTCCCTGGGGAAGGCATCGCTCTGGCAAACGGGGCCATTTCTTGAGCTTAAACTTTGAGGCTGATGATGAGAGCGCAGTCGAACTTATCCAGAGCAGCAAAAAGACAACTGAGTTTGATTTAGAGGCTATTCTTCCCCAATTTACAAGAAGAGCGGAAAGGCAATCTCTGGTTGCGCCAGCTGAGCGCTGTAGTGAAGTTATTCCTGAAGGCAGAAGGCACAACACACTTTTGAGCTTGGCTGGTGAGTTCAAGGCTAAAGGATTTTTGGCACAGAGAATACTGACTGAACTTAAGCTCCACAATGCCCAGCGCTGCTTACCTCCGCTCCCGGATAAGGAGGTTGAAGAAATAGCCAAAGCAGTAGCTCTAAAAGAGAGCGAGAGGCAAACTACCTCCACAAAAAAGCGCCTTACGGCAAAGCTTCCCAATCTCATTGACATTGTGGACAACGATGGGGAGGTCAAGTACCTCATCTTAAATGAGGATGGGAAGACTCATGTCATAACTGAAATTAGTCGGGAAGAAACATTTTTCATTCCTCCTTCGAGGGAGCATTTACCCTTCTCCTTACCGAGAGCAGGGGAAGTTATAAGGTATCTCTCTAGTGATGATGAACATAAACTCTTTACTGACCTCACAGCTTACTTTGAGAAGGCAGCGCAGCTGCCATCGGAGACGCATTACAAGATGATCTCCTGGTGGGTGCTGCACACTTATCTTTACGAGAAATTTACCTACTCCCCTATGTTAGCCCTGGTCGGAATTCCAGAGAGGGGTAAAACGCGTTTGGGCAGGGCTATTATCTCAGTTGCCTACCGGGGGCTTGAGACTGAGACGCTTCGTGAGGCCAACCTGTTCCGCTGGAGCCAGGACCTGGGAGCCACCATATTCCTTGATGTTAAGGACATCTGGCGGAAGGCAGAGAAGGAAAAGTCGGAAGATGTTCTCCTTAAGCGCTATGAGAAGGGAGGCAAAGTGGGTCGTGTCCTTTATCCGGAGAGAGGGCCTTTTCGAGACACGGTGTATTTTGACATTTACGGACCAACAATAATCGCCACAAATGAACCCATCCATCACATCCTGGACACCAGGTGTTTGCCCATAATCATGCCTGATGCCGGGCAAAAGGTCTGGCCTGAGCTTAACTTTGGAGAATCCCTGGCATTAAAGGAGAGACTGGTGGCTTTTAGGGCGAGGCACATGATCACAAATTTACCTGATTACCCTAAGCCGCCGCTGGGAAGGCTGGGGGACATCATGCAGCCATTGGGGATGATGATGCGTTTGGTATCACCTGTATCACCTGAGGAAGAAAAGACTTTTCAGGAATTGGTCAGATTGTTTTGGTTGGAGAGACTCGAAGAGAAGGCACAGTCGAGGGAAGCTCGGCTCATTATGGCAATAGAACAATGCTCTGATGAAGGCGAAATAGCTGTCAGTGAAATTGCAAAAGTCTATAATGAGGGGCTGGAGCCAAGATATCAGCTGAGCCCTGACAGCATTGGCAGGCGCCTCCGCAGCCTGGGTTTTAAGGGAGAAAGAATTGGCAAAAGCAGGACCAGGATGGTCACGGTTGATCCGCAGCTGTTAGCTTCGCTCAAATTGCGTTGGGGACTGGAGTTCCCTGAAGATATCACAGAACCCCGTGAAAAAAGTGTCCTAAGTGGTCATGTGCCCGCCCAATCCTGCCCCCAGATTCAAAAGATGGCGGACACTTCCGGGGCAGAAGTGTCCGCTAAAGTGGTCAACCCAAACCAGATTCAGGCGGACACTTCGGACACCTTGTTGCAAGGGGACAGGATAGAAATTAGAAGAAAGTTGGAGGTCACTTCAGTGGTGCAAAAAAGTGTCCTAAGTCGTCAAGTGTCCGCCGAACTGCCACAACAACCAGAAGCCTGGGTTGACTATTTCCTTCCTGACGGCACACCAGTTAGCTGCCAAGAGCTCGTACGGCGCTGGCGAAAGCTGGGCTATCCTCAGGTGTCAATCGGCTCTGGGAAAGGCACAACCAATCTGGAAGCCTGGCTTGAGAATGATGTTGACCTGGAAGATCTGTCAATCGTGGTCGAGTTTCTAAATGAAAAGGAGAGGGCGCAATCAGAGGATCTTTCCCAAAAACTGGGGATGAGCATTAAGCAGGCACTAGATATCTGGAAAAGAGAAGGTAAGCCGGTTATTCACCTCGGCCCGGGCGAGAACTGCTTTGACTTGGAGCGCCTGTTAAGCCAGGTCGATATTAATCCAAGACATCTTTTGGTTGTGAAGGAATGGCTGACGAAGTACAGTCCAAATCTCGAAAAGATTCAAGGATAGGAGAAATGATTGAGACAGAGAAGCTACCTGAGGGCATCAGGCTGCTGCGCGAGTTCCAGTCAAATAACGGCAGGATGAGCTCAAAGAGGTTCGAACGCCTGGTTTTGAAGCTAGAGAAATGCGCTGGCAATGGCAGAAGGGTAAGGTGCTGTTTTTGCTCCTATCTCAAAGAATGCCGGGAGAGGTTTGACACCCTTTGCGGATAGGAGGCAAGAGATGGACTGGGAAGCGAAGTGGCAGAAACTGACGCCAGCCCAGAGGCTCTGGCTCGAAGTTTTCGGGCTTCAGGGACTGCCTGACCTCGACCAGAGGAAGGTGCTCAGTATCGTTGACAGTCTCCCCGCCAGGGAAGCAAGAGTGGTGAGGCTAAAATATGGTTTCGAGGGAACATCTTCCACCCTAAAGGAAATAGGCAAGAAACTTATCAGGGCTGATACTGGTGAAATCGGTGTCTCCAAGGAGATAGCCAGGCTGGAGCTCAAGAAGGCGCTCCACCGCCTCAAGCACCCCCGGCGGCGTAAGGAATGGGAGGAGGCAAAGCTATAAAATGGACGACTTCTGGTCCGAGTACTTGGAACTGATGGATAAGCTCCAGAAGCTTCTGGAAAAGGGCGTGGGAAGCTTAATATCCTTTGACTCCAGCCTTTTCCGAGGCTTGGGCAATGTGAGAGCAGCCCCTGGCAGTTTTGATGCCTACAGGGTGCTCGGTCTTGACAAGGGAGCCCCGGATGAAGAAATCAAGAGGCGATTTAGAGAGCTGGCCAGGATTCTTCACCCTGATACAGCATCCTGTTCCGGGACTGAGTTTCTTTTCAGTCTTGTTAATGTTAGTTACCAGGTCATCGCCAGGGAAAGAGGATGGCTATAAGGTCCAGTGACATTGAAACTCTCCAAAAGATAGCCAGTTTTGAGGAGACTACTCCTGAAAGTCAGTATCCCCTGGGCTGGAGCTGGCAGCAGGTGAGAGTCTGGCCATCGACCCTGAGCCGAATGGTGATCGAAGGCTACCTTGAAATTACCTTTTCCTCCAACTCCTACACGGGTTATCGCCTCACCCAAAAGGGAAAAGCCCTGGCTGGAGCGGCTGAGCCAGATTTTGAGGGGGAGGAAATTCCCGACCAGGCTCTGGAATTGCCTGAGGATATATTTGAGCCCATTGAGGGCTATTTAGATATAAAGGAGCTTACCTTCAGGGTTCTAAAGGCAGATAAGCCGGTACACCTCCTTTTCAGCGGCGTCCCAGCATCAGCCAAGACCATGTTCCTGATGGAACTCTCCCAAATCAAGGGGGCGGTCTACATCCTTGGTTCCCAGTCCACAAAAGCCGGCATTGCTGAGACCTTATTTGAGCTTAAGCCAAAGCTCTTGCTGGTGGACGAGATTGACCGCATTGGGGCGAAGGATATAGCCGTCCTACTGTCTTTAGCTGAGACC
>JACAEN010000042.1 GCA_013388845.1 Chloroflexota bacterium | reverse complement strand
TTGGAGGTGTTTAAGATGGCTAAAGCGAAAGAGCCCAAAGTCAATATTCGACCCATGACACGGAGCGATATTCATGATGTCCTGGCTCTTAATAGAATAATCCAGGGGGCGAGGCGCGATGTTATCGGTTACGAAGACATGGCTGCGGCGAACCCCGGGACACCGCCGGACGTGAGTTTTGTAGCTGAGGTTGATGGTAAAATAATTGGCTTTGCCATCAACCGCTCAATGTATCTGATGGTGCCACTCACCGAAGTATGTATCATTCACGCCATATTCATTCACCCGGACTATCAAGGGCGGGGCATTGGCAGCAAATTAATTCAGGCACTCGTGAATCACTGCCAGATGGAGGGCATTGGTACGGTTCGTGCCTTGATTCCCAGAGATAATAAAGAGTTGCAGGATATCTTCAAGAGGCTGGGTTTCAAGCGCAGCCATATTATTAATTTTGATAAGACCTTTGAGACTTAGGTAATACCGGACTGGCCTACGGGTTTGTCAGTTGACCGACTTCCGACCCTGACAAGTCGGGGCAATTTTATTGACTAGATTCCAAATGTCAAAATCCAAATGACAATTTGCCGATTTCATCGAGCATCCTCGGCAAAGCCGGGAGAAATCCAAATGCTTAAATGCCAAACTTACTTCTTCCCTTCGCTGTCCCACTTAAAGTAAGGGGGATAAAGGGGGTTATTTCCACGATTTTCATAACTCCCCTAGCCCCTCTTATCTTAAGAGGGGGAGAATTCATAAGCTTGATTCATCAAGCGCACCGCTTTTTATCGTCGCGAGCAGGGCGGGGAAATCCAGTTGGCTAAATTCCAAATCCTAATATCTAAATACTAAACAATATCAAATTACAAAGCCCAAATGTCAAAAAGCTCCCCGCAATGACAACGGGAGAAGATTATTTCGTCCCGATGAATCGGGATTCATCGGGGCTCCTCGCAATGACGGACATCACGAGGGCACTGAACGAGGTGGCAGGGTTTGACAGGAATGGGCTAAGTGTGCTATGTTGGTGAGCTTGGCTAACAAATACCACTGAAAGAGCTATCTGGAGACCGCGTAGCCCAGCGGGGACTGAAAAATGAGGTATGCCGAGACCGGGGTTAATTTAGAAATTGACCTATCCCGAGGAAGCATCGAGAGAGAAGCAACTGACCCAAGATTAACTGAACTTCACCTGGGAGGTCTAGGTACTAATGCCAAGATATTGTGGGATAGGGTCCCTCCTGAAGTTGACCCATTTTCCCCTGACAATCTCCTGATATTCAGCACCGGGCTTTTGGGCGGCACAGCCGCCCCTGGTGGTAATCGTACCATTGTTTCTACCGTTTCCCCTCAGACTTTGCTGATGGCGTATTCCATGATGGGGGGATTCTTTGCACCAGAACTGAAGTATGCCGGTTATGACAAGATAATCATTAAAGGCAAGTCACCCAGTCTGGTTTATCTGTGGGTAAACGGTGACAAGGTGGAAATACGTGATGCCTCCCACTTGCGAGGCAAAGGTGCTCTGGAGACTGCCGAACTTATTCGACAGGAGCTGAAGGAACCGAAGGCCCAGGTAGCGGCTATTGGATTAGCTGGCGAAAATAGAGTCTTGTATTCTTCCATTGAGCAAGGCCGCTCCAGCGCCAGCCGGGGCGGAATGGGCACGGTTATGGGGGACAAAGGGTTAAAGGCTATAGCTGTTCGTGGGAAGAAGGACCTCAATATTGCTCGACCGGGTGAGTTCATGAAGCTGTGCAATGAGGTGCTGAAATATATAGAGTTCCGACGAGACAACCCGATTAAGGGAGTGCCGCCCATTTTAGCCGGGCTTGGTTCACCCCAGGAAATGGCCATCTACGACGAGAAGTGGCACACCACTAATTTCTCGTGGGGGAATGCCCGCATCAGGAGAAAGGATTTCTGGACGGAGGAAACCGAAAAGAAGTGGCGAGAGATTCAAGAAAAGGCAGTGGAGCGGTTAGTAAGTTGCTATAACTGTCCCATGAAATGCGGGGCTGTGATTTCCCACTCAGTGCTCGGAGTTTCGAAATACATGATGAAATGCTACTCGAAACTCACTTACGTGATGGCAGCTATGACAGATGACCTAGAGTTTGGTTTTGAAATTGCCGGACGTGCTCAGGAATATGGTGTGGACGGGTACACAACGCCTCAGGTTATGGCCTTCGCCGTTGAGCTTTACGAAAATGGTATTTTGACTGACCAAGACCTGCCGGGATTCCCGTCCAAAAACGAAGAGCGATTCTTCTATTTGCTTGACAAAATTGTCAGGCGGGAAGGGATTGGCGATGTTCTGGCCAACGGCGTTTACCGGGCAGCTCGGCAAATTGGCAAAGGGGCGGAGGCGTACGACCATAATACCATCAAGAAGCAGGAGCAAATCCCTATCAAACTGGGAATGCTGAACCCCATTTATTACATTATGTGGGCGACCGGCGAGAAGGTGAATATTACGCAAATTGAAGGACAGCTCCCCCAGGAACCTCTGCCTACCAAAGAGCTGAGGGAGGAGTTTGTCAGGGATTGGATTCAGATTCCCACCGGGAAAGAGGAGAGGTTCAAACGATTTGTTTTGGAATGGGGAGATGAAGACAAGAAATTGCCATTCTGGCCACCCATCGATTTAGTTTGTGAACTCGTGGAGTGGCAGGAGACGATGCATTATATTGATGATGCAACCGGAATTTGCGCTGGTCTGTCCTCATTCCCTCTGAAACCTCCTTATCATATACACAATCTACCACATATAATCTCGGCAGCGATGGGGATGGATATTGATGAAGGTAAGCTGTGGGAAATAGCCAAGAGGAATCGCAATTTGCTGAGAGCCGTTAATGTCAGAAGGGGCTTGAGGAGGAAGGACGAACGTCCTCCGGAAGACCATTGGAGGAAGAGATTTCCCGAGTTTGAAGCCCATGTCCATGATGAGTATTACAAATTTAAGGGATGGAATAAAGAAGGCATTCCCACTAAAGAGACTTTAAACAAACTCGGTCTGGATTACGTCAGCCAAGACCTAGAACAAAGGGGGATTTTAACAAACGAAAAAGGTTAAAGTAATCAAGATCGATGTTGATAAATGCAACGGTTGCCGGGCGTGCGAGCTAATCTGTTCGGCCTTCCACGCTGCGCCCAAGTATAGCAGCGCTAATCCGGAGAGGTCCCGGATTCGTGTGTTTTTTGACCCATTAAAAAATATTTATGTTCCGGTATTAGCTGGTGAGTATACTGAAGCCGAATGTAATGGCAGGAGCATTTATACCATCAACGGGAAGGAATATGATGAGTGTAGCTTCTGCAGAGCCTCCTGCCCGTCCCGGGAGCTTTTCAAAGAACCTGATTCCGACCTCCCTCTGAAGTGTGATATGTGTGAAGAGAGGTCGCCGGGAGAAGAGCCGTTATGCGTTCAGTGGTGTATAAACGATGCTCTGACTTATGAAGAACGGGAAGAGGAGGGGGAGGAAGAGGGGAAACTGAAGGAGATGGAGGTTGGGTTAGAATCGTTGGTGAAGAAATACGGAGCGAAGACGGTAAGGGATACCTTAGCCCGAATAGCCAAGGCTAAAGATTAAGGCGAACGGAAAGGAGTTACAAGATAACGGAGATTTTAGCTCCCTTCAAGGAAGGAATAGAAGCGGTAAAAGGGGCTGGCGGGGAAGCCTTCAAGTTCTGTTATCAATGTGGACTATGCGATACTGTCTGTCCCTGGAATAGGGTCAGGACCTTCAGTATCCGCAAAATAGTCCGGCAGAGCACGTTTGGTCTGCCTGAAATAGAAGGTGAAGATGTATGGCGTTGCACTACCTGTGGGAACTGCCCTCAGCGATGCCCCAGGGGTGTAGAAACGATAGACGTTAGCCTATCGTTGCGCAGGATTGCTTGGGAAGCAGGAATTTCTCCGGCTCCCATCCACACGGTAAACGTCAGTCTGAGTGCTGAAGGCAACCCCTTGCGTGAGACACGACAAAAAAGGGCAGATTGGGCAAAAGGGTTGCCTGTAAAAGAGTTTACCGAGGGGACAGAAGTCTTGTATTTTCCTTGCTGTTACCCCAGCTATGATTCAAGAACGAGAAGAATGGCTATTGCCACGGTCAATATCCTTAACAAAGCGGGGGTAGATTTTGGGATATTGGGGCCCAAGGAGAATTGCTGCGGAGAAAGTATCCGCAAGACCGGTGACGAGAAACTATTCAGGCATTTAGCCAGGGAAAACATCAAAACCTTTATTGACAATGGGGTGAAGAAAATCCTGGTTTCTTCACCCCATTGCTATCACACCTTCAAAAACGAGTATCCCGAATTCAAGGTCAACTTTGAGGTTAGGCATGTGTCGCAGTATTTGCTGGAGCTTATTAATGAAGGCAGGCTACAGCTCACCAAGGAGTATGGTAAGAAAGTTACTTATCATGACCCCTGCTACCTGGGTCGGCATAATGGCATATATGATGAGCCCCGGGAGGTCTTAAAGAAGGTATCGGGCTTGGAACTGATTGAGATGATTGATTCCCGCCAAGATAGTCTCTGTTGTGGAGGAGGAGGGGGTGGGATTTGGATGGACATTCCCAAGGGCGAAAGGTTCTCTGACCTCAGATTAGAGCAAGCTATTGAGGTTGGAGCTGAGGTGCTGGTTACTGCCTGCCCATATTGCATCACCATGTTTGAGGACAGCCGGTTGACCCGAGAGAATCCTGAAATCATAGAGGTTAGAGATATTACCGAAGTCATTCAAGAGGCGATCTAGAGAAGCTCCGATAAAATCGAGGCTGGCGGCCGAAGTACCCAGAAAAGGCATAGCAAACCTGACAAAAGTAGAAAATGGCAGAAGAACTAATTGAAGGGCAAGTTGGTAATAGCTCCGACGAAGGTAATGTCGGCGATGTTATGGTCGTCGGTGGAGGCATCAGCGGTATTCAAGCCTCCCTGGACCTGGCGGAAATGGGCTTTAAGGTTTATCTGGTGGATAAGTCGCCGGCTATCGGCGGCAAGATGGCTCAGCTTGATAAGACCTTCCCGACTAATGACTGCTCCTTGTGCATTGAGTCTCCTAAGTTCATTGAATGCAGCCGGCATCCCAATATAAACATCCTAACCTATACTGAAGTTGACAGCGTGGAGGGGGAAGCTGGTGACTTCAAGGTCACCCTGATTAGAAAACCCAGATATATCGTAGAGGATAAATGCCGGGGTTGTACAACCTGCACTGAGTACTGCCCGGTCAGGGTGCCCGATAAATACAATCAAAACTTGTCCTATAGTAAATGCACCCATATATACTTCTCTCAATCAGTGCCGTTAATCACCTATATTGACCCGGAGACCTGCCTTTTCCTCAAAGAGAGGAAATGTAACATCTGCATAGGAGTCTGTAAGAACAAGGCTATAGACCTCCATCAAAAAGCGGAGAGGGTAGAAATAGAGGTGGGGGCGATAGTTCTGGCTCCCGGCTATGAGGCTTTTGATGCTAGGGTGAGGGGCGACTATGGCTATGGGAAGATGCCCAACGTGGTAAACGGTCTGGACTTCGAGCGGATATTATGTTCCACCGGTCCTTACGAAGGTGAGATAAGGCGCCCTTCCGATGGCAAGCATCCCAAAAAGATAGCCTGGATTTCCTGTGTTGGTTCTCGGCAGGTTATCCCGGGCGGCAATAGTTATTGTTCCGCTGTGTGCTGCACCTATATCCAGAAGCAGGTTATTTTGGCCAAAGACCATGATGCTGAGATTGAGGCTACTATATTCCACAATGATATCCGGTCATTTGGCAAGGACTTCGAGCGATTTTATCAAAGGACGGCGAACCTTCCCGGCATCAGATTTATCAGAAGCTATGTATCGCTGGGGAGAGAGATACCAGAAAGCAAGAATGTAACCATAAGATACTCTACTCCTGATGAAGGAGTAAAGGAAGAAGAATTCGATATGGTGGTATTAGCCGTAGGCTTGAATCCTCCTGATGATGTGGAGAAACTAGCCAGTAAACTGGGCATCGAGCTCGATTCTCACAGATTCTGTAAAACTAATCCGGGCAATCCTGTAGAGACATCCCGTCCAGGAATTTTTGTCAGCGGAGCTTTTGGGGGTCCTGTAGATATCCCTGAGTCGGTTATGACTGCCAGCGGAGCTGACGCTCTGTGCAGCCAACTCCTGGCTTATCGACGGGGGAAGCTAGCTAAAGCAAGGGTCTATCCACCGGAAAGGGACGTCACAGGAGAGGAACCGAGGATAGGGGTCTTTGTCTGTCACTGTGGAGCTAATATTGGAAGAGTGGTAGATGTTCCTTCAGTGGTGGAATATGCTTACACCTTACCTAATGTTGTCCATGCTCAAGAAGACTTGTTTACCTGCTCTACGGATGCTGCCCAACGGATAGCGGAGGCCATTAAAGAAAAGGGGCTCAATCGAGTGGTTGTGGCTGCCTGTACCCCCAGGACACATGAGCCGCTATTCCGGGACACGCTTCGTGAGGGGGGGATTAATCCATACTATTTTGAATTTGCCAATATCAGGGAACATTGCTCCTGGGTTCATTCTCGAGAAAAGGAAGTCGCCACCCGAAAGGCCAAGGATTTAGTGCGGATGTCGGTAGCCCGGGCAGCTCTTTTGCAGCCCTTACAGGAATTCCAGCTACCGGTGGACAAAAGAGGGTTAATAGTGGGGGGAGGTATAGCGGGAATGACCAGCGCCTTGAGTCTGGCTAATCAGGGGTTCGAAGTGTACTTGGTGGAAAGGGATAAGGAGCTGGGGGGGATAGCTCGCAGAATTCATTATACTCTGGAGGGGATGGATGTTCAGGCCTATCTGAAGAATATTATCCGCAAGGTCTATCAGCACCCCTTAATTCATGTGCTTACGGAAACTACCATCAGCGAGGCTTCCGGTTATGTGGGGAACTTCGTAACCAGGGTAAAGTCGGGAGAAAAGGTTCGGGAGATACGTCACGGGGTAACTATCATCGCTACCGGTGCTGAGGAATATAAGCCCACCGAATACCTTTATGGGCAAGATGACAGAGTATTCACCCTATTAGAGTTGGAGGAGCAAATTGTCAAGAAGGAAGCTAAGGTGGTTAATGCCCGGAGCCTGGTGATGATTCAATGCGTAGGCTGTCGGAACGAAGAAAGGAACTATTGCAGCCGCGTGTGTTGTAATAATGCCATAACCTGCGCCCTGAAACTAAAAGAGCTAAACCCTCAGATGGATATCTACATCATCTATCGGGATATGAGGACTTATGGGTTTGCCGAGGAATATTACCGGGAGGCGGCGAACCGGGAGGTGAGGTTCATACGCTATGAGCCGGAAGATAAACCCGTAGTGGAGGCCGTTCGGGAAGGTGGCGAGCATATTCTAAGGGTTACCGTGACCGACCCGATTTTGGGTAAGAAGATTGCTCTGGATGCCGATGTCCTGGCTTTAGCGGCGGCTGTTATTCCTCCGGCAACCAATGCTGAAATATGTAAATTATTCAAGGTGCCTTTGAATCCAGATGGTTTCTTCCAGGAAGCCCATGTAAAACTACGACCTGTTGATTTTGCTGCCGATGGTGTTTTTCTATGTGGGACAGCTCACTATCCCAAGCCTATAACAGAATCCATTGGCCAGGCTTATGGAGCTGCCGGGCGGGCGGCCACTATTCTTTCCAAGGATTCCATCACAGCTTCTGGCGCTATTTGCGATGTAGATGAGAGTAAGTGCATAGCGTGCGGAGCCTGTATTTCGGTTTGTAAGTATGGGGCGATAGAGTTTTATGAGACACCGCAGGGCAAAAAAGCCAGGGTTATTCCTGTCCTGTGCAAGGGAGACGGTCTGTGTAATTCGAAGTGTCCAACAGGGGCTATTTCCCTGAAACACTTTACAGACGAGCAAATCTTTGCGGCGATTGATGCGGCGGTGCCGGCTCTTGCCGAAGTCCACCGATGAACATTCTAGGGTTGCTCTTTAACAATGAACTAAGGAATGGCTATGGGATACGAATTTGAGCCAAAGATTTTAGGATTTCTGTGTAACTGGTGTTGCTACGCCGGGGCGGACCTAGCTGGGGTTTCGCGGTATCAATACCCCACTAATATAAGGATAATAAGGGTGATGTGCTCCGGCCGAGTTGACCTGTCATTCATACTACGAGCTTTCTCCAACGGAATGGACGGGGTATTTGTCGGCGGTTGTTGGCTTGGCGAATGCCATTACATTACGGAGGGGAATCACGATGCCATAAGCGTGGTGCACCTGTGTAAGAAATTACTGGGACACATAGGGGTAAATCCCGAAAGGCTAAGACTGGAGTGGGTATCTGCCTCTCAAGGAATTCGCTTCGCCGAAATTATGACTGACTTCACCAAGAAGCTGAAAGAAATAGGACCTCTGGGAATAAGCGAAGGAATAGATGAAAAGGGATTAAAGTTCAAACTTGAAGCGGCTAAAACTTTGGTTCCCTACATTAAGCTGGTGGAAAGGGAAAGGCTGAGAGTGCATTTTAATACAGACGAAGAATACAAGGAATTTTTCGGCCGTGAGGAGGTAGATAGGTTATTCCGGGAATTAATTGCGGATAAGTTGGCAATAAGCGAGATTATGTTGCTCTTGCGAGAAAGGCCTCTTTCCACTGGAGAAATCTCTGAGGTTCTGGGCTTGAGTTCGTCTCAAGTATCGAAATATCTTAATAGTTCAGCAAGGCAAGGATTAATCAGGTTTGACGAAAGCCAGAAGCGTTTTGTTCCCGCTTAAAGTGGGACAGTAGGAACAGGGTCAGGTGAAATGAAGAAGCAAGTTAAGGCAGAGGCTGTGGGTGGCGATAAAGTTGACAAGATTATAGACAAGTATCAAGGCGATGCTAGTTTGCTGATCCAGGTATTATTAGAGATTCAGAGAGAAAATCACTGGCTTTCTAAAGAGGCGCTAGAAAAAGTCAGTAAGAAATTAGGGGTGCCTCTAAACCGGATACAGCATGTAGCGACTTTTTATAAAGCCTTTAGTTTAGTTCCTAAGGGACGTCATGAAGTTCAGATATGTCTGGGCACTGCCTGCCATGTTCGAGGTGGGCCAAGAATTCTGGATAGGATAGAGGAGGTTCTAGGCATTAGAGCCGGGGAAACAACTACGGATATGAAGTTTACCTTAGAGACTGTCAACTGCCTGGGCTGCTGTGCTTTAGGGCCGGTGATGGTGGTTGATGGCAAGTATCATGGCAAGATAGCACCGACCAAGGCCGAGGAAGTGCTGAAGAGTTGTGACTAAAGGAAAGTTATGCCCAAGATAAATTCACCTGCGGAACTGGAAAAACTCAGGAAGGGTATTTTAGCGAAAAGAGACCCCAAGAAGCCGTGCATTGCTATATGTGCTGGAACCGGTTGCCTGGCTCTTGGTGCCGAGAAAGTTGTCACGGCCCTTAAGAAGGAGATTAAAAAGCACGGTCTTGAGGATAAAGTAGATATTAGGGAAACAGGTTGTCCGGGCTTCTGTGAGAGAGGTACTGTGATTGTGATTTATCCTGAGGAGATATGCTATCTTCAGGTGCAGCCGGAGGATGCCAGAGAAATCGTTTCTCAGACCATACTTGCCAAGAAGGTTATCGAGAGTTTGCTTTACGTTGATCCCGCCACGGGGGAGAAGGCAGTTCGCGAATCGGAGATACCATTTTACAAAAATCAGATGCGGCTCCTCATCGGCAATAATATCAAACTTGACCCCAAAAGCATCGAGGACTATCTGGCACTGGGCGGTTATTCTGCTTTAGCCAAAGTCCTTTCCCGGATGACCCCCGAGCAAGTATTGGCAGAAGTCAAAAAATCCAACCTGAGAGGGAGAGGAGGCGGTGGGTTTCCGGCAGGGCGAAAGTGGGAAGAATGTCGTAATGCTCCCGGTGAGATAAAGTATGTAATCGTCAATGCCGATGAGGGAGACCCGGGGGCTTTTATGGATAGAGCTCTTCTTGAGGGGAACCCTCATTCTGTCCTTGAGGGGTTAATCATCGGAGCCTATGCCATCGGAAGCCACGAAGGCTATATTTATGTCCGACAGGAATACCCTTTAGCCGTAGAGAATGTGCTCATCGCTATCAAGCAGGCTGAAGAATACGGTTTTCTGGGGAAGAATATCCTGGGCTCGGGCTTTGATTTCAAAGTCAAGGTACACCGAGGGGCTGGCGCTTTTGTCTCCGGCGAATCCAGTGCTCTGATGACAGCAATAGAAGGCAGGGTGGGTGAGCCCAGACCCAAGTATATTCATACTGCTGTCAAGGGCGTCTGGGATAAGCCCAGCAACTTAAATAATGTGGAAACATGGGCTAATGTGCCTCTTATCATCAATAAGGGTGCTGACTGGTTTACTCGAATTGGCACAGCCGGGAGCAAGGGGACGAAGATTTTTTCCTTGGTAGGTAAGGTAAACAATACCGGCCTGGTAGAAGTGCCCATGGGTATAACTCTGAGAGATGTTATTTATAAGGTGGGCGGTGGCATTCCTAGGGGCAAGAAGTTCAAAGCAGTGCAGACCGGGGGCCCGTCAGGAGGATGTATCCCTGAAGAACAGTTAGATATGCCAGTGGATTTTGACGAACTTACCAAGGCTGGCTCAATGATGGGCTCCGGTGGAATGATTGTCATGGATGAAGATACCTGCATGGTTGACGTTGCCAGGTACTTCCTGAACTTCCTCACTGACGAATCGTGTGGCAAATGTGTCCCCTGCCGTGAGGGCATCAGGCAGATGCTTAAGATTCTGACGAATATCACCGAGGGAAAGGGGAAAGAGGGCGACATCGAGTTTTTGGAGGAGCTATCTGAGGTAGCCAAAGATGCCTCACTGTGTGCTTTGGGGAGGACTGCCGCTAACCCGGTTTTAAGCACGATACATTACTTTAGAGACGAGTACGAGGCGCATATCAAGCAGAAAAGATGCCCAGCCTATTTCTGTAAGCAGCTAATCTCATACTATATTGACCCAGATAAGTGTCAGGCTTGTATGATTTGTCTCAAGCAATGCCCGGTAGGGGCGATTGCTGGTGGCAAGAACCAGATTCATGTAATTGACCAGGAGAAATGCACAAAATGCGGGACTTGTTTCGAAGTCTGTCCCGCTCGCTTTGGCGCGGTGAAAAGGCTCTCGGGCGAGCCTGTTCCCCATCCCATCTCTGAAGAAGCCAGGATTATAGTCAGGCGGAGTAAAGAGCGGTGAGTGAAATCACTCTACAAATTGACGGGAAGGAAGTTAAAGCCAGGGATGGGATGACCATTTTGGAAGCAGCCCAAAGTGCGGGGATATTTATTCCTACGCTCTGTCACCACGAGAAATTAGAACCCTATGGGGCTTGCCGAATTTGCACCGTGGAAGTAGAAACTCGCGGGAGGACGAATCTCGTTGCTGCCTGCCTTTACCCGGTAGAAAAGAATTTGGTGGTAAGAACCAGGTCTAAGAAGGTGGATAAGATTCGCAAAATGCTCCTGGAGCTAATGCTGGCTCATGCTCCAGATGCCCCGAAATTGCAGGATTTAGCTCGAGAGTATGGGGCAGACAAAGCCCGTTTTGAAAAAGAGCCCTCATTTTGCATTCTTTGCGGTTTATGTGTGAGATACTGTGCTGAAGTCAAGAAGAAGAACGCTATTGGGTTTATCGATAGAGGCACAAGAAGAGAGATAAGTTTCATCTCCGAGATAGCCGCCAAGGAATGCTGGAACTGCAAAGAATGTTTTCCGCTTTGCCCTACAGAGGCACTGCAAGCAGCCTACGTCCTTACTGGAGCTCTAACGTCTTCCCTCCCGTCTTTCGAAGGCGGGTCAAAGAAATAGGCCACATCTGAATCCTTCTCAAGTCCAGAGCGAAACGGGTAGAAAAATTTCTCTGTCCTTGTTATAATTGCCGTTTGCAAATAGCTATGATTCTAGTAGCTCGCATGGCTGCCCACCTCGGCTGAGATTATGGTCTTCGTATAGTTTCAGATAAAGTCCCTCCCTGTTGATGGGAGGAGGTCGGGGTGCAGGCTAACTCTGCGAGCTTTCCCCCTTAGCTCCGCCCGCCAAGGAGGGGGGATTTGTAGTGATTTAGGCAATCGACGAAAGGATTGAATTTGGCAAAGAAGTCTGTCCTGGTAATCGGTGGTGGTATCGCTGGTATCCAGTCTTCTCTCGACCTAGCCAACATGGGGTTTCAGGTATACCTTGTCGAAAAAACACCTAGCATTGGCGGTAGGATGTCCCAGTTAGATAAGACCTTTCCTACGAATGACTGCGCTATGTGTATCCTTGCCCCCAAGATGATTGAGGCGAGTCGGCATCCCAACATCAAGTTGTTAACTTATTCTGAAGTAGAGGAGGTGGCTGGGGGATTTGGAAAATTCAAGGTGAAAATCAGGGAAAAGGCCAGGTTTGTAAATGAAGAGAAATGCACCGGTTGCGGTATCTGCCAGGAGAAATGTCCGTGGAAGGTAGCTAGCGAATTCGAAATGGGTTTGGGACAGCGGAAAGTCATTTATACTCCGTTCCCTCAAGCAGTGCCCAATGTCCCCGTTGTTGATCGAGAGAACTGCGTCTATTTCCAGAAGGGCAAGTGCCGTGCCTGTGAGAAATTCTGTGAGGCTGGGGCGATAGACTATGACCAGAAAGACGAAATAGTCGAAGTGGAGGTTGGAGCCATTATTCTGGCCTCCGGCTTTGACCTCTATGACCCCTCGGGGCTGGAGGAGTATGGATATGGCAAGGTCAAGAATGTGATCACGGCTATGCAGTACGAGCGCATGATCAGCGCCTCAGGGCCGACTGAGGGGCATCTAAAGCGGCCATCCGATGGAGCCACGCCGAAGAGTCTAGCTTTCATTCAGTGTGTTGGTTCGCGGGATACTCGTCATAAGCTGTATTGCTCCAGCGTTTGTTGTATGCATGCTACCAAGGAAGCTATTCTGGCCAACGAGCACTATCCGGAATTGAAGTCTTATATCTTCTATACTGACATGAGGGCGGTCGGCAAAAGGTTTCGGGAATATATTGCCCGGGCTGAGCAGGAGTATAAGGTGACCTATATTAGAAGCCGCCCCAGTGAGGTTACGGAAAATCCGGACAACGGGGACCCCATTGTCTGGTACGAGGAAACCACCGCCAGAGCCAGAACCAGCATGGAGGTGGATATGGTCGTGCTCTGCCAGGCCTTGATTCCGTCTGCGAGCACCAAAGAGATAAGCGATATATTGCACCTGAGCCTCAATGATTACCAGTTCATAAATATTCCGGATAGGTTGTTTCACCCGGTAGATACGGAGATACCCGGTATTTTTGCTTGTGGCTTCTGCCAGGAGCCGCAAGATATTCCCGATTCAGTGGTTCAAGCGTCGGCAGCAGCGGCCCGGGCTGCCGAATTTATGAGCAAGGGGGATTAAATGGCAGCGCCTCGTATCGGGGTTTTTATCTGTCATTGTGGCACTAATATTGGGGGGATTGTGGATGTCCCCGAGGTAGTAGACTATGCTAAGAAATTGCCCTATGTAGTGCATGCCGAGGCTAACCTGTACACCTGCTCTGAAGAAGGCATCTCTGCCATAAAGGAGGCTATTAAAGAATATGACCTGAACCGGGTAGTGGTGGCTTCATGTACTCCTAGGACTCACCAGCCGCTGTTCCGTAATGCCTGCGCAGATGCTGGGCTAAATCCGTACCTGTTTGAGTTTGTCAACATCCGAGAACATTGTTCTTGGATTCACATGCACGACCGACGGGAAGCAACTGAGAAAGCCAAGGAGCTGGTAAAGATGGGGGTAGCTAAAGCTCGCTGGTTAGAGGCACAGGAAGAATTTGAGTCTGGCGTTTACCCGGCAGCTATGGTCATCGGCGGTGGCGTGGCTGGCATGAGCGCCGCCCTCAACTTGGCTAACCAGGGTTTTGAGGTGCATTTAGTGGAGAAAGAGCCAGAACTTGGTGGGCGGTTGCTCAAACTGAACCGGATTTTCACTATCAATAAGGCTCCCGATGAACTGGTTGATAGTATGGTTAAGGCAGTGCAGGGTCACTCTAAGATAAAGCTCCATATGCCGGCTGTGGTCAAGGCTGCCAGCGGATATATCGGTAATTTCGACGTAAGTATAGATGAGGATGGGCAAGAAACCAGTGTTAAGGTGGGGGTAATTATCGTAGCCACCGGGGCTCAGGTGCTGGAACCGGAGCTTTATAGCTATGGGAAATTGGACAACGTGCTCACCCAGCTTGGTCTGGAACAGCGGCTCAAGGATGGCAAGCTGGGAGAGTTCCAGAATGTGGTGATGATTAACTGCGTGGGGGCACGGATACCCGAACGGCCGTATTGTTCCAGGTTATGCTGTATGACCGCCATCAAGAACGCTGCCTTGATGAAGGAAATTAACCCTAAAGCCCAGGTCTACGTGCTGCATAGAGACCTGATGACCTACGGCGTGGAGTTCGAAGAATATTATCGAAAAGCTAGGGAAGCCGGCGTTAGGTTTATCAGATATACCCTGAGTAACCCCCCGCAGGTTATGGGGGCAAAAAGGGTTGAAGCGGTGAAGGTATATGATGAACTAATGGATATGGAGGTGGAACTGTCCTGTAACCTGCTGGTTCTGGCTACACCACTGATTCCCAATGCTGATAATGAAGAGCTTTCCAAGATGCTGAAGGTGCCAATAGGCGACGGGGGTTTCTTTCTTGAAGCCCATGTTAAGTTGCGCCCCGTTGAATTTGCTATGGATGGTATCTATGTGGCTGGCTCGTGTCGGTGGCCGGCGGATATTAAGGAAAGCATTGCTCAAGGATACGCCGCCGCCTCAGAGGCAGCGATTCCTTTGAGGCAGGGTGCGGTCAGGGTCGAAGCCATAACAGCTACAGTTGACCCCAAGACCTGCAAGGGGTGTGGAACCTGCGTTCTGGTATGTCCCTTCGATGCCATTGAGTTGAAGGAATCTAAGATAAAAGGGCTGGAAGGTAAGATCGTCTCCGAGGTTAATGCCGCTCTGTGTAAAGGCTGCGGTCTTTGTGCTGCGGCCTGCCCTAATAGGGCGATACAGCAAAGAGGCTTTACTGATATGCAGCTATTGAGCATGGTTAATGCCCTGAGTGGAAAGAGGTAGAATTGCCGGATATCAAAGAAGTCCAAACCGAGTTTAAACCGAAAATCCTGGCTTTCTGCTGTAACTGGTGTGCCTATGCCGGGGCTGACCTGGCCGGCGTCTCCCGTTTCCAGATGCCGACGAATGTACGGGTGATAAGGGTGATGTGCTCTGGTCGAGTGCCTCCGGAGCTGGTAATCAGGGCTCTGGCCAATGGTCTGGATGGAGTAATGATACTCGGCTGTCATCCCGGAGATTGTCATTATTCAGAGGGTAATTATCTGACCCGAAGGCGAGCGCATGTTCTCAAAAGATTGCTGAGCTACATTGGCATCGAGCCGGAAAGGTTTCAGCTGAGGTGGGTATCGGCTGCTGAGGGCGCCAAATTCTCGGCTGTGGTTAAAGAGGCGACAGATAAAATAACGGCGCTGGGTCCCAACAGATGGGTGGACAAGAAATGAAAACAAGCTCGAAAGAAGTACAGGACAGCGTTAAGAAATTGTTTGAAGATGGCCGCATCAGCCATTTTATCGGCTATGAAGCAGGTTCCGATAGCCTGCGTGTAACGCCGTGCTTTCTGAAAAGCGGGCAGACGGTTTCCCGGTTGGTCTGGAATCCTCTCTGTGCCAATAACCTCGCCAAATATTTGCTGGATTTGCGCAAAGTTGAGGGGAAGGTCGGTATCTTGGTCAAGGGATGCGATTCCCGGTCGGTGGTAGAGTTGCTCAAGGAGAACCAGATTGAGCGGGATAGGGTTTTCATCGTAGGCGTCCCCTGTAGCGGGATTGTGGATGGGGAAAAGCTGTTGGCGGTGCTGGGTATCTCGCCAGGTGATGTGGTCGCGGTAGAGGATGGCGGTGACGCTTTCTTGGTTACTACCAGGGAAGGTAAGCGGCGGGTGAGGAAGGAGCAGGTACTGCGTGGCGAATGCTTAGTCTGCCGCTACCCCACGCCAGTAATTTATGATGTGCTGCTTGGAGAGGCAATCCCCAGCCTGCCCTGGGTACGTGATGATTATAGCCTGGTCAGGGAGCTGGAAGAACTCTCTGCGGAGGAGAAAGCGCGCTACTGGAACAGGGAGTTGAGCCAATGTATTCGCTGCTATGCCTGCCGCAATGTCTGTCCGGTCTGTAATTGTCCGGAATGCATCTTTGATAAAAAGGCGCCGCGCTGGCTCAGCAAGGCCAATGATATCTCGGAGAATCTGGTTTATCACCTGATACGTGCCTTCCATGTGGCTGGGAAATGTGTGGACTGCGGTGAGTGCGAGCGGGCTTGCCCGATGGGTATTCCGCTGCGGAGGCTGAACAAGAAGGTGGAGAAGGATTTATTGGAGCTGTTTGGCTATACCGCCGGGATTGATGTTGAGCAACAGCCACCACTGACCAAGTATCAGGTCGGTGACCTGGATGAGTTTCTCTAGGGGTTAATATGGTCAATCAGAAGAAGAGTAAAGTAATTGAAAAGGGTAGGCTGACTGAACTACTGGACAAGCTGACGCAGGGCTACCATTTGATTGCGCCGGTGCAAGCCAAGGATGTTTCCTTCCGACGAGTGGAATCGGGCAGCGAGGTCACGCTGGACTACATCAACTCAGTGCTGTCTCCCAAGAACGCTTTCTTCTCGCAGACGGAGACCCTCTTCCGGTTTTTCAGGGATGATAACCGGGGGTTTCAGATAGAGCCATGTGTCGAAGCAGACCGTGAGCAAGTAATCTTCGGCATCCGTCCCTGTGATGCACGCAGTCTGCGCCTTATGGATATGGTTTTTAACGGGCAGTACCGGGATAGTTATTATCTGGACAAAAGGGAGAAGACCACTCTCATTGGACTGGCCTGTTTTGAGCCCGACGAGACCTGTTTCTGCCCGACCTTTGGCATAGACCCCGCTTCGGGGGAGGATGTCGATATACTGTTCAGCGATATCGGCGACCGCTATCTGGTAGAGGCATCTACGGAGAAAGGGGCAGCTCTGCTGGACAAGTTTGCCGGATTCTTTGTCGAACCTCGAGGAGATGAGGAACAGCTCAGAAAAGCTAGAAAAGCCGGGCTGGCCAGGATGAAGAAACTGGATGTCAGTGCTATTGCCGATAAGATGGCGCCGCTCTATGGAGGCGATTACTGGGATAGCATCGGCTTGAAGTGTCTGGGGTGTGGCATCTGCACCTACTTGTGTCCGACATGTCACTGTTTTGATATTGGTGATGTCAACCTTGATGAAGGCGGAGGGAGATTCCGCTGCTGGGATAGCTGTATGTTCCCCGAGTTCACCCTGATGGCCAGTGGGGAGAATCCCCGACCGAATCGGAAGACGAGGATACAGCAGCGTTTCTTCCATAAACTGAAGTACTTCTATGACCGGAATGGTGAGTTGGCTTGCGTCGGTTGCGGGCGGTGCATCAGGTATTGCCCGGTCAATATAGATATTAGCCAAATAATAGAAGAGGTAGCCAGTGGGAAAGCCGGAAATGACTGAGAATATATATCTGCCGCGTATGGCGACCATCCAGAGCATGAGGCCGGAGACCATAGACATCACCACCTTCAGGGTGACTATTGATGGTTCGGACGAGACCGAGAGATTTGAGTATAAGTCCGGCCAGTTCGCTGAGGTATCGGTGCCCGGCGTGGGAGAAGCGCCGATATCAATTAGTTCTTCGCCGGCCCGCCCGGGGGCTATTGAGTTCAGCATCAGAAGGGTTGGGGAGCTGACCAATGCTCTCCACGAGCTTAAGCCCGGGGATAAAATAGGTATTCGTGGCCCATTTGGAAATTTCTTCCCCCTTGAGGAGATGGAGGGGCGGAACCTGCTCATAATCGGTGGTGGTATCGGTCTGGCGCCTCTACGCTCAGTCATCCTCAACGTCTTCGATAATCGGGCAAAGTACGGCAAGATTGATATCATCTATGGCGCCAGGAGCCCGCAGGACCTTGTCTTCACCAGTGAATATGAGGAATGGCGAAAGGTGGACAATACTAGACTGTGTCTCACCGTGGACCGGGGCGATGAAAAGTGGCAGGGGAATGTAGGGCTGGTGCCCACGTTCCTGAAAGAACTCCATCCTTCGCCAGAGAATACTACCAGCATTACTTGCGGACCGCCCATAATGATTAAATTTGTTATTGAGGCCCTGAACGAAATGGGATTCCCCAGCGAGCATATAGTCACTACTCTGGAAAGAAGAATGAAGTGTGGCGTTGGTAAGTGCGGACGCTGCAACATCGGCAGTAAGTATGTTTGCTTGGATGGTCCGGTTTTTACTCTTAAACAGTTGAAGGAGATACCCAGCGACTGATGAAACAAGAAGGAAAGGTTAGTGCCGGGGGAGACCTGCTGGCCAAAATCATCGAGGAAAAGAAACTATCCCTCTGTGTTGAGTGTGGGAAGTGTGTTGCCAGCTGCCCCATGGCTGAGTTTTATGACCGGTTTTCCTTCCTGTTCTCAGCGCGGGGCATTGTCAAAAAGGCACTGCTGGGGCTGGACGTCTTAAGGGACCCGAACATCTGGTTTTGCTTGAAGTGTGACGTCTGTGCCCAGCTGTGTCCGGCCGGTGTCAAGTATGCAGAATTTGTTGAAGATATCAGGCAGCTGGCTATTAGAGAGGGCGTTACTGAGAATTCCGTGGTTTGCCCCCGCTGCGGGCGGTACTATCTACCATTACCAACCTTGGAGCGTCTCAAGGAAATACTGGCTGGGAAGGGGCTCGCCGATGAGTTTATCGAACTCTGTCCACAGTGCCGTCAGGACGATATGGCTGGAAAACTGGCAGTTCACACGGTTCTGGCGAAGTCCAGCGTGCCCCGGCATCACCCCGCATAAGAGTCTCTCGGGTGGGATTGTTCCTACCTAATAATATAGTACAGGCTTTTGAACCGAGTTTATTCAGGTGATGTTCTAGTACTCTCTCGAATATTGACATGCTTTCGAGGACAAGTTATCATATACGCTTTGATGCACACTCTGATGGTGCTCGCCTGTCAGAGAAATTCCCGAGAACTGTCCGCTCTTTGATGTGCTACTAATTTCTTATTGTAGGAAATACTGAGAAGGGGGGAAACAAAATGGAAGTCAACAAGGTTTGTATTGTCGGCGCTGGTGTCATGGGCAGTCAGCTTGCTCAGCTCTTCGCTAGCAGCGGCTACGAAGTCTCGATGACAGATATCGAGGACAGGTTTATTCAAAATGGCCTAAACGCCATCAAAAGTAATCTAAAGAAGTATTTTGTGGATAAAGGCAAAATGACCCAGGAGCAAGCCGACAAAATAGTGGCTCGTATTAAAGGTACTACTGACCTCAAACGAGCAACAGAAAGAGTCCAGTTGGTAGTTGAAAGCGTCCCTGAGGAGATGGAGTTAAAGAAGCAGACATTTAAGCGTCTGGACGAGCTGTGTGCTCCGGAAACAATACTTGCTTCCAACACCTCGGCACTTAGTATTACTGCCGTAGGTTCGCTAACCCGGCGACAGGACAAGGTAATAGGGATGCACTTTTTCAACCCGGTCGCAGTAATGAAGTTGGTTGAGATAATTCCGGGAGTCAAGACTTCGGACGAGACCTGCCAGGTCATCAAAGACGTGGCAGGCAAACTTGGCAAAGAGACAATTATCGTTAATAAGGATGTCCCGGGTTTTGTTGTGTCCCGACTGTTTCTCGTGCTTTGTAATGAGGCGGTTAAGTTGCTCGAGGAAGGCGTAGCCTCTGCTGAGGACATTGATAAGGCGTGCCAGCTAGGACTAGGGCATGCTATGGGGCCATTTAGGTCACAGGACATAGTCAATGGCATACCAGTTGGATTGCACGCTCTTGATTATATGCGAGCTGAGCTCGGAGAGTTTTACCGGCCTTGTCCATTATGGAGAAGGAAGGTTGAGGCTGGTGAGTTAGGTGTGAAGACTGGTAAGGGGTTTTATGACTATAGCCAGCAGCGATAACTTCAGGGCCGCTCTCAGCAACTAAAAGTATAGCCTTTGGTATAGGAGGTTAAGAATGGCTGGAAGGCGCGCTTGTATAGTTGGAGGCGGCATGTGCAAATGGGGTGTCAGGGAGGCAAGTTATATAGATATGGTTCAGGAAGCAGCCAAGGCCTGTCTGGAAGATGTACCTGGGCTTAAGCCTACCAATATTGACGGTTTGCTTTTCTCCTCCACTTTTGTGGGAAGGCGTTCTGTCCAGGCTAATACAGCTCCTGTCGTGGCTGAGAGGCTGGGATTAAAACCGACTTCTATCTGTGCTCGGGTGGACGTCCTCTGTGCCGGTGGCAGCACAGGAATCTTGCTGGCCAAGGGACTTGTAGAGAGTGGAATGGCTGACGTCGTGATGGTGGTGGGCTGTGAAAAACTTTACACTCCGGAAAGATGGCAGGTGCAGTATGATGAGATTGCCGCTATAGACCATGACTGGGATGCGCCGCAAGGCATTGGACCTCCGCCACTGTGGTTTGCCATGATTGCCAAAGAACACATGAAACACTACGGGACAAAAAGGGAACAGCTGGGGATGGTTTCCGTAATAAATTATGGTTATGGTTATACTAATCCCAAAGGTCACTTTCAAAGAAAGCTGACGATGGAAGACGTCCTCAATGCTACTGAGATAGCCGCTCCTCTGGGGTTGTATGATTGTTGTCCATTAACGGATGGCTCCGCGGCAGTAATTATCGCTTCTGAGGAGAAGGCCAAGGAGCTCAGCGATAGGCCACTCGTTTATATCCGTGGAGGGGCTCAGGTGTCGCTTCATAGCGTAAGTGCTAACTGGCCTGGAGAGCATTTAGGAGATTGGCCACATTTGAGGCTGGCAGCTAAAAAAGCCTATGCGAATGCCAAGATTAGCCCTAAGGATGTCGATGTTGCTCAGGTGCACGACTGTTTTAGCATTTCCGAGATTGTCGAGGTAGAGGAACTGGGGTTCTGCAAAAAGGGCGAAGGTGGGCTTTTTGTGGAGTCGGGGCAGACCAAGCTCGGAGGTGCCATCCCCACGAATACTGATGGTGGTCTTCTTTCCTGCGGGCATCCCTTCGGGGCAACCGGGATTCGACAGGCTATCGAGATACTAAAGCAACTTCAGGGCAGAGCCACAAACCAGGTCAATGGAGCAGCGATTGGCATTACACACAACTTGAGCGGCTCGTGTGTGGAGCACACGATTGTTATCTACGGCAGAGAGCCCAGAAAATAAAGGAGGCTAAGGATGGCAACAGCATGGATTCCTTTCTTGGAGGGAAGATATTCTCCGACACTGGATATGTGGCCAATCGAGGCTAAGGAGTTTAACCGGATATACAAATTCTACGAAAATCTTCGGGAAGGCAAGTTTACAACAACGAAGTGTCAGAAGTGTGGGCGGGTGGCCTATCCGCCTCGCGTGATATGCCCGGAGTGCTACTCTGATGAGCTGGAGTGGATTGAGTTGCCCAAGAAAGGCAAGGTAATAGTTGTCGTGGAGAAATGGGGAGGCGTCCCTATATGCTACGAGCCACCTTTGATTGATGCCTGGATTGACCTTGGTAAGGATAGTCCAGTCAGACACATACTAAGTCGAATGATAAACTGTCCCCCAGAAAGTCTCAAAGAAGGCGACGAAGTTCAGCTTGCGGTATTTGATGTTCCAGCCCACCCGATAGAACTCAAAAAGGAGACAATAAAGGCTGAGAGGGTATTTTTTGCTTTTGAGCCTGTTAAGAAATAGGCTATCTATGGTTTCCGATTAGCGCAAAGAATAATGTCTCGCGAACGTTGCCGATTTGAAGAGGGCGTCTGTGTTAACCTTTAAACTAGTGAGTCACCCGGTATATGCTGCGGTGAATTTTCGCATTGATTCGTAGAGCTTCTCAGCCGCTTCTCTCTGCCTCTGCTTATTGCTCTGGCTGGCCTCAACATATCGCAGGGCTCCAGTCTCGCAAAAATCAGCGCACCGTGGGTCACCGTCACACAGGTCACAGCTGATTATCCGGCTGGCAAAGGGGTCAAAACTCACAGCTCCAAAGGGGCAGGCTACTATGCACATCTTGCAGCCGATGCACTTGTCATAATCAACATTTACTTTTCTTTGTTCTTCATCTCGGGTGCGGGCATTTGTGGGGCATACACTGATACAAGGTGCCGACTCACACTGGTTGCAAATCATGGGCACCATTATACCTTTCATTTCCCATTTCACAATATGGATTCTGGCTCTTAAGGGGTTACTCACCCCTTCGTGCTTAACCGCACAAACCAGCTCGCATAAACGACAACCGGTGCACTTTTCATAATCGACAACTAGCATCTTTTGCATAAGTAGACTCCCTCTTCTTAAGTGATTACTAGAGCATGTGGGATGGCTCTTTATCTATACCCAGTCTGCGAAGCGTCTCCGGGCGAGGAACGCCATTCTCATCCCAGCCATGATGCTCATAATATTCGTCTATCATCTTCTTGAACTTTTCTCTATCCAATGTCTTATTTCTTACGCCAGGTATGCCAACTGTAGTTGGCTCATCAAAGTATCGGTCAGACAGCCAGTCGTCTTTTCTGGTTAATCCTTCCCTGATATTGAATAACCGCTCTATGTTGTAGCAGCGTTCCGCTACCGTCCAGATATCCAGTGGTGACATCTCTAACCCGGTATTGTAGTAGAGCAGTTTAGACCATTCCTCAAAGTTGGGCAGGGTTGCTCCCAGGAACGTGGTGTGATACTTACATATTCCCAGGCAATCTACAGCCTCATAGCACATCTCGTGCCAGAAAACCTGCCACGGTTTTCCTTCATAGTCCCTGTAATCTGAGGACAATGGACCATCGTAGGGCACCGGCTGACTATATATCTTTCTCAGCACTGGTTCAGGCAGATGATACAGGTCAATAGCTGGTCTGCTTCTCAAATGGTCAGAACCTCTGGAACCGGTGGCTATGCCCAGTGCCAGAGCCGGGGTTGGTCTCTCATCAGAGTGGAGGTTACTCATACCCTTTACCTGGATCGAGTATTTAATGGAATTTTTGCCTATTTTCTTGGCGGCTCGTAGCGGTCCCTCAGCCAGGATATCGCCTAACCCTTTCCTATTGGCAATACGATGAACCATTTCAATAACCGCTTCATCATTACCAAACCTCAAGTCCAAGCCGTCAGTATCTTTGCTGGTGAGGATTCCCTCTTCATACAATTCCATTGCCCAGGCGATCATGCTGCCGGTTTCTAAGGTATCCAGACCATAGCTATTCACCAGGTGATTGCCTACCAGAATAGTGAGTGGATTCCTGCAGCCAGGCTCTCCAGCCCAAGCCCCAATTGAGGTATATTCGGGTCCTTCAGCATATACTCCAGCGTAGGGCCCGCTGGGTATTATGTATTTACCGCGACAATGGACCTGACACCCAAAGCAACCAGTCATTCCAATGTTAAATTCATCAAGCTTTTCAGGCTCAATATCATCGGAGTCCTCAAGCTGATTGAGCTGGAAGTTTCTAACTCTGACCAGACCCTGGGTGTTAGTCGCACCCCAGATGAAGTTCGTACCTAGTCTTCCTTGGGTTTGAGAAACCTTAGCCGAGGTTATCTGTCTGATTATCTTCCGGTTATATTCAAGAGCTTCGCTGGGGTGTGCTATCTTGATGTCCATAGTGCCTCTAGCCGCTATGGCCTTGAGATTCTTGGAGCCGAGGAGCGCTCCCATCCCTGACCTGCCCCCCGCATTCTTGAGCTCGGTCATAACGTTGGCGTACCTCACCAGATTCTCGCCAGCTATGCCAATGGTTAATATCTTGACATCGCTGTCGCCCAGCTCTTCTCGAATAATCTCTTGAGTTTCCTGAACAGTTTTCCCCCAGATGCTTGAGCCGTCTCTTATTTCGATTTCGCCATTATGAATCCATAGATAAACTGGTTTTTCGGCCTTTCCCTTTATGACCAGATGGTCGAAGCCAGCCCATCTCATTTCCGGAGCAAAGAACCCACCCATATTAGTGCTGCCCACAAAGCCGGTGAGCGGCGACTTGCCAGCGACATGGGTTCTCGCTGAAGCTGAAGCCAAGGTCCCGACTAGAAGCCCTGCGCTCACCAGGGCTACATTATCTGGTCCCAGAGGGTCGATGCCGGGCTTAATATGGTTATACATCAAGTACATATCTAGCCCTCGACCCCCAAGAAACATCTTCCGTATCTCGAGCGGAATGGGCTTCGTCTCAATTTCGCCCGTAGTTAGATTGATATAGGCTATCTTCCTATTCAGTGCCATATCTACTTCTTTCCCTTCTTTTTCTTCGCTATAGCTTCCTCAGCTAATCGACGGTTTACCTCCCATACCGGCCCCCTTATACGTGGCAGGTCAGGCAAGGGCCAGGAAACACGCCATTCAAAACCACAATGGGGGCATTTATACGTTGTTGCCCCCTTGGGTGGGCTGATTCTGACGAAGCAATTTAGACATCTAAATGCCCCTAATGTTCTGCCCTTAGCTATGGATTCCGACGTTGTCTCTTGGTTCAAGATAGTCTCCTACCTTTTACTAAAATTTTAGCCCTACATAATAGCAACACCGCGCCAAAGTGTCAAGCCTTTTCGGTATGTGGGTTGGAAACTTTCAATAAAGCTCAGGCAGCTCATCTGTGTCTCAAAGAGTCCACTCCGTGATATCGTCGCTCGCTTGGGATATGAGCTTTCCTCGTTGAACGCTATCTGATGATTTTTGTGCGATGATGACAGGATTGAGCGATGGCTACTCTACAGCCCGTGTCGCTGGCAACGCCAGAATGGGGAAGCAACGGCGACATCGAGTAGTCTAGTGCAATCCTGGAGTTGTGGACGAGAGAGGAAGTGCGAGAGAAAAACACGAACCTCCCTTCCGCACTTTGGAACTTCAGGTCGTTATTATAAAGGCTTCAATCTATAAGATGCTGGCAGCTTAGAATCTGCGCCGTCTACCTCCTCCACCAAACCCACCACCGCCAAATGGCCTCCTGCCACCTTCGGCGCGAGGGCGTGCCTCACTAACACTGAGCGTTCGCTCTCCCATCGATGTTCCATTAAGTCCGTTGATGGCAGCCTGAGCCTCAGATTTCGTGGGCATCTCAACAAACCCGAAACCTCTAGATTCGCCGCTGTACCTGTCCTTAATGATGTTCACCGTTGTGACTTGCCCGAAAGCCTCAAACGCCTTGCGCAGTTCATCCTCGGTGACCTCGCGAGATAAGTTACCTACATATATATTCACGATATTACCCCCTTTCAGTTTTACAGCCTTACCCTTCGCACAACCAAACTCTTTAAGACGCTCTGAATGCCTCTGTTTCTAAACCTTCGGGGGCTGGTTTGGTTCCAGCCCCCTTCGAGTCCGATGCGTTAAATTATTTCCGACCGCCCAATTTAATCTTGTTGTAGCAGTCACTACAATATACTGGCCTGCCCTCTCGAGGCTCAAAGGGCACTTCACAGTCTTTACCACATTCAACACATACTGCGGGATGCATTTGGCGGTTAGACCTGTAACCTCTGGAGCTATTATACTGGGCTCTCTTTGCTTCACGGCAAGCGGGGCAACGCTTGGGCTCATTGGTGTATCCCCGACCAGCGTAGAACTCCTGTTCCTCAGCAGTAAAGGTGAATGTGGCACCGCAGTCAGAACATTGTAGTGTCTTGTCTGCAAATCCCATTGGATGACCTCCTTTCTTATAATACTTGGCTCGAGTCTCGGTCATCCAACGTTCGCGAAGGGGCTCACAAGAGCTTTCACTGAGACGTGATAACCTACACTGATAACCATTTTAAGTATAATAAAGGGCCTGGAAAATTGCAACTATGGGAAGTTGGTGCTTGAGCATCTTCATCTTGAAGCACCATTAATTATAAAATTACGGACTGGCTGTGCGAAGTAGCATAGAGCGATGCAGGACGTGCAGAAAGAAAAACTAAGGCTGAAATTCCTGGGATGTCTGTTAGGGGCGGCAATCGGCGATGCCCTGGGCGCCAGGTGGGAAGGGAGGAGAATGTCTCGAAGCGAGGATATCGTTTTCCTTGCTGAGAGGCTGGAGCAGCTAATTTACACTGATGATACTCACATGACCATTGGTGTTGCCGAATCCTTGATAGAAAGCAAGGGCTTTGATGGCGAACACATGGCACAAACCTTCATAAAAAATTATGACGCTGAGCCGTGGCGTGGTTACGGGCCAGGCCCTCCCAGAATTTTTCGGATGATAAAGGATGGCGAGGCATGGTATAGCGCCGCAAATAGACTGTACCGGGGTGGCTCTTTTGGGAATGGCTCAGCCATGAGGGTAGCGCCAGTCGGACTTCTATATTCCCGTGACCTGGAGAAGCTCAGGGAAATCGCTTACCAGTCAAGCTCCATAACTCATTCTCATGAATTGGCCAGGGAGGGAGCCTCGCTCCAGGCTTGCGCTGTAGCCCTGGCTGTCAACACGCCTTCAGACGAAGATATTGACAAGGAGGCTTTTCTCTCCAAACTTCAGAATTTCATCCCGAACCAGTTATACCAGGAAAAATTAGCCCAAATAAAAGAGTTGCTCGGCGAGCAAGATAAGGCGAAGGTAATCGCTGTGCTGGGAAATGGTATAGAAGCACCAAGGTCAGTGCCTACAGCTATCTATTGCTTCCTGAGGCAGCCTCAATCCTACAAAGATGCCGTGATTTACGCTATAAGCTTGGGTGGCGATACTGATACTATAGCGGCTATGGCCGGGGCTATTTCCGGGGCATATCTGGGTATAGACGCTATTCCGCCAGAGTGGCTGGCAAAGCTGGAAAACAAGGATTACATTGAGTCCCTCGCACAAAAGCTGTGGCAGCTTGCGATCTGCCCCGCGTGAGTCTAGATATGAAACTCGACTATGTCCCCATCCTGAAGGATATGTCCCTTGCTAACTCTCTGCCCATCATACTTTCCTGAGCCCCAGACGACGGCATACTTCAAATTTTGATAGAAGTCCTTGTGGAGGCTCTCAGCGGCTTCTCCGACCGTGCTGCCCTTCTTCAGTATCATGGGGTCAGTCAGGTCAGCCTTGCTGCCAGGGGTCTTGGTATAGACCCGGATGATATTCAAGCCTTGATAAACTGCTCTTTTGAATTCCTCCAGACCACGACCTTCCCGAGCTGAGATAGAAACCAAGGGAAATAGGTGAGCATATTGTGAACGCAGGCGCTCCCAATTCTCGTTGGAACCTGCCAGGTCATTCTTGTTCCCCACGAGCAACATCCTCCTGGGATAGCTTCCCGGGGTTATTTGCGTATTGCCATCTAAGGGCTCTATTCTGGCTTCTCTTAGCCATTGCAGGGTTGACTCTACCTGGCTTATTGGCTCCCGGGATAAATCTATCACAATAGCAATGAGGTCGGCGTTTCTCAGAGTGTTGGCTAGCAGTACTTTCACTTCTTTGTGCCCGATGGGTGGCGTATCCACCAGTTGTATCTGGACATCTTCAAACTTCATCATCCCTGGAATCAGGGTCTTGGTGGTGAAAGGATATTCGGCTATCTCAGGGATGGCCTCGGTTACCGCCGCTAATAGCTGTGATTTCCCGGTATTGGCTAGCCCTACTAACATTACCTGCCCGGCGCCCTCCCGCTTGATATAGAAGCCTGCTCTTCGGGCTGTGGCAAATTTTCTTTCTGCCTCCTGGGAAAACTTGGCAATCCTCTGTCTTAGCACGGCATGGAGCTTATCGGTGCCCTTGTGGTGGGGCATAATGGCCAGCATTTCTTCCAGAGCCGCAATCTTTTCCTCGGGCTCCCTGGCTGCCCTGTATCTCTTCTCAGCCTCAAAATACTGTGGCGGTAGATTCGCTGGCATATAACTAATTTTACCATGATGCCCTTTCTACCGAAACATTTATGGTTCTTTGCTTCACAAAAGGAGGCTGGTTAGCTGTGATTTATACCGATAAGTAGCTTTTGGCATTCATTGGTGGTGAAAAGTTCGCTAGCAAAAATGTCAGCATGACAGACAAGAAACAGAGAGTGAGCCGTACAGGATTCGAACCTGTGACACCCTGATTAAAAGTCAGGTGCTCTACCAGCTGAGCTAACGGCCCATACTTTGTGAACTAGGGCAGCCTATTTTTCTTCTGACAAAAGATTAGAAAGGTAGAGGGCGAAAGCCGGGTGAATGTCGCAGACAAATCCCCCGTCAACTGCCTCCACAGAGAAGGTTACCCTGGTTGGCTTCTTGAGGGGATCGCCAAATTTATTAAGCCCCATATCATCCCAGGGCATATTATGGCCCAATATTTCCAGCAGGCCCTTGACATCCCTCGGGTCTTCTACCACCACTTCGAAAGGAAGTTGATGTGCTAACCCTGCCAATTGGCTATTATTTAGCTTTATCCTCATTTTCTAATTCATATTTTTGCTGGTTACAGCCCCGCCACAGCGGGTGATGGGATTCGAACCCACGACGTCTTGCTTGGGAAGCAAGCACTCTACCGCTGAGTTACACCCGCAATTAACTATATTATCGAACGGAAGGAGCCCTGATGTCAAGGATGGATTACTCTTCTGGTATAAGTGTCAAGAGTTTCTTGGCAATTTTGGGACATTTGGCAATGAAGAGTAGTTCATCCTCAACCAGTGGTTTTTGTGCTTCCACGTTAGCGTATCTCACCAATTCCAGAATCTCTTCAGCTTGCTTAGGGTCGTCAAAGGTTACCTCCATCCGTCCCATTATATGTCTAAAGCCAGATACCCCACCGTATTCTCCTGAACATATCTCCCGGCCAGTCTCCACAAGCTCCGGTTCACCTCTACCCAGTTCATCGAAGCTGTATAGCTCGTAGTTCTGGGGGTCTTTCAATACCCCATCGGCGTGGATACCAGAACTGTGGGCAAAGGCATTGGCTCCGACGCCAGGCTGGTTAATGGGAATGGGGACTTTGAAAGCATAGCTGGCAAATCTGCTTATCTTCCAGGCCTTCTTTAAATCTAGGGGCGTTGCCAGTTGATATTTTCCTGCGAATCCTTTGGATTTGGTGGCAGCTAGAGCTGTGGCTATGAGGTCGGCGTTGCCAGCTCTTTCCCCAATCCCATTGACTGTGGTGTTGATGTAAGCATCCTGCCCCCCGTCTATAACCCCCTTCGCCCCAGCCAGAGAATTAGCCACAGCCATTCCTAAGTCGCCATGACAGTGGAGCTCGATAGGCATTCCGACATGTTTCGCCAGTGTTTTGGCGCTCTCGTAAATGGTAAATGGGTTGTCATAGCCCAGGGTATCGCAATATCTGAAGCGGTCAGCTCCATGCTCCTTGGCTGCCAGGGCGAATTCAATTAAGAAATCTGTATCTGTTCGCGAGGCATCCTCGGCATTTACCCCTATGCTTTCGGCTCCATGACCGCGAGCCGCTTCCACAGCATCAACCATCATTTTCACGATATCCTTCCGGCTCTTCTTGCCCAGAAATTTGCCTTGAATCATTTGGTCTGACGTGGAGATAGAAAGATTAAGGTGCTTGATGTTGGGGACAAGCTCGAAGGCTTTTTCCACGTCCTCAACAATTGCCCTTATCCACCCTCCTAACCGGATGGGTTGCAGGACTCCCATGTCAGCTAATTCCAGATTTGCCTGAAGATAATACTGTTCGTGTTTGGTGGTTGGAAAACCAAATTCAGATTGAAAAATGCCCATTTCATTGAGGTAGATATTTATCATGGTCTTTTCCAGCTTGGACAGACCCAGGCGCGCAGTTTGAACGCCGTCGCGATTAGTAACATCTATGAAATAAATCTTGGCCATGTTTGCCTCCCTAGATAAGTGAATTTAAATTAGTAAGGATAGCATTATTCTGTCAGGTTATCAAATTTCTTGGTTCTGTCAGGTTGTTTATTTTACCATCCTGAGCCCCGACTCGTCGGGACGAAGCAATCCCATTGGCTAAGTTCCAAATTCCAAAATCCGAACAAATTCGAATATCGAAATTCAAAATCCTAAACGTTTTGAGCATTGGTACTTGGTGCTTGGGATTTAGGATTTTCCTTTCCGAGATTGCTTCCTCGCCCCGATTCATCGGGGCTCCTCGCAATGACAGAAAAGGATGTATTGCTAAGGTACCGAACGAGGATAAAGCTTCCTTTATTTCGAGCCTTTAGATTATACTAATCCTGATGCAATCGGGAATACCTACAGCGATAGAATGGCTTGATGGCAAGCTAAGGATACTGGACCAGAGCAAGCTTCCTTGGGAACAAATCTTCGTCAACTTGGATAATTACCACGATGTAGCTCTGGCCATTAAGGAAATGAAGGTTCGCGGGGCACCAGCCGTCGGGGTGGCTGCTGCCTACGGCATAGCTCTGGGGGCATCAGGTATCGAAACAGCCAGCAAGGATGAGTTTCTCGTCCAATTGAATCGGGTCCTGCAAACCTTTGCTGCCTCCCGACCTACTGCGGTCAACCTTTTTCAGGCTATCAAGAGAATGGAGAAAGCTGCCCGGGGAGGTAGCATTGCGGAAATGAAAAGGTCGCTTATCAATGAAGCCAAGCGGATTCATCAGGAAGAATTAACCGCCACCAAGAAGCTCAGCCAGCTCGGAGCTGAGTTTATCAGGGATGGTTTCACTGTGCTTACTCACTGTAACACTGGTCCTTTAGCTACCGCCGGCTATGGCACTGCCCTGGGTATAATCAAAGCCGCTAAGGAACAGGGAAAGAAGCTGAGCGTGTTTGTCACAGAAACTCGTCCCCTTCTCCAAGGAGCCCGACTCACTACCTGGGAACTGAAGCGAGAGGGTATCCCGGTGACTTTGATTACCGATTCCATGGCTGGCTATTTTATGCAGCAAAGGAAGATAGACTGTGTCATTGTGGGCGCCGACAGGATTGCTGCCAATGGCGATGTTGCCAATAAAATTGGCACTTATACTCTGGCAGTGCTGGCTAAAGAAAATAAAATCCCCTTTTATATCGCTGCTCCCACCAGCACTATTGACCTTTCCTTAAGCTCAGGAGACAAAATCCCCATCGAAGAGCGCAGCCCTGAGGAGGTGACTCATATCCAGGGAGTGCCCATTGCTCCCGAAGGCGTAAGAGCCGCCAACCCTGCCTTCGATGTCACTCCCCATAGTTATATAACCGCCATAATCACCGAGAAGGGCATAATAAAGGAACCTTACAAAAAAGGGCTAAAAGAGATGGGCTCTGGCTCTTCGTAGTCATTGCGAGCACCTGAAAGGTGCGTGGCAATCTCTGTGGCAAAATTTTAAACACGATTGTAGTGCGACCTTTTAAGGTCGTGCAGCACGAGGCTAAAGCCTCGCACTACATTTTCTGTGTTTTGGGTTGTCATTTGATTTTTGAATTTCGCTGTTGTCGCGATACTGTCGGGACGAAATCGGCATTTGGGACTTGGTGCTTAGGATTTAGAGTTCCCCCTTCGGGGACAGCCTCGGAGCTTAAGAACACGTTCTTATAGTGCAACCCTTGTTAGAGATAAACATCTCTATATGATGGTAAAATATACTCAGGTTTAGCTGTGCCTTTATTACAGCGCGTTTCACTGAAAGAGTGGAAACATGAATAGCAAGCCACAAAAATGGCAGCACCCCGGTGGCAAGCTCAGAGAGCTTGGTGCGGAAGCGTTGACCGATGCCGAGCTTCTGTCCATCCTCGTTGCTCCGGGGATTAAAGGCAAGCCAGCGGAAAGGATTGCCGAGGAGATTTTGCAAAGGTTTGGCGGCTTTAAGGGCATGGCTAACCAGCCTTTAGAAAAGCTCTTGGATATAAAAGGGCTTGGCGATACCAAGATTATCCGTATCGCGGCCGCCTTCGAAATCGCCCGACGAATCGTAAACGAGGTGTTAAAAGACCGTGAAGAAGTCCAAGCTTAGTGCTAAAAGGCGAATCCCCAGTCCGTTCGGCACCGCTATTCATAAGACAGAGTGGACTTGTGCTGCCAAGGTTGCTGAGTGGATGAACGACGTCATCAAGGATAAAAATTTGCCTTTGGGTCAAGCTGAGGTGGAAACAACGCAAGAAGGTGATAGAAAACGGGTGGATATAATCCTGTTTGAAAGTCCCGCCAGTGAGAATGTCATCTGCGTTATTGAGACAAAACAGCCTTACTTTGACCCCTTTGACGAGGACGAACTCAAAGAGCCAGCGAGGAAGAAAGCTACCAAGAGGGGGGCTAAATACTTTGCCACTTCCAATTTCCAACATCTCATTTGGTTTGATACCGAGAGGGTCAATAGCCTAAGACCTTTAGAGGAACAAATCCAGGATAAATATTTCCTTTCCCAAATTGAGAATTTAGACCTCATAGAGGAACCAAGATATAAGAATAGCATCATTTCTGGGCTGGAGCGCTTCCTCTCCGATCTATATGAGGTCCACTCAGGCAAGAAAGCCAAGCCCAAGCAAGCCATTGACGAATTACTCATTTACAGGCTTCAGGATAAGATAAGAAGGCTTTCAAGGTATTACACTACAATAATTGATAATCGCTGCCACAAAGATAACACGTTTGCTAAAGAGCTTAGAAAGTGGTTCATATCCCAGGGCTGGAGCTTTGCCTGGCAATCCCAAGACTTTGATAAAGCGGCAAGGCAGACTGCTTATCTCTTGGTCAACAAAATCCTGTTCTACAACGTGCTCCAGGCTAAGCGTCCCTACGAACTCGACCCCTTAGAAGTTCCGGCCAGCCTCACCAAGGGCTCCATATTGCAGTCAGCTCTTCAAGGCTATTTTAATCGTGTTCTCAAGATAGACTATGAGACAATCTACACCACAGATTTCATTGATACCATCGCTTTTCCTGATGAAGAAGGTGTAGTCAAAGAAATAAGGGAGTTGGTGGATATTCTGCGGCAATATGACTTCTCCACACTTGGCTACGATGTTATCGGTAGAGTCTTTGAGGGGCTTATCCCTCAAGATGAGCGACATAACCTTGGTCAATACTTCACCAATCCTGACGTTGTGGACATCATTCTCAAGTTTTGCCTGAGGCATGAGGACGACAAAGTCCTTGACCCTGCCTGTGGCGCCGGCACATTTTTGGTGAGAGCTTATGAGCACAAGAAGCTGATGAGCCAGAGGCTAAAGCACGAACAAATCTTGGAAACTCTCTGGGGCAACGATATTGCCAAGTTTCCCGCTCACCTATCCACCATAAACTTGGCTATCCAGGATTTGAGTGTGGATAAAAACTATCCCAATATCCTTCAAAAGGACTTCTTCAACCTCTTGAGTACCGAAGGCGGCTTTGAGTTACCCGACGAATGGCGAAGGGCTAGAGCAAAGACTCTAGGCGTAAAGGAGAGAGAAGTTACGTATCCCCGCTGGTTTCATTGCGTCGTAGGTAATCCGCCGTATACCCGCCAGGAGGAGATGCCAGAAATTGCCCCCGAAGTGAAGGAATATAAAGAAGGGCTCATAGACAAAGCTCTTAAGGGTATTAAGGGAAGGAAAATCGCTGAAATCTCAAAGAGAGCGGGTATCCACGCCTACTTCTTTGTGCATGGGACAAAATTCCTCCAGGATGGTGGCCGCTTTGGCTTCATTGTATCCAATTCCTGGCTGGATGTGGACTATGGCAAGGGGCTTCAGGAATTCTTTCTCCATAACTATAAAATCATCGCTATCATCGAGTCCAAGGTGGAGAGGTGGTTTGAGGAAGCCGATATTAATACCTGCATCGTCATTCTTGAGAAATGCAAAGATAGAAAAGAGCGGGACGAGAACTCCGTCCGCTTCGTCTACTTGTTTAAACCGTTGAGTTATTTCATCCCACCCGCTCAGGACATGTGGCAAGCGCAAGTTGAGCGGCTAAAGGAAATTGACAAGCTGATAAAGACTATTATGGCTCATTCTGAGTTTTACCAAAATGAAGAATTGAGGATTTTCCCCAAGTCACAAAAGGAACTGTGGGAAGAAGGATTTGATAAAGAATGTGGGAAATATGTTGGTGCCAAGTGGGGCAAATACCTGAGGGCGCCGGAGATATTCTTCAAGATACTCGAGAGGGGCAAGGGGAAATTAGTGCCCCTGAAAGAAATCGCCGAGGTAAGGCGTGGCTTCACTACCGGGGCTAACGAATTTTTCTATCTAACTGAGGAGGAGATAAAGCGGAGAGGAATCGAGAGGGAATTCTGGATGCACCAGGATGAGAAGGGAAACTGGATACCTAACTATGTCATCAAAAGCCCCCGGGAATGTAAATCCATTGCAGTCAAACCTAAAGACTTGAAATATCGAGTGCTGGTGATTCACAAAGACAGGAAGGATTTAAAAGGAACTAGTGTTCTCAAATACATTCGGGAGGGCGAGAGCAAGGGCTATCACCTCCGCCCTACCTGCGCTTCAAGGGAAAGGTGGTACGATTTAGGAGAAGGAATCGCTAATTTCGTAGGATTTCCAGAGCGGTTCAGGGAAAGATTTTTTGTCTTGCTCAATCAATTTGAATATTACTTAAATAAAAGCTTTTACGGAATCTCTATTAAGAATAGAGCAGTAGCTAAAGGGATTTGCGCACAATTAAATAGCACTGTATCAGCCCTTTTTGCTGAGCTTTGCGGAAGACAACCTGGAGGTGGCGGAGGGCCCTTAGACCTCGATGTTTGGATGGTCGAAGACATTCGTATTTATGACCCTTCTAAACTCACTGAGCGTCAAATGAAAGAGCTTAAGGAAGCTTCTGAGAACATCAGCAAGGTGAAGATCGCCCCAATTTTCTCCGAACTTGGTGCTTCTGTCACTGAAGAGGTCTCCTTAGACAAGGTCAAGCCTGACCGAAGGGAGCTGGACAAAATCGTGATGGGCGAGATTCTGGGACTCACTGATGAGGAGCAGATTGAGGTCTATCGAGCGGTAGTTGATTTGGTGAAGTCCCGAATTGAGAGGGCTAAAAGCTTGGGCAAGAGGCGAAAGACTAAGGAAGGAATAGATATTGACCTTCTGGTGAAGACGGTAATGGACAAGCTTGGCGATGATACCCTGGGGAAGTTTTATCGAGAGAAGATTTTGTCCCACAAGTCTTTGCGCAGCCGGAGCTTGCCCAAGGTTTCGGGTGAAGTTAAATTAGAGCAGGAACTTTTTGGCTGGCGGCTTTCTTCAGGCAGAGAACACATAGATTGTGGCTCAGAAACGGAAGCCCGTTATCTCAAGGTTTGGCTTGAAGCTGGATTGGACAGCGTCAAGACACCCAAAGATGAAGCTTACTTGGAAGAAATCGTCCCCGAATTAGAAAGCTTAAAGCGAAAGATAGACGAAGTCTTCGAAGATTACCTTGGCTCCATACTCGACCTCAAACTCCGCCAGCGCCTCCTCCACCAACTCTGGCAAGAGGTTGTAAAGTAGAAGGGATATTGTCCGGGCTGAGCCGGTACCACCTTCTCGTTCCCAACGGCTTCAAACCTTGCAAAATTGGCGTGTAGGGGCTAATATTAAAAAATCAAGATGAGTTTCGTTAGGTTGTCCCCAAATCCGGTTCCGGAGAGTGTGGAGAAGGCCATAAAGGAGCTTGAAACTCGACGGAAGTCGAGGGTTTTTGCTCTTGTGAGTCCAAATTCGCTGGTTGAGGGTTTGGTAAGCGATATCTGCGCTCAATGGACAGTAGACAAGTTGCAAACACTAGATATTTTGCTTGATTCCGTTGGCGGGGACATCGATGTTACATACCAACTACTAAACTTTCTGCGCGATCACACGTCGAAATTGCGAGTGGTGGTACCGGATTATGCGAAGAGCGCTGCTACTTTTTTGTGTCTTGGAGCAGATGAGATATGTTTGACTAGGACAGCTGAACTAGGCCCGTTGGATGCGCAAATTCCTGACCCGCGAAAAAGCGGGGCATTTATGTCAGCGCTAGACGCATTCAAGGCCTTGGAATATCTCAGACAATACGCAATGGAAACACTAGATTTAGCGGTTAAGATGATTCTGCAGCGTTCTTCCTTGACTGTTAGAGAAGCCCTAGAGGAAGCTCGGCAATTTGTATCGATTGTAATAACACCACTATACCAACAGGTAAGGCCTTTGGATCTAGGCGAGTACAGGCGGATACTAGCTGTGGGTGAAGAGTACGGCAGACGCGTGATGGGACGATACTCATACGCGGGCAGGCAAAGCGACGATATTGAAAGCATAATTAATAGGATAGTCTGGTCTTACCCATCCCACGGGTTTGTCATTGACTACGAAGAGGCCAAGGAGCTAGGGTTAAACGTGAGCCTGCTGAGCAAAGAGGATAGCAAAGCAGCAAAATATATTGGGGAGTCGGTAGATGAACTGGTCGGTTTTGTGTCTCCTGCCGAAGAGCAGGAACCATGCTCGAAACCGAAAAAAAGGGAGGGTTAGGATGGCAGTCAACTCTTGGCAACAAGTACGGAACGCGCTACCGAAGCGCACTTCTTTGGTGCCCGGTGCGGAGGACATCGCGGAATCGCGAGCTTTTATAAGAAAACTTTTCGAAGAGCATTACTCGCAGCCTCGAAAGCGAGTAAAGCCAACCACCGCTGACGTTAAACGCAAAGAAACTGGCTGAGGCAGCCCAAGTTGAATACTTATCCCCCTCTCCTTATATTCTAGTTGCTAATCACACCCGCACAATATTGGGCAAGCTCGTGCTTGCCTCTCGCAAGGCAATGAGGCAACGAGGGCAATGTGAGCGAAGCTGGGGACGGATTATAGAGATTAAATGTAACTGTGTGTGGTAGAGCTTGATACGAGATTTTGGGAGATGAGAAAGCGGCCCCTGCGAGCGACTAGCTTACAGCTAGTTTATGCCACCTTCCGGTGACACACTTAACACAGGACTTACCCGCTATAATAGGCTTAGCATGATGGTGCTGATGCCATCAAGTTGTTTGCGACATGAAAAGCTGCTTTCCTTTTTAGGAGGGGCAGTGGTAAAATGGCATAAAGGATAGCAATGTCAGGACATTCTAAGTGGGCACAGATTAAGCGGCAGAAGGGAGTAGCCGATGCCAGGCGCGGGCAGCTATTTACCAAGCTGGCTCGGGAAATCACGATTGCGGCGCGACAGGGTGGACCTAGTTTGGAAAGTAATTTCCGATTACGTTTGGTAGTGCAGAAAGCCCGTGATAATAACATGCCTTTAGAGAATATCGAGAGAGCGATAAAGCGGGGTAGCGGCGGAGCTGATGCATCGGCCTTAACTGAGGTGACATTCGAAGGCTATGGGCCAAGTGGGATAGCAGTTTTAGTGGAAGCCTTGACCGATAATCGTAATCGCACTGTTCAGGATGTGCGCCGTCTCTTTACACGCCATGGGGGTAATCTTGGTGAGAGTGGTTGTGTCTCCTGGCTTTTTGAAAGTAGAGGAGTCATCACTGTGGAAAGCAATGGCTCGGATGCCGAAGAAATAGTGCTCCGAGCTATCGATGCCGGGGCTGAAGATGTTAAGACCGGAAAGGATTTTGTGGAGATTTACACACAACCGCAGGATTTGGAAAAGGTAAGGAAGGCTATTGAAGAGAAAAACCATGTGATTTCAGCGGAGCTTTCGCTGACACCTAAGACGCCGGTATTGCTGGACGAAAACAAAGCAATTCAAGCCCTGAATTTCCTCGATGAGCTAGAGGGATTGGATGATGTCCAGCATGTTTTCTCCAATATTGATTTTTCCGATGCTACTTTAGAAAAGCTGCGCAATCAAAGCTAGTATGCGTATTCTTGGCGTTGACCCCGGTACTATAAATTTAGGCTACGGTGTAGTGGATGGCGAAGAGGAAATGCATATGGTAGATTGCGGAGTAATCAATCTCTCAGCTCGGCTTCCTATGGAGGAAAGGCTGCGCTCTCTCTACAAGGAATTAAGCAAAATTATCGCCAGGCATAAACCCAGCGAAGTAGCCATTGAAGAGCCCTTTATTGGACATAACGTAAGGTCAGCGTTCGCTATTGGCAAGGCACAGGCTATAGCTATCTTGGCAGCAGCTAACCAGGGATTGCCCATCTACTATTACTCACCAGCCAGGGTAAAGAAGCAAATAACCAGCTATGGGCAAAGCGATAAACAACAGGTTCAAGAAATGGTAAAAGTCCAGCTCGGGCTCTCCGAGCTACCTCAGCCTAGCGATGCTGCAGATGCCCTGGCTGTAGCCATGTGTCACATTCAGCAGAAGCGCCTTAACCAGTGGCTCACTGAGCACACGCCAAAATGATAGCTACATTAGAAGGAATACTGGAATATCGTGGTGATGATTCCATTATCATTAATGTCGGCGGAGTAGGTTTTCGGGTATATGTCCCCGGTTCAACTTTAAGCCAATTAGGGGCTGTTAAGGGCAAGGTTTCCCTCCATACCCATCTCCATGTCAGAGAGGATAATATTTCTCTTTACGGTTTTGCCTCAAGTGAGGAATTGGCTTTGTTCAAAAATCTTATTTCCGTCTCCGGAGTTGGCTCTAAGGTGGCTTTAGCTCTGCTCTCAGCTTTGAGTCCTGAACAAATTGTCAAGGCTATAACTAGCGGCGATACTGACCTTCTCAGCCAGACGCCGGGCATTGGTAAAAAATTGGCCAGCCGCCTTGTTGTTGAACTCAAAGGCAAGTTGGAAAGGGAGTGGAAAGAGGTGGCTCTGCCTTTAGCCCCGGAGAGTGCCGATGTCATAGCTGCTTTAACCGGCTTGGGCTACTCTTTAGCTGAAGCCACCAAAGCTATTTCCAAGCTTCCAGATTCTGAAGGACTAAGCTTAGAAGAGAAGGTTAAAATGGCGCTGCAGCAGATGGCCAGAGGGTAGGTTAGTTACCCCTGAAAAACTTTGTTTTTCAGGGGGCCCCAGATTTATTCAGTGGGATTTTGCGGGGTCACCACGAAAAAGAAGCGAAGGGAATTTTCATGGAGTAATAGACCGGGTGCGGTGGAGCCAAGCCGGAGAGGCAAAAGTGCCTCTTCTTCTGGCCTTGCTGAAGCATGGTATAATGTAGCTTCGTTTTTTGGTTTAACTACCTGTAAGTAAGGAGGCAGATTTAGCCGAAATGCGCATGCCAAGATAATCTACTTCAGCATAATTCAGGGGGTAAATCATGAGGTTTGTAAAATGGTTTGAAGAGATTGGAGCAAAAGACATAGCTTTGGTCGGTGGCAAGAATGCATCTCTTGGTGAAATGATAAGAAATCTGGGTGGGAAAGGGGTAAATGTGCCTCCGGGATTTGCCATTACTGCTGAGGCATATAAGTATGTAATAGAGAAAGCAGGCATAGGCCAGAAAATCAGAGACACTTTAGCGGGTCTGGATACACATAATATGGAGGATTTGGCGGAAAGGGGCGAAAAGTTAAGGAATTTGATAGCACATTCTCCCTGTCCTAAAGAATTGGAAGAAGAGGTAAGAATTTGCTATCGCAAGATGGAAGAGAGATTTGGAAGGAATGTGGACGTGGCGGTGAGGAGCAGTGCTACTGCTGAAGATTTACCGACAGCCTCATTTGCGGGACAGCAAACAAGTTATTTGAATGTGCGTGGAGAACGTGACCTTTTGGAGAAGGTCATGGACTGCTTTGCCTCTTTGTTCACGAACCGGGCGATTTCCTACCGCGTGGATAAAGGATTTAACCACCTCAGCGTTTACCTCTCGGTGGGGGTGCAGAAGATGGTCCGTTCTGATTTAGCGTGTTCTGGTGTGATGTTTTCCATAGATACAGATTCAGGCTTCAAGGATGTGGTCTATATAACTGCTGCCTATGGTCTGGGAGAGAATGTGGTACAGGGAATTGTCGACCCCGACCAGTTTTACGTTTTCAAGCCCACTCTGAGGGAAGGGTTCAAACCCATCGTGGAAAAGAGGCTGGGGACGAAAGAGAGGAAATTGGTCTACAAGGAAGATGGAGCTGGAACGGAGCAAAAGGGAGTCAAGCTTGACGAGCAAAGAAAGTTTGCATTGAGCGACGATGAGATTCTGACTCTCGCCAAATGGGCTTGTATCATAGAGGAACATTATGGCCTGCCGATGGATATTGAATGGGCCAAGGACGGGACAAGCGAGGAACTTTTCGTAGTCCAAGCCAGGCCAGAGACAGTGCATTCACAGAAAGATGTAGCATCGCTGAGGACTTATGTGCTTGAAGAAGAGGGGAAGTTATTGCTCACAGGGGAAGCAGTGGGTACAAAGATAGGGCAGGGTGAGGTGCATGTCATAGAAAGTAGTAATGAAATCCACAAATTCAGGAAGGGTCAAGTTTTGGTCACGGATATGACAGACCCCGACTGGGAACCGATAATGAAGATGGCTAGTGCCATAGTTACAAACAAAGGAGGCAGGACCTGCCACGCGGCTATCGTGAGTCGGGAGCTGGGGGTGCCCTGTGTAATTGGCACTGGCAAGGGGACGGAGGTCTTGAAGGAGGTAAAAGAGGTCACAGTAGATTGTTCGCGAGGTGAAGGCCGGGTATATCAAGAGAAATTGAAATACAGAGTAGATGAAATAGAAGTAAGCAAGCTCCCCAGACCCAGCACCAGGATCATGATGAACGTGGGCATTCCTGATGGGGCGTTTGTTCAAGGTCAAATTCCCAATGACGGCGTGGGTCTAGCTCGGGAAGAGTTCATCATCAACTCTTACATCGGTATACATCCCATGGCGCTAATAGAATACCCTAAGTTGAAGGAATCAACGAAGAAGGATAGCAACTTAGCAAAAGTAATCACAGAGATAGAAGATAAGAGCGCAGTATATGAGGATAAAAGGGAGTTTTTCATAGATAACCTGGCCATGGGGATAGCGAAAATAGCGGCGGGGTTTTATCCCAACGAGGTCATCGTTCGGTTTTCCGACTTTAAGACGAATGAGTATGCCAATTTAATCGGGGGATATCTCTACGAGCCCAAGGAAAGCAACCCAATGATAGGTTGGAGAGGTGCGTCTCGTTATTACGATGACAAGTTCAAGCCTGCTTTTGGTTTGGAATGCCAGGCGATAAAGAAAGTAAGGGATGAGATGGGATTGACCAATGTCAAGGTAATGGTTCCTTTTTGCCGGACGCCAGAAGAAGGGAAGAAGGTAATAGAAGCGATGAGAGAGTTTGGCTTACGGCAAGGAGAAAATGGGTTAGAGGTGTACGTGATGTGCGAAATACCGTCAAATGTGGTTCTGGCGGAGGAGTTCGCTGATGTATTTGACGGGTTCAGCATAGGGTCCAATGATTTGACGCAATTAACTCTGGGTTTGGATAGGGATTCGGCGCTTGTGGCGCACATATTTGATGAAAGAAATGAGGCGGTGAAAAGGTTGGTGAGGCAAGTCATAGAAGCGGCACATAATCACAAACCGAGAAGAAAAATAGGGATATGCGGTCAGGCGCCGAGTGATTTTCCGGAATTTGCCGACTTTTTAGTTGAGTGCGGGATAGATTCGATGTCTCTGAACCCGGATGTGGTGTTGTCGACGAGGTTAAGTATAGCAGAGGTGGAAAATAGGATAAAATCAAAAGGCAAAAGAAAGCGTGCGTGAAGGCGCAGGCACTGCGGCGAAAATTAAAGATTTTGCTTTGACTTACTACATTACAATGATTCCATGGTTAACAAAGTTAATATACGTGAGCAAACAGAGAAAAAAGAAGAAGCCCTTTCCCCCTATGCCGCTAAGAGCAAGTTCAGTCGGGGTCGGCTGAAGTGGGAAGAGCCCTGCCCCATAAGAACCAGTTTCCAACGTGACCGTGACCGCATCATCCATTCCAAGGCTTTCCGTCGGTTGAAACACAAGACGCAAGTTTTTGTTGCTCCCTCAGGTGACCATTATGTCACCAGGCTTACTCACACTCTGGAAGTATCCCAAATAGCCAGAACCATAGCTCGGGCTCTAAATCTCAATGAAGACCTCGCTGAGGCTATCTCTCTGGGACATGATTTGGGGCATACACCTTTTGGTCATATAGGCGAGGAGGTCCTAAACGAGTTATATCATGGTGGTTTCAGACATAATGAGCAAAGCTTGCGAGTGGTTGATTTATTAGAGAGGGATGGACAGGGGCTAAATCTGACCTGGGAGGTACGAGATGGCATTCTCAATCATTCTAAGGGACAAGCGGAGATACTGGGAGAAGGATGGGGGGATGTCGGCACTTTTGAAGGCCAGATATGCAAGATAGCCGACATCGTGGCTTATGTTAACCACGACGTGGAAGACGCCATAAGAGCTGGCATTATCTCCCAGAATGATTTGCCCAAGTCAGTGCTAGCGACTCTGGGACATACGCATTCACAGCGAATTAATACCTTGGTTTGTGATATAATAAATTGTTCGTGGGCTGTTACCGGCAAGGGCGATGTAACTAAGCCAAGTATAGGGATGAGCCCTGAGGTTCTCAGAGAAACTAACATACTCCGTCAGTTTCTGTTTGACAAAGTATATTATCCCAGCTTAACTGGAGAGGAGGCAGTAAAGGCGAGGGAGGTATTGCGTCTGTTGTATTCTTATTTCTTGAAACACGATGATAGATTACCTCGTGAATTTGCCTCTTTGCCAGGTGACAAGGAGCGCAAAGTCATTGATTACATTGCTGGAATGACCGATCAATATGCATTAAGATTAGCTGAAGATATATCCCAATGAGCGTAATCACAGAGGTAAAGCAGAGATTAGACATTGTAGAGCTTGTCTCTGAGTATGTGACTCTGCAAAAAGCAGGGCGCAACTTCAAAGGCTTATGCCCTTTTCATACTGAGAAACATCCTTCCTTTTTTGTCTTTCCTGAGCAACAAAGCTGGCATTGTTTTGGTGCCTGCGGGACTGGCGGCGACATTTTCTCCTTTATCATGAAAAAGGAAGGCATTGATTTTGGCCAAGCTCTTCGTCTTTTAGCACAAAGGGGGGGCATAGCTTTAAGCCCCCGTGAGGCGCCAAGCAAGGCTGAGGATGAGAAGAAAGAGAAATTATTTCAGATTAACGAGGCAGTTACGGAATACTATCACCATTTGCTTTTGAGCACTAAGGCCGGCGAGGCAGCGAGAAGCTATCTGGCAAGAAGAAAGGTCCTGTCCGAGACTATCAAGGAGTTCCGTCTCGGTTTCAGCCCTGATGCCTGGGAAACCATTAAGAATTACCTGCTGGGTAAAGGTTATACGCAAAAGGACCTGGTGGAAGCTGGTCTAATAATCGAGAAGGAAGAAGGAGGTAGTTATGATCGGTTTCGCAACCGGCTGATGTTTCCTATATGTGATAGCCAAGGTCGGGTCACTGGTTTCGGGGCTAGAGTTCTGGATGACTCCTTGCCTAAATATATCAACTCCCCCCAAACACCAATTTTCGATAAGAGTAGCAGCTTATATGGCATTGATAAGGCTAAATCTGACATCAGGAAGAAAAACTTTGTAATAATCGTAGAAGGCTATATGGATGTTCTCACTGCCCACCAGCACGGCTGGCAAAATGTAGTTGGCTCAATGGGAACTTCTTTAACTGAGAAGCAAGTGGAAGTCATTAGAAAATTGACCAATAACATAACCCTGGCGCTCGATGCTGACCTTGCCGGAGAAGAGGCTACCTTGCGAGGCAAAGCGATATTAGCCTACTCCAACGCTGAAGCAAATGTCATCTTACTACCTTCAGGGAAAGACCCGGACGAAGTAATAAGAGAGGATTCTACTCTCTGGCAGAAGCTAGTAGAACAAGCTATGCCTATTCTAGACTTCGCCTTTCAATCTGTGATAAGCAAAGTCGATATCAATAAAGCCAAAGACAAGTCCCTGGCTGTGCAAAAACTCCTGCTCTCAATTTGTGAGATAAAAGACCCTGTACAACAATCCCATTACCTGAAGAGATTGGCACGTGAATTAAGAATTGAAGAGTCCGCCATAAAAGCTGCTTTGCGGGAGTCGAAAGCCGGTCGGAAAAGGCCTCAACCTAGCAAGCCCACAGAACAATCTCGTCTTGCCCGCCAGTTTGTATCCAACCCTATTGAAGAATACTGTTTGGCACTTCTCCTACAGTACCCGGAGCTTCGGCCTTTAGCTCAAGAGCTATCCCTGGAGCACTTCGAAACCACGGAAAATCGGGAGGTCTTTGTCACATGGCAACATTCTTCTGATATCTCGGACCTCGAAAGCGAACTTGACACGAGTTTATTAGAACATTTATACTATTTGGTTAATAAAGATTTCCTGCCAGCCATACGGGAAAGCGAGCAAACACGGCGCTTGGATTTAGCCAATTGTGTTCTCCGTCTCCAGGAAGAGTTGTTCCGGAAGTTAGAACGTGAGAAAGAGGCTATGCTTGAGATTGAGAGGGAAAAGGGTGGGGTAAGCTCGGAGTTGTCCAAACTGGAGGAGCAAGGAATAAGTTCCGGGCAACAACTCCAGGACGTCTTTGTCAAAAAAGGAAAAAACCATGGATTCAATGAAAGAAGAAGACATCAACCTGGATAGTGAAGAGGTAGTGGTTGAAGGCTTACTCGGCGATGAAGTTGTAGTGGAGGATGTCAGCACCTTAGCCGAGGAAGTTGAGGAAAAAGAAGAAGCTGAGGAATTCCCCGCTGAAGAGCTTGAAGAGATTAAGCCTCCGCCACCGTTAGGAGAATATGAAGTAATTGACGACTCAGCTCGTATGTATCTTCAAGAGATTGGCAGAGTGCCACTCCTCACTGTTCAGGAAGAGAAGTTACTCTGTCGAAAGATAGAGCTGGGCAGATACTTAGAAAAGGTCGAGGATAGCTACTTCAAAAAATATAGGAAATTTCCCTCACCTATCGACATAGTTATTCACATAATCTCTCAGTTATCCAAGGCACAACCCGTTGTTCAGATTGTCGAAGAGCACATCGGTATCAAGCTCTCCGGCAGCGTGGTGGAGACAATCAAGAATCCTAAATTTCGCGCTGCCATTGATGCTGTTATAGACCCATCGTTGATAGCGGCAGTTGCTAAGGGAAAGGATAAGGGAACCGTTGCCGCCGAAAATGTTATAGTAAATCTTTCCATAAACAGTCAACTTCTGCCTCCGCAATTGCTAGAGCTCTTAGCTAAAAATAAAACTTCATGGCAAAAACTAAAGACTCTCTTGACTAATAATAAATTCCTATCGCAACTTGATACTCATAGCAAAGAGTTTAAAGCTTACTTTGAACGGATAAAGGGTGAAGCAAAGGCATCAGAGAAACACCTCACCGAAGCCAACCTACGCCTGGTGGTGAGCATAGCCAAGAAATACATTGGGCATGGCATGCCTCTCCTTGAGCTTATCCAGGAGGGGAATATTGGCCTTATCAGGGCTGTAGATAAGTTTCAGTATAGAAAAGGCTATAAATTCAGTACCTACGCCACCTGGTGGATCAGGCAAGGTATCACTCGGTCTATAGCTGACCAATCCCGTGCCATTCGCATTCCGGTACACATGGTAGAAACAATTAACAAGCTATTGCGCACAACCCGGCAATTAATTCAAGAACTAGGACGCGAACCAAGTTACGAGGAGATTGGCAGCCGGCTGAATATTCCTCCAGAAAAAGTAGAGGGAATCATGGCTTTGTTTTTCCGTGAGCCAATATCGCTAGACATGCCCATCGGTGAAGATGCTGATAGCCGTCTGGGTGACCTTGTTGAGGATCACGCCAGTTTAGCACCTACTGAAGCTACTTCGCAGCAGCTGCTGAAAGAACAAATAGATAAGGTGCTTGATGAGCTTACTGAGCGTGAAAAGAAGGTGCTACAGCTTAGATTTGGTCTTAAAGACGGGCATGCTCGAACTCTGGAAGAAGTAGGCAAGGAATTCAATGTAACTCGAGAAAGAATACGACAGATTGAAGGCAAAGCTCTGCGTAAGTTGCGTCATCCCACCCGCAGTCGAAAGCTCAAAGGCTATCTAGACTGATTTCACCTTAAGGGCGTATCAAATATAGTACTTATGTTTCTAGGCAACTTGCCTTGGGTTAGCGACTTAGTTAACTTTTGTACCTCACGAAACTGATTAAGAAGTTGATTAACATCTTTGGGCGTGGTTCCGCTACCTCGAGCAATGCGGGTTCGTCGGCTCCCATCAATAATGGCGGGATTGCGCCGCTCCTCATAAGTCATAGACTGAATAATGGCTTCCATTTTCTTCAGTTGTTTCTCACCTTGGTCATCTGGCAAATGTGAAGAGAATCGGGAAAAGCCCGGTATCATTTCCGCTATTCGCCCCAAAGAACCCATCTTGTGAATTTGACGCATCTGGCTAAGGAGGTCATCAAGGTCAAAATTGCCAGTGCGCATTTTCTTTTCCCAACTCTTGGTTTGCTCTTGGTCGAAGGTCTCCTCAGCTCGTTCAATCAAGGTGAGCATATCCCCCATACCCAAGATGCGAGAAGCCAGCCTATCGGGATAAAATGGTTCTAAAGCATCCATTTTCTCGCCTGTGCCCAGGTATTTTATAGGCACTCCGGTAACAAATCTGATAGAAAGGGCAGCTCCGCCTCGGGCATCACCATCCATTTTCGTTAAGATGAGTCCAGTGAGTCCGATTCGGTTGTGGAATTCTTGAGCCACCCTTACGGCATCTTGCCCAATCATAGCATCTACTGTAAGCAATACCTCTGAAGGCTTCAGCACGGACTTGATATCAGCCAACTCCTTCATCATAGCTTCGTCAATATGGAGACGCCCTTGAGTGTCTACTATGACCCAGGTTACTCCACTTTCCTTAGCTTGTTTTACAGCATGCTGACAAATCGTTGTTGATGCTACGCTAGCATTCTCACTGTAGACGGGGATATCATGTTGCTGACCCAGTAGTTTGATTTGCTCTATAGCAGCAGGCCGGCGGGTATCAGCAGCCACTAACAGTGGACGTTGCCCTTGATGTTTGAGCTGAAGCGCTAGCTTCACTGCGGTAGTGGTTTTACCTGAGCCCTGCAATCCTACAAGCAAAGCGACCGCCGGCAATTCACTAACTGAAGCTAAACGGCTGGGCTCTCCACCTAAGATAGCAATTAATTCTTCATTGACAATCTTGATAATCTGCTGGGCGGGTGTTAGGCTGCGCAATACTTCAGAGCCAAGAGCACGCTCTCGCACCTTGGACAGGAATTCCTTGACTACCTTAAAATTTACATCGGCTTCCAGGAGCGCCAGCCGGACCTGCCGCAGGGCATCGTCAATGTCCCCCTCGCTAAGCTTGCCCTTTCGACTCAGCTTATCAAATACGCTAGCTAACTTTTGAGTTAAGACTTCCAGCATGGTAACTTTGAGTATTTTATTCCCATCATTTTGCCATGTCTAGAATTTTCATCTCAAACTGAAAATCCTATTGCACTTAACCTAGAATCAGCATACTATATAGATTTAATGGAATATCTTTGGGCACCCTGGCGAATAGAGTATATACAAAGAGCCCCAGAAAGCGGCTGTCTCTTATGTCAGAAACCCAGAGAAAATAATGATGAGGCAAATTTCGTTCTTTATCGTGGGAAACACAATTTTATAATCCTGAACGCCTTTCCCTATAATCCAGGGCATCTGATGGTTGCTCCCTATCGGCATATCGCAAATTTACAGGATTTGAAGGATGCAGAGGCAAAGGAACACTTTGACATCATCAAGAAGAGCTTAGAACTTCTAAAAGAGGTGATGCAGCCCACTGGCTTCAATATCGGCTTGAATTTAGGGAAAGCGGCCGGAGCCGGAATAGCCGAGCATCTGCATACTCATATAGTCCCCAGGTGGCAGGGTGATACCAACTTTATGCCGGTATTGTCTGATACCAAAGTTATATCGGAAGCCTTGATTTCCACATACCGCAAGCTAAGAGCAAAGCTCTAGGGTAGTTGGCGGCTTGCCAAATTTATTGAAGTCATTCAGTAATTCAAAAATATAAAGGGATTTGTCGTGTATTTCATTATCCTCCTGGGGATTGTCAGCCTGTTCGGTGATATAACCTACGAAGGAGCCAGGAGCGTTACCGGGCCTTACCTGCGTACCTTGGGAGCCAGCGCCAGTGCCGTCAGTTTGGTAGCGGGCATCGGCGAATTCTTTGGCTATGCTCCTCGTCTGGCCTCCGGCTATCTTGCTGACCGCACTAAGTCATATTGGCTTTTGACCTTTATTGGTTATGGACTGCTCCTGTCCATTCCTTTGCTGGCATTTGCTGGCTATTGGCAACTTGCTGCCGTGCTCATCATTTTAGAGCGGGTGGGAAAAGCAATAAGAAGCCCAGCCAGAGACGCCATGCTTTCTTATGCCGCGAAAGGAGTGGGGAGGGGCTGGGGATTTGCTGTTCACGAGGCATTGGACCAGATCGGCGCTATCGTTGGTCCTATCATATTTTTCCTCGTTCTTCGCTCCCGGTCTGGCTATAGTGAGGGCTTCACCCTGCTATGGATACCGGCTTTGCTGACCCTGACTGTTCTGGCTCTAGCCAAGAAGAAAGTTCCTTCGCCAGAGAAATTTGAAGCACGCGGAGAAACAAGCTGGCAAAATGTCAAAGGCAAACTCCCCAGGGTTTTCTGGTTCTACAGTATATTTACTTTGTTTTCGGTGGCGGGATTTGCTAATTTCCAGTTGATTTCCTACCATCTTAAAGTCCAATCTATTATCTCCGATGCTCAGATTCCCATAATCTATGCCATTGCTATGGGGGTAGATGCTGTCGCAGCTCTTCTCGTGGGCAAAACATACGATAGAATCGGGCTTATGTCGCTGTTGGCGGTCCCTTCGTTAATCTTGCCGATTCCCTTTCTGGCCTTTTCCTCGAGCTACAGCTTGGTGCTAATGGGCATAATATTGTGGGGTGTGGTGATGGGAATTCAGGAAACGATTATGCGTGCCGCCATTGCTGACCTGACACCCATAGAGCGAAGAGGATTTGCCTATGGAATCTTTAATACTGTGTATGGGGCGGGCTGGCTCTTGGGCGGCGCTCTGATGGGGCCACTCTATCAGCTTTCCATCAACTATTTAATCCTGTTTGCCGTCATTATGGAGCTAATATCAATTCCTCTACTCTTCGTGGTCAGAAGAACAGCTTAGCTTTCACCAGACTGAAAACTGGAAAGGAATTTCCGGAATCTAAACAGGATTGAAGAAGTAGGGTTATTGGCAGTTCAACTTCAGGTAGCTTGAGGATAGGAGCCCAGTATCTTAATAAAAGTAGCCTCTCTTTGTAATTCTTTCAGAGCCTCTTGGCAAACCTCGCTGTCGAGGTGACCTTCGAAATCAGCATAAAAAACATATTCCCAGGGCTTGGTTCGGCTCGGTCTGGACTCCAATTTTGTTAAATTTATGTTCTTGGTGGCGAAGATACCTAAAATCCTGTATAGGGAGCCAGGCTTATGTTCAGCAGCAAAAACAAGAGAGGTTTTGTTTTGCTCTGCCCGTTTAGCTTTTTCTTTAGAGATAGCCACAAATCTCGTGTAGTTGATGACACTCGTCTCGATTTCTGATGCCAGTATCTCCAAACCGTAGAGAGCGGCTGCTCTCCTGCTTGCGATAGCGGCACAGTTTCCTAGTCCCTTCTCTGCTATCATTTTGGCGCTTCCCGCGGTATCATAGCTGGGCACAATTTCAACCTTCAGCTTACTTAAGAATCCTTCACACTGAGCCAAAGCTTGAGGATGGGAATAAATCGTTTTTATGTCATCCAGTTTCTCCCCAGGCAAAGCCATAAGGTAGTGGCTCACTCTGAGAATAACCTCAGCAAATATATGAAGAGGATATGTCAATAACAAGTCATAAGTCTCATTGATGCTGCCGGCTTGGGAGTTTTCCAGGGGCACTACCCCAAATCTGACCTTGTCCTCCGACACAGCACGGAAAACATCTCGAAGTTGAATGCAAGGTAAGAAATCAATGTTCTCGCCAAAGAGCTTAGTTGCAGCGTCTTCGCTGAAAGCGCCTCTTTCTCCTTGAAAAGCAATCTTGACCATAAGTCTGCTGCAAAGTATAGCCTAAACTCCTTGGGAACTTCTACTGCAGCTTGGTCAGCCTTTCCAGAAGCGGGGAGAAAGTATCATAAGAACGGTAAACAATTCTAACCGTCCCAACCACATACAGAAAATCAAGATGAGTTTGGGTAGGCTAGGAACCCAGGCGTAATTCAAAGCAGGCCCAACGTCGCCTAGGCCAGGTCCCACATTCCCCAAAGTAGCAGCTACTGCTGAAACTGCCGTCTCCAAATTAAGCCCAAAGAAACAAAGCACCACTGAAGCTACAACAGCGACAATAATATAGAGAAAGAGGAAAGAGATTATATCGCGGATTACTTCGTCTGGGACGGGTTTCTTGTTGTATTTCACAGGGATGACGGCCTTCGGGAAAATAGCCCTCCTCATCATTACCCCCGAATGTTTCATCAGCATTAAAGCCCGCATCACTTTTATCCCCCCACCAGTCGAGCTACCACAGGCTCCGATGAGCATCAAAGCCAGAAGCAATATTTTAGCGCTAGAGTGCCAGTAGGCAAAATTAGCACTAGCAAAGCCTGTGGTGGTCATGATTGAGATTGCTTGAAATATTCCTTGTCTGTATGAAGTAAAGCCTTGCGCGATTACTAATAGAACGCTAGCGACTGCCAGAGTAATCAAGTAAAGCCTCAATTCCTCGTCCTTAATTGCCTTCCAGTTTCCATGTAAAACGTGGTAGTGAATTATGAAGCTTATGCCCGCCAGGAGCATAAAGAACATGATGATATATTCAGCCACGGGATTAGCATAAGCTTCGATGCTTGCCGTAGTAGGGCTGAATCCGCCGGTGGAAAGAGTCGAGAAGGAGATGCAAATTGAGTCAAAGAGTGGAAGCCTGGCTAGGAAGAAAAGGAGCGCTATCTGAAGAACAGTGAAAAACACGTAAATGATCCAGAGGTGCCTGGCTGTGGTCCTGAATCTGGGGCGCAGTTTTTCGGGCAACGGTCCGGGAAACTCCCGCTCAAAGAGCTGAGAACCTCCCACTGCTAGCCTGGGCAAGATAGCAATAAAGAGAACAATCACCCCCATGCCACCCAACCATTGAGTAAGGCTACGCCACAAGATGGCACTCTTGGGTAATTCCTCGACTACCTCTACTATGGTAGCCCCGGTGGTAGTGAAGCCGGACATGGTCTCGAAGAAGGCATCGAGAAACCCCAACCCTAGCAATACGTAAGGGAGTGTGCCAAGGAGGGAAATGAAAAGCCAAGTGAAAGCCACTATGGTAAAACCATCGGCGCGCTCTATATCCTTCTTGGTCTTTAATCCAAACTCAAGAATTAGTCCGATGCTGAGGGTGAGCAGTAGCGAATACAAGTAGATGTACCACTTCTCTTCGCCATAGTGGAGAGCGGTTACCAGAGGAGCAAGATAGATTAAGGCGAAGTATTTTAGAAGTGAGCCAATGACGTGGAGGGTTAATCTTACCCTTTGGCGAACCATTTATTCATGAAATCGGTCCCCCTTTTGGCAACTTCCCGATTCACAATGAGGGTCAACCAGTCTTTCGGCCGTATCTCCTTGTCTTCACCCAGATATTTTTCACCTCTTTGCACAACGAGGACCTTTACACCGATTGGAGTTGCTAGTTCAGACACAGTTCGCCCGACACATTTCATACCCTCCTCAATCTCTATTTCGAAAATCTCTGCCTTTTCGAAAGAGAGAAAGTCTTTCACATAGGGCTGTGTAATCAGGCGATAGATGTGCTTGGCGGCTACCATGTCTGGGTTAACTTGTAAATTAATGCCAGCCTGCCTGAAGGTTTCGGCATGCTCTGCCTCATCTACCAGCGAAATCACCGTTTTTACCCCCAGTTCCTTGGCCATCATACAAATCATTAAATTCTCCGAGTCATCGCCAGCCGCAGCCACAAAAGCATGGGCATGCCTGACTCTCGCCTCTTCGAGGGTGGACTTCTGGCCAGCATCTCCTGTGATTGCTGTAACGTCAGAATCCTCTGCTATTGCAGTGCATTTGGCAGGGTCCCGGTCTATAACCACCACTTCATTCCCTTCTTTGGCAAGGAGCTCTGCCAGATTCTTCCCTATATCACTTAAGCCTGCTATTACGATATACATTTCCTATCTTGAATACCGAGTTAGTTTCGCCATACTTTCAATGAATTAGAGAACTAATGTGCTGAAAAAGGAGTTTCAGATCAAGGAGCAAAGAAACCTGAAGGTTGATTTAGAATACCAAGCACTCTCCATTCACACTCTGTTACTCCACCGCTTTTGAGCATCGAGCAATTTTAATCCTCCCTAATATAGTTGTCAAGTGCTGAGGTTACAGGCGGCAATTTTCCTTTTTAACTCTTTTAGCCAGGTCAGTGATTTAAGCTCTCGCTGCAAAATATATGTTATATACTCGTGTAATACCTGCTCTAACTCCCGGGATAATTCTGGTTTCAATTTGACCCGCTTTGCCGTAGCATAGTCACACCTTTGCCACAAACAAAGAACTTTCAAAGCTCCGACTGAAAGGGGAAGAGTGGTTTTTAATGAAACTGTTTCGATTTGCTCGTAACGGTGGCTTTCTCCAGAATTACAATGAGGACACAGGAGACCACCTTTGCTAGGGCTGAAAAAATTGACTACCGGCTTGAGGGAGGAATCGCAGCTGACGCATCGGCGCAATTGGGGACGGTAGCCAAGATAGTGAAGAAGATGTAGCTCAAAGTAACGCAAGACTGTCTCATTACTATCCGGCTTGCTCAGCTGATTTAAGATATCGAGCAGTAAATCAAACAAGGGACGATTCTCACCGCCCTCCACAGTAAAAGAATCAATAAGCTCTAAGATATAAAGGCCACAGGCCATACGCCATAGGTCACTTTTCAAAGCCAGAAAACCATTTATCGTTTGACTTTGAGTGATAATGTCCAGATTACGCCCTTTAGCTAGAAACATCAGGCTATACGTGAGTGGTTCTACGTTGCCGCCCAATTTGCTCTTGGGGCGACAGGCGCCTTTAGCTACTGCCCGTAACTTACCAAATTCCTGGGTATAAACGGTGACTATCTTGTCGAATTCCCCCAGCTTGGTTTGTTTTAAGATGATGCCTTTTGTTTGATAACTCCGAAACGTAGCCACCTTAAGTCCCCAAATCTAACTACAATTTAGCACATTTTGTCAGTTTGCTCATGGCCATTTGGGTAGAAAAAATTGTCAAAGAGTTTATGGCGGTACGAACTCAGACAAAAATTCAAAGTGAAGGATGTTCTATCACTATGGACAAGGGCCAGGAAAAGGGAATCATAACCTTGCTGGAACTTGAAGATTATGTTTGATGAGGGCAGAAACTACTCTGAGGATTGACAATCCCCTTCAAAAGGATTGCCAGCCTTCTTGAGAAATGTGATCCGAGGTGTGCGCATAATTAAGGGTTGATAAACCTTGGAAATCGGATCTGTTGTCAATCCTAACTACAGTATTTCCAGTCTGACTCTGGTATCTTGTTTAGCTGCTTTTACTCGAAGTAGCGTTCGTAGCGCTTGAGCTACGCGACCCTGCCTACCGATGACCCTTCCTTTGTCATCGGGAGCAACTTCTAATTTAATTAACAGGCCCTCATCACTGTTTTCCTCGGTGATCTTTACTGCGTCAGGTTGTGACACAATGGCTTTGATAATGTATTCCAGCAGGTCTTTCATTTCGCCTCCTTAAGTTAGTTTTGGCCTGAGGTCGGCTTAACTTTATCCATAATGCCTAGTTTGCCAAGCAAGCTGCGTACCGTATCTGTAGGCTGAGCTCCATATCTAAGCCATTTTAAAGCTTTTTCTTCATCAATGCTGATAGTTGCGGGGTCAGTCAAAGGATTGTAGTGGCCGATAATATCAATAAATTTACCATTGCGGGGAGAGTGACTATCCGCTACTACCACTCGGTAGAATGGTCTATTTCTTCTACCCATGCGGCGTAATCTAATTTTAACCATTTAAATCAACCCCAAAAAGTTACCAGACTTTTTGGGCCTTGATAAATTTAATTTCTACATCTGTCAGGTTCCCACGAAAATCGCAAGATTTTTGTGGGTGAATTCAATAAAGTGATTATCTCCTAAGTGGCGATGTTTGTCAATGGCTTCTGGCCTAAAGAGCATACTCCTAATAGCTTGGCGGTACAGGAATAAGAAAACTGCTCTGATTACATCGGGGTGGTTGGGCAAATTAGGCAACGATTTTAGGAGAGAATACATATACGGTTGTGGTTTTGAACTTCCTCCTTAGCAAAGCTAGTTGTGGTTTATATATCCTAATCCTTCTTTCCTCGCATGTGACCGGCATATTAAGTGCTTTTGATATGACTTTCTCCTCTATTTCCCCTCCACATATTATGGCTGCTTCGCCTTGATTTGCTCCTACCTCTATAAGCATGGGTAATAACAATGCTTTCTGTTCATCACTGTCTAGTATGCTTGCCAGATATGCAAGTTCACTTTTCTTAAAGGGGTGGATGCTGCCATCGTTACATACCACATGAGGATATTCCTCGGTTAATAGATTTGATAGCCGTTTTTGGCTTTGTGGTAACCCAGAATTCACTATCCTGAGTTCGCCTCTCAGGCATTCCTGGAGCATTTTTTCGTAGGGAGATTGTTTTGCTTCATCTTGTAAAGGCTTAGGCATTTGTCTATCCTCGAGCGACCAGCACTTTCACACGTTTCAGTCGCGCTTTCTCTTCTCTGTCTCTTTCCTCGAACTTCATATTTAGGTAATTTATCGTCGTTTGTAGTCCGGGGATTACCACATATTCCAGAGCATTGGTTATCCTCTTTGTCCTATTTATTTCCATGGCCAGTAATTCAAAATTCCTCTGAAGTTCAGCCAGCTCCACGATGGCTTTGAGGCATTCTTTGGATAATTGTGCTGCCTGGTCTAACCATGAGGAGGTATCAACTAGATTGTATCTTCTCATTGGCTTTGCACCGTCGGTAACCTCAAAAGATGGGATTCGCACACCGGCTACATTTCTTAAGCCAGCGGTGACTTTCAAATCGGCCTCGGTGGCTATTAGTTCCTTTTCCAGAGCTATGTACCCGTGGTAGCCGGCGGCGATGGATAGTGCCTTATAAAGTTTGGCTAGTTCATCGAGTAGTTTTCCCTTGGCTTCCACTGTATCTCTTGCTGTTTGTAAAAATTCCATGGTTAGTATGGAAAGCCTGTCCTTTACTATCTTTTGTACTCTTTGCGCCAACGCAAGTCGGCGTTTTAGTTTTACCAGCTCAATTTTTGTAGGTCTAACTTTGATTAGTTCCGGCATTTCCTCGGCACCTACTTCGACTTCCGATACTCGGGAAGATACTTCTTGATAAACTCTTCTCTAATAAGTTTCAAATCTTCTTCAGGCAGTGCTGAAAATAGCCCCCAAGCTGTATCCAGGGTTTGTTCTACCGTTCTTTTCTCCGACTCACCTTGAGATATGAATTTTCTCTCGAACTCATCGGCGTTGGTCAAATATATTTTGTCTCTTTCGCTTAGTGCCTCGGCACCTATAATGGTGGATATCTCTCTGAGGTAGCATCCTTCAGCATAAGCAGCGTAGGATTGCATGAAGACATTGTTGTGGTCTTCCCTGGTCTTGCCCGGCCCAATGCCTTCTTTCATCATTCGGGAAAGAGATAAGAATACATCTATGGGTGGGTATATTCCTTTTCTTTCTAGATTTCGGGAAAGGACAATCTGTCCCTCGGTTATATAGCCGGTAAGGTCGGGTATGGGATGTGTTATATCATCGTCAGGCATAGTCAAAATGGGCATTATAGTCACTGAGCCCTCTTTACCAAAAATCCTGCCTGCTCTCTCATACATTGTGGCCAGGTCAGTGTACATATACCCGGGATATCCTCTTCTGGAAGGTATTTCCTCTCGCATGGAAGAAAGTTCGCGGAGCGCTTCGCAATAATTGGTCATGTCAGTGAGTATGACTAGCACATGCATATTCCTTTTCCAGGCCAGATATTCGGCTGCGGTTAAAGCTAGCCGTGGTGTTGATATTCGCTCGATAACAGGGTCTGATGCGGTATTGATAAAGGCCACAGTTCTCTCCAGTGCCCCCGTCCTTTCCAGATTCTTCATGAAAAAGGAGGCATCATCGTAACTGATGCCAATAGCCGCAAACACTAAGGCGAATCTTTCCTCCTTGCCCTTTACGGTTGCCTGTCTGATTATTTGAGCTACAATTCGGTTGTGAGGCAGTCCCGAGCCGCTGAATATGGGCAATTTTTGCCCTCTGACTAATGCGTTCAAGCCATCTATCGCCGAGATTCCCGTTTCAATAAATTCTGCTGGAGGCTGGCGGAGGGCGGGGTTTATGGGCTCACCGTTAATATCCAGGTAATCTTCGGGAATCACCTGCGGGCCTCCATCTATTGGTTCTCCCATCCCATTAAAGATTCTCCCTAAAATGTCCATAGATACTGGCAACTTCAAAGTTTCGCCCTTACACCTTATCTTGCTTCCGATGAGGTCTACTTCGCTGACGCCACCAAATACCTCGATGATAGTTGCCTTTTCACTGATGTCTATGGCTTGACCACCTTTTATCTCGCCATTCCCAAGCTGGACATCAACCATCTCATTAAATTTTATACCGGGGATGCTTTCAGCTACGAGCAAGGCTCCCTTAGCCTTATTGATTGCTCTTCCTTCTTTGACGTAAAGCGAAGAAAAATCCATAAAAGTCCTCCTTTCCTCAGGGAACGCGTTTGCCAGTTACCATGCTTTGTTCCATCTCCGACCACAATTCTTTGATTCTGTGTTCAAAGACCTCGTTGGGTATGTCTTTCATCCTGGATATTTTGTACACCATGGGTGAGGAACGAATACTCTCAATGCCTGCCCCTGAATTTAACATCTCCTGAGCTAGTTCGTAGAACTTCATTATTGTCTTAAGCATAAGCCCTGCTTTTTTGGGCACGCAGTAGGTATCGACTTCGTGATAGGCGCTTTGCTGAAGGAAGTCCTCACGTATCATCCTGGCGATAAGAAGCAATAATTTGTCTCCTTCGGGCAAAGCTTCGGGACCGACGAGTCTGACAATTTCCTCCAGTTCAGCCTCCTGCTGCAATACTCTCAAGGCACTAGCTCGGGTATTCTCCCACCCTGGGTCGTGCTCATTCCACCAATCTTTGACTGCATCTACATAAAGGCTATAACTGGTAAGCCAGTTTATAGCTGGAAAATGTCTCTTATTGGCCAGGGAAACATCCAAGGCATACAAGGCATCTATTATTCTAAGTGTGTTTTGGGTTACCGGTTCGCTGAAGTCAGCTCCCGGGGGACTTACCGCACCGGCTACTGTCACTGAGCCCTTTCTTGGAGGATTACCTAAGCATTCAACCATTCCGGCTCTTTCGTAGAAAGAGGAAAGTCGAGAGCCCATATAGGAAGGAAAACCTTCTTCCCCTGGCATTTCCTCCAGTCTGCCACTCATCTCCCTCATGGCTTCAGCCCATCTCGAAGTCGAATCAGCAACCAGCAAAATATCGTAGCCCATGTCCCGGAAATACTCGGCCATAGTAATGCCCACAAAAATACTTGCTTCCCTGGCTACAACGGGCATGTTAGAGGTGTTAGCTATAAAAATCTCCTTCTCTTGTAGTAATCTTCCTGTATTGGGGTCCTTGAGTTGCCTAAAGCTGTAAAGCACGTCTGCCATCTCGTTGCCCCTTTCGCCACAGCCAACGTAGATGTTCAGATGTGTCTGAGCCCATCTAGCTAGCTGCTGCAGGGCAACGGTTTTCCCGGTACCAAAACCTCCAGGTATAGAGGCTTTGCCACCAAGAGCTAAGGGGAACATGTAATCCAAAATTCGCATCCCAGTGGTGAGCAAGCCCGCAGGGTCCAGCCTCTGCTTATAAGGTCTGGGCTTTCTTACTGGCCACACTTGCATCAGCGTGAGTTCTTTTACTTCGCCATTATGCTCTACCCAGGCTACAGGCTCTTCGACAGTGTAGTCGCCTTGGCGTATCTCCTTTATCGTGCCTTGGATTCCCACGGGCACCATTATCCTGTGTTCTATCAGATTAGTCTCCGGCACTACGCCTATTATATCCCCTTGACTGACAGCATCCCCGACTTTGACTTTAGGTGTGAACTGCCACTTTTTGTCGCGGGGGAGAGCTGAGGCTTTAGCACCCCGTTTTATAAACGGGCCAATGTTCTCACCCAGGGTAAGCAAGGATTTTTGTAGCCCATCGTAAATAGAGCCCACGAGTCCGGGGCCTAGCTCGGCACTTAATACTCTTCCCGTTCCTCTCACCACTTCGCCAACTTTCAATCCCAGAGTATCTTCGTGTGCCTGGATTATGGCCTTCTCCCCTTCCAGTCCTACTATCTCCCCGACAAGCCCTTCTTCACCTATCTCGACAACTTCGTAAACTTGGGAACCTTTCATGTCATCAGCGATGACTAGAGGACCGGAAACTCTCCATATTTTGCCCATGTCTTTATCCTCCTACTTTACTATAATCTCAAATTTCTATTTCAAACCCTATAGATTCTCTGATAAGCGCCCGGTAATATTCTCTAACATTTGGATACTTTGTGCCAAACTTCGACGGAGCTTCGACGATTACAGGGGTTGTTCCTTTCCTTTTTCTAATCTGGGTCAGCAGGTCTTCAACATATTGTGCATAGTCCTCTAATATAATTACTATGCCCACATTGGGCTCGGCCAGTAGCTCGGTCAGGGTTTTCCTGACATTTTCACGAACGTCATGATTGCCCTTTATCGTGTAATGCTTGCTGATGCCAGCCAATCTCAATGCGTTGACCAGCTCTTCGTCTCCTATGACAGCTATATCTAAGTGTTGGATAGGCATTGTATCAAAACACCAAGTAATTCTTTATTTCCTGAACAGAAACACCATCGACTATGGCTTTTAGAGCTAGCCGTAGGTTCCGTATTTCAACCTCTTTGAGGATTAGATACCAGGCCATTACCAGGGGGGATAGCACTCGAGGTGACAGCATTTCCTTAAGTATCCTGAACTTGTGTTTGTCAATGATTTCGTCAACAGCCGTGATGCTTTTTGTCTTATCATAATGAGCGGATACTTCATTGGCTATTTCCTGATATTGGGCATCCTCCAGCCTGGCAGGTATGTCGGTTATTTTAAGAGGTAGTAATTCTTTAATGGCTTTGTCGGTAATCCTGTAGCCGCCAGCAATAACAAATTCAGTAGCATCAGCTCCTATGCCCTCAATTATGGCTCTCATGGCGATTTGCAGGTTTGCCAAGTCTATGATTAGGCCGAAAGCCTGAGCAAGTACAAAGCCATCTTTTATTCTTCTGGCCATGTTTAACATGTTTTTGTAATACTCACCATCTAATCTAGCTTCGGCAAGGAGTTTCGACTTTGCGCCTTTATCTCCTTTGTACTGTTCCAGCGCAGGTACATAATCTCCCAGTTTGCACTTGGTAAGTAGCTCGATGATGTCATCTATATTCTCAGCCTTGGAGAGTTCATCTAGTAACCCGCTATTATAGATAATCCCAACTGGTATCATGCTGGCTTTCTTACCAATGGCGATGCTTTGTAGAGCAGCTTTAACGTTGGAGACATCATACTTCACTACGTATGCCCTGGATAGTTTCAGAACGTCTTTGGGCAGGAACTTGAATGCTTCTACATATTGGATGCGCTGCGCGAGATAGCTCCACAGGCATTGATCTAGGTCATCAAAAGTCCTAACAGGCAATCCCTCCAGATAGCTTCCTATATCGGTCTCTCTGATGATGGCTAGCGCATCCTGGAGATTGGATGCTGCCATCATTTTATCTATATGCTCGGAGGTGACAGTTTTAGGTTCCTCGCCTTTCAGACAAGCAGATATGAATGCGTATCTTGGATTGAGCACAACTTTTCCTTATGTGGTTTCAAAGAGTTCCTTACTTATCTCCGGTAGCAGCTTGGGTAGCAGCATCTCCAGTCTGGTTTCAAAAGTGTTATCTATCCTGAGCTTCCCCTCAACATCTTCAACTATGACCCCTCCCGAGCAATTGGATTCCCTGACTTCTACTATCTTGCCGGACAATTTCTTATCCGCTCCAAGAAACTTTTTTACAGTGCTTATATCTCTTGGGGAAACATAAACTCTGGCTTTATCCACGCCGAGCCCGTCTATAGCTTCGCTGATCAAGTTTAGAAGGTGAGTTTCGTCGCTTGAAATTTGAGACAGTTCTTTCCGCGCCCCGTCAATTATTTTGGTGATTATGTCAGCTTTGGCACTGGATAATCTTTGACGTGCCTTGATGGAAGCCTGTGCTAAAATCCTCGCAGCTTCTTCCTCCGCCTCTCCGAGCATTCTGCTCTTCTCTTCCTCGAACCTCACCTCTCTCTGCCTTTTGGCCTTCTCTATCTCCTCTCGCGCCTTCTCTTTAGCTTCCTGAATTATGCTCTGAGCCTCCGCGTTTACTTTGTTTAAGACAGCTTCGCTCAATTTCTCCATTCTTAGGACACCTCTAGAAAAGCCCTAGCAAGCTTAGCGTCAGTACACTAAACACTATTCCCAGTATACCCCACAGCTCAACAAGTACGGCTAATATCATGGTGGTAGTTAGTAGTTTTCCCTTTGTCTTGGGCAAGAGCGAGATGCCTGAAGCACATATAACACCCTGATATGCTGCCGAGAAACCCTCAGTGGATGCGACAAAGATACCACAGCCCAGCACAGCCAGACCACTACCACCAGGATCAGGCATGCCAGCTATTTTTGGCACCACCGTGGTTATGATAAGTATAAGAACTATGAGCGCATAAAAGGTCTGTGTCATGGGAAGAGACGATAACAGGATAACATTTCTAAATTGCCCAGGCTCTTCAGCCAGCGTGCCAGCTCCCGCAGATGCGGCGATACCGACACCTATTGAAGAACCTGCCATGCCTCCAGCCAATCCTATGGCCCCGCCCAGAATTGCCAATGCTGTTGGATCAAATGCCATTTTATACTCCTTTCTAAACTCCTTTCTAAGATTTTGCTTTGGCAAACACCGGTCGAGTCTTCAAGTGGAATGGACTATACTCCCTGCCGCCACCTTCGTAGAACTTGAGGAGAAATTCCACAAAACACAACCTGAGGGAATGCACAAAACAGGAGATGCCGGTGAGAGCTGAATTGATTGTATGGCCAATAAGCAAAATTATCACTGCCAGTAACGGTCCAGCAACGACTCGAATCACTGCCGGTATCAAATCAGGTAATATGGTAGCCATCAAATTGAAAGAGTAAGCGAGGTAATAGGTAGCTAAACCGACACCTGCCAGTCGGCAATATGACATAACGTCACCTAAGATTCCGGTTGCTTCAGACAATGAGAAAATTCCCCCCAAAAGGGCACCATTCATTACCAAGTAAGAAGCGATAATCAGGATTAAGCCCGCACCTGCGATGTATAACAGGATAGGATATACTTGTTCTGGTAATATGGGGATATCTGCGTGAAGCATCTTATGCGCGATCCAAGGTATTGCTCCAATTTCCAGTAAGAATAGCCCAACTTTACAGACCACCGTTCCCTTATTACCTGCTTTTGCCCCCTTAATGAGCGTCAGTATGTGCGCTATATTTACGTGAATCAAGCCTATGATTATTGAGAGAATTATAAACCACAAGGGATTTCCAAGTAGTGATTCAATCCACCCAGCAAGAGCCAAACTCTCGATCCCGAAGATCTGGTGAAAATTCCCAAAATAGCTGCCTGTGAGCAACCCAAAGACGAGACCGACGCTACCGCTTATATAGAGCATTCTCTGAAATAGCTTAAATCCTTCGGATTCGGGGTCGTCAACAAACATCCTCAAGCCACGATTAGCGAATAATAAGAATATAGCGGCATACGCGACATCATTCATCATCAGACCGAAGAAAAAAGGAAAGGAGTAAGATATTATAGGTGTGGGATCCCATTCCCTGTATCTGGGGACGCCAAACAGCTTTACCACGACCTGGAATGGCCGGAAGGCACGAGAATTCCTAAACTTGGTGGGAGGCTCCTCAACCTCTTGCGGCTTACTGGTATCAACGAACACATAGTCCACCTTCTCTTTGATTTGAGAGATCGTATCCTCAGCGCTAGCCCCTGGAATCCATCCCTGAATCAGTGTGATGTATTTTGCCTCACAGGCTTTGGCTAAAACTGCTAACCTTTCCGTTTCGGCTGATAATGCCTCCCTGAAAAGGACGAGCGTCTTCAAATTCTCTCTGGTTCTGCTTTCAATCTCGGTCTGCAGCTTTGCCAATTCTTCTTCAAAGTTGTGAATATTACCGTCGGCCATTTCCAGGAATTCTCTCAGTGTCAAATCTTTTTCTGGTATCTGTAAAATTTTACCGCCATCATCCTTGACGGCAGACTCTATGGTTTCCCGGTCTTCAACTTTGGCAATAGCATATAAGACGGTCTCGTTTTCTATCGAGGTCATAATATTCTCGAGTAGGTAATCTCTGAGTTTAGGGTAGAGGGTTTCAAATAGCTCGTTAGGAAACACGAAAACCCGAGAAAACAGATAGCTTCCAGAAAAATTTAGGTCTCTTAATCTGATATCGGATTGTTGACTCACAGAGCCCAGATACTTGGTTAGCTCTGTTAGCTCCTTAACTGTATTGTTGAGTTTGGCTGCTATTTGATGCATTTTACCGAGCTTAGTACATAACGCCCTCACTTCGGTGTCAATTTCATCCAGGGGCCTGGCATATATGACCTCCAAATCCTCTCCCAGCGAGACCCTTTCTCCCTTCGGTAGATAAGCTAATATATCGTTAATGCTGGTTAGTAGTTCACTGACTTTCTTTCTTTCCCGTTCAATGGCTTCTTTGTCTACAGGCTTTAGCTCTTCGCTTTCCTCAACATGAAGCGCACCAATGGTATGCAGAGTTTTAAGCGTCTGGGTGGAGTAATCCTTGGGAGTCATTACCCTGATTTTAACCATGGGGTCAGGTGTATTGACGACCAAAGGCACCATGTCAGCTTCGCCCCCTGACAATATTCACCACGCGCTCCGTAATCTCTTTTACTTTCCTATCGGCGCTGATGCTGATTTCCGCAGCCTTCTGCTCGGAATCCTTGATTTTCCTATTAGCTTCTGCCCGAGCCTCGCTCACAATCTTGTCGCACTGAGTTTTCATCTCATGAAGGGGCAACTGAGAGGAAGATATTTTCTTGGCCTCCTCCTTAGCTTGGAGGAGGATTTCACTGGCTCTGGTCTTTGCCTCTCGGAGTATCTTTTCGGCTTCGACCTCGAGGGCTTCTACGTTACTGGTGATTTCTTTGGCCATAACACGTCAATGGGCGGATAATCATTTCAGCAACTGATGATTGATTGCGTCCGTGATTGTAACATGGTAGTTCATTTTTTGGCAAATGGTACTCTTGGTAGGAATCCTGTTCTTTATATATATCGCGACTTTAAAGTTTGTTATTAAAGTAGAATGCTTTATAATTCAAGACATGAGAGTGCAGGCATTACATGGGTGGGATGTCAGTGTTGCCGAAGCCCGGGAAATACAGTTGAACCTGGCCAGAAGGGTGGTAACTGAAAACGAAGTTATCAACCCCCGTCTTGTTGCCGGTATTGACATATCTCGTCCTGACGCTCAGGGCGTGGCAAGGGGAGCTGTGGTGGTACTCCGTTATCCTGAGTTTAGCATGGTGGAGGTAGAGGTAGCTCAAGGTAAGATCACATTTCCCTATATTCCTGGTCTTTTGTCTTTTCGGGAAAGTCCCTTGATCATGGCTGCTTGCGAAAAACTATGTAATGTTCCTGATCTTATTCTGGTTGACGGTCAGGGGATTGCTCATCCCAGGAGGTTTGGGCTCGCCTCACATGTGGGACTTTTTCTCGATTTGCCTACTATAGGCTGTGCCAAATCTATCCTGTGTGGTCAGCATCAGCCTGTGGAAGAAGAGGCTGGCTCTCATGCTGAATTGCTTGATAATGGAGAGCTTATTGGGGCAGCGTTAAGGACTAAATCTGGCATGAAGCCAATATATGTTTCCGTGGGTCATAAAATTGACTTGATGTCGGCTTTACAATGGGTGTTAAAGTGCTGCCGTGGTTACAGACTTCCGGAACCTACCCGCTTGGCTCATCTAGCTGCCGGAGGGATGTTGACCTTCGAACCAAGCTGCCAGGGGAAGTTATTCGATTAAGGAGTATTTCAGATGCAAGAGGAGAAAGAAAATCTAGAAGCTTTGCTTCGTCAAATCTCAGACATCATGGTGCATCTTTGACATCCCGGGCAAGGAAAAGGAAATTGCCAGGATAGAGGCAGAGTCGGCCCAGCCCGATTTTTGGCGCGATCCGGCTAAAGCTCAAGCTATCATGCGGGAGCTCAGGAGCAAGAAGAATCTGGTCCAGGCTTGGCGGGAGCTGGAAAAGAAAGCTGCCGACCTTCAGGAAATGATTGCTCTGGCTATCAAGGAAGAAGATTACTCTCTTAAGGATGAGATAGGGCTGGAGCTAAAAAAGCTGAACTCTCGGTTTGAACAGTTGGAGAGCCAGCAGCTTTTCACTGGTGATTACGATAGTCGAAATGCTATGCTGGCTCTTCATGCTGGTGCTGGTGGCACAGAATCTCAGGATTGGGCAAACATGCTGCTCAGGATGTATCTGAGGTGGGCAGAGCGGCATGATTATGAGGCTGAAGTCTTAGATGTCTCTACGGGAGAAGAGGCTGGTATCAAAAGCGCTATTGTGGAAATTAAAGGAGATTATATCTATGGCTATCTCAAAGGTGAGCACGGGGTGCACAGGTTAGTGCGGCTTTCCCCCTTTGATGCTGATCATGCCCGCCACACGTCTTTCGTCTTGGTGGAAGTCCTCCCTGAAGCTGAAGAGACGGTAGACGTTAAAATAAATCCGGAAGACTTGAGAATAGATACCTTCAGGTCCAGCGGTCCTGGCGGGCAACATATGCAGAAGACAAGCAGCGCTGTCCGGATAACTCACTTACCTACAGGGCTGGTAGCTACTTGCCAGGGTCAGAGGTCTCAGCACCAAAACAAAGAAGCTGCTTTGAAGGTCCTTTATTCTCGCCTCCTGGAGCTTGAGCGCAAGAAGAAAGAGGAGGAGAGAGCCAAGCTAAAAGGCGAGCGTATCGAAGCGGCTTGGGGAAATCAAATAAGAAGTTATGTCCTTCACCCCTACAAAATGGTGAAGGACCACCGCACTGATTATGAGGTTCACGACGCCGAAGCTGTATTGGATGGAGAACTGGACGGATTTATCACTGCCTACCTTCGGTCTAAAGTAGGGAAATGATTAAACGCATTGGCTTAATAATTTCGGTGCTTTTTTGGCTTTTAAACCCCTCACTTGTTGCAGCCGGGGCTGGTATTACAGTTATAGATAGTGAAGTAAGTGTAGATTTCCCAAGCAAGGCTGTGTTCACCCTCGAGGCTGAAAGCAGCGCTAATATCGTTGATGTCCGTCTCTATTACCAGGTGGATAAGATGAACTACGCTGAAGTTGTCAGTGAAGGTTGGGCTGATTTTACCTCAGCAAGCAGGATAGCGGCTAATTGGGTATGGGATATGACGAATGCCAGCTTGCCCCCTGGTGCTGAAGTCGCATATTGGTGGATGATTAAGGATGGTGCTGGGAATACAATTGAGACTTCGCCTGAGATAATGCATTTCGATGACACTCGTTATTCCTGGCAGAGCTTGACTGGTATCGCACCTCCGGGCGGAAATCTGACGCTTTTCTGGTACGAAGGTAGTGAGTCCTTCGCCCAAGCATTGATGAATGCTTGTCAGGAAGGACTTGCCAGATTGACCCAGGATATTGGCACCTATCCAGAGAGGCCCATCAAGATATATATTTATGCCTCCACTGATGATTTACGGGGGGCTATGATTTTTCCTCAGGAATGGAGTGGCGGCGTTGCGTTTATGGAGTTTGGTATAATCGCTATTGGTATTCCGCCGGGCGAACTTGATTGGGGCAGGAAAGCCCTGGTTCACGAGCTAACGCATCTTGTTGTTCATCAAGCAACTTTTAGCCCCTATGGGCGGCTTCCTCTTTGGCTTGATGAAGGGTTAGCTATGTATAACGAGGGCGAGCTTGATCCTGTCTTCCGCTCCTACCTGGAAAGGGCTATTTCAGAGGACGAGCTTATTTCGGTGCGTAGCCTGTGTAGTCCATTTTCCGCTTACACTGAAAAAGCTCGCCTTTCGTATGCTGAAAGCTATAGCCTTGTGGAGTATCTGCTGGATAATTATGGACAGGATAAGATGCTTGATTTATTGGCTCTTTTGAAGCAGGGTAGTACCTATGATGAAGCTTTGACTGAAGTCTATGGTTTTGATATAGATGGTCTTGATGCTCTTTGGCGGACAACGGTGGAGCCCCACACTGTCATTGCGAGCGAAGCGAGGCAATCTCATCCTGCTTTGATTGCTGCGTTAGCAGCATTAGCCACAGCTCTGGTCTTATGGGGTGCCTTGGCTCTGGAGAAGTGGACCTGGCGAAGATCGTCCGGGAAATAGACCATGTGCGATAAGCCATGAAAGACTCTTTTACTGTTCACGATTTGCCCCTCAGTGAGCGCCCCAGGGAGAGGCTGCTTAAGCTGGGCAGTGAAGCTCTTTCTGCCCAGGAGATTTTAGCTTTAATTCTGGGTCGAGGAATTAAAGGTGAATCAGTCATGGTAACTAGCCAAAAGCTGTTAAGCCGGTTTGGCAATCTCAAAGGCATTGCCAATGCCTCTGTGGAGGAGTTGACTCAGATAAGTGGCATTGGGCCAGCCAAGGCGGCGCAGATTAAAGCTGCGGTGGAGTTAGGTAAGAGGCTGGAAGCCGATGTTGGTGAGGAGCCTCAGCCGATGCTCAAGTCCCCGGGGGATGTGGCTGCCGTGGTGAGGAGCCAGTTGAAAGGCAAGAAGAAGGAGCATTTTTTGGTACTTTGCCTGGATACTAGAAACAGGTTAATAAATTGTAAGCCAGTTTCCATAGGCAGCCTGGATACGAGCATTGTTCATCCCCGCGAGGTGTTTAAGGAAGCGGTTTCTTCCTCCGCCGCTTCGGTAATCTTTGTGCACAATCATCCTTCGGGTGACCCCGAGCCATCCAAAGAGGATGTTGAGCTAACCAAGCGGCTGGCTAAAGCTGGCGAGATCATAGGCATTGATGTCCTTGACCACATCATAGTCTGTGATAAAAGCTACTTAAGCCTGAAAGCTAAGAATTTGTTTTAATGGGCAAACGAGCATCATGAAGACTGGCGAAAGGAACGAGGTTTTCTTTTTTCCTTATGATGCGAATAGAGCTTTCCTCAGAGGGTTGAGGACTCTTTTCTCTAGAGTAGCCAATGTTGTCTCTACTGGTGATTCAGTAGCGGTGAAGGTTCATATGGGAGAATATGGTGCTAGTGCTTACCTTCGCCCACCCATAGTGCGCCGAGTATGTGATTTGATTAAGGAAGCTGGGGCTAAACCATTTGTCACGGATACCACTACTCTGTATTCCTTGGGGAGATTCACTGCTAGCAAATACCTGGCCACAGCAGCGTTCAATGGCTTCACCAAGAGAACGTTGGGAGCGCCGGTCATTATCGCTGACGGGGAGCAAGGCTATGATGGAGAGTGGGTGGATATTCCCAAGCGGGTTTCTAATTGCTCTTTAGACAAAGTAAAAATAGCCAGAAAAATTCTCGATGCCGACTCCATGGTAGTTCTTTCTCATCTCAAGGGGCATGAGCTATCTGGCTTTGGCGGCTCTATCAAGAATGTGGCTATGGGTTGTGTTACCAAGGAGTCGAAGGCTGCTCAACATAGCGTAAATCGTGGCGTCATGGACATCTCTAAATGTACGGGCTGTGGAAAGTGCATCGAAGCTTGTGCCTTCGAAGCTTTGTCTGTACTTGAGGAGAAGGTAGTGCGTGATGAAAAGAAATGCCTGAATTGTAATAATTGCCTTTATTCTTGCCCGGAGAAGGTATTTTCCCTGCCCCTCCAGGCTAAGGAAAAGTTTCAGGTTTATCTGGCTCATGCTGCCGCCAGGGTGCTAAGCCGGTTTCGCTCTAAGGTGGTTTTCATCAATTTCATACAAGATGTGACGCCATTATGTGACTGCATTACGCCATCAGGTTTGCCAATAATCCCCGATATTGGCATGCTTGCCTCCACAGACGTGGTAGCTATTGATAAGGCGTCGTTGGACTTGATTGCTCAAACCAAGCCCATAGGCAAATTCGCCAGTATAAGCTCCTCTGATATACTGGGCAAGATAAATGGTACAGACAGCCTGATTCAAATAAGAACTGCCCAGGAACTTGGCTTGGGGAGCATGGCATATGAGCTGTGTGTAACAAAATAAAGTGATGCGGGGGAAATTCTAAATACTAAATTCTAAACTCTAAACAAATTCAAATGACCGAAATTAAAAACTCAAAACGGTATGATTTAGAAGAGCGAACTCTAAGATTTGCCAAGGAGGTAATAGAATTTGTAAGTACTCTGCCCAAAACAGTGGCAAACATTGAAATAATGAAACAAGTTATTAGGTCTTCTGGTTCAGTTGGGTCAAATTACATCGAAGCTAACGAAGCCTTAAGCAAAAAAGATTTTACCATGAGAGTTAAGATTTGTCGCAAGGAAGCTAAAGAGAGTAGGTATTGGCTGAGGCTTATTGAGGTAAGTGAAGAAGATGCAGAAAGGAGGAAGCAATCGTTGATTAATGAGGCCACGGAGCTTATGAAAATTTTCGGGTCCATAGTGGGAAAGGCAAAATAAGTTTTGGTATTTGGATTTAGATATTGTTTAGGATTTCGTGCTTGGGATTTAGGATTTAATCCCTTAAGGTTTGTGCGTGATTATTTAAGGCGCTACGTGGAGTAACATGGAAGATATTGACCTGGCTCGCTCTCTTTTGGAGGAAGAGAAATGGAACCTCGTTATAGTGAAGGGTGGGCAAGTCCTTGTCAGCTCCCGAGAGCGGGGAATAGTCCCTTTTTTTCAGGCTGTTCAGAGCATGGGAAAGAGTTTACATAATGCTGCAGTAGCTGACCGCATCGTGGGCTTAGCTGTAGCTATGCTTTGCCTTTACGTTGGGGTAGCCTCGGTATATGCTGGCATAGCCAGCGAGGGAGCACTCGATATGCTGAGGGGACAAGGGGTGACCGTTACCAGTAAAAACATAGTTCCTCATATTTCTAACTATGATGGCACAGGCTTGTGTCCTTTCGAGAAGATGGCGAAGGATTCCCAAAATCCCGCTCAGTTATTATCCGCTTTGAAATCAATATTTGGAGGGCATAATTATGCTGGAGAGCCATTCACATAAGAAGTTCTGGGCTGCTATTGTTATTCTAACACTAGCAGCCATGGCATTCTTGATCGCCACGGCTTGGGTATCAAATGAGCTGGACGAGACACGCAGTAATCTAGCGCTGGTAGAAGCTGAGCTAGAGGTGAAGCAAACGCAATTAACAGACGCAGAAGCTGAGCTGGCAGCGGGGGAGGCTGAATTAAGCACATCAAAAGAACTTATCGAATCCCTGGAAGCTACGCTTTCTAGCCTGCAAGTTAACTATGAGCGCCTCATCACGGGATATGGCTACGTGTTGAGAGACCCGAGCTACCAGGAAATGAAAGATTTTTTAGCCTGGGACAGAATAAGCGAGCACGAATATGCACCAGATGAGTATACCTGTGTCAATTTTGCTGCTGATGTTAAGGCCAACGCGGTAAGACAGGGATTTCGCTGTGCCTACGTGGTTATTGAGTATCATGGGGAAACTGGGCATGCCATTATTGCCTTTGATACTACTGACAGAGGGCTGGTCTTTGTTGATCCGCAGCTTGACTGGGAGGTCGAGCTTCAAGTTGGTAAGCGTTATTACCAGTGTGTAGTACCTCCGGCAGGCCATTATATGACGAAGCCTCCCTACGATGACACCATAAGCCGAATTATTGTCATCTGGTGAAGGAATGCCAAGCTCCTTCTAGGACAAGCAAGGAATGTGTGGGTTAACAGAGCAATGAAGGCGAGTTATTCTCATAGCAAATCAAGTCGGCGCGTTGTATTCCTTTCGCTTGTTCTTGTCTGCTTTCTCCTCCCTTTAACTAGTTGTTATTTCTGGTGGGGTAGCGAAGACACCCTTCGCCTCTGGGATACTGGTCCCATAACGCTTGACCCAGCGATTTCTGCTGACATGTCTTCTCATATCTACGTCATGCAAATCTTCTCGGGCTTGGTTCGCCTTGACCAAGAACTGAACATAGTGCCCGACATTGCTCAGACTTGGGAGAAAAGCGCTGATGGCAAAACATATACCTTTCATCTGTGTCACGGGGTGAAGTTTCATAGCGGCCAAGAGGTCAAAGCCGCCGATTTCAAATACTCCTGGGAGCGGGCTTGCGACCCCGCTACTGGCTCTGGCACAGCCGCTACGTATCTGGGCGATATCGTGGGTGCCAAAGATGTGTTGGAGGGGAAAGCGGAGGAAATCTCCGGGGTCGAAGTCATTGATGACTATACTCTTCAGGTCACCATTGATGCTCCCAAGGCTTACTTCTTGGACAAGCTAGCTTATCCCACCGCCTTTGTGGTTGACAGGGCTAATGTGGAAGCCGGGAAGTACTGGTGGCTGAAGCCAAACGGAACAGGACCATTTAAGCTAAAAGAATGGAAACCAGGTCAGTGGCTGATTTTGGAGCGTAGCCAGATTTATTACGGCGAGCCTGCCAAGCTAAAGCAGGTTGTCTATCTTCTGGCCGGTGTACCCATGGCTCTGTACGAAACAGGGCAAGTTGATGTCGTTCCTGTTTCCCTGGCTTACATCGACTTGGTGCGCGATGAGACTGGCTCGTTTCATCAAGAGTTAGCGGTAACCCCTGAGCTTAGCCTCTATTATATGGGTTTCAATACTGCTCAGCCTCCCTTCGACGACGTTAACATCCGCCGTGCCTTCTGTCATGCTGTGAATAAAGAACGTATTACTAAGGTGATATTGCGAGACCTGCTTAGTGAAGCTGATGGTATTTTGCCGCCGGGCATGCCTGGCTATAACGAGGCTCTGGAGGGACTGGACTACGATGTGGAAAAGGCGAAAGGGCTCATCGCCGCCTCGAGGTACAGAGATGTCTCGAACTTGCCCCCTATCACCCTGACTGTTGACGGCTACGGCAATAACATTCCCAGTTATCTAGGCGCCATCATCCAGGAATGGCAGCAAAACCTTGGTGTGGAAGTCTCGGTGAGGCAACTGGAAACGGAGAATTTCCTTTATAACCTGAAGCAGGAGAAGGATGAGGTGTTCGTAATGGGTTGGATAGCTGACTACCCCGACCCACATAATTTCTTGGATATCCTCTTTTATACTGGAAGCGAAAACAATATCTTCGAATACAGCAATCCCGACCTGGATGCTTTACTTGACCAGGCAGCTGTAGAACCAGATAGTGCTGTCCGCCTGGCTATGTATCAGCAAGCCGAGCAACTGGTGGTTGATGATGCTCCTTGTCTCCCCCTGTTCCATGGCACTAACTATATCCTGGTGAAGCCCTATGTCAAAGGCTACGAGCTCAGTCCCCTGGGTATTCCCGACCTGAGCAAGGTGTATATCGACAAGGGCTAAGTTTCAAATCCCCAAAGCCGAGTTCTAAAGAAACGCCCCCGAAGTGCAAAGAGCAAAACTAAAAGTGCAAAATGACAGACCAAAGGTTAGAAATTTTGAGTTGTCAGTTGTCATTTTGATTTTTGACCTTTGAGTTTGGGATTTCTCAATTTGTAGCGTCGCGCTTGTGCTCGCCCACAGCACTGCCAAACGGTCTCGGAGATATGTCGAGGTAATTTGGGGTGGTATAATGATAAATGATGGAAAGGGAGGCCATGCTCTATGAGACACTCCCTGGTGGCCGGGCGAGGTGTCATGTTTGCCAGTGGCGGTGTCTTATTAATCCCGGCAAGCTTGGCGTCTGCCGTATGCGCATCAATCGGGATGGCAGGCTATATAGCATGAATTATGCTGAGGTATCCTCGATGGCCGCCGACCATATTGAGAAAAAACCTCTATTTCATTTCTTTCCTGCTACCTATGCTTTTTCTTTAGGCACTTGGGGATGCAATTTTCACTGCAAGGGATGCCAGAACTGGGAGATTTCCTGTGTGGATATTCCGCAAGATTCCCAGCAGTTGCTCCCGGAAAGAGAGATAGAGCTAACCAAGAGGTATGATTGCCAGGGCATTGCCTGGACTTATAATGAGCCGACGATTTGGTTTGAATATACCCTAGACTCAGCCAAGCTGGCTAAGGAAAATAATCTCTACACTGTGTATGTGACCAATGGCTATGCTACACCTGAGGCTCTGGATGCCATAGGGCCCTGGCTTGATGCCTGGAGAGTGGATGTCAAGGGCTTCGCTGATGGATTCTATCGGCAGCTAGCTAAGATTCCTCAGTGGCGGGGCATTCTGGACGTCGCCAGGCGGGCTAAAGAGAAATGGCGCATGCATGTGGAGGTGGTGACTAATGTTATTCCCACCATGAACGACGATGAGGAGCAACTCAGGGGCATTGCTACCTGGATTCGAGATAATCTGGGTGAGTTCACTCCCTGGCACGTGACTCGTTTCCACCCTCTGCACGAATTCACTCATCTTTCGGCTACGCCGGTAGCCACTTTAGAGAGGGCTTATCGGATTGGGAAAAAGGCCGGGCTGAAGTTTGTCTATCTGGGCAATGTGCCAGGGCATGAGTATGAAAATACCGTGTGTTATTCCTGTGGCAAGACTGTCGTCCGTCGCATTGGCTATGATACCTATGTGGTGGGGCTGGATGGCTCCAAGTGCAAGTTCTGTGGAGCTGAGCTTAATTTCCGGACTTGAAATTTTTCTCCCATCGAGGGAGAGGCAAGGGATTGGAGGTGTTTTATGGCAAGGGAACTTCATCCTGTGGTAAAGCTGGCTAAGGAGACTGTGGAAAGCTATATCCGAGCGGGTAAAATGCCCAAGCCCAAGGAGTTGACTCCGGAAATGAGAGAGCGGGCGGGGGTTTTTGTTTCCCTTCATAAGCATGGACAGCTAAGGGGGTGTATTGGCACTTTTGAGCCAGCTAAAGAGAACGTGGCTGAAGAGATCATGGCCAATGCTATCAGCTCAGCCACCAGGGACCCTCGTTTTCCTCCGGTCACTTCGTCGGAGCTTGATGACCTGGAATATAGCGTGGATATACTTACTAAGCCCGAGCCAGTCACAGATGTCAGCCAGCTTGACCCCAAGAAATATGGGGTTATCGTGGAGAGCGGTTGGAAAAAGGGACTTTTGTTGCCTGATTTAGAGGGTGTGGATACTGTCGAGGAGCAAATTGCTATCTGTCGGCTCAAGGCGGGGATATCCGCCGGCGAGCCGGTTAAGCTTTATCGGTTTCAGGTGAGAAGATTCAAGTAACAGGTCTTGATTAGCAATGATGGAGAGGATGCCTCTTTTTGAGCTGCCGGAGGAAAAGGCTTTGTCTGGCACCATGCCGTTGGCAGCAAGGATGCGACCGCGGAGTTTTGCCGAGTTCGTGGGACAGGAGCATTTAGTTGCCGATGGACGTGTATTCCGCAAATGTATCGAGGCAGACCAGCTACCTTCAATGATTTTCTGGGGACCGCCAGGCAGTGGCAAGACGACCCTGGCTTATATTATTGCCAATGTCACTAGAGCGCATTTCAGCCCTGTTAGTGCCGTGAGCGCCGGAGTGGCTGATTTGCGCCGTGTTATTGGGGAAGCTAAGAAGAGGCTAAAATCATCAGGACAGAGAACCATTCTTTTCATTGATGAGATTCACCGTTTCAATAAGGCCCAACAAGATGCCGTATTGCCTTTCGTGGAAAATGGCACAATTACTTTAATTGGAGCCACTACGGAAAATCCTTCTTTCGAAGTCATCTCCCCGCTTCTTTCTCGCTGCCGGGTTTTCCGATTGAATCTGCTAAGCGATAACGAAGTCAGGCTCATTGTCGAGCAAGCCATTAAGGATGTAGAAAGAGGGCTGGGTAAGTTCCACATTACCATCAGTGAGGAGGCTCTACGTCACCTGGTGACTATGTCCAATGGTGACGCTCGAGTGGCTTTGAATGCTTTGGAGATGGCAGTGTTTGCTACTTTGCCTGATAGGGATGGCTCACGGTCAATAGGGTTGTCTGCTATCGAGGAAGCACTGCAACACCGAGCTTTGCTCTACGACAAAAGTGGTGACCAGCATTATGACCTTATTTCGGCACTGCATAAATCCTTACGCGGCTCTGACCCCGATGCTGGTTTATATTGGTTGGGACGTATGCTGGAAGCTGGGGAGGACCCTCTGTATATCGCTCGGCGCCTCGTGCGCTTTGCTTCTGAGGATGTGGGCGTGGCTGATCCCCAGGCACTGGTGATAGCGGTAGCTGCTCAGCAGGCGGTGCACTTCGTGGGCTTACCCGAAGGCAACCTCGCTCTAGCGGAGGCGGTGGTTTATCTGGCGACTGCGCCTAAAAGCAACTCCTTGTACCAGGCTTATTCCCGAGTTCAGGAGGATATACAAAAAGGTCGGAACGAGCCTGTGCCACTCCACTTGCGTAACCCGGTAACCGGTCTGATGCGTCAGATGGGATATGGCCGGGGCTATAAATATGCCCACGACTATCCTGACCATTTTGTCAAGCAACAAAACCTACCATCCTCTCTTCAGGGAAAACGCTATTATATCCCCGGTGACCAGGGCTACGAGAAAGAGATTGCTGACCGGCTAAAGAAGTGGTGGGGGGAAGCGAAAGAGTAACTTATCCAGATGCATAGACCATAGTGGAAATTTCTTACGGTATGGTATAATGCGTGCCGCAACCTAAGAGAATTTTGGGGCGGGAAGTGCATATCGACCAGTGTGAAAATAAGCGGGGTTGGAGTTCACATTCCTGCGTTACTTCTTACATTGTTGATGTCACAAATAGATTGGTTCTGCTGACATTGCTTTCTCCCGGCGAAAAAAAGCCGGAGGAATATTCTTGCTTGTCTACCTTCTTGACTGATAACGGACAGGAGGTGCATTTTGGCTAAATTTTCGCTCATCCCCAGAGATATGGGGTTCTACGACCTGTTCGAAAAAGGGACGGCTAATCTAGTCACTGCCGCCGAAAAGCTAGTTGACCTCTTTGACAACTATGAAAACGTGGAAGCAAAAGCCAAAGAGCTTAAGGATTTGGAGCACAAAGGTGACGTCGTCACGCATGAAATAATAGCTCGAGTGCATCGTACCTTTGTGACACCGATTGACAGGGAAGATATTACTCTCTTGGCTCACAGCCTGGACGATGTCATGGATTTCATCGAGGCTGCGGGCAGGACGGCCTGCCTTTATCGTATTGCCCAACCCACGGAGAGGGCTCGAGAGTTAGCCCGAATCGTGGTTAAGATGGCTAATAAGTTGAACGAGGTAGTACCTCGTTTGCGTCACCGTGACCAGTTCTCATGGATTCTTAAGCAGTGTGTGGAAATCAATACCCTGGAAAATGAGGCTGATGATGTGTTTCATGCTGCCTTGGCTGAACTGTTTGAAGCTTGTCTCAGTGACGCCTGCGAGGTAATTAAATGGCGTGAAATCTATGAGCACCTGGAGAACGCCACTGACCGCGGGGAAGATGTCGCCAATGTACTTGAGGGGGTAGTCCTCAAGTATGGCTGACAGCAACTTTCTTCTCGTAGCCGCTCTAGTATTGGTGCTCGGCGCTGAATTTGTGAATGGCTGGACAGACGCCCCTAATGCTATTGCTACCGTAGTTTCTACTCGTGTCCTTTCCCCCTCCCTGGCTGTGCTTATGGCTGCTGTTCTGAATATTGTGGGTGCTGTGGTAACGGGAACAGCTGTCGCTACCACCATTGGCACGGGCATCGTGAAGCCAGAGATTATCAGCCTTCCTGTGATTTTTGCTGCTATGCTTACTATCATCATCTGGAGTATGGTCGCCTGGTTCTATGGCATACCCACCAGCGAAAGCCATGAGCTTGTGGCTGGACTGGCTGGAGCAGGACTGGCGATTGCCGGCCCCTCTGTTCTGCTCTGGGAGGGATGGGTCAAGGTGCTTATCGGCCTCGGCTTCTCTACCGTTCTCGGCTTTTCTCTGGGTATGGGAGTAATGACTAGCCTATACTGGCTGTTACGGCGAACCAGCGTGTCATCTATTCGTGGCGTCTTCAGCCGGCTTCAGATACTCTCTGCTGCTTTTATGGCCTTCAGCCATGGCAGCAATGATGGACAGAAGTTTATGGGAGTTTTTACACTGGCACTGGTGCTGGGAGGCAAGATGGCACACTTTGCCGTTCCAGTGTGGGTGATGCTGCTTTGTGGTGTGGTCATGGGGATTGGGACAGCGTTAGGCGGGTGGCGCATAATCCGCACCGTGGGTTTCAAAATCACCAAGCTGGAGCCGATACAGGGCTTTGCCGCTGAGAGTTCAGGAGCATTTGCCATTTTGCTGGCTTCCCATTTTGGCATTCCCTTGAGCACCACTCATTGTATAGGTACGTCAATCATGGGGGTAGGAGCAACGCGGCGGTTTTCGGCGGTACGCTGGGGGATAGCGCGAAACATTGTTATGACCTGGATAATAACCTTCCCAGCTTGCGCCGCTCTGGGCTGGATAATAGCGTCGCTTCTGGAGCTTGCCTTCTGAGCTAGCTACAAAAAGTCACAAGGCCTCTCGGCACGCCTGAGGCCGCTTGATTCTAGATTTTCGCGGGTGGATTGAAGTGACAAAACTCCTTTGCCTCTTTAGAACACCTGTGCTATGATGGGCTGGTGAAATTGTTACCGGCAGCTCTTCAGAAGCAGGATTACAATCTGGCAGCTCATGTCCTCGTCTACGGCTTGGTCAAAGCCTCCCTAAGAAACTACCAAAATTCCCCTAAGTGTCATGGCAGCAAAAAGAAAAAGCCAGCGAAGGAGTAGCCCACGGAGTTTCTATAGCCGAGCTCTGGATGAGGCGGAGAAGCTCGAGCTGGAGGAAGCTTCTCAGGTGGAAGGAATCGACGAGGAGATTGCCCTGCTCAGAGTCAAGCTCAGGGAACTTCTGGCAGAGCAGCCGGAGCGAATTGACCTGCATTTCGAAGCTGCCAATATCATAGCCCGTCTGGTAAAGACTCGATATCAAATCACCAAAGAACAGAAGAAATCCCTCAAGGAAGCCATCCAGAAAGTTTTGACCGAAGTCGCTGTGCCCCTGGGCGTGGGGGTGGGCGTCAAGATGGTCAGCAAATGAGCCTTCAGCCACAAGGCCACATCCAGTTGTGAGAAGAATCGCAGTTTCTATCAGATATCTTCCGTTTTGTGGCAAAATAGCTCGTCATTCGGAGCATTTTGCATCTTGTCATTCTGAGGGAGTCCCGACGAAATCGGGACGACCGAAGAATCTAAGAAAAGGCTAAGGCAATGAAGCAGTATTACGTTTATATCATGACCAATAACTCCAGAACACTTTACGCAGGCGTGACCGACGACTTGATTCGCCGTGTATATGAACACAAAAACAAGCTCATTAAGGGATTTACCCGAAAATATAATATCACCAGGTTGGTATATTATGAGGTTACGGGTGATGCAAAGGAGGCTATTCAGAGGGAAAAGCAAATTAAGGGATGGCTGCGGAAGAAGAAGATAGCTCTGATTGAGGCGGCGAACCCGGAATGGAGGGACTTGAGTGAGGAATGGTATGAAAAGTAGGAGATTCCGCCTTGGTGGAGCCTGCTCTGAGCGCGGGTGAGATTCTTCGCCCCGACAAGTCGGGGCTCAGAATAGCAATAGTGGGAAGGGTTCAGGGCAGTGTGTCTCTCTTGTCACCCTGAACGGAGTGAAGGGTCTCAAAATGAGAGCGTTTAGTGATGTCGTTTTGAGGAGCCCCGTCAAATCTGGATGACGAAGAATCCCAGAGATTCTTCGCTTCGCTCAGAATGACAAAAAGGGTAAGAAAGGCAATGAAGCTGAGACCTTATCAACTGGAAGTAGCGCGGGCGGCTATGGACTCTATCCAGAGGAGAATGGGGCTGACCTTTTCTGTGGAGATTGCCCGGCAGGGAGGCAAAAACGAGCTCTCTGCGCATCTGGAAGTCCTGCTGTTAACGCTATATATGGGTAGGGGAGGCAACCTCATAAAATGCTCGCCGACCTTCAAGCCTCAGACTATTATCTCTATTGAAAGACTCAAGCAGAGGCTCGACGACTTTGGTTTTGATGGCATTTACCGTCCCCAGATGGGCTACATGCTTCAGCTCGGCAACGCTAAAGCTATCTTTTTGTCGGCTGAAGGCTCATCTTCCGTGGTGGGACACACTGCCGACTTACTTCTGGAGATTGATGAAGCCCAGGATATCAGCAAGGAAAAGTACACTAAAGAGTTCCGCCCCATGGGTTCCGCCGCCAATGCCACCACGATTCTCTATGGCACTACCTGGGACGACAGCACTTTGCTGGAAGAGGTCAAGCAGGCTAATCTGGAACTGGAAAGAAAGGATGGTATCCGACGCCACTTTAGGTATGATTGGCAGGAAGTTGGCAGATACAATCCTGAGTATCTTAAGTTCGTGGAAGCAGAGCGGCAAAGATTGGGTGAAGAGCACCCCCTGTTTCGGACCCAATATGCTTTATTACCTATCAGCCACGGTGGGCGCTTTCTATCGCGGCAGCAGATAGCTCTGATGCTGGGAGAACACCCTAGACAATCGCAGCCTGAGGGGAAGAGGATTTATATTGCCGGTGTGGATTTGGCCGGCGAACATGAAGACGAGATGTTATTGCGAGGAGCAATAGCGACGAAGCAATCTTGGGATGATATGAGATTGCTTCGCTTCGCTCGCAATGACAGAAGAGGGCGTGATTCCACAGTAATCACTATTGCCGAGGTGGATGCTGCTAACCCCTCGCAGCCGGTATTGAAAGTTGTGGAACAGTACCGGTGGACGGGAATGCCGCATAGCCAACTTTATGCTCAAAT
>JACAEN010000044.1 GCA_013388845.1 Chloroflexota bacterium | reverse complement strand
GCCCACAAGCTCTACCAGAAAGCTAAAGAGCCCAAAGAGCTAAAAGTAATACCTGGTGCCAGGCACAAAATGCGCCTAGAAAAGTCAGCTATGGCTTTTGTCCTGGATTGGCTAAAGGCCAGGTGTTAAACCAGGGAGAGCATTTTCTCAGTAAACGAAGGAGGCAGCATGAAGAATTTAAAAGTGCTAAGCAGAAAGGAATGGGCGCTCAGCCATGGTTTTATCCTTGCCGGGCTTATCCTACTTAGCATCGGGCTGGCTTTAGGGCTAGGCCGTTATATCGGAGGGATAATTGGCTTAATGATTGCTGGCATTTGGTGCTTCGCTGGCGGCCTTTGCTTTATATTCATCCCTGCCTTTAGAAAGCTAGCACAAAAATAGGCACAGCAAAATTCCTTATAATTCCTCTTTCAAGAAAGTATATGTTCTTTGGCCTTTTCTCAGCAGCCTGAACAATCGGCTATTTGTTACCTTAGACACTATTTCACTTTCTTTCATATGGTGGTCACTAAAGGATAGGATTCCATCTGGTTTCAATACTCGATGTAACTCCTCTAGTACTGCATCTTGGTCGCTCAAGTGGTGAAAGGTATCGTATAAGAGAACCACATCTAAGCTATTATCCAGCAACCCGGTTTTGCAGCCGGAAAGAATGGTTTCCACATTCGCCAGTTGCTTTTTTGAAGCGATATCCTGAACCTTTTGAATCGCGAGTGGATGGATATCCAGGGCGTGAATTTTCCCTGATTCGCCTACCAATTGCGCAAGGGGGATTATGTAACTCCCAGGTCCACAGCCATAATCAAGCACACGAAATCCCGGTTTTATCCCCACCTCTTTCAAGATATTCTTGGGAGGTAAGAAGAAATCGCGAAATTTGAAGCCCAAAGACATCAATTTGAAATGAAAATTGGGCATTGGTTTATCCATAGCGGCTTCCTACTTCTCTTCTAAGAGGCAATTTCGTACGAGGGTCTGGCGTATCTGAGGTTCCGAGCCGGATATGCTCTGTTAGGCGGCGCTGGCATATCCTTGAAGTGTCTTTCATTGACTCTCGTAATACTATATGCATCAACGAGATCGAGGTAACCCCCGTCGAAGCCTTGAGCTAGTATTCTGTCGAGATAGGCGAAAATGATATCTTGCCAGCCAGCATACCAATAGCGGACTTTGTAATTGCCCGGCCAGTCGGGATTTCCCTCGTCCAGCCATTCCGGCGCTCCCGGGTCGGGCTGTCCATCGTGATTCGCATCCCACTCTTCTCGCCAGTACCAACGGTAGTCCTCGGCTTCCCCGATGGAAAGATAAGCCAGGACTTTTCCTCTCAAGCTATTCTTCAGAGAGGTTATCTCTTCAGGGGTAAATTCCATAGCCTCGCTGCCGTCGAAGGAGTAATCGAGCACAACTAGATCGAACTGCGACTCCCCCAGCGTGTTGAGGAAGCTTGGCCGGCTCTGGTCCCAGGAGGGCTGGAGCTGGATCGCCCACTCTTTCACCTGGTCCCAGTTTATAATGGGAGGCTCATTGGGATGAGGTTCGTGGGCGGGGTTAATCACCAGATAGTTTAAGTTCCTCACGGTTGCGTAGGGAACATATCCTTTAGTTGAGGAGCGTTGATAAGCCCTGTCTATCTTCTTGCGAGTTGCCTGGTCGAAGCGCGGGACATTCCTGCTTCGGAAGGGGTAGTCCAGGGTGAGCACGAGTTTGTCGCCCGCTTTGAAGCGCTCCAGGTTGTCCTCCAGCTCTTGGGTAATCCGCCAGAGTGTAGCTCGGCCGTCTCGGATGTAGCCGTAGTAGATGTCTTCTTGGGCAATGCCCGTAAGCATGGCAATGTAGCTTGGGTAAGTGCCCAGTTCAGAAGCATTCTGAGGGAAGATACCAAACTGAGGATTCGTCATGCGTGCCCGCGCGGCAATAGCCTCGACAAAGCACACCATCTCCTCGCGATAGTCAATTTCCTCTTGCGTCACAGCCCGAGCCGGCTGTATGGCGAAGTCTCCTTGAAAACCCAGGAGACCATAACTAGAGAGTACGAAGATGGTCGTTAAGGCAATAGTGGCACAAAACTTCATTTTCTATATCCCTTCATCAATCTCATCTGACGTTTTGTGGATATGTGAAGTTTGCCGAAGGCGAATTTGGGCGGAGCAAAGCGAACCACAAACACCGTGTTAGGCAAAGCTGCCTGCTATTCAAAAGGCTTAATTTTCTCACCCCGTCTAGATGAAGTTTTTTGATTTGACTTGAGCTGTAACTTGGTTCTATACCTCTTTACAGATTCTTCAAGGTGTACCATGTACCTATAAGGGTCCTCACTATCAAGTTTCTCTCCAACTTCTTCTCTTCTTGCATCTATGAAAGGTTTTATGCAATCCCAAACACGTATTATAGGTCGACCTATGAGTCCTAATACATCTTCTTCAGGAACAAGTCGGTTTAAAGTTAAATAACTTATCCTGTTGCAACTGGCTAATACCATCTCTACCTTTTTACGGTGATCATCGTTTAAGCTAGTTAAGCTGCTGAATTTAAATTCTGTGAACACAAATTTGTCGAGCCTCCCTTTCCTCAATACCTCCCCATATTTCGAGGAACATATTCAAGGCCTCAATTCGTCTCGCTCCTCTAACTTCCTTTAGCTCCCAAAAAGCGAAAATTACTCCTATAGCTATCATAGCTGTAGAGACTGCTGTTATTACATCCCATGCGCTATTTATTTGCCACATTCCCATTATCTTCTGATAATCTGTAAAAGGAAGGGATTTTCGTCTAACTACGTATATCCGAAATCGAATTCGGATATACTTCTTCTGGTCGAATCTTTCAATCAATCATCTATAGCCCCGCTTTCGAAATCAAATCCAAGCGGCTTCTTATTTTGCTTACATTGTAACCGAAGTCAGCCCTTTGCTTTGCCAGCCCGTTTTATCAGCCAGTATTCAATGCTGTCCGCCAGAGCCAGCCAGCTAGCTTCGATGATGTTAGTGGAGCTGCCTACCGTTCTCCAATTTTCCTTGCCGTCGCTGGATTCAATGAGCACCCGAACCCCGGAAGCAGTGCCAGCAGTTTCTTCGAGAATGCGCACCTTGTAATCAGTGAGTGTTACAGTGCTCAGGTCGGGATAAAACTGGAGCAAAGCTTTGCGCAAAGCTTGGTCAAGGGCATTGACCGGTCCATCGCCCTCAGCAGCCGTATGCACTATTCTGTCATCCACCTTGACTTTGATCGTGGCCTCTGACAATGGCTCCTCTTGATTTCCTCTGGTGGGTGGACGGCGTCGTTTCTCCACTACAACCATAAAATCAACTAGCTCAAAAGGTGGCTGATAGTCAGGCTGAGCACGGCGAAGCAGAAGGTCAAAAGACGCTTCGGCAACATCGTATTGGAAGCCTTGTTTCTCCAGTAGCTTAATTTGCTTCAGCACCTCTTCAATCCTTTTGCCCTCAGGAATAGGCAATCCACGCTCTTTAGCTTTGAAGATGATATTCCCCTTGCCTGCCAGTTCGGAAATTACCACGTGAGGGCGATTGCCCACAAGCTCTGGATTTATGTGCTGGTAGCTATCCTCCCACTTCATTAAGCCTGATACATGAATCCCACCCTTATGAGTGAAGGCATCGTCACCTACATAAGGAAGCCGGTGATAATGAGGCATATTAGCCAACTCCGATACATATCGCGAGACGTCGCT
>JACAEN010000046.1 GCA_013388845.1 Chloroflexota bacterium | reverse complement strand
CGGATGCGGCACTCCGCTGCTCATATCATGGCTGAGGCTGTACAGTATCTTTTTCCCGAGGCTAAATTTGGCATCGGACCGACCATCGAGAATGGCTTTTATTATGACTTTGAGTTGCCACGCCCATTAACACCGGAAGACTTGCCGGTAATTGAGAACAAGATGAAGGAGATCATTAGTCAAAATGTACCGTTTGTTACAAAGAAAATAAGTAAGGATGAAGCGCGTAAACTCTTTGCAACTCAGCCCTACAAATTGGAGCTCATTGACGAAATCGCCGATACCAATGTAACTATCTACAAACAAGGCTCTTTCACCGATCTATGTCGTGGTCCCCATCTAGCCTCTACGGGTGAAGTAAAAGCATTTAAGCTTACTCATATAGCTGGAGCATACTGGCGTGGTGACGAAAAGCGACCCATGTTACAAAGAATTTACGGTGTGGCTTTTGAGAGCCAAGAAGAGCTTGACAATTATTTATCGTGGCAAGCCGAAGTCGCTAAACGCGACCATAGAAAGCTGGGTAAAGAACTTGACCTCTTTAGCAGTCATGAGGAAATTGGTCCTGGCTTAATTTGCTGGCACCCCAAAGGGGCATTAATTCGACAAATCATCGAAGACTTCTGGAGGGCCGAGCATACCAAGCGAGGCTATGACATCGTTTACACTCCCCACATCGCCAAGCTAGATTTGTGGAAAACTAGCGGGCATTGGGAATTTTATCGGGATTATCTGTTCTCACCAATGGAAATTGAGGGACAGCAGTATCTATTAAAGCCCATGAATTGCCTGGGGCACATTTTGATTTATAAAAGCAAATTGCGCAGTTATCGCAATTTGCCTTTGAGATATGCCGAGCTAGGCACGGTATATAGGTATGAGCGAACTGGTGTATTATATGGTCTGGCCAGAGTCAGGGGATTTACTCAAGATGATGCTCACATTTTTTGCCGTCCTGATCAGGTCGAAGAAGAGGTACTAGAAGTTCTGAACTTGGCACAATTCATGATGTCTAGCTTTGGTTTTGATGAGTATAAGTTGTTGTTGTCAACACGTCCTGAGAAATATGCTGGCACAATCTCAATGTGGGAAGAGGCTACGGAATCTTTGAAACGTGTTCTAGAGAAACTTGGCTTGCATTATGAAGTGGATCCAGGCGAAGGGGTTTTCTACGGTCCCAAAATTGATATTAAACTCAAGGACGCTTTAGGGCATTTTTGGCAAGGTCCTACTATCCAAGTCGATTTCAATTTGCCACAACGCTTTAATGTCTGTTATATTGGTGAAGATAGCTTGGAGCGTAATGTAGTGATGATACATCGCACAGTTTTAGGTAGCATGGAGCGTTTTTTGGCTTGTCTCATTGAGCATTATGGCGGTGCCTTCCCGTTATGGTTATCGCCGATTCAAGCAATAGTAATTCCCATAGCAGATCGCCATGTCGTCTATGCCCACAAAATAGGGGACGATTTCAAAAATGAAGGTATCCGAGTTCAGGTTGACGACCGCTCTGAGAGGATGAATTTAAAGATAAGAGAAGCCCAACTGGAGAAAATCCCCTATATGCTTATAGTTGGTGACAAAGAAATGGCTTCATCCAGTGCGTCACTTCGCTTAAGAAGTGGCGAGGACTTAGGCTTAGAAACCTTAGCACAAGTTAAGAATAGAATAAAGACAGCTATAGAGGCCAAGTCTTGAATACTGTTCCGGGGGTGGATAGAGCATAGTCAAGGAACTATTAACCAATAATAGAATCAGAGCCAAAGAAGTTCGCCTCATAGGGGAAGACGGGGAACAGTTGGGCGTGGTGCCTCTACAGAAAGCATTGCAAATTGCTCGTGAGCGCGGCCTCGATTTGGTGCAGGTAGCATCAACAGTGAGTCCGCCAGTATGCCGGCTTCTTGATTATGGTAAATATAAGTATGAGCAAACTAAAAAGGAGCGTAAAGCAAAGAAAAGCCAGAGAGTCGGTTTGCTTAAGGAGGTCCGTTTAAGACCTAAAATAGAAGAGCATGATTTGCAGGCAAAAATCAAGACCACGAAGAAATTATTGCAAGAGGGCAATAAAGTACGGTTAGTGCTAAGGTTTAGGGGACGCGAAGTTATGTATCCCGAATTAGGTTGGAAGGTGTTGCGTAAAGTAACTGAGGCTGCCCAGGAAGTAGCGGTAGTAAGCAGCTCTGCTAGTGAGGGGAATAATATAGCCTTGGTTTTATCACCGGTTTCTCAGAAGAAAGCCAAGGAGACAGGAACAGATGCCAAAACTAAAAACCCATAAAGGGGCCAAGAGCCGTTTTCATATAACAGGTAGTGGCAAGCTTCTGCGCACTAAATGCGGCAAGAGTCATTTGAGACGAAAAAAGGCTCCTAGGACTAAGCGTCTCTATGATGAAATGGTTATGACCTCCCCGGCGGATAAGAAAAGAGTGAAGAGGCTTTTGCCCTACAAATAATAATGTAAGGAAAGAAAATGGCCGTAGTTCATTTAGTTCCGATTTTGGGCATAATCTTTGGCTGCGGAATAGCTTTGCTGGCAATTTGGACTGGATATAGGAGAGATCGGGCTTTAATCGAGAAGGGGCTATATCAGCCTGAAAAACGAGAGCCAGCAGGCCCCCTTGGTCAAGCGTTTTGGGTTGCTGGCTCCATACTGGCTGGGATAGGTGCGGCCCTCACCGTTAGTGCTTTTGTTTTCCAGATAGGCAAAGCGGTGGGCGTGCCAGGGCTTATTTTTCTATTTATTGGCATCGCATTAGTAATAGTTTATTTTGTTGCTAAAGAGAAAGGGATAACGCCTAAAGATTGAAGGAGGAAGAACTTGCCACGAGCTAGGAGTGGAAAAATTACGCACAGACGACATAAGAAAGTACTGGAACTGACCAAGGGTCATCGGGCTGCCAGACACAAGCTTTATATCATAGCTCATCAGTCCATGCTTCATGCCTTGGATTATTCTTATCGTCATCGTCGTGAGCGGAAGGGCGACTTTAGAAGGCTATGGATTGCCCGCATTAATGCTGCAGCACGGGCCAGAGGACTTACTTACAGTCAGTTTATAGCCGGGTTAAAAAAATCAAATGTAGAAGTCAACCGCAAGATGTTAGCTGAGATAGCAGTCAAAGACCCTGAAGGTTTCGCAAAATTAGTATCTTCGGTAACTGAGGCTAACTCACCCCGCTTGGAATAGCATTATGCTAGAAAATTCCAAGGGTTTTGAACACGGGTCAGATTGCGTGACAGTCAATGCTGGAACAACTCAAAGACCTTCATGCACAGGCGCTCGAGGAGCTAAGCAAAGTTGATAATCCTCAGGAGTTAGAGGCGTGGCGTATTCGCTACTTAGGTAAGAAAAGCAGCCTGATTCGAATTCTGCGCTCCGTAGGTAGTTTACCCTTGGATGAGCGGCAAAGCATAGGCGCCAAGGCTAACGAAGTTAAGAGAGCTTTAGAGTCAAGTTTAGAAGAGAAGGGAAGGTCATTGCAGGAAGCTCTTTTGACCTCCCATCGGGAGTCCCAACGATTGGATGTTACCTTGCCTGGTCGGCCTCTCCCGATAGGGCGACTTCACCCCACCACTCAAACACTAAACGAAATCTGCGATGTCTTCAAAAATATGGGCTTTCAAGTAATTGAGGGGCCTGACGTGGAGTGGGATTACTACAATTTCGAAGCCTTGAATATTCCTCAACATCATCCGGCGCGAGATATGTTTGCTACCCTGTGGATTGACGCAGGCATGGGCGGGAAAGCTAGACTTTTGCGCACCCACACCTCTCCAATGCAAATTAGGTTGATGGAGAAGGAACGGCCACCAATAAGAGCCATAGTACCAGGGCGAGTTTACCGCTATGAAGCCACTGATGCCACTCACGAATCTATGTTCTATCAAGTTGAAGGTCTAGCTGTAGATAAAAATATCACCATGGCTGATTTGAAAGGCACTTTGTTCGAATTTTGTCGCTGCATTTTCGGAGAGGACAGAAAGGTACGCTTCCGCTGTGACTACTTTCCTTTCGTGGAACCCGGGGTGGAGGTAGCCATTGAATGTTCAGCCTGTGCTGGGGCTGGCTGCCGGCTGTGTGGCTACAGCGGTTGGATTGAAATACTAGGTGCAGGGATGGTGCACCCCGATGTCTTGGCACGGGTGGATATCGACCCCAGGATTTATAGCGGTTTTGCCTTCGGCATGGGAGTTGAGCGCATACCTATGCTCCGCTATGGCATTGATGATATTCGCTTGTTTTATAGCAATGACCTCAGATTCTTGAGGCAGTTCTGAGCTTCCAAAGATTCTCTCAACCTTTCCCTCCAAAGAAGAGAAATCTCATATAGGTCGTGCGTGTTATAATAAATGAAGAGAAAAGACCTGATAAAGCATATAACCGAACACGGTGCATTCCTACTCAGGGAAGGGCGCAGATACAGTATATATCAACGAGGTAGATATAGAACTGAAGTTCCAAGACACATAGAAATAGTTGACGAGCTTGCCAGAAAGATTTGTAAGGATTTGGACATCCCTTTTATCAAGTGAGAGAGGAGGTGACATTGCATGAAGTTCCGAGCCGTAATTAAGAAGAGCGGAGATTGGTGGATTGGGTGGCTAATAGATTTGCCAGGTGTCAATGCTCAGGAGAGAACTAAGGAGGAATTGATAGAGTCGCTTAAAGTTGGTGCCAAGGATATGTTGATGACCCCTGTTGAACCTAAAGAAAGGGAGGAGTTGGTAAGTATCGAATTGGGCTGAAACATAGCATCCGGTGCTTTATGTGAGGAGGCCCTAAGGTTTTTTGAAGCAGTTCTAAACTTTAAGGTGACAGCATGAAAGTTTCCCTCAAATGGCTCAGGGATTATGTTGACATAAAGCTTGCCCCTAAGGAGTTGGCTGAGAGGCTCACTATGGCTGGGCTAGAGGTCAAAGGCATACAGACCGTAGGTGGCACATGGGATAATGTGGTGATAGGGGAGGTAATAGGTGTGAGTCCTCATCCTAATGCTGACCGCCTCAAATTGGCTACCGTTAACTTGGGCACTGAGCAAGTCACAGTAGTCTGTGGTGCCCCCAATATCGAGCTTGGCCAAAGAGTGCCTTTTGCCCGCGTGGGAGCCCGGCTTATCGATGGTCACACCGGGGAAGCTATATTGCTAAAGCCAGCTAAAATTCGTGGTGTGGTTTCCAAGGGTATGGTCTGCTCTGAAAAAGAGCTGGGGATTTCTGACAGTCACGAGGGTATAATGGTATTGCCCCAGGAAGCTCCCGTTGGTACGCCTCTGGACATCTATCTAGGCGATGCAATTCTGGACTTAGACGTAACGCCTAACCGTCCGGATTGCTTATCTATAATCGGCATCGCTCGCGAAATTGCTGCTCTCACTGGTGCATTCCTCCATTCGCTGGAGATTCATTACGAGGAAACAGAAAAGCCAATAGATTTCTTCGTGTCCGTTGATATAGCCGAGCCATATTTATGTCCCCGATACTGTGCTAGTCTGATTACTGGAATCAAGGTAGCTCCCTCGCCAAGCTGGCTACAGCAGCGTTTGAATAACTGTGGCATGCGTCCTATTAACAACGTGGTTGATGTCACTAATTATGTGATGCTGGAATATGGTCAGCCCCTTCACGCTTTTGATTACCACAAGCTTAAGGGCCGACAAATTATCGTTCGCAGAGCCGGAAACGGTGAAACCGTAACTACCCTTGATGGCTCAAAGCGTACTCTTAATCCAGACATATTGGTTATTGCCGATAAAGAACAAGCCGTAGCTGTCGCTGGAATTATGGGTGGCTCGGACTCTGAAGTTACTGACAAAACTAAGGCTATCCTCCTAGAGTCAGCAAATTTCAACCAGGCTACTATTCGTCGAGGCTGTAGCCACCTGCAACTTCAAAGCGAGGCCTCAATTCGCTTTGACAAAGGGCTTAACACCGAGCTTCCGTTATTACCGTTGAAACGGGCCACTCAACTGCTACTGGAGCTAGCCGGTGGCAAAGCAGCTAAGGGCATAATTGATGTTTACCCAGGGAAACGCGAAACAGAGCCTATACCACTCACCATACGGGAAGTGGAGCGCCTTTCAGGCTTGAAGGTCAACATATATGAAATCCGGAAGGTATTAAAAGCTCTGGGTTTTGTATGCCAAGAGAGCGACTCACAGCTACAAGTTTTAGTTTCAGTGCCTTATTGGCGCAGCGATATTAAATGCTCTGCTGACCTCGTAGAGGAGGTAGTTCGTATCATTGGCTACGAAAAAATCCCGCTTACCAGGCTTGGCTCACCTTTACCTCCACAAAAATCAAAATCGTCACCGGCAGCCCAGCGCAGCGACCTCAAAGACAAATTACGTAGCATTCTAACTGGCTTTGGCTTTCAAGAGATACTAACTTATTCTTTGGTCAGCTTGGAAAAGTTGCAGAAGCTTTCTCCGAAGCTGGAGTTAGAGATACCCCCATTAAAAGTGGCTAACCCAATGACGCGAGAGCAGGAATACCTGCGTACCAGTTTACGAGCTGGACTTCTCAGCACCTTAGCGCATAACCAGAAATTTGAGCCAGCTGGCATAAGGCTCTTCGAACTTGGCAAGGTGTTTCTGTCCCAAGGCAAGGATTTGCCTCAAGAAAAAGAGCTGCTCTGTGCTGTGCTCAGTGGCCCCAGGGCAGAATTATCCTGGCAAGCTGATAAAGGCTCGCTGGATTTCTTTGACGCCAAAGGGGTAGTGGAAAATCTTCTGAACCAGTTGGGGCTGAAGCCGAGTTTTGTGAATAGCGATGATGAAGGTCTATTCCCTGGGAAAGGAGCTGATGTAATCGTTGGTGATGACAGAATAGGGGTTCTTGGTGAGCTACATCCCAAGGTAGCACAAGCTTATGAACTTTCTGGTGTTGCTTGCCTTATAGAAATTGACCTGGACAAGTTGCTGCCCAAGATTACAGCTACGAAGAAATACCAACCCACCCCGCGGTTTCCCAGTGTCCCCAGAGATATCGCCCTGGTAGTGGATGAGCAAGTGATATATAGAAAAGTGGAGGAAATAATCCAGAGCTTTCCGCTGGTAACGAGGGTGACCCTCTTTGACCTTTATCGAGGCGAGCAAATACCAAAGGGCAAGAAGTCCTTTGCTATAAGGATTGTCTACCAATCGCCCAGCCACACTTTGACTGATGAGGAAGTTAACCAAACTCAAGCGGAGATGCTTGCTAGATTGAACAAGGAACTGGGCACCACTTTGCGGGAGTGAGTTGCACAACGAATAAAGCTGATCAGAGCTGAGACCTTGCTGCATCGTTCAGAAGCCTCTTGACCTGTACTGCTAGACCATCCAAGGGCAAAAACTGGCCTTCCTTCTCTGCGCGCTATTTTTCGCCCCTGTGTCTTGGCTTTAAGGGCGCAGGGAGGTAAGCTCTCCGTTTAGGCTGAGTAGGGCGTGGCTAAATCGCGATGGATGGGATTCCTTTCCCGAAATTGATGGAAGTTCCTATTCTATTGGTCTTTTATCGCCTTTTTCTCGAACTCCCTTAGAATTCTGTCTAGCTCCTCCGCGGGAGTTTCCGCTGGCCCTTCTTCAGCGCTTCCCTTCGGGACAAAGGAGTCCTTGCCAACACGGGCGAGATTTGGGTTGCAATGTGCAGCGATTGTCAGACTGGCTTGGTTTATGAACCGTCGGCGCTTGCCCATTTCCGCGACTATTACGGCGAAAGGAACTGGTTGGCTAGTCTCTTCGTATTTTTCCTGCACAATGTTTGTTACAGCGTCAAACAAACGTTCCGAGGGCCGTTCGAAGCCCCATTCGCGGAGTGCAAATGTACCCCGAACTCCAATCCAGACCACACCATATTGCTCGCGACTGAGCACGGTATGAAGGCTGTGTTCGGCAGTCGATTCGCTAGGGAACAGGGTGTTGTAGACCTCTGTAACTTCGCTGTAGTGCGCAGGCTTGCCAATGACTCTTAGGGCGAGGTACGCTTTCTGTCCTTTATTGAGACGCCCCCGACGAAATTGTGCAACGGCTTCAGCGAGAGTCTCTAAATCGGATTTAGTAAGGCAAAGCCGCTGCCTCAACCCCAAGCGAGCCGCTATAGAACCCCTGTCAATATCTTCATGAATTGAGTCGGTAGACTTAGGCAGCGTTGCGGCTTTCGGCGAGATCCCTAACACCAGCAGATCAGTGTGTGGAAACACCGCTCGAGGGATCCCCGCACACTTGGCAAGGAACCCTAGAAGACACGCCTCATAAGAGTCTTGATGAACGATTAGCCTGCCCTGGCTACTTATGACTTTGCAGAGCAAAGCCACAGAAAAAAGGCGGCTAAGGGATCGCCCCCCGGGACGAGTTTGCAGTGTATCCCAGAATCTGCGTTCCAGCTGGCGGGCACGCTCTCTGGTGATATGCAAGCGACTGCCCGCTTGCTCAAGTGTCATTCTGGTGCCTGTTAGAAGACCTTCCCTCGCTTGTACAATGTAACGTATCCTGTCACCGAACTCGGAAAAGCCATCCTCGATCAGTTGTCGCGCAAGCTCTCCAAACAGTGGATGACCGCTTCCCTTCGTGGGGAAGTTCTCTACGATAGTACTAGCGACTGAGGTTGGAAACCCTACGAATGACAGAATATGGGCCACGGGGAAAACATATCTGTCGGGCTTCCCGCCAGCTCCAACGAAGCCAAAGTGTTGCCCAACTCTGATGGCCTCAATGGGCGGAGTATCCCATCGGCCGTCAATGCGAAGAGAACTCATAGAGTTTGCCAGTTGGTCTTTCCTTAGGCTACCCTGCTTCGCTTGAGCTAGCCTAACACTGAACCTACAAAACCAGTGGAAGAGACTTCTCTTTGATATGAAATGTTTTTGATTAGAATCTCTCTCCTCCAATTGCAGAAAGCGAGAGTCACCTAGGAAAGCATGTCTAAGGGTCTCGTTGTTGGAATCTGTGCCTGCGAAATCTTCTAGCTCTTCGAGAGTGAAGCAGCGCGGATACTGGGCAAAAACGGTAAGCACATAAGAAATCTGGTTGTCATCCATCGGTATCTAAGCTAGAGATAGTCTTTTCTTAGCTTCTGTGCTGCCCGCCGAGTTCCCTTTTCACAGCGCCCCCAGTTCAGCGAATGGGGAATAGCATTTTCGTCGGGTAGGTATCGGCGGAAGATGATAACTTTCTCTAGCCATTTCCTCTTCACCCCTAAGTCCCGCACAAGATGGTCATAGAGACCATCAAGCTGAAGGGATAGTTTACTTAAGTCATATTGCAGTTCGAATATGGCATCTCCAAGCTGCCACACTTTACGAGCTGGCAGTAGTTTCCGATTATCCCTGAAATCCTGTATCTCTTTGACAAGGCTGCGCATTCTTACTATTGAATGCTCGTATACTTTAGCAGCTTCCTTGAGCGTGAGCTCGGGGTCATCATCGGCCGAAAGAACTTCCTCCATGGGCAAGAATGCTTTGAACACTTCGTTACTTGGTTCAAAAGAAACGAACGCTAATTTATCTCTGGTCACTTCTTCCCCCAAGCTGCCATCATCCTATCTGTAAACATGAGATCTTGCGCACCCCCTCCACTAGCGACAAATCTTTGAATTGCACTTGCTATAGCAAAGAGACTGTGGAGCCTTCTTGCTGCAGTGTCAGAACGGACTTTGACATACGATGGGTGCCCGCTATTGATGACTACACTGTTCCCATCGACCCAAGCTAGATCCACCCTGTCAGGCGCTTCGGCAAAACCAATCTTTGGCCCGCGACGGCCAACCCGGCTAATTGGTTTGGCAGGTTCAGTTCCAGCTTTCTTATCTTCTACAAGCGCCTGACCAGGCTGTTCGCCTACATCAACTGGCCCTAATCCTTCCCCTGCTTCACCTTCGCCGACGGGGAATGTCACCTCACTTCCTTCTTGTAGGCTAGCCTTTATTGCGCCGCCACTATCCTTTTGTAGGATAGTCTTTCCCATTCGGAATCCAAAAAATTCGGCTAGTTCTGGAACATCATCTGAGATCCGCTTAAGCTCCCTCTCCAGTTTTGTTGCCTCATCAGTACCAGTAACCTCTGCAGGTTGTAATCCTAATTCTCCGAGCCAAGTTTTAAACTCTTGCCTAATTGGATTATACAAACTCTCAAATTCTCGATGCTTCTCTCGACGAATGAAATCTGTCTTGGCAGTAGTCAGAAAGTTTACAAAGGCAGGGATTTCTACAAGGCCTAGGATCCGTGTTCCGATGTTCCCAGGGAATTGATTGAACAAGTCAGCCTTGATAATCTTTCCAAAGGTGCATAACAGAACGCCACAAAGGTTGGCTCCAAGAGGATATTCCGAGAAAGCTAACCCCAGTACGCCATAGCCTATCCTTCTGCTAGCTTTTTGCGGAAAGAACTCTCTTACGTTGCCCAAGTCAAAATCATCTACTAAACTGCCCGGTTCGATGACCGCTCCATTGACCACAAACCTGAGGTTACTAGAATAATGCCCTAAGGCTTCGTACAGTAGAAGAAATTTTTTATCCAACAGGGGGAGATAATGGCGCCTTAGCAGCTTGACGAGGTCGTTTGCCGAAGAGTAGCCGAGCCTTGCGTCCTGTGTGAATTGCACTTCAACCCTCGTGCCATGCCCATGCAAATGTACGGGTGGAATATCTTCCCAGACGAGCCTCCTTTTCGATTGGAGATACCAGTTAGAGCCTCCGGCAAACGACCCGCTACGTGTTTCGGTAATTACTCTCGTAGCAACATTGAAACTTACCTTCGCACCCACGCCCGCAAAGCCGATACCACTGCCTCGAGTTTTAAGTCCCGCGGCAAAGTCATGATACTGTTCAAAGTCTGAAGCAGTCATTCCTTTGCCATCGTCAGCAACGCAAAGGATTTTTTTGTGGGGGTCGAAATCAATTGAGACACGTGTAGGCTTTGCATCCAGTGAATTAGCTACAAGTTCCACAAATACCACCTCTGCGATGTCAAATGGATACATTTCAGCCAAGTCTCGAATAAGGTTTTCGTAGTTTATGCTGCTCTCGTGTATGGCCATGGCGAAGTTCCGTTCTTCTCTTACATATACTTGCAAATATATTTTAGCATATGTATGTGTCTCCGACTAGCGAATAACGTTCCCCCGCGTCGGATTTCTGTCGCGAGCAAGGAGATTTGGGACGCCTACGGGCCGGAGGCAGAATGATAATTAACTCACAAATGGCCGTTAGCTCGTTGACTCTCAGGAGGCTGTTTACCCGCTCAAGAGCTGTTTAACCTCGGCCGCCAAATTATCTAAGGGCAGAAGCCGGGCTTTCTTCTCTGTGCGCCATTTGGCTTCTATGCTCTGGCCTTGCAATGTGCGTGGAGATAAGGTCAAGCGCAAAGGTATTCCTAGAAGATCAACATCGTTGAATTTAACACCGGGAGACTCGTCACGATCATCGTAAAGCACTTCAATACCTTCTTTTTGCAATTGCTGATAAATCTTTTCCGCCGTAGGAAGAATTGCAGGCTTGTCCAATTGCAGAGGGCAAAGATAAACATGATAAGGCGCTACAGAGAGCGGCCAGATAACGCCTTTATCATCGTGGCTTTGTTCCACAATGGCTGCCAATAGTCGTCCCAGTCCGATGCCATAGCAGCCCATGACAATAGGTCGAGACTTACCTTCACTGTCTAAGAAATATGCTCCAAACTTTTCACTGATGAAGGTACCCAGCTTGAATACATGCCCCACTTCAATGCCCCGAGCCGATGCTAGTTCGGCGCCACACTTAAGACAACCGGCTCCAGCCCGAGCCAGGGCAATATCAGCCATAATATCAACTTGGAAGTCTCTGGGGAAATTGGCATTCCTGAGGTGATACCCCGGCTTATTAGCGCCGACGACAAAGTTGGAGCCCAAGGTTATGGAATCATCAGCTACGACTTTTAGTCCCTTTACACCGATAGGTGAGGCAAAACCAGCCACAAGTCCGGCTCCACTCACTTCACCTTCGGTAGCGAGGCGAAGCTCAGAGCACTTCAAGACGTTTCTCAACTTCGTTTCGTTGACATCCAGGTCGCCCCGAATGACGACGAAGACAAATTCCCCGTCAGCAAAATAAAACACTGCTTTAAGCGTTTGGCTTGTGGGCACACCCACAAAACTAGCCACTTGCTCTATAGTTTCGGTTTCCGGTGTGGCTATCTCTTGTAAGGGAAGGAGATTCTTCGCTTCGCTCAGAATGACAGCTTTGGCAAACTGAGCCTTTTCAACATTAGCAGCGTAGCCACAATTGGAACAATAAATAACCTCGTCTTCACCGTCTTCAGTGAGGACCATGAACTCATGAGATTCCTTGCCTCCTATTGCACCACTATCAGCCTCTACCATCAATGTAGGCAAACCCAGGCGACTGTAGATGTTGTTGTAAGCCTGGCACATCTTCCGGTAACTTTCATCGAGACCAGCTTCGTCGGCATCAAAGCTGTAGAGGTCTTTCATGATAAACTCGCGGACCCTCAATAAGCCACCGCGAGGTCGAGGCTCATCGCGAAGCTTCACCTGTATTTGATAGAGTAATAAAGGAAGCTCGCGGTAGCTTTGCACGTAGCGGTGGACAAGGTCGGTGATAACTTCTTCATGGGTAGGTCCCAGAGCCAGTGTATGTTCCTTGCGGTCGGTCAAAGTGAATAGAGATTTGCCAAAGGAACCGTGGCGACCTGATTGCTGCCACAATTCAAAAGGTTGCAATATGGGCAGCATCAATTCCTGCCCGCCAGCTTTATCCATTTCCTCCCTGATTATGTTTTCTATTTTCCTGAGCACACGCCAGCCTAGAGGCAAATAAGAGTAAATTCCGGCAGCTTCCTGAGCAATCATACCCGCCCTGACCAATAGCTGGTGGCTTACGCTCTCAGCTTCCGCGGGCGCTTGCCGTAACGTCTTGCCAAAAAGCTTAGAAAAACGCATTTTTACCTTTGCTCCAGTTATCCCGTATCAAGAGAGTTTACTTCTGCCATCAGGGCTTCCACGGCATTTTGCTCACTTACCGTGCCCACCACCTTCCCCTTTCTAAATATAGCACCTTTGCCTTTGCCGCAGGCAATACCGACGTCGGCGTCTTTAGCCTCGCCAGGGCCATTGACTACACAGCCCATGACTGCCACTTTAATGGGCTTAGTTATCTTTTCCAGTCGCCTGCTTACTTCTTCAGCTAAGGCAATAATATCAACTTCAGCTCGGCCGCAGGAAGGGCAGCTCACCAAAGTTGGACCACGTTGACGAAGCCCCAGACTTTTGAGAATTTCATAAGCCACAAATACTTCTTCGCAAGGATGAGCGCTGAGAGAAACGCGTATGGTGTCGCCAATCCCCTGATAGAGGAGTATGCCGATACCTATAGCGCTGCGTATGGCTCCCATCCGAGGAAGCCCGGCCTCCGTGACACCCAGATGTAGTGGGTAGGGCATTTTATCGGCAATCATTTGATAAGCTTGAATGGTAGTGGGAACATCAAAGGCTTTAAGGGAGACCTTGATTAAATCGAAGTCCAGGCTTTCCATAAGCCTTACCTGTTCTAATGCCATATTGACCATGCGCTCAGCCAACGGAGCCTTGGGCTGAAAATTAGCTGGTAAACTGCCAGCATTTACCCCAATACGGATAGGCACCTCTCTTTCTTTAGCAGCAGCTACCACCTTGGCAATTTGTTCTTTATCCTTTATGTTGCCAGGATTGAGGCGAAGCCCATCGACACCCGCCTTTAGCGCCGCCAAAGCCAAACGATAGTCAAAATGTATATCCGCGATAATAGGTAGAGAAACGCTCTTTTTTATAGTTGCTAGGCTTCCGGCAGCTTCCCTGTCAGGGACTGCCACCCGCACGATTTTGCAGCCACAATCTTCTAGCTCCCTAATCTGGTTTACAGTGGCTGGAATATCACTAGTATCGGTCTTGGTCATAGATTGCACCACGATGGGAGCATCCCCACCGATGGTTACCTTACCAATTCTCAAAGGTTTAGATGTTCGACGTGTCATAGCCCGAAACCCTCACCGCTGATCAGACGGAAGACATCACTGAATGTTACCGCGACCATAAGTGCAATTAAGAAAACAAGCCCAATTGTGTGGGCTAGACGCACCGTGTGAGGGGAGAGACGTTTCCCACGCCTGAAGCCTTCAATGAATGCCACCAGCATCCCTCCTCCGTCTAAAGGCGGAATAGGAAGAAAATTGAATATACTGAGACCTAAGCTGATTGCACCGGCCATGAATAGCAAGTTGCTCAAGCCAGAGGAGCGCACCACCTCTACTGTTAGCTGAACAGCACCTATTGGCCCCACCAGAGCTGTATCGGGGGATTTTATGATTTGAGGGATAGCCCCTATTACAAGCACAGGCATATAGATGATATACCTGGCTCCCGAATAGGCTGCTGTCCAGATAGGAAGTCGCTCTTGTTCGACATGAATCCCATCTACCCATTGTATTTCCACACCAGGCAAGGTTTCATAGCCATCATTAGTCAGAGAAAGTGAAGTTGTCTTCCCAGCCCGCAGCAAAACCAAGTTTATTTCTTTCTCTTCCTCAACAGAACGCAAAGCATTTGCCATACTTTCATAATTGTATACAACCCATCCGTTAATGCCCAAGATAGTATCACCGGGTCTAATGCCAGCTTCGTAAGCCGGCGAGTCCTCCGCCACTTGATTCACCATATTCCAGCAAAGCAAGACGCCAATTACTCGTCTTTGCAATTCTGGATCGAATCTTGGCTTCACAGTGGTCTGTACCTCTTGCCTGTTCCTCAGCAGAAACAAGGTTATTTCTGCCCCTTCCTCGACTGAATTTAGTATATCCTGCATCTCTCTCCGGGTATGAACAGGTTGTCCCTCTATCTCCAGAATTATGTCCCCGGGCTCGATGCCTGCTTCTTCTGCAGAGGAATTTCCCACTACAGAATGCACCATGAGCCCATTGCCGGCAATGACAGAGTAGGGCAGTGCTAGGAAAGCACTGAGGAGAACAAAGGCTAAGAAGATGTTGACCAACGGACCAGCAGCGTAGATTCCTAACCTAGTCCATGGTCCTTTAGCTGCTAGACCCCGGGGTACTGCAGGGTCATTCTCTCCCGCTGTTTTAACAAAGGCACCTATAGGTACGGCATTAATTGAGTATGTTGTCTCGCCCCGCTTAATACTAAAAAGTCGTGGGGGAAAACCTATACCGAACTCCTCTACCTTCACTCCAGCCCGCTTAGCAGCAATGAAGTGTCCGAACTCGTGAAGATAGATTGCCACGAACAGAATTGCCAGGGCGATGATGACGATTATAGCAACGCTCATCTATCTCTCTAGCCTTAGATTGCTTCGTCGCTCAAGTTCCTTGTAGTGACCAAGGGAAAGCCGTGTAGCGCATTCCCTGGCCCAAGCATCAGCAGCCAGTATCTCCTCCAGAGACGGTTTAGCAATGTTTTGATGCTGGTCCAGCGTTTTTTGCACAATTTTGGCTATGTCGGTGAAACTTATCCTGCGGTTGAGAAAAAGCTCCACGGCTACCTCATCGGCGGCACAAAGTACTGCCGGATAAGTTCCTCCTAATTTGCCAGCCTCCCTTGCTAATTTGGGACAGGGAAATCTATTATAGTCCGCAGGCTCAAAGTTCAGAGAGTCAATCTTATTCCAATCAAGGTAGGGTAGTTTTGGATTAGGCCATCTGCGGGGATAAGATAGAGCATATTGAATAGGCAATCTCATGTCAGGCCAGCTAAGCTGAGCTTTCAGGGAACCATCCATAAACTCCACTAGAGAATGAACGATAGACTGGGGATGAATCAATATTTCAATGCCATCAAAGGGGAAAGAGAAAAGCCAATGAGCTTCGATGACTTCCAGTCCTTTGTTCATAAGGGTTCCTGAATCTATGGTTACCTTCCTCCCCATCTTCCAGACCGGATGTTGAAGAGCTTGTTCTGGAGTTACCTCGGCCAATTGTGACTGTGAATAGCGATAAAAAGGCCCACCGGAAGCAGTGAGAAAAAGCCTCCGTGGTTTATCTTCTTCCCCCTGTAAACATTGCCAGATAGCGCTATGCTCACTATCAATAGGCAGGATTTGGGCTTTATGAAGGCTAGCTTCGCGAATAACAATTTCACCGGCCATCACCAATACTTCCTTGCTAGCTAGTGCGACTGTCCTGCCTGCCCGCAAAGCTGCCAGAGTCGGACTTAATCCAGCCTTACCAGCGGTGGCTACGATTACTAAGTCGACCTCGGGGTGGCTAGCTATATCTTCCATAGACAAGAATTCCCCGCCATAATCAATGTCCGCCTTAGCCGAGGAACAAAACATTCTGGGCTGAAATTGTTTGAGCTGTGCTTCTAGGAGCCGAGCATTTTTGTTTGCTGCTAAAGCCACTACTTTCAGTTTATCAGGGAAGGCACGGATTACATCCAAAGCCTGTCGCCCTATAGAGCCAGTTGAGCCCAGGATAGCTATTTTTCTTATATTATCGCCCATATTACGTAATAGTATACTATTGCTCCGACAAAGATAAGGCTATCGAAGCGGTCGAGGATACCACCATGTCCCGGCAACAAGTTACCTGATTCTTTCACTCCCATATTACGCTTGAGCAAGGATTCAACCAAGTCGCCAAGCTGAGCAAAGAGGCTAACAAGAAAACCCAAGAGCATAATTTGCCAGTATTTAAAAGTAAAAGGGGGGATTTGGCCAAGTTGTAGGCTAAGTCGGTTAAGAATCGTTGCTATAACCACAGCAGCCGCAATGCTAGATAGTAACCCCCCTACAGCTCCCTCCCAGGTCTTAGACGGGCTTATGGTGGGGGCTAGCCTATGTTTACCCTTGGCTCTCCCGATAAAAAAGGCAGCTGTGTCGTTAGCAAATGTAGTAAACATAGCTAGGTAAACCCAATTCTGGCCATCGTCTAAGCCGCGCAAATTCAGCCAATAGCTGAGCATCCAACCTACATAGAAAGCACCGGCTATTGTCCATGCCCAGTTACGGAATGCTTGCTCTCTTGATGGGTAACGTAATAGAGCAATCAAAGAAACCAACATTGCGCCACTAATAACTATGGGCAAGATATCGTGGTTTCTGTAATACGGGCTTAAGACAAGCGCCAGCGCCCATAGCAAACCCAAATAAATCAGGGGCTCTCTCCGGTCAAAGTCAGCCATATGGTAGAATTCGTAGGTACCCGCTAGTGCTGCTGCGGCTATAAGAATAGTGAACCAAGGCCAAGGTTTGCCAAACCAGATGGCAAGGATGATGAGGGGCACACCTACGGCAGCGGTAATAACTCTGTGTTTGAGCATTGGTTTATTTTAGCAGCTTTTAAGCGGCTATGGAGTCTCTGGTGCCTAGTTTTCTAAATGGGTTTTATCAAACCAGCGTTGTGTTTGCTGTATCACCTTGAGCAGTAGCGAAAGACTGAGAAATAACAACTGAGTGCTATCAAACATCCTTAACAGTCGGCGTGGATTTTTTGCTGTATATTAGTGAAGCAAAATAAACCCAAGAAAATCTCACGATTTTCTTAAGAATCCGGTTTAACATATTTAGAGCAGGTTCTGTGAGGTCCCCAAGAAAGTTGTAAGATTTTTGGGTTAAATTATATTTCTTGTATTTCCTTTTCCTTGCTCTGCCCCAATTCAGTTGCCTTAGCCACAAAAGCTTCTGTAAGCAGGTCGATTTTTTTCAGGTAGATTTTTAGCTCGTCCTGGGAGATTTCCTTATTTTTCTCCATCTCCCTCAATTTTTCAATGCCGTCTCTCCTTATATTACGGATGGCAACCCGCCGCTCTTCTACTTTCCTAGATACGAACTTAACCAACTCCTTACGCCGCTCTTCACTAAGAGGGGGGATGATTACCCGAATTACATTGCCATCATTTGCAGGGTTAAGGCCAAGGTTGGCTGTGAGAATGGCTTTTTCAATATTGCGTAGAGACGTGCGATCCCAAGGTTGAATAATGATTAGATTAGCCTCAGGTATAGACATGGTAGCAAGCTGATAAAGAGGGAGAGATGTGCCCTGATAGTCAACCATGACGCCATCAAGTAAGGTCGGAGTGGCGCGCCCGGCACGGATAGTAGCTAATTCCTTAGCTAATCCATCTACGGCCTTCTGCATTCTGGAGTTCAGTTCAGCGAGTAACTCATTTAACATGGCTTAGTGATCAACACCAAGCTCGAACCTGGCAAATCTGCGCACTTTTATGTTCTCGCCAACTTTGGCAATTGTTGCAGCAATAATTTCCTGTACCGTCTTGGTAGGGTCTTTAACAAAGGGCTGGCTAAGAAGGCAAGCTTTTTGGGGATCTGCTTCTGCTTGTGGTGGCATATCTTCGATAGCGAGAAATTGTGGGGCAGTAGCAGCTATCTGCATAGCTAAGTCGTGAGCAAGTTCTTTAAATTCAGCGGTGCGGGCTACGAAATCGGTTTCACAGTTTAACTCCACTAATGCTCCTACGCGCTTGTTATGATGGATGTAAGCTTCTATTACGCCTTCAGCTACTGCTGCTTCTTTCTTCTTTTCGGCAATGGCTAACCCACGTTTCCTCAAAATCTCGAGAGCCTTTTCTAAATCGCCACTGGCCTCTAACAGAGCTTTATTGCACTCAATTACACCAGCATTGGTTCGCGTCCTTAATTCCTTTACGGCTTCAATTGAGATTTTCATGTGGATGCAACTTCTCCTTTCGATTTCTCTGGCTTCGCTGCTTCACCTGGCCCCTCCGGCTCGAAGGTATAAGAACCGAGAACTTCAACAGCTTCTTCGTGCTCTTCTTCAGCAGCTAATTTAGTAGTTCCCGCCTCTCCGGCAAACGCCTCAGTTTTGCCTTTAATTATAGCATCAGCGATTTTGCTACAAATTAGTTTAATCGCTTTAACAGCGTCATCATTAGCAGGAATAGGATAATCAATGCCGTCGGGATTACAGTTAGTATCTGCAATAGCAATCACAGGTATGCCTAATTTCTTAGCTTCAGTAAAGGCAATCTTATCTTTAATAGGATCAACAATGAAGAGAGCTCCAGGAAGGGTAGTCATTTCCTTAAACCCTCCCATTTGAGTATTAAGGTGAGCAATCTCCTTTTCTATCTTCGCTCGTTCTTTTTTGGGCAAAAGATCAAGCTCACCTTTATCTCTTTTATTCTCCAAACGAACCAGGTGGTCGATCCGAGCTTGTATGACAGCGAAGTTAGTCAACATACCACCTAGCCATCTTTGATTAACATAGCTCATCCCACATCTCTTGGCTTCGTCTTCTACGCTCTGTTGAGCTTGTTTCTTAGTGCCAACAAAGAGAATGCTTTGCCCCCGAGCTGCTAAATCTTGGGCAAAGGCACAGGCTTTTTCTAACATGGTAACTGTCTGCTCCAAATCGATGATGTGGATACCATTGCGCTGGGTAAAAATATGTTTCTTTGCCTTGGGATGCCAGTAGCTGGTGTGATGACCAAAATGAGCACCTGCTTCCAGCAATTGTTTTAATAAAGCATTATTTATCATATTTAGAATTTTAAATAATGTTGACTAATAAAACCAGTATAATGTAGCATGATTGATTGGGTAATGCAACAAGAGGTTGCCTTCGATTGTCTCTTGGTTGACAGATAATTTACTCTTATCTATACTATTAAGCTCAAATTGTAGCTAAAATTGCCCGAGTAGCGCAATGGTAGAGCAACCGACTTGTAATCGGTAGGTTGGTGGGTTCGAATCCCCTCTCGGGCTAGGATTTTCAGACGATTTATGATAGACTTATGCAAGCATAGAGGAGGGGTGCCGGAGTGGTTAATCGGAGCAGACTGTAAATCTGCCGCCCGTTTGGGCTACGTGGGTTCGAATCCTACCCCCTCCATTTATAGAAGTGCAAGGAGGCCCACATAGCTCAGTAGGTAGAGCACGTTCTTGGTAAGAACGGGGTCACCAGTTCGAATCTGGTTGTGGGCTTTGAGATAAAAGGAGGTCAAAATGGCTAAAAAAGTTTATGAGCGTGTCAAGGAACATATTAACGTGGGCACCATAGGACATGTTGACCATGGTAAAACTACGCTGACTTCGGCGATGACTATGGTATTGTCCAAGGCAGGACCTACAAAATTCACCGCTTATGACGAAATAGACAAAGCTCCTGAAGAAAAGGCAAGAGGGTTAACAATCTGCATTGCCCACATCGAGTATGAGACTGATAAGCGCCATTATTGTCATGTGGACTGTCCCGGGCACGCTGACTATATCAAGAATATGATAACTGGAGCAGCTCAGATGGATGGGGCTATCTTGGTGGTTGCTGCCGACGACGGCCCCATGCCACAAACTAGAGAGCATGTGCTTCTAGCCCGGCAGGTGGAAGTTCCTCGCATAATGGTAGCTCTTAATAAAATAGACTTAGTAGAAGACCCTGAGCTGTTAGATTTGATAGAGATGGAGGTTCGGGACTTACTCAAGAAGTATAACTTCCCTGGCGATGAGGTGCCAGTTGTACGGGTAAGTGCCCTTAAGGCTCTAGAATGTGGCTGTGGCAAAAGGGATTGTCAATGGTGTGGACCAATATGGAACTTGTTAGATGCTATAGATAAGTATATTCCGCTACCAAAGAGAGAAAAGGATAAACCCTTCTTGATGCCGATAGAAGATGTATTCAGTATCAAAGGACGGGGGACCGTGCCCACAGGGCGAGTAGAACGAGGAGTAATCAAAGCCGGTGACGAAGTGGAAATAGTAGGATTAAGGGAGACGAAGAAAACAGTGGCGGTTAGCCTAGAGATGTTCCATAAGACCTTGAGCGAGGCGGAGCCCGGCGATGCTATTGGTGTATTATTGCGAGGTGTGGAGCGAGAAGAGATAGAACGAGGTCAGGTTCTAGCAGCGCCAGGTACGGTGAAGCCTCATACCGAAGCTGAGGCTGAAGTATATATTTTGACCAAGGAGGAAGGTGGCAGGCATACTCCTTTCTTTACCGGGTATAAACCACAGTTCTATATTAGAACCATGGATGTTACAGGTGAGGTAATCCTTCCTGAGGGTGTGGAGATGGCTATGCCTGGCGATAACCTGACTCACATGAAAATTAAGACCATTTACCCTGTAGCTATGGAGGAGGGGTTACGCTTCGCTATCAGGGAGGGTGGCAAGACAGTCGGTGCTGGCGTGATTAGCAAGATTATCACATAAGCTTTGTAGATCTATAGATAGATGTGGCTAAGAAAAAAGGCGATTTACGCGTAATTATACATCTGGCTTGCAGTCAATGTTTGCGGAGGACATACACTACGACAAAGAACAGCAAGAATGACCCGCAACGGCTGGAGTTGCGTAAGTATTGTCCCCAATGTCGTAGTTACACTGTTCATCGAGAAGCAAAGTAACTTATGACAACTCACGCCAAACAAGCGAGCACTAAATCTGTTCCGGCCCAAAAAGCAAGGTTCAGTTTCTTCACTGAGGTAATAGCTGAACTGCGAAAAGTGCACTGGCCAACACGGCAGGAAGCTCTAAGGTTAAGCCTCTTAGTGCTTATAGTATGTGTTATTGTGGGAGCCATCTTGGGTGTTTTAGATTTGGCTTTTACAAGACTATTTTTGCTGCTAGGTGGCTAGTAATCAATGAACAACGGAGAATGGTACTTACTATACGTCTCTTCGGGTCACGAGGAGCAGGCTAAAAGAAATCTAGAGCAACGTATCAAATATATGGATGTCGGTGACAAGATATTTGATGTGGTAATACCCACAGCTAAAGAGATTGAAATCAAAGCTGGGAAGCGTCGTACAATAAGCAAGAAGGCTTTCCCAGGCTATATCATGGTAAATATGAAATTAGACGAGCATAGCTGGGATATAGTACGCAACACCCCTGGCGTTGCCAGCTTCGTAAGCGCTGGTACCAAACCTGTTCCTTTACCCAAAGAAGAGGCGGACGCTATCTTGCGACGTATGGAAGAAGCCCCTACCGATGTTAAAATGACTTTCAAGGAAAGAGATAGTGTGCGTGTAACGAGCGGGCCTTTTATTGACTTTATAGGCAAAGTGGAACAAGTTAACGTGAGCAAAGGCAAGGTAATAGTTTTACTATCACTCTTCGGCCGGGAAACACCCGTGGAATTAGACCTTCTAGGGGTAGAAAAGATATAACGTGTCTTGAACAAGAGCCTAGAATACAATGAAAGAGAGAATCAGTAATGGCCAAGAAAGTTAAATCAATTATTAAGTTGCAGATACCTGCTGGCAAAGCTACCCCAGCACCACCTGTGGGGCCGGCTTTGGGACAGCATGGTATCAATATCATGGCTTTCTGTAAGGAATACAATGAGCGTACTGCTTCACAGGAAGGTTTCATTATTCCTGTTGAGATAACGGTATACGAAGACCGCTCCTTTAACTTTGTGACCAAGATGCCGCCTGTTTCCGATTTATTACGGCGTGCTTTAGGAGTGGAAAAAGGGAGTGGTAATCCTGGAAACGAGAAAATAGGCAAGATAAGCAAAGATAAGATCTATGAAATCGCTCGAAATAAAATGAAGGATCTCAATACCACTGATATTGACAAGGCAGCAAGCATTGTTGCCGGTACGGCTCGAAGCATGGGAATCGAGGTGGAATAATTCTGAGAATTTTGAGGTATAAGTAAGTGGCCAAGCACGGTAAGAAATATCAAGAGGTTAGCAAACTTATAGATAGGTCCAAAGCCTATCCTCCTGAAGAAGCAATCGAATTAGCTAAGAAGGCTTCTTATGCCAAATTTGACGAAACCGTTGAGCTTCATTTGAAGATGGGGGTTGACCCGCATAGTGCTGACCAACAAGTACGCGGTGTGGTTTTGCTGCCTAACGGATTGGGGAAGAAAACAAGAGTGCTCGTCTTTACTCAAGGTGAGGGGATAAAGCTGGCTCAAGAAGCAGGTGCTGAGTATGCTGGAGCTGACGAGCTTATTAAACAGATTGAAAGCGGTTGGCTTGAATTTGATGTATCTATTGCCACTCCAGACATGATGCCCAAAGTAGCTAAGCTCGGTCGTATTTTAGGGCGGCGAGGCTTGATGCCCAATCCTAAGTCTGGCACCGTCGTCCCGCCCCAGGATTTAGCCCGCGTTATATCTGATGCCCGCAAAGGCAGGGCAGAATTCCGCCTGGATAAAACATCTATTATTCATATGCCCATTGGTAAAATCAGTTTTGATAAGGATAAGCTCCTGGAGAACCTGGCGGCGGCAATTGACGCTATTGCTAAAGCAAAGCCCAGTGGGGCTAAAGGTCAATATATCAAAAGCGCTTACCTCTGCACCAGTATGGGACCGGGAGTCAAGCTGGATATTGCATCTGCGCTGGCTATGTCAAGTCGTTTAAGCCAGTAACCAAGCATAGGCTGCTGAAATCACATAAGACTCTGTGCCTGCACCTCTTGGGAGTGGCACAGGAAACATTCATACAGTCTGAATCCAGGAAATAGAAGGCCATAAATAATGAAGACATTAATAATTTATGTTTCTGTACATCATGGCAATACGGAAAAGGTTGCCGGGGCGATGGCAAATGCTCTTGCTGCTCAGTTATTACAAGTCAACGAAGCAGATGCCAGTATGCTTGAGCGGTATGACTTAATCGGTTTTGGCTCAGGGATTTATTTTGGCAAACATCACGAAAGCCTGTTGGATTTTGTCGATAGGCTGCCCATATTGAGAAACAAAAAGGCATTCGTCTTTTCCACAAGCGGACTAAGAAAGATACCGTTTATCCACGATTTTCACAAGCCACTGAAACAAAGACTGCAACGAAAGGGCTTTGATATTATCAGCGAATTCTCCTGCCGGGGTCTTGATACATACAGGGCAACTAAGCTCGTTGGTGGAGTAAACAGAGGCAGACCAGATATCAGAGACCTAAAACAAGCAGAAGATTTCGCCAGAGGCTTGCTGAATAGAGGATAGCTCCGGATTAGCCTTCTCCCAATCTAGCTTTGCTCTATGTTAATTCTTTGCTGACTAGTCCCACCACTTTTTGGAAATAGGCATGGCGATTACTTCCCTGATCTCCAACCTTTTCGCAGCATCTTTGTCAAACAGAGAAGCGGGATAAGTAGCGCGAAGTATGACCGCTGTGTCTGCCCCCTTTCCTGACCCACCGACACCTATGACATCTTCGCAAGGGGTTACGTAGCCACAAGAAACTGCAGTCAAGGCAACCTCCACAGCCACCTTCATTCCCTGACCAAAGCTAGAGAGTGTTTCCTTCACCAATCGCTCGGGAAAAACGTCGGGCCATCTGGCAGCTTCTAATACCGAGCTATGGAAAAGGTAAGGCGCTTTGTCAACGATAGCAACCCCAAGCTTCTCTAGCTCTCGCCTAAATTCCTCCTTAAGGCAGGGCCATTCCTCGCCCCATTCCCGTCGGTATGGTGATTCCGAAACACAAACCAACTCAGCCTTGCCTTTGAGACTGCGAGCAAATTCCACAGCAGTCTTGCCCGAAGTGCTGGCGACAATGACTTTCCTGATTCCGCCAATTTCCAGTCGCTGGGAAACGGCTTCGATTACCCACCGGGTATTTTCCTCTCCTGGTTCATCGAAGTAATAGACTTGCCTTTTAACCACTTTACTCATTGCTCTCCCTCCTTACAGTTATTTTCGTTCCTTCGGCTACCTTTTTAAATATCGTGGCATCGCCGATGACCTTGCCAAATACAGTAACCGGGCTTGCCGCACGAATTTCATCCGCCTGGCTTACAGGGGTGAGCCCGAAGAAGATGCAAAAACCATTGCCCTCAGGCCAGTAGCCTAGATCTCCAATGTTTACCACTTCTTGCCCAGCTTCTAACTTGAGCCTGAGAGGAGTCGAGAAATATATTTCGTCTCCCCAGAGATTGACGCGGCCTGTAATAGGCAACGCTTCCCAAATTGCCTGAGCTGTCTTGGTACCGTTCAGTTCAGCTGTTGCTTCAATCGCACCTGCTTTTATCCGGATTTTCTTCCCCATGCTGGCCTGTCTTATTAATAAATGTATTATACTATACTATCGGCAAGTGCCAGCTACCAGTTTTCAGTCTGTAGGATTCTTATATGTTGCTCTTGTGCTTTCCCTCAAGAGTGAGGTACCATTCTACTTGAAGTATTGTATAGCCATACTCAGATATGAACTTGGAGTCAGTCTGTGACAAGGGGGTAGAAAATGAAAGTAGCTAGAGTGGACGAGATGAAAGACCTGGACAGGCGAGCTACGGAGGAATTTGGCATTTCGGAAGACCTTTTGATGGAGAACGCCGGCCAGGCAGTATACTTCGTCATATTGCAGGAACTTGGAATAAGGAACAACAAATTCGTAGTATTCTGCGGTGGTGGTAACAATGGTGGCGATGGGTTGGTCGTTGCCAGGAAAATTCACTCCGATGGTGGGAAGGTAAAAGTCTTTCTTCTAGATGATGAAGCCAAATTCAAAGGGGCAGCAAAGAAAAATTTTGAAATAGCATCCCGAATGCCCGTAGAAATATCTAAGGTTAGCTCAATCAAATCCCTAAGAGCTGAGCTCCTTGATTGTGATGCCATCGTGGATGCCATATTTGGCACAGGTCTTGTCAGACAGGTCACCGGTATATACAAAGATGTGATTCAACTGATAAACGAGAGCCAGAGGACAGTATTTAGCGTGGACATTCCTTCAGGCATAAATGGCGATACCGGGCAGGTGATGGGCGTGGCAGTAGAGGCGGATTACACCGTCACATTCGGGCTTCCCAAGTTGGGGAATATGCTTTATCCCGGCTATGACCACTGTGGAAAATTGTATGTTTCGCATATATCTTTCCCACCTGCCCTCTGTGATTCGGCAGCTCTGAAAATAGCCATAAATAGCCCAGTAAACATTCCGGAAAGGCTGAAGGATACACATAAGGGCAGCTACGGAAAGGTGCTCTTTATTGCGGGGTCTTCAAGTTACTTGGGTGCGCCGTATTTCTCTGCTCTATCTTTTCTCAAAGCTGGAGGCGGACTTTCCTATCTGGCAACGCCCAAATCTATTTCACCATTCATAGCCAGCAAAGGGAGTGAGATTGTCTTTGTTCCTCAAAAAGAGACGCCTTCCGGGAGCATAGCATTGGAAAACAAGGGCGAGCTTTGGGAATTTTCCCAAAACGTGGATATGGTGGTCCTGGGTCCTGGTCTTTCCTTAGCCGCCAAGACACAAGAGCTAGTGCGGGAGCTAGCCCCCAAAATCAACAAGCCTCTAATCATAGATGGCGATGGGATTACTGCCATTGCTGAGGACTTAGGAAGAATAAAAAGGAGGAAAGCGCCGACGATACTTACGCCTCATCTGGGCGAGATGTCCCGAATTACCAAAATGGAGATAAGCGAGATAAATAGGAATAAGGTGGATGTTGTACAACGCACGACAAGGGAACTCAATGCCATAATTATCTTAAAGGGAGCCCATTCCCTAGTAGGCTATCCCGATGGAACTGTTTTCATCAACGTAAGCGGCAACTCCGGCATGGCCACGGCTGGGAGCGGCGATGTCCTCACGGGGACCATTGCTGCCATGTACGGCTTGGGCTTAGCTCTTGAGGATGCGGTAAGGATGGGCGTGTTTATGCATGGCTTTTCCGGCGATATTGCCGCTACCGATAAAGGCGAAGATGGGATAACGGCGCAGGACATACTGGACTATCTCCCCGAAGCAATGAAGCTTTACAGAGAGAATTTCGCCGAAATCTCGGAAAATCTTTATGAAACCATCTTCGTGGTATGAAGCCATTTAAAAATAATGTAGTTGCCCGATTTATTGGGCTCCCTCTTTAGGATGAGGCTCGAGAAATTCATAACCCCCTTATCCCCCTTACCTTAAGGGGGGTAGTGAAATTGAAGAAAAGAGCTTAATCTTAAGGAGCAAGCCACCCAAGAAAAATCCTCATCTCAGGAGGCAAGGGAGGGTTTTTTGAAACTCCCCCTCTTAAGATAAGAGGGGCTAGGTCCCGACCTTGTCGGGATAAAATCGGCAGGAGTTATGAAGAGAGACTTATCTTGCAGAAGGAAGGTAGAAAAATGAAAGCCATGGTGCTTGAGAAAATCTCTTCAGTTGAAGAAAAACCTCTGGAGCTAATGGACTTGCCCGTGCCCGTTCCCGGCAAGGAGCAAATTCTGGTCAAGGTTTCCGCCTGCGGAGTCTGCCATACTGAGCTTGACGAGATTGAAGGCCGGGTTTCTCCTTCCCGATTTCCCATGATTCTAGGACACGAAATTGTTGGTATAGTAGAAAGGCTGGGGCCCGGGGCAAGCAAGTTCAAAAAAGGCGATAGGGTGGGAATTGCCTGGATTAATTGGGCTTGCGGTCGTTGTGCCTTTTGCCTCAAAGACGAAGAGAACCTCTGTGACACGGCAAAATGGACCGGGAAGGATGCCCATGGAGGCTATGCTCAATTTACCGTAGTATCAGAGGACTTTGCCTATCCCATTCCCAAAAGGTTTAGCGATGTGAAAGCAGCCCCGCTTTTATGTGCCGGCGTGATCGGCTACCGAGCCTTGAGACTCTCAGGGATGCAAGATGGCAAAGTGCTGGGACTTTATGGCTTTGGAGCCTCCGCTCATATAGTCATTCAGGTTGCCAAATATAAATATCCTAACGCTAAGGTTTTCGTTTTTACCCGACCCCATCAGAAAGAGCACCAGAATTTAGCCAGAAAATTGGGAGCGGACTGGATTGGCGCCACGGGCGATACTCCCCCAGAAAAGCTCAATTGTGCCATCGACTTTACTCCTGTGGGAGAGCCAGTGCGCGAAGCTCTAAGGAATTTGGAAAAAGGGGGAAGGGTGGTCATAAATGCCATTCGCAAGACGACTCCTATCCCCGCACTGGACTATACCGAGCATCTCTGGTCTGAGAAGGAAGTGAAAAGCGTGGCTAATGTCACCAGAAGGGATGCTCAAGAATTCCTGCCCCTGGCTGCCGAAATTCCCATTGTCCCTGAAACTCAGGAATTTAAATTGGAAGCGGCCAACGAAGCCTTAATTCTGCTCAAGGAAGGCAAAATCCGCGGGGCAGGAGTCCTGAAACTGACCGAATAACAAGAGGCAAGGTTGTCGCAATGACAGGAAGGAGGGTTCAGGATGCTACGAGATTTAGTATTAAAGAACAGAAGCTACCGGCGGTTTTATCAAGAAGTTGATATAAAACTTGAGACCTTGAGAGAGCTTGTTGACCTTGCCCGACTCTCAGCATCGGCAAAAAATGCGCAACCGCTTAAATATATCCTTTCCTGCGAGCCTCACAGAAATTCATTGATATTCCCACATCTGGCCTGGGCTGGGTATCTCAGGGGCTGGCCCGGTCCCTGTGAAGGAGAGAGACCATCGGCATACATTATTATTCTGGGGGACACAGAGATAAGCCGGTCTTTTGGCTGCGACCACGGAATAGCAGCCCAAAGCATCATGCTGGGGGCAACTGAGAAGGGTCTGGGCGGGTGCATGATTGCTTCCATAGATAGGGAAGGACTTCGCAAGGCTTTAGAGATACCACCACGATATGAGATATTGCTTGTCCTGGCTCTAGGCAAGCCTAAAGAAAAGATAGTGATAGAGACGGTCGGGCCTGATGGCGACACCAAATACTGGCGTGATAGCAAGGGTGTGCACCATGTCCCGAAACGACCGCTGGATGATATAATTATCGGCTAAACACCCAGAGTTATCATAATAGAAGTTAGAAAGGAGAGGAGCAAAAATGGCTAGGAAAAAATATGAGAGGAACTTGGTAAAAAAACCCGCTCGCGAGGTGCATGCTATGGTGCCAGGTAAGATCAAAGGTCGTGAGTATCCCACGATGACCTATATGAGCAACGACCTTGTACCAGGATGCAACGTGTATATCGAATTTAGCTGGATATGGGATATGCCTGAGCCCAACCCCCACATCTTTGAGCATTATCACAATTACGATGAGGTCGTCCTGCATATTGGCTCAGACCCCAACAATCCCGAGGACCTTGGTGCTGAAATAGAATATGTGCTCGGAGGTGAAACGCTCATCATTGACAAAACCTCAGCAGTCTTCGTGCCCAAGGGGGTAAAACATGGTCCCTTAACTTGGAAGAGGGTTGACCGACCACATATCCAGATGGCGATAATGCTGGGTGCGGGTACCCTGGCCGAGGCAGCCCCTGGAGGATACGCCGGAAAATAAAAGAACCACCCGTGGGCTTTTGGTTTTTGGGAAGGGGGGAATGACAGAAAATGGCGGCGAAATATGGGAAATATATTATCACTGGTGGACAATCTGGCTTGAAGCTCCCCTCGTACAGATGGGATAGTGCTGAGGTAGCCGCTGGTAAGCACACTCGTTTGCTATATTTGGATAACGAGGTCATAAAAGGGGCTTTCTATGTAGAGTGTGTCTGGTACTGGAAAGGGTCGGAACAGCCCATAGTCGGGGCTCATACACATCCTTTTGACGAAGTCATAGCATTTTTGGGAACTAATCGTAAAGACCCCCAGGATTTGTGTGGAGAAGTCGAATTATGGTTGGAGGACGAAAAGCATATACTCACCAAAAGCTGTCTGGTCTTTGTTCCCAAGGGCATGAAGCACTGTCCACTGATTATCAGGAGGGTAGATAGACCTATATTTCATTTTACCACCGGGCCCGGAGGCAAGTACGAATAGAATAAGGAGAAGGAAATTTATGAAACTAAAAGATAAAGTGGCTATTATTACTGGCGGAGGGACTGGTATAGGAAAAGCTATTAGCCTAGCTTTTGCCAAGGAAGGAGCGCGCGTGGTTGTAGCCGCCCGTAACCTCTCCAGACTGGAAGAGGTAGCGAAAGAAATCAAATCCAGAGGTGGTAAGGCCAAGGCAATACAAACCGATATTTCCGACCACAAGCAAGTAAAGCGGATGGTAACTCAGACTATTGATGAGTTTGGTCAGATTGATGTATTGGTAAATAATGCTGCCCGGGGTACGTTTAATAACGCAGATGTCGTCGATATGAAGCTAGACGAGTGGCATGATTGCCTGGCGACAAATCTAACCGGGATTATGTTTTGTTCTAAAGAGGTGCTTAAGCATATGATTCCCCGCAAGAGTGGCAACATCATCAACATCAGCAGCGTGGCTGGAATATCGGGAGTTCCTAAGGAAAGTCCATATGCTGCTAGTAAGTGGGGCGTAATCGGCTTTACAGAAACTCTAGCTATTGAAGTCGGCAAATTTGGTATTCGTGTTAATTGCATCAGCCCCGGCGCCACTCGGACTCAAGAATTTGACGATTGGGTGAGAGTTTCAGCTGCCGATGCCGGTATCTCCTACGAAGAAATGATGAGTAAAATTACAGACAACAACGCCCTGAAGAGAATAGCCGAACCATCGGAGATAGCGGCTTGCGTTGTGTTTCTAGCTTCTGATGATTCCAGCGCCATAACTGGGCACAACCTCATTGTCAGCTGTGGCTTTCACTTAATTCACCCCAACATGATTCGTTAGGCACGTGCAAATCCGATTATTGACAAACTTTCGGAGAAAAGTTATTATACGGCTTCGTGGTTGTGGTGCTCGCCTGTTAGGAAGATCCCAAAGAAATGTCAGCACTTCTTACGCTACCAAATAACAAGGAGGTAATATGGGTGTATTAGTTAAAGAAGAGATAGTCAGAACGAATTGTCGAGGTTGCCATGGCGGATGTGGTGTTCTCGTTCATGTCCGAGACGGCACCATTATTAAGATCGAAGGGGATCCCGACTTTCCTACCAATCATGGCAGCATGTGCAGCAAAGGCCTCGCTTTCCAACAACTCGTATATCATCCGGATAGAGTCAAGTATCCGCTCAAGCGAGTCGGTAAGAAAGGCGAGGGAAAGTGGCAGCGAATTTCTTGGGACGAGGCCTTCGATACCATTGTTAACAAACTAAAGCAAGTAATAAAGGAGAATGGTCCAGAGTCCATTGTGCTGGCACAGGGCACATCCCGAGAAGGCGAAGCCTTCCTGGCAAGGTTTGGCAATCTGCTGGGCACGCCCAATGTTATGGCTGCCGGGCATTTCTGCTACCTCACCAGAGTCGGTGCCAGTCTGGTCACCTGTGGCAATCTTCCCATATGTGATTATGACGGCAATCCGAACTGCGTAGTGGTATGGGGAAGCAATATATTTTGGACTAATCCTGATGAATATACCGGCGAGAATCTGTGCCGGGTATTAGCCCAAGGGGCAAAGCTAATTGTAGTTGACCCTAGATTGACTTATACGTCAAGCCGCGCAGATGTCTGGCTGCAGCTCAGGCCAGGAACAGACGCGGCCCTAGCTTTTGGCATGCTGAATGTCATAATCAGTGAAAAGCTCTACGATAAAGAGTTCGTGGAAAAGTATACCCATGGCTGGGATAAGTTTGTCGAGAGGGTTAAGCAATACCCTGTGGAGAAGGTGGCGGAGATTACCTGGGTGCCAGCAGATAAGATAATAGAAGCCGCGAGGTTATTCGCCAAGACTAAGCCAGCTACCATTCAGTGGGGAATATCTATTGAGCAGAACATCAATTGCATTGACAGCGACCGCCTTCTCATCGACCTGTTGGCAATCACCGGTAACCTGGATGTGAAGGGTGGAGGTGTTTTCTTCCTGCCGCCGAAGGGGCAAACGATAAGCCAGTTTACATACCACAAAGAGCTTCCCCCGGAACAAAGCGCTAAGTACATTGCTGGTGATGCCCATAAGCTCTGCCACATGATAGGTTTGGTGCCGGAGAACTATGTTTACAACGCTGTTCTTACTGGCAAACCTTACCCCGTTAGGGCGATCCTTCTGCAAGCTTCTAACCCAGTTGTCACCAGACCTAATGCCAAGATGGTCTACAAGGCATTGAGTCAGGTGGAATTCCTATCGGTGGCTGATTTCTTCTTGACGCCGACTGCCGAACTGGCCGATGTCTTTCTGCCATCGGCTACCTGGCTGGAAGTGGACTACACGGGCGGATTCTTCTTCCGCCATGGATACCTATTCCCCAGGAAGAAAATCGTGCAGATTGGCGAATGCAAGTCTGACTTTGAGATATGGAATGAACTGGGGAGAAGGATGGGACAAAAGCAGTGGGGCGCTAACCATATCGGTGACCTGGACCAAATACTGGCTCCCGGTGGGGTTACTTGGGCCGATGTCCGGGACAAACCCTTCCTGAGAGGCGAGGTGAAATATAGAAAGTATCTGGAAAAAGGTTTTTCCACTCCCACTCGCAAGGTTGAGCTTTACTGCACTACCTTTGAGAAGTGGGGATATGACCCGCTACCAACATACAAAGAAGTGCCGGAGAGCCCGGTCAGCAATCCTGAGCTAGCCAAGCAATATCCATATATTCTGATAACCGGTCCCCGGTCACCTGTCTTCTTCCATTCTGAGCACCGCATGATTCCCTGGCTCCGTGAGTGTCATCCCGACCCCATGATTGACATACATCCCGATACAGCGAAAAAACACGGCATCAAGGAAGGCGATTGGGTATATATTGAAAGCCCCAGGGGCAGAATTAAACAGCGGGCTAGGTTTAACCCAGGAATTCACCCTCAGGTGGTCTGCATCCAGCACGGATGGTGGTTCCCCGAAATAAAAACACCAGACCATGGCTGGGACCTGTCCAACAGCAATATCCTTACCGATAATGACCCTAAGACTCTGGATATAGCTTTTGGCGCCAGTAACCTGAGGACCCTGATGTGCAAAATATATCCTGTGAAGCAAGAGGAGGCAAAATAATGATTAAAGAGTATAAACGCGTAACCTATGCTGATAATTGTATGGGCTGCTTTGCTTGCGAAGTGGCTTGCAAACAGGAGCACAATCTACCCGTAGGACCAAGGTGGATAAGAGTCTTCCCTGATATAAGAGAGACAGGCGGGAAGTGGCGGTTCACTTATCTGGTTACCGAGTGCCACCGCGCAGCTACCCCTCCATGTAGAGCTGCCTGTCCAGCCGAGTTGAACATCTGGAGGTATGTGCAACTTGCTGCCATCGGCAGATTTGAGGAAGCGTTGAAAGTGATAAGAGAAACCACGCCTTTTGCTGGCGTCCTTGGTTATGTCTGCACCCGCCCCTGCGAAGCAAGTTGTGAACGGGGCAATGTCGATACGCCAGTGGCTATTCGTTCCATAAAGGCATTCCTAGCTGACTATGAGTTAAAGGCGGGGCGAAAGAAGGCAAGAGCAGTGAGAAAGACGAAGAAGGATAAGGTGGCTATTGTTGGAGCGGGGCCAGCCGGACTTTCTTGTGCTTATGACCTCATAAGAAAAGGCTACCCGGTTACTGTATTTGAGGGTAGCTCGAAAGCCGGTGGTCTCATGCGTTGGGCCATCCCTGATTTCAGACTGCCCAGGAACATAGTCGATAACGAGATAAGCTACATTGAAGAGCTGGGAGTAGAGATAAAGACCAACACTCCCGTTAAGGCTCTGGATGACCTCTTCAAGCAGGGATACAAGGCGATATATCTGGCTACTGGTTGCCCGATAAACCTGAAGCTCGGTATTCCCAATGAGGATGCTGAAGGTATAGTCTATGTTCTGGACTTTCTGAAGCGGGTAAGTTCCGGGACTGACGTCAAACTAGGAGGCAAGCGAGTGGCGGTTATTGGAGGTGGTAGTGCGGCTATCGATGCGGCGAGAGTTGCTAAGCGCCAGGGTGCCAAGGAGGTTCACCTTGTCTGCCTGGAGTGCACAGACCTAACCAGCAAAGACAGGATGCCAGCCCAAGATTACGAGATTCATGAAGCCGAAAAAGAGGGTGTCGTTATCCACCCCTGTCTAGGTCCGAAGCGATTTTTGGTCAAGGATGGCAAGGTTGCTGGCTTTGAGACTATAGTCTGCACCTCTGTTCGGGAGGAGGATGGCACATTCCTGCCAAAGTATGGCGGCCCAGCCGGTGCCATAGAAGCGGACGCAGTCATAGTGGCCATTGGACAGGCAGGGGATAAGGAAGCCTTCAAAGAGATAGATAAAGATAGAACCGTAAAGGTAGACGGCTTCTCATTTAAGACAAGCCGAGAGGGTGTCTTTGCCGGCGGTGATGTGGTGTCTGGTCCGAGTGACATCGTCGGGGCTATTGCTGCTGGCAAGGAAGCTGCCATTTCCATTGTCCATTATCTCCGCGGTGAGGACATAAGGGAGGACAGGATAATAAACTTCAGGCTGGTTAACGGCGCACCTCTGGCGAAAAGCACCAAGCAAGGACTCGTAGCCGCCCTAGATGATAAGTTAGCTCTGTCTGAAGCCCGACGCTGTCTGAATTGCGGCACATGTGTAGAGGGGCTTGATAACGGAAAGCAGCCGGCTTGTGCCAGTGCTTGTCCAGCCCACGCTATCTACTATCATGATATGTGGGAACTTACTCCCAAAAAAGTCATGTATAAGCTATAGCGTGTGACATAATGTTGACCCAGACTTAAGGAAAGAGCATATAGATGCGATAGGTGGCCCCCAGTTAGGGGGCCACTTCTTATGCTTTCTTCTCACACTATGTCCTTTTGACAACTCCACAACCCGGACTTCTACGTGCCTCGCTGTATTCTTTGACTAATTGATTCCCTATGTTATAATAAATTATTGCCAGTGACAGCAGGTACCTGAGGGTTTAAATAACTTGCCTGCCGAGGCTTAGTTTGACCCTGTGTTCGCTGGCACAGGGATTTTTTGTTATAGAGTTCTTTTCCCGTGGCGAGAAAGAACTAAAGAAAGGCGAATATGATAAGAGAAAAGAAGGCGCAAATAGTAAATAATCTAGCCGATAGTTTGTCGCGGAGCACTATTATTATCGCTACTAATTATCAGGGCCTGCTTGCCAAACAAATGGCTGAGTTACGTAATGCTCTGGCAAAAGCCGGTATCGAGTATCATGTGGTCAAAAATACTCTGGTCTATCGTGCCGCTGACCAGGCCGGTAAGCCACAACTAAAGAACATAGTCGAGGGTCCTGTAGCCCTAGCCTTCGGTTACGATGACGCAGTCAATGCCGCCAAAACTCTTAACCAATATATCAAATCTGCGGCATTGTCTTTGCAAATTAGAGGAGGATTGTTAGGGGACCGAGTTTTGCTTCCAGAGGAAGTGGTAAGCCTGACTAATTTGCCACCTAGAGAAGTTCTCATCGCTAAACTAATTGGGCAATTACAAGCCCCGATAGGGACTTTACATAATATCCTTGGCATTCCCTTACAGGGGCTGTTGAACGTATTACAAAACAGGGCTCAAACCATTAACAAATAACAAAGGAGGGAATTATGTCACCAGAAGAAGTAGAGAAAGAAGCTAAAGAAACCAAGGAAGGTGAGGCGAAGAAGACCTCAAGAGCGAAGAAAGAAATTAAGGAAGAAGCAAAGAAAGAGGCCAAAGTTTTGACCAAGGAGGAAATTGTTGCTGCCATCAAGAACATGACAGTGCTGGATCTGGCTGATTTGGTCAAGACTCTAGAGAGCGAATTCGGAGTTACTGCAGCTCCGGTAGCAGCAGTAGCTGCGCCAGCAGCTGCCCCGGCAAAGCAAGCAGCAGAGGCACCTGCAGCGGAGGAGAAGACCGAGTTCACCGTCACCTTGAAGAGCTTTGGCGAAAAGAAAATCGAAGTTATCAAAGCTGTGCGCGAGGTAACCACTTTAGGATTAAAGCAAGCTAAGGATTTAGTAGAGGCTGCTCCACAGGTTGTAAAAGAAGGTGTCTCCAAGGAAGAAGCCGAAACAATAAAGCAGAAATTAGAAGCTGCCGGAGCAACAGTAGAGATTAAATGAAAGCAAAAAGCAAACGTAAAAATGCAAAAATACAGAGCAAAAATTAAAAAGTTTTGCCTTTTGATTTGTCATTTTGATTTTTGCCCTTTGACTTTTGATTTTAACTAACATGCCTCTGGCTACTTATCAAATTATCTTGGCGATGGGAGGATTTTTCGTCCTTCTGGGTATTGTTTTTATTCTCTGGAACAGGAGGGAAAGAAAAAAATATTACAACTCTATTTTGCTAACCCGAAGAGATATTAAGGAGTCTTTAACTCATGAACCGCATCGTTCCTGGCTACACGCCTGGCAAATAGGAGGCAGAATTTCCCTTATTCTCGGGATTGTACTGCTGATTATTGGCGGGGTCCTATGGTTTATCACGCCGTAAGCTTTTTCTGAGCTGGGAGAGCGACGAAGAAGCGTCCCAACTGAACATTGCTTACGGAGGCAAGCGATGCCGAAACATAGGGTGCCACCTCGATTCATCCTAATATTATGGCCTGTGATAGGTAAACTTTTGCTAGTGATCTACGGCATCAAGAATCTGAAAGCCGATGGCAGTAGCATCATTAGCTTCCATCTTCGCCGCTACAAGGGTCCCATCAAGGTACTAAATGACGGCTCCGAAGTGAAAACTGGAGATACAATCATGGAGCTTCATTTGAACAACGCCTGGTTTAAAAGAAGGCGCAAGCTGAATCTCAAAGCTTCACAATCACTTCGGGAAACTCTGGGTTGCTCCGCACAGGACCTACACTTTCTAGCTCAGCAAGTAGCTGGTGGGATGTTTGGCAACATTACAGCGCTCCATGGCACTACTCTCCTGCATGTAGCCGCCAGACGACTGGGCTTTCAAGTTGATGAACTGCCCGACAGCCTGTGGAATAGGGGGGCTCGTTTTTATATGGCCGGCTTAATGCAACTCTATCATTTGCGGGGCGATGAAGTTTCCAGACTCAAAGACAAGCCTTGGGAGCTAAGAGAGGTCTGGCTTTCCAGGGTGGCACTCTTGACTAAATACGGCCCAAAAAATCCGTGAGCTAGTTGGCACACTGAAAGGGAAGTACTAGGCTGCAGGCTCTCCCTCTGTCTCAAAAAGCTCAGGTATGGTGACAAACTCAAACCCTCTTTCCTTCAGGGTCTCAATGATGAAAGGCAGAGCTTGAAGCATCTGACCGCGGTCATACTTTGGTTGGGTATTGCGACCATCATGCAGGACGATTACGCTCCCAGGCTTTGCACGCTGAACAACAGTCCGTACAATCTCATCGCTAGATTTATCTGCTTTCCAGTCGCTGGTCATGTTATCCCAGGTAACTACGGTATATCCGAGGCGGCGAACAGTTCGCATCAACCAAGGAGTACGGAAGCCGTGGGGAGGACGAAAGAGTTTGGGCTCAGAGCCGGTACACTCATAGATTGCCTGATGAGCCAGCTTGATATCACGAGCCACTGTCCTGCCCCGTCTCAAGCACAGTGACTTGCGGTGATAATAAGAGTGATTTCCAATCACATTTCCGACTGTCAGTATCCGCCGACAGGTCTCAGGATAGCGCCGCGCGTTTTGTCCAATGACAAAAAAGGTTGCCTTTATTTTGTATCGCTCCAATATGCTAAGAACATGAGAAGTATACGGCTCGTTTGGGCCGTCATCAAAGGTCAGCGCAATACGATGGTAGTTACGGCTGCCATTAGACAGCACCTTGCCATAGAGCCGCGAGCGAGGACTCACCCCGTGGTAGACAAACAGTGTACTCAGAGCACCAATATCAAAAACGTAAATGAGCCCCCTCACTGCCTCAACTATCGGGCTGATGTGCAACCAAAGCAAGCCAAAGAGAAGAGCACCATACCGCAAGTATGCCCTCATTCTCTGTGAGGAAAAACTGGCAACCACCCTTTGCCATGCCTTGGTTGGCCAGTCTTCCAGCTCTTCAGGAATTGGCTTATGCCAGAAAAGGACCGAGAAGTAATCTACAGTCCAGTTCCAGTATTGATTCACCACACCTATCCTCTTCAAGCGGCGAGCCGAGGTGAGGACAAAGAGGCGGGGGACAACATCTCCCTTACCAACTCTCTTCAATCTCAAGGAAAATTCATACTCCTCGCCATAGAACTTAATGCTGGTATCAAATCCACCTACTGCTAATAGCGCTGAGCGTCGCACAGCAAAGTTACATCCCCATATAGCACCACCTTTATTGAAAGCCTTACGAAAAAGCTGGTCTATGATAATGTTGATGAAATTACCAACGTAAGAGCTAATCTTGGTGAACCTGCCAGCGTCGCAAAAGGCATAGGGCCCGCTTACCGCCACTATATCCGGCTTCTGGACGAAACGCGACACGATGGTGGAAAGCCAATGAGCTGGCGCCTGAGTATCGGCGTCGATGAAGGCGATAATCTCTCCTGTCGCTGCTTCAGCGCCCTTTTGCCGAGCACATGCTGGACTTCGCTTAGCCTCATAGACAACTTTTGCTCCCCAATCGCGAGCTATCTTGGCGGTATTGTCCGTGCTGGCATTATCAACTACAATGACCTCGTATGCGCCAGCATAGTCCTGCTTTCTTATGGACTCCAGACACGAAGGCAGATAATTTTCCTCATTATAGGCAGGTATAACCACCGATACGAAGGGCAACTCTTGAGAGTTGGTGTTCTGCGCCTTCACTGCGTTACTTTGGCCCAAAACTTATCACCGTGGTAATAGATAGTTTAACTATATTTAATTATATTATAGCACCTTGTCAAGATAGGAGAGGATTCCTTCGTGCCTCAAAGTCTAGTGTTGGCGCATTCTTTCTGGCTCGATGCGTATACCAAGCTGGTTTTACAACTCAAACTATTTCCTTATGTCGGTACTGGAGGGCTTCCGCCATATGGTGTGTTTTGATGATGTCACTATGCTCTAAATCGGCGATAGTGCGAGAAAGCTTGAGGATACGATGGAAAGCACGGCCGGTGAGATGAAGCTG
>JACAEN010000024.1 GCA_013388845.1 Chloroflexota bacterium | reverse complement strand
TTTGCCCTGCTTGTCAGATTTCAAGTTTGCTTGGCTGAGATACCTAATACTTAAGAACGGCTATCTTTTGTCCGGTTTTAACCGTCTGCCCTGGTGAAACAGCCACCTCCGCAACTGAGGCTTTTACCGGAGACAATATAGGATTTTCCATCTTCATAGCCTCTATGACGCAAATCACCCCGCCCTCCTCGACTGTATTACCCACAGTTACCTCCACACGTACCACTTTCCCAGGTAGCGGTGCTTCGATTATTTCTTGAGCCATATTTATGCAGTCTCCTTAACCAATGGTTTCATGACAATTTTATCCTCGACACAATCTACAACCACCGTGTCCCCGGGCAGGAAGTCACCACGCAGCAAAGCCTCGGAGAGCTGATCCTCAACTAAAGTTTGGATGGTGCGGCGCAAGGGGCGAGCCCCAAAAACAGGGTCATAACCCTTGTTGCCTATGAAATCCCTGGCTCCATCAGTTACTTCCAGAGTGATATTCTTCTCTTTGAGGGAAGCGATAATCTGATTAAGCATCAAGTCCACAATCTGGCGGATATGCTCTTTGCTTAAAGCATGGAACACGACCGTGGCATCAATGCGGTTAAGAAACTCGGGTCGGAAAATTTTCTTCATCTCCCCGAGCACTTTCTCCTTCATCTTTTCGTATTCCACCTGCCGCTTTCCTTCGCCATCAACATGAGCAGTAAAACCCAGGCTCATATCACGCTTAATAAGCTCAGCACCGGCATTGCTGGTCATGACTATGATGCTATTACGGAAATCAACTCTTCGCCCTTTAGCATCAGCCAAATGACCATCATCAAAAATTTGGAGCAGGATATTGAATACATCAGCATGCGCCTTTTCAATCTCGTCGAGAAGAATAACACAATAGGACTTCCGCCTCACTGCCTCGGTTAATTGACCACCTTCCTCGTAACCAATATAACCTGGTGGTGCTCCGACTAAGCGAGCAACAGTGTGACGCTCCATAAACTCCGACATATCAAGCCTGACCATAGCATCTTCGCTGCCAAACATGAACTCGGCCAAGGCTCTTACTAGTTCAGTTTTACCCACCCCAGTGGGGCCCAAGAAGATGAAGACACCAATGGGACGTCTGGGGTCTTTCAACCCAGCTCGAGCCCTCCTTACCGCCTTGGCCACAGTACTTATGGCCTCGTCCTGACCAATGATACGACGATGTAGAGCCTCTTCCATCTGCAAAAGACGGGTGGTTTCATCAATACTTAGTTTCACCAGAGGTATGCCCGTCCACATGCTGACCACCTCGGCAATATCCTCTGAGGTAACCACAGGTCGGCCTTGTTCCTGTTTGACTTTCCACTCCTTCTTCATAGTCTCGATTTTCTCTGTTAGCTGAAGCTCGCGAGCCCGCAACTCGGCAGAATACTCATACTGTTGAGCTGCCACAGCCATGTCTTTTTCCTTGCGGACACTTTCCAAGGCCCGCCTTGCCTCAGCTAAGCCAATGGGGGCGCTACCTCGTTTGATGCGTACCCGAGAACTAGCTTCATCTACTAAGTCAATAGCCTTATCAGGCAAAAAACGATCTGCTATATACCGGGTAGCTAGCGCAGCCGCAGTCTGCAAGGCTTCGTCGCTTATCTCTAATTGGTGAAATTCTTCATATCTGTGTTTAATGCCTCGCAATATTTCCAGAGTTTCTTCCATAGTAGGTTCAGCAACCAAGACAGGTTGAAACCGCCGTTCCAAAGCTGGGTCTTTCTCCACATATTTGCGATAGTCATCCAACGTAGTGGCGCCAATACATTGAATCTCGCCCCGCGATAACGAAGGCTTCAAGAGGTTAGAGGCATCAACCGCACCTTCAGCTGCTCCAGCACCTACAATAGTCTGCATTTCATCAATAAATAAAATGCAATTACCGGCAGCTTTCTCTTCCTCAATAACCTTCTTCAGCCTCTCCTCAAACTCACCACGGTATTTTGTTCCCGCCACTAAAGCACCCATATCTAATGCAACTATTCTCTTGCCCTGTAAGACCTCAGGAACTTCCCCGGCTACTATGCGCTGGGCTAACCCTTCCACAATAGCTGTCTTACCCACACCTGGTTCCCCTATGAGCGCAGGATTGTTCTTAGTACGGCGACTTAATATCTGAATTACCCGTTCAATTTCCTTGTGACGCCCGATAATAGGGTCAAGTTTATCCGCCCGGGCCAGAGCAGTTAAATCGGTCCCCAGTTGATCCAAGGTCGGCGTACGCGTAACAGCCCGACCCGTGGTACGAGCTCGCACAGCTTCCTGCTTAACTACCCGACTCACCTCGTCACGTGTTCGCTCCAAGGTAATACCAAAACTTTCTAAAACACTAAAAGCTACCCCTTCGCTTTCGCGCAGTAAACCAAGCAAAAGGTGCTCCACACCTATATAGCTGGAATTAAGACGGCGGGCCTCATCCACGGCAAACTCTATAGCTCTTTTCGCCCCAGGGGCAAGCTCCACATCGCCACTGGTAGCGCGACGCTCTCCTTTTCCAATTACAAATTCCACAGCGGCCTGTATCTTAGTCATCGAGACACCCAGATTGGTCAAAACTTTGGCCGCAATCCCTGACTCTTCCCCAGCTATCCCCAATAGTATGTGCTCAGTATCGATATAATTATGGCCCAGGCGTTGCGCCTCTCCTTGAGCCCGAGTCAGTACCCTACGAGCTCCTTCAGAAAACCTTTCAAATCCTGTACTCATTTCAAACCTACTCGCTCTTTCAATCCAAAGTATAGAACATACCACCCTTCTCGTCAACAAACGCCGCTTACTTGAACTAAGTGGTGGAATCGTAATATAATACAAAAAAATATTGAAGGTTAATAGAAATGCGGGTCACTGGTGGCAAAGTAAAGGGAACTCGGTTAAAAACTCTACCACGGCACTCCATTAGACCCACGACCAGTGTGGTAAGGCAAGCTATATTCTCTCTTTTGGAGAACAGACCTACCAACTGGCACCAGGTTCTTGATTTATACGCTGGCAGTGGTGCTCTGGGTATTGAAGCTCTAAGCCGCAGGGCAGAATGGGTCGATTTTGTTGACCACCGAAAAAGTTGCTGCGACCTTATCAGAAGCAACTTGGAGAAAACAGGGGAATTACAGCGAGCCCATATTTATTGCTGTAGTGTGAACAAGGCACTAACCTTCCTTAACAATAGTTATGACATTATCTTCATAGACCCACCTTACTCCGACCCTTCTACAAATAATTTACTTATAAACCTAGCTAAGTCGAAATTGCTCAAGGAAAACTCTACAATCGTGCTTTGCCACGCAAACCGCTTCCCCTTAAACTCTGACTATGACGGACTTCATCTTGTTAAGCAGCGCCGCTACGGTGATACTTTTGTTTCCATATACCAAAAGGAGGTTTAACTTATGGCCATAGCAGTTTATCCAGGCACCTTTGACCCCATCACCTGCGGGCACATGGACATTATTGAACGAGCAGTACCCCTAGTCGACAAGTTAATCGTCGGCGTCTATGAGAATCTTGCTAAACGACCGCTTTTTTCCCTAGAAGAAAGAGTAAGGTTAGTGGAGGAGGCGGTAAAAGACTTGCCCAACGTCGAGGTTAAAGCTTTCAAAGGGTTGACCGTGGATTTTATACATCAAGTAGGAGGAAAGATTATGATTCGCGGTTTGAGAGCAAACTCTGACTTCGAACGAGAATTTGAAATGGCGCTGATGACTAGGAAGCTGGCGCCCGACATTGAGCCACTCTGCTTGATGACTAGCTCTCAATATCAATTTCTCAGCTCGACCTTGATTAAGGAAGTAGCTGAATTAGGAGGCTGTCTGGAAGGCATGGTTCCCGACCATGTGGCGGCAGCTCTAAGGGAGAAGTTTTCCACATCTACCAAGCTTGCCACTGGTAAGGGCAAAAGGTAAAATTAAAGGCTAAAAATTAAGGAGGTAATAGAAAGATGGCATATAAAATTACTGAGGATTGTATTAGCTGCGGTGCTTGCGAACCAGAATGTAAAAATGAAGCTATAAAAGAAGGGGACGAAATCTACATTATTGACCCTAATAAGTGCACAGAGTGTGTCGGCTGGTTCGAAAAACAGAAGTGCGTTGAGGTTTGCCCCGTAGATGCCTGTGTCCCTGACCCCGGCCACAAGGAAACACGGGAGCAGTTATTAGCGAAGTGGCGCAAGCTACACCCGGGTGAGACCCCGGCCGTCACTTAAAATAAACCTTATCAAACATTTCACTGAAATTTGCTCATTTGGTAACCTGTTGGCCCTAAGCGCGTCGAAGGGTAGGCCATTCGAACTTGAGTGCCGCTCGTGGTTTGGCAAGCTTAACACGAGCGGGTAACAAATATCCCTCAGTGAAAGACCATCTGGTGTATGTACCTAGGGAGATTTTTGGCGTGGCTCAAAAATGACATCTCGCTGTATGACCTTATAGCAACGTAACAAGCACCACATTGGTTAGTTCGGGAAAATTCTTCTACCATCTCTTCGCGGTTAGCGTATTTACTGCGGTGCAGCGAACAGGGGACCAGGCTCCCGTCAGGCATCACGACCAGAAATCTTATGCCTGCCTTACAATCTGGCATGTATCCTTGTTCAAAGAATCTTAAAGTGTCTCGGAGCGTGAGTTCTGGATTAGCCAGACGAGTGTCCTGCTTTTTCAATATTAGTAGTTCGTTAATAGCCTGACGCAAGATTTCCAAATCCTCTCCATTGTTGAGACAATAGTCCTTATTCCCTGTTCGCAGCACAGTATATGCGCTATATGATATGTCCACACCCCACTCAATGGCCTTTTTTGCCAAGGGCAATATCTCTCTGACATTAGCCCTAGTTATAGCCGTGTTCAAGATAATATCCCGAAACCCAAGCTTTGCTAGCTTGGGAAGAGTTTGCTCCAAGCGCCTATAGAGACCCGGCCGTTGTCGAAATTCATCATGCCGCTCATCCGGGAAGTCGAGTGATACAGAAAATTGGTCCACCCCTGCTTTACGTAACTGGAGATAATTGTTCTCGTTTAGCAACGCTCCATTAGTAACAAGTATCGCGTATTGCACACCGCCTTGCTTGATAGCCTTGACTATGGCGGCTATATCCTTACGTAGAAGTGGCTCACCACCAGAAATTTGCGCTGCCAGCGGCTTCAGGCGTTGTGTCAAGTCTCGGTACTCCTCTGGTTTGATTTGCTTTTCATCCTTTATTATCCCGCCAAGGTCACAGTGGCGGCAGTTGCAGTTACAGGAAAGCGTTACCTCATAAGAAACTACTATGGGGCGGTTAGTTAGATAGCTATATATTCCCTTCGTGACAAGCTTAGTCCCTTGCCATAGAGAAATATTTGCCATTCATTATCCTCCGTGGTATTCCCAAAAGTGAATCCTTTTCACACAATCGTCAAAGGCGCTTGGCTTTTTTATAAGCAGCCGCTACAGCCTTGAGAAGTAACGAACGAAATCTCCCTTTTTCCAATTGAAGAAGAGCCTCGGTGGTAGTTCCCCCTGGAGAAGTAACCATGTTCCTCAAATCAGCAGGGTGTTTGCCCGTCTTCTCAACAGTGAAAGCAGAGCCAAGTATAGTTTGTATCACTAATTCTTGGGCGACATTCCGAGGCAAGCCAATATGCACACCAGCATCAACGAGTGCCTCGATAAAAAGAAAAACATAAGCCGGGCCACTGCCACTTAAAGCCGTAGCCATATCTAAGTACTTCTCCTCAGTAACATAAATTTCTTTACCCAAAGCTCGCAATACAGTCTGAGCTAACTCTTTTTGCTTCCGCTCAGTCTCAGTAGTTGCTGTCCAGATAGTCATCCCCTCGCCAATTTGCGCTGGCATATTAGGCATAGCTCGAATTACAGAGGAATGGTTTAAGCCCTGGCATAAACTTGACAGAGTAGCGCCAGCTACTATAGACAGAACCAGCTGTTCGGGTGCTAAACCTTTTATCTTCTCCATTACTTCAGGCAGGTTTTGAGGCTTCACTGCCAGAATAATCAAGTCGGCACTTGTCACCGCCTTCCTATTATCATCTAAAGTGCTAACTCCATACTCCCGACTCAATAACTCACGTCGCACTGGACTGATATCGCTAACCACGATATCCTGCGGCGAGGCTACCTTCTTAGTCAAAAGACATCTAACCATCGCTTCCCCCATAGCCCCACCACCAATGAATACTATCTTCATTTTTTTCTTTCCCGTACTTCCTCGTGTTTTCATCACCCCGATTACATCGGGGCTACCACAATATTAACCACTCGCTTGGGAACATAAATGACTCTAGTAAGTTTCTTACCATCAATATAAGCCTTCACTCGCTCTCGACTCAGCGCCAGCTCCTTGGCCTCGGCTTCACTTATGGAAACGGGTACAAGCACCTTATCGCGAAGTTTGCCATTTACTTGAATGACTAAGGTAATCTCTTCTTCCTTGGCTAGCTCTTTATCATACTCAGGCCATGGTTGGTCATGAATACTGTAGGGATGCCCAGTCCTGTCCCATAACTCTTCGGCAAGATGAGGAGCGGTGGGGGCAAGGAGAAGGAGAAAATAGCTAATAGCTTCCCTCCAAAGAGAATCTGACACAACCCCGCTCTCTTTAACCTTGGACAGATAGTTGCTAAATTCCATAAGGCTAGACAGCATGGTGTTGAAGCGGAACTTTTCTATATCGCCGGTGACCTCCTTAATTGTCTTATGCATTGAACGAAGGAGTTCTCTCTCAGCGTCAGGATCGACAGTATGGCTAGCGTATTCAGTCGTGACTAGGATCCACACCCGATTTAGCCAGCGACTGATGCCCACAATTCCCCTATCATTCCATTCTCCTCCCAGCTCCCAAGGACCAATAAACATGAGATACCCCCGAACAGCGTCAGCTCCTAACTTAGCCACATATTCGTCAGGGGCAATCACATTGCCCCTGGACTTGCTCATCTTATCACCACGATAGATTATGGTCCCCTGATTGAATAGACGGCTAAAAGGCTCATCAAAGTCCACCAGCCCCATGTCCTTCAACGCCTTGATGAAAAACCGAGCGTAGAAGAGATGCATGACTGCATGCTCAGCCCCTCCAGTATACAAATCCACAGGCAACCAATATCTAATTCTGGCAGCATCAAAAGGGGCATCCCTGGTTTCAGGACTGGTGTACCTCAAGAAATACCAAGAGGAGCACATAAAGGTATCCATAGTATCAGTTTCACGTCGTGCTGGCCGGGAGCATTTAGGGCAGGTGGTATTGACGAAACTTGAGCAATATTTTAGAGGAGATTCGCCAGTAGGTCTAAATTCGGCGTCAGGAGGGAGCAGAACAGGCAAATCCTTCTCGGGCACAGGGACTATGCCACATTTGTCACAGTAGATTATAGGGATGGGTGCTCCCCAATACCTCTGCCTGGAGATAAGCCAATCACGAAGGCGATAAACAACCGTGCGCTTGCCCCATCCCTTTTTCTCTAATAAAGCACAGATTGCCTCGTATCCTTGTTCGCTGGGTAAACCGCTAAACTCCTCGGAATTCACCATTGTACCTGACCCGGTATAGGCTTCCGTCAATTCTTCTCCCGTCCAGCCCGGAGGGGCAATAACTGTTCGCACAGGTAGCTTAAACTTCCTGGCAAATTCCAAATCTCGTTCATCGTGAGCCGGCACTGCCATCACTGCTCCCGTGCCATAACTTGGCAATACATAGTCAGTAATCCAGATAGGCACTCGCTCCCCGCTCAAAGGATTGACAACATAACTTCCCAGAAAGACCCCCGTTTTCTCCCTGCCCAGTGCCACTCGCTCGTATTCAGTTTGTCGCCGACACCAAGCAATATACTCATCCACTTCAGCTTTATGTTGCGGTGCAGTCAGTTGAGAAACTAAAGGATGCTCCGGAGCCAGAAGGAAGAAAGTCACCCCAAAAATAGTATCAGGGCGAGTGGTGAACACTCTTATCTCTTTCTGTCCTATACCCTGACGCTCCAGCCAGAAGGAAATCTCCGCGCCTTCGCTCTTACCCACCCAGTTCTTTTGCATTATCTTTATGCGCTCTGGCCAGTCCAGACGACTATGATCAAGGAGTTCTTCGGCATATTTGGTAATCCTGAAAAACCATTGCTCCAGGTCTTTTTTAGTCACGGGCGTGCTACATCTCTCACAAAAACCTTCCCCTACTACCTGTTCATTAGCCAACACTGTCTGACACCTCGGACACCAGTTAACAGGCGCTTTAGCTCGATAGGCCAGACCGGCGTGATAGAATTTAAGGAAAAACCATTGCGTCCATTTATAATACTCTGGTAAGCAAGTAACTACTTCACGGTTCCAGTCATATATTGCCCCCATACTCCTGAGTTGCCGACGCATATTCTCTATATTTCTCATCGTCCATTCGTAGGGGTGAATTCCTCGGCTGATGGCAGCGTTTTCCGCCGGTAACCCAAAGGCGTCAAAGCCCATGGGATGAAGCACATTATAGCCCTGCATCCTCTTAAATCTGGCATAAACATCTGAGGGCGCCATGGCATACCAATGGCCAATGTGAAGGTCTCCTGAGGTATAGGGAAACATGGTCAGGGCATAGAACTTTGGACGGCTACTATCTTCCTTTACCTCATAAATATGGTCAGCCGCCCACCTCTGCTGCCATCTCTTTTCGATTTCCCGAGGGTCATATTTCTGAGCCATATCTGCTAAAGTTTACCCTAATCTAGAATCAATTTAAAGCCCTTCCTGAGATTAGGAATAAACATGAAAAAAGAGAATCTTAGCAAAAATAATCTGTATAAACTTTTGTTCACACTCAAAGCCAGTTCTGGCGATTATATCAGCCTTCATATGAAACATTCTTCTTTTCCCATCATATAAATAAACTCGCGCTTCCACCCCAATCAATATAGTATGAACCAATCAATGTCAAACCTGTAGCTCAAGCAATCGAAAAGCATAACACGAGAGTCGCCATATACCGGCAACAGAAGGTTGGCAATAGAATTGAAGAGGAATTCCAGAATTACACGCTGGATTATATATTTTATTTATGGGAGGGAACCGATTAATCCGCGCACCCTTATTGAAAGAATGCATATGCCTTCAACGAGAAGCACACAAAATCTCCCAGAGGGCTTTGAATGTAAAATATGCAGATAAAAAGGCCCTGGCTCACACCCTGAGAGAAATAACCGACTCTCTGGTTTCTACTTTTTGAGAATAATCTCAAAAAGATACACTATGCCGTGTGAAATAGATATGCGCAAAAATCTACGCCCGCTCACCTGGGATTTCATGCAAACTCAAAAAGCGGGCACTATCACTCCCTCACCCCTCTCACCACCAGTTGACCCTCGTATAAACTTAGGCTTTCTCTATTCTGAATACTTTTGTGCCGCAGATGGGACAGACACCCTGGGTTGCTGGTCGGCGGTTCTTGAGCATAACCCTTCTGGGGTTTCTTATCTCCACCTTTCTCCTGCACTTCATACAATAAGCTGTTGCCATCATAACCTCCTTTTAATCTTGCTATGTCTATATTGTTACTATAAGCACAAAGCTTTGTCAATACCTTTTGTGCCTCCAAAGCAAAGATTATAAATTTTTGACCATTTCGGCAGGCGAGGCAGGAGTTTAAGACTACTCGGAGTCCGGCTACAAAGATACATGGGCATTCTAGTTAGAATAGGTGGATAGCAATTGCAAGGCTGCATTGAATCGTTTCAGGCATCTCTCTTTTCCCAACACTGCCATAGTCTGAAACAGCGGCGGTGCTGCAGTACGCCCGGTAATTGCCACCCTTAATAGACCAAAGAATTTCCCTGTGTCCAAGTTTAGCTCTGCGGCCAGAGGGCGCAGGGCACTCTCAAGCGCAGTGGCATCCCAGGTCATTACTTCTTCTAATTTTTGCGAGGCAATCGTAATAGCGTTAGCGGCTGACTTGGCATCCAGTTTCCCGCTTAAAAGCAAGCCTGTATCATATTGCAGCTCGTCAAGGAAGAAAAAGCTAGCAAGTTGAGGAACTTCAACCAGTGTCTTGGCTCGCTCCTGAATAAGAGACAGAACCTGGCTGACGTAAGTCTTGTCCAATGGACGTTCTACCGACTTTGGCAACTCCCTATCCAAAAATGGCAGGGCTTGCTGGACAAATTCTCCCAGGCTTAGTTTGCGCAAATAAACTCCGTTCATCCATTCCAGCTTATCCTTGTTAAAAATGGCTGGCGTTTTGCCCACCCTTTCCAGAGAGAAGTGCTTTATCAATTCTTCTCGGGATAAAAGTTCAGTCCGGTCATCAAGTGACCAGCCCAAAAGCGCCAAGAAATTGACCACGGCCTCAGGGAGATATCCTTGCTTTTGGTATTCGGTAACAGTGGTAGCACCGTGCCTTTTGGACAGCTTGGCACGGTCCGGTCCCAGAATCATGGGCAAATGAGCGAATTGTGGAGGTTGCCAGTTTAGAGCCTGGTAAAGCAAAACGTGGCGAGGAGTGCTGGAGAGCCACTCATCGGCTCTAAGCACATGTGAGATAGCCATCATGTGGTCATCTACTACGCTGGCCAAATGATACGTTGGATAACCATCGGATTTGAGCAAGACGAAGTCGTCTAAAGTATCATTCTTGAAAGTTACCGGGCCCCGAATTAAGTCATGGAAAGTGGTTTCGCCTTCGAGAGGTGTTGTAAAACGAATCACAGGAGTAATACCTGTGGCCTGTAACCGAGTCTTTTCCTGTTGTGCTAAATCCCGACAACGGCGATCATATTTCGGTGGCTGTTTACGCTTTATCTGCTCCTGACGCATCGCCTCTAATCGCTCTGGAGAGCAGTAACATAAATAGGCATGACCCTCCTCAAGCAATTTGTGACCAGTTTCACGGTAAATAGGCAATCGCTGCGATTGGAAATAAGGCCCTTCATCCCAATCCAGTCCCAGCCACTGCAGGCTATCCAGTATCGCCTCCACTGCGCCTTCCACTTTACGAGCAACGTCAGTATCCTCGATTCTCAGGATGAATTTGCCACCATAGTGACGAGCAAAAAGCCAGTTGAATAAAGCAGTCCTGATGTTGCCTAAATGCGGATACCCTGTAGGACTGGGTGCAAAACGAACTCTGACCGGACTTTTTAATTCAGGCTGCATCGAGCTCTATTTTAATTCGCCTGACCTAAACTCACTTAGAGAGAGCTTGATGTATCTTTCTTAACCGTTCCAGATATTTCTTAAGCCTCTGAGCAAGCTGCTCAACTTGATTGAGGGCATTCTTGGTATCCTCTATTTCCGTAGTTAGCTTGAACAGTATTTCATCCCGCCGCTGACCCAAACTACTCTCCAAATCCGATAATTCTTTTAGCCCAACATCTCCCATTAAACTAGCCAAGAAACTTGTTTCCCTCCTCCCTTGCTCTTCACTGAGTTCTTCATAGGACTTCATAGAACCAATTTCCTTTCTCTTATTGGGGATAACGCAATTTTAACATGGCTTACTATCTTAAACAAGACATTTGATTTGACCCAGCACCTGTGCATGGTGCTCCCCTGCTGATTATGCAAAATTTTGCTATCTCTTATATATTAAGGGTGGCTGTTTTTATTGTAGTGAGGGAGCTCAATGCCCCAGTTTACAATAGTTTCCGACTTCCGTCTTACCGGCGACCAGCCGCAGGCCGTAAATGAGCTGGTTGAGGGACTGAACAAGGGTTACCGGGAGCAAACACTGCTGGGAGTCACTGGTAGTGGCAAGACCTTCACCATGGCTAATGTCATCGAGAGGGTGCAAAGGCCAACCCTGGTTATTTGTCACAACAAAACCTTGGCGGCTCAACTGGCAACCGAGTTCAGAGAATTCTTCCCCGAAAATGCTGTGGAGTATTTTGTCAGCTATTATGACTATTACCAGCCAGAGGCTTATGTTCCCAGCATCGACCTCTATATCGAGAAGGAAACCGATATAAACGAGGAGATTGATAAACTACGGCATGCCGCTACTAGGTCTCTGTTCACCCGCCGAGATGTAATTATCGTCGCTTCAGTCTCCTGTATTTATAGCTTGGGCGCACCTGAAGAATATCACAGCTTTGCCCTTTCTATTGAAAGAGGTAAAAACTATAAACGCGATAAGCTGGCCCGTCGTTTGGTGGATATGCAATATGAAAGAAACGATTATGATTTTACCAGGGGCAAATTCCGCATCCGTGGAGACACTCTAGAGATTCAGCCAGCTTACGAGGAAACAGCCCTGAGAATCGAATTCTGGGGAGACGAGATTGAGCGCATTGTGGAAGTTGACCCTCTAACCGGCGAGGTGCTAGCTCACCGCGACCAAGTAGATATTTACCCGGCCAAGCACTTTGTTACCTCCCGCGAGAAGTTGCTGGCGGCAATCGAGGATATTAAAGTCGAGCTAGAGGAAAGATTAAAGGAGTTAAGGAGCCAAGGAAAGTTACTGGAAGCGCAGAGGCTGGAGGCGCGGACCAATTACGATATTGAAATGCTTCAAGAGGTGGGGTACTGCACCGGGGTGGAAAACTACTCCCGGCATCTCCAGCGCCGAGCACCAGGAAGCACACCCTGGACTCTGCTGGATTACTTCCCCGACGATTTCCTGCTATTCATTGATGAATCACACATGACTCTACCCCAGATAAGAGGCATGTACCACGGCGATATTTCTCGAAAGCAGACATTGGTTGATTACGGCTTTCGCCTTCCTTCAGCCCTGGATAACCGCCCACTGAATTTTGAAGAGTTTAACCAGCACATCAACCAGGTTATTTACGTCTCTGCCACACCCAAGCCGTATGAATATGAACATAGCCAGCAAATAGTGGAGCAATTAGTCCGCCCCACTGGTTTGCTGGAGCCGACTGTGGAGGTTAAACCCGTTAAGGGACAAATTGATGACCTCGTTTATCAGATAAAAAGCCGGGTGGCCAGAGGGGAGCGCTGCCTGGTGACGACCTTGACCAAGCGAATGGCAGAGGAATTGAGCGACTACTTGAAGGAAATGGAGATTAAAACTCATTACCTGCATTCGGAGGTAGAGACTTTAGAGCGAGTAGAGATTCTCCGTGACCTCCGCCTCGGCGTCTATGACGTGGTTGTGGGCATAAATCTCCTTCGCGAGGGGTTGGACCTGCCCGAGGTCAGCCTAGTTGCCATACTCGATGCCGACAAGGAAGGCTATCTCAGGTCAGAGGAGGCGCTCATTCAAACCATGGGACGCGCTGCCAGACACATAAATGCCCACGTCATAATGTATGCTGATACCATTACTCAATCTATGCAGAAGGCAATAGAGGAAACCCAGCGCCGGCGACAGGTTCAGGAAGCTTATAATAAGGAGCACGGCATAACCCCTCAAGGAATCAAGAAGGCAATTAAAGATATAGCTGAGAGAGTCCAAGTGGTAGCCGAGACAAGGGTTCCTTATACAGTTACTCCTATTTCCAAAGAGGAAATACTCCAGCTTATCAGACAACTAGAATCCCAGATGAAGGCAGCGGCCAAAAATCTGGAGTTTGAAAAGGCGGCTATGCTCCGTGACCGCATTATCGAATTAAGAAAAGACGAGGAATTAGTTTCGCCCATGGTGAAAGATAATCGGAGTAGTCGTTCACCAGGAATTGAATCTACTTGAGACCACTCCTGTTACAGTTTAGCTTTTCCCAAATCGTAATAGTCCAGTCCTTCCCACAAGCTTGCTCTCAAAGATTAGGGCTCTCTGTCCCCCCTAAAATAAGGGCTCTATCCTTCGCTATCCCTCTTAAGGTAAGGGGGATAAAGGGGGTTATGGCAAGGGGGGGACTCCTTCATAACTCCCCTAGCCCCTCTTATCTTAAGAGGGGGAATCTGCAGATAAGCTTACCTGTTAGGAGCGAGCCCAATAAATTGGGCGACTGCATTTTTAATCAGCGTCTTCCGCTTATAAAAATGGACTTGTCTCGCACCCCACTATAGTCTGGAATGATAAATGTGGCAACCTATGCCACTGGTGACCAGCCGGAATAGAGGAGTGTACAAACAGTGCCAGCGCTGGGCATCAAGTATTCGACTAACCGGAGCCATTGAACCGACCAGTACTTACTAAAGTAAGGGAATAACTGGTACCAACGGGTCATTGACACTTCCTCGAGCGCATGTCTATAGTAATGGTATATTATGGCATAGTTGAGTAGTTTCGGGAGAGGCGACATGCCTGTGGTTATTAACGGCCAGACTTATTACAGGACAGCCGAAGTTTGCCGGATGATTGGCATCAGCAGAAATACCCTCTTTCGGTGGTTAAAAGAAGGGATATTTTCCGACGTCGAGTACCGGGACTGGCGGGGCTGGAGACTATTTACCCCAGCTCAGATGGAGACCATGAGAGCGAAGACCAGCCATGTTACAGCCATAAGTCGAGGAAACTGAGCGAGTGGATATATGACATTAGCGACCAAAGGAACCAAGCCCAAACGAACAGAGACGGAAAGATTATTCGAGGTCCTGTGCAACAAGGCACCAGTTGGAGTTTGCATCATACAGGACGGAAAGTTTTGCTACATCAACCCCACCTTCCAGAGTAACACCGGCTACAGACAAGATGAATTGCTGGGCAAGGACTCCTTGGAGATCGTGGTTCCCGAAGACCGGCAGCGAGTCAGAGAAAATGTCATAAAGACGCTGAAGGGCAAACTCACCCTGCCATATGAATTCAGGGTGGTGCACAAAGATGGCAGCATTCACTGGGTAGTAGAGTCACTTGCCTCCATCCAGTACCGTGGGAGACGGGCAACCCTGGCAAGCTTCGTAGACATCACCGAACGCAAGCAAGCAGAGGAGGCACTGCAAGCCGAGAAGAATAAGCTGCAATCGCTAATAGATGCCATGTCGGATGGACTCTCTATACAAGATACAGAATATAACATTATTTTCCAGAATGAGGTGTCAAAGGCGTCTAGTGGCGGTGACCGTGTGGGGGAGAAGTGCTATCGAGTCTTTGAAGGCCAAGATAAGGTGTGTGACGGATGTCCGGTAAAAAAGGCATTTAAGGATGGTAAGTCACACATCGCAGAGAGGATGAGAACACTGCCTTCGGGGGAGGTCACCTTCTGGGAGAATACGGCTAACCCCATCAAAGACGCCGAAGGGAGGATTGTTGCCTGTCTTGAGGTTGGTCGGAATATCACCGAGCGCAAGAGGATGGAGCAGGCGCTGGCTGATGAGGCAACCCGCCGCCGTATCCTGATTGACCAGTCCCTGGACGGGATAGTTGTCCTCGACGAGGACGCCGCAGTGGTAGAGGCTAACCAGCGCTTTGCCGAGATGCTGGGCTATACCCTCGAGGAAGTCCGTAAGCTCCACACCTGGGACTGGGATAAGCAGTTCCCCCCCGAGAAACTGCTCGAGATGGGGCGTGCTGTTGATGAGAAAGGTTTCCACCTGGAGACAAAGCACACTCGCAAGGATGGCTCTGTCTTTGATGTTGATATCAGCATCAATGCGGCTATGTTCCGGGGGCAGAAGTTAATCTTCTGCGTCTGCCGGGATGTCAGCGCACGCAAGAAGATGGAGGAGGCAGTGCGGAATTCGGAAGAAAAGTTACGGGAAATGTTTGAGTCAGTCACCGACGGAATATCCCTTATTGATCTGAAAGGCATCATCACCGAGGTAAACCAAAGAACGGTAGAGATGCATGGCTTCAGTTCCAAGGACGAGCTTCTAGGGAAGAATGCTTTCGAACTGGTTGCGCCCAGCGACCGTGAGACAGTAGCAGCCGCCGTGAAGAAAGCCATAAAACAGGGTGCGACTAGAAGGGTCGAATGCACCTTGTTCAGGGCAGATGGTTCTGAGTTTCCAGGTGAGTTAAGCACCAGCGTGTTAAAGGACGCCTCGGGCAATCTGATTGGCCACGTCACCGTTGCCAGAGACATTACGGAGCGCAAGAAGATGGAGGAGGCACTCAAGCTGGCAGCCGAGGAATGGAAAGAGACCTTCGATTCCATCAGCGATGCTATTTCCATTCATGACAGGGACTTCCGAATTCAGCTGGCAAACAAAGCATTTGCCAACATGTTTAACACAGACCTGAGTCAGGTCATCGGTAAGCACTGCTATGAGCTACACAAGGGTGAAAAACCCCACTCAGGCTGCCCCCACCAGCAGACGTTAGCAACCGGGAAACCTGCGGCGGCAGAGTTCTACGAATCCCACCTGGGAAAATACCTCCTGGAGTCAACATCACCGATTCTCGATAAGCGAGGCGAGGTCATTGGCACTGTACATGTTACCAGAGACATTACTGCGCAAAAGCAACAACATGAGCGGCTTATGATGGCTGACCGGCTGGCCTCCCTGGGTGAGTTGGCAGCCGGCACCGCCCACGAACTCAACAATCCGTTGACGAGCATCATCGGTTTCTCCCAGTTGCTCAAGGAGAGGGATATCCCTGATGACCTCCGTGAGGATGTGGAGTTTATTTACAACGAGGCTCAGCGGGCGGCCAACGTAACCAAGAATCTCCTGACATTTGCCCGAAAGCACACCCCTGTGAAGCAGCTTAGCCAGATAAATAATATTATCGAAGATGTGCTGAAACTGCGGGCCTATGAACTCAAAGTGAATAGCATCGAGGTCAAGAAACAGCTTGCCCCTGACCTTCCCGAAATCATGGTGGACCGTTTCCAGATGCAGCAAGTTTTTCTGAATATCATCATCAACGCCGAATACTTTATGACCGAGGCACACAACAGGGGAACTCTGACCATTACCACCAAGAAACAGAACAGCAACGTGATGATTTCCTTCGCCGATGATGGCCCGGGTATCCCACCGGAAAATCTGGGGCGGGTATTCGACCCCTTCTTCACCACCAAACCAGCCGGCAAGGGAACCGGGCTGGGTTTGAGCATCTGCCACGGGATAGTGGCTGAGCATGGTGGGCAGATATATGCCAGGAGCGAGCTCGGTGAAGGAGCCACTTTCATTATCGAACTGCCCATTACCACCCCCTGACCATATAGAGATGCCATGAAACAGGCTAACGAGCGAGAAATATTGCTTATCGTGGATGATGAAGCAGCGATCAGGAGGGTTCTGTGCCAGAAATTATCCAGAGAAGGCTACCAGTGTGAGGAGGCAAGTGATGCTGAGCAAGTCTTGAACACACTGGCCACCAGTCCAATTGCCCTGGTTATTCTGGATATAAAGATGCCCGGTAAATCAGGAATCGAACTCCTCCCGGAAATAAAGTCCGACTATCCTGACACAGCGGTTATCATGGCTACGGCTGTTACTGAGATTAATGTGGCTATTCAATGTCTGAAGCAAGGGGCTGATGACTATCTCTGCAAGCCCTTCAACCTGGACGAACTTTCCCTAGCTGTCCAAAGAGCTCTTGAGAAAAGGCATCTCCAGCTCGAGCTCAGGGAGTACCAGCAATACCTGGAGGAAAAAGTTGAGGAGCAGACGGGAGAGATTAGAAAACTTTTCCTGGGCGCCATTGAGGCACTGGTATCTGCCCTCGAAGCCAAGGACAGGTATACTGCTGGACATTCTCGCCGGGTGAGCGAGATAGCACTAGCTGTAGGCAATGAACTTGGCCTATCTGCACAGGAAATGGAAGACTTGCGCTGGGGGGGTTTGCTCCACGACGTCGGGAAGATTGCCATTGACCAGCTTATCCAGAATAAGCCCGCTAAGTTGACAGACGAAGAGTACGAGCACATTATGACACACGCCCATATCGGCGCTGAAATCGTTCGGCCGGTGGTTAATGAGAGAATAGCTGAAATTATTGAGCACCACCACGCCCATTATGATGGCAGCGGACTTCATCAGGTTGTAGCAGGCGATGACATACCACTGGGAGCCAGAATTCTGGCTGTAGCCGATGCCTTTGATGCCATGATATCCGACCGACCATATCGCCCAGCACTATCTATCACAAAAGCTATAGACGAAATTAAGCGCTGTTCTGGCACTCAGTTCGACCCGGTTGTCGTCACCGCATTTCTTAGAAAAGCCGAAACGAGAACAATAGAGACTTGACGCCCTCCAAGCTGGATGTTAACAGCGCTCTTTGAATTCTATCACGTATCTTTTGTCCTCTTGCCCTTCATCATTCCGGACGATAGACACTGCTTTTTCAGCCACCACGTCGGTCAAACCGCAACTCTAACATCTTGACACACAGGCTGACTCATGGTGATAATTGTCATGCTATGGTCAGCATCTTAGACGAAGATGTCAAGAAATTAAGACAAAGCCTTAATGGCTTACCTCAACCTCAGGTAGAGCCTCCACTCATAGTAGTCAGTGGCTTGCCAGGCACAGGCAAGTCTTTTTTCTGCCGCAAGCTGGCTGAAAGGTTGCCTTTTCTCATCTTAGCCAGCGACACTTTGCGAAAAATCCTGTTCCCCGCTCCCCAGTATAATGAAAGCGAAAATAAGCGGCTTTTCTCCGCCTGCCATGTTCTCATCGAAGAGCTTTTAAGGAAGGGAATACCGGTCATTTTTGACGCCACAAACCTGCTGGAGCACCATCGAGAATATCTTTACCGCGCTGCCGAAAGAGCCGGGGCAAAGCTCATCCTGGTCTGGGTTGAAGCTCCCACGGAAGTGGTGCGACAACGCCTTCTGGATCGAGAAAAAGCAACTATACCTCAATATGACTCGGAAGCCGACTGGGAAGTGTATAATAAAATGAAATCTCGAAGGGAAAAGATTTCTCGCAATCACCTTGTTGTTGATACCTCGCAGGATATTACTCCCGTAATTGACAAAATTGTGCGAGCGACAAAGAGATAAGAACAAAATTTCCCATATGCCAGTATCCCGTAAAAAATTCGTTTCGCTCTTTTTATGAGACCCCGCTTAGGTAAGAATTAAATTGGGGGGTCCCCTGAAAAACTCAGTTTTTCAGGGGTAAGTATTAACCTCTTCAATTCTTCATTCAAATGAAGTAAAATAAATGTTTCAAAATTTACATATTCGGGTGATGAATGTTGGAGATTAAAGTTATAGTTGGGGACATAGCTCAAATCGTAGCTGACGCCATTGTGGTAAACATTTTCGAAGGTGTGGAACAACCGGGCGGCGCTACCGCGGCTGTAGACAGAGCACTGGGCGGAGCTATTAGCTCTCTTATCAGTCGAGGTGAGATTAAAGGTAAGTTTGGGGAAGTTACCATTGTCCACACATTTGGCAAAGTGCCGGCAGAGAGAGTAGCTATTGCCGGCTTGGGCAAGCGCCAGGATTTCAGTGTGGACAAAGTTCGCGGGGTAGCCGGGGAATTTTGTCGGGCATTGCGTAAATTGAACTGCCATAAGGTGGCTACAATACTTCACGGTGCTGGCATAGGTGGTATTGAGCCGGAAGCTTCCGCTGAAGCCATAGCTGAGGGCACTCTTCTCGGGCTCTATAGCTTCACCAAATATAAGAAGCCGGAATATGAGGATATCGCAGAAATGCTGATAGTGGTGAGGGAAAAGGACAAAGTTCCGCTCCTGGAACAAGCCGTTCACAAGGGAGAGGTGATGGCTGAAGCCACTAACCTGGCTCGGGATATGGTCAACGAACCAGCTAACTATATGACACCTAGCCAGATGGCGGAAACAGCTAAAGAAATAGCCCGCAAATATAATTTGGAGTGCCAAGTCTTTGACCGGGAGGATATGGAGGCGATGGGCATGGAAGCACTCTTGGGGGTGGCCAAAGGGAGCAACCAGCCCCCCAAGTTCATAACTCTCAGCTATAAAGGAGATGAACGTTCTCAAAAAGCCCTTGGCTTTCTGGGCAAGGGCATAACTTTTGACTCCGGGGGCATCTCCATTAAGGCATCGGAGGGGATGGATGAGATGAAGGGGGACATGGCTGGTGCTGCGGCAGTTATGACAGCACTTGGGGCTATTGCTCAGTTGAAACCGAAGATTAATGTCACCGCCATTATCCCGGCTACTGAGAATTTACCCAGCGGCAGCGCCCTGAAACCAGGGGATGTACTAAAGGCGATGAATGGCAAAACCATAGAAGTGATAAGCACCGATGCTGAAGGAAGGCTTATCCTGGCTGATGCCCTCAGTTATGCTGTAAAACAAGGTTTATCTCCTTTAGTAGACCTGGCTACCTTAACCGGAGCCTGTCGTGTTGCTTTAGGCACCCTATATAGCGGTCTCTTTGGCAATGACCAAGACCTGGTAAATAAAGTCCTCAAAGCTGCGGAAAGAACCGGCGAGAGAATGTGGCAAATGCCGATGCCTGAGGAGTATAAGGAGCAAAACAAAAGCGAAATTGCCAATGTTAAGAATACCGGCAACAGGTATGGCGGAGCCATCACCGCTGCCCTCTTCTTGGCTGAGTTCGTTGATAATATCCCTTGGGTTCATCTCGACATAGCTGGCCCGGCTCTTTCCAACAAGGAGAGTGGCTATATAGTGAAAGGGGCTACTGGAGTCGGCGCCAGAACCTTAGTCGAATTAGCTTTGAGCGAGGCAAGGAGCAAGGAGGCTACATGAAGATAAAGTGGTTGGGTCATGCTTGTTTTTTGATTACCTCCAAGGGAGGGGTAAGAATAATCACCGACCCTTACGCTGTAGGTAGCGGTATTGACTATTCTCCCATCAAGGAAACTGCTGATATTGTTGTGGTAAGCCATGACCACGATGACCATAGTAACGTTGCGTCAGTACAAGGGAAACCCGAAGTAGTTAGAGGTAGTGGCACAAGAATCGCCAAAGGGATTCAGTTTAAGGGCATCGCCAGTTACCATGATGCCTTCCAGGGTGAACAAAGGGGACCTAACACTATCTTTTGTTTCGCCGTAGATAATATGAAGCTCTGTCACCTGGGCGATTTAGGACATATGCTCAGTACGGGGCAGGTCACTGAAATTGGTGCTATAGACATACTGTTTATTCCTGTGGGTGGCTTCCTCACTATTGATGCACCTATGGCTAGCCAGGTATGTAACCAATTGAAGCCGAAAGTAGTCATTCCCATGCATTTTAAGACGCCCAAGTGTGCTTATCCTATAGCTGGTGTTGAGGATTTCCTTAAGGGCAAGAAAAATGTGAGGAGGGTAGGCGGTAGTGAAGTGGACTTCGAGAAAGAAAAACTTCCGGCTGCTACCGAAATCGTGCTATTGCAACCAGCTTTGTCCCGATTAAATCGGGATTGAAATTTGGCCGCTGATACGAAGTCAATGATTGTCAAAGATTCTGATTTTGTGTTTACTCCTCCCAAACAGCTTTCCTGGGCCAGACGAGTTTTGATCAAACCCTGTGCTGGCTATCCCTTGCCATACCCTGTAACCACGAGTCCCAAACTACTGAATACTATCATTAGAGGTATCAGGAAAGTTAGTAAAGCCGATATCATCATTGCTGACGGGACTCCTAGCGGTGAATCGATTTATCCAATATACCAAGCTCTCGGATATAACTTTCATCATGTTCTTATGCTCGATATCCGGGACTCCATTTTTATAGAGGTGCAAAATCCTTTAACTGAATTCTATGCTGTGGAGAGCTTCTGGGTGCCTAACGTGGTGTTGCGCAGCGACTTCTTGATCAGCGTTGCCCCCTTCAAGGTTCGGGGTAAGTCTGGTTGCTTCAGTGTGGCCAACCTTTTGAGTCTGCTGCCAGTGAGCAAGTATCGAAAGGGCAGAGCGGGGGGTTGGAGAGCTCTGTACGAATTAGGCATCGAAAAAGTCCTTGCTGACCTTTACTTCACCTTACCCTTTGATTTGGGCATCATTGAAGCCCATCAAAAGTTCTTCTACACTAATGACCCCACGAAAGGAAAAGTGGAGGATTTGGGGAAAATCCTAGTTGGCGAACCCCGTGAAATTGATTCTGAGGCTGCTCGAATAGCGGGAGTGGAATGTAAGCATTTAAGACTGATCAGTGAGGGCAGGGTTCAACTCGAAGACTAAATAAGTTTCTTAGCTAACTTAAATGCTAATATCTAAACTCTAAACAAATTCAAATTTCTAAATTCAAAACCATTTGGTCATCGGGATTTCGATATTGTCCCGACTTCATCGGGGATGCTCGACAAAATCGGCATCTAGGATTTCGGATTTAGTGCTTAGTATTTCTCTCAATATCTTATACTAAAGTCGGCAAATTGCCCTGAATAGTCTGCCCACTTTACTTCCACTTTCTCGACCCGAGCTCCTGGTGGGCCTACTTTAAGCTGCTCCAGTAATTTATCCAACTGCTGCTTCTCTCCTTCAGCTTGAACTTCCACAGCATCGCCTCTAGCAAGGTTGCGGACATAGCCTTTTAAACCCAATCCCTTGGCTACATTCTGGACGAAAGAGCGAAAGAAAACGCCTTGTACGCGACCATAAACTGTGGCGGAAAGACGCGCCATTTCAGCCATCTTGTTGTTCGGAGTTATTCCCGTCATTCTCAGCCACTTTTTCTCATTCTTCACCCCGACATGTCGGGGCGAAGAATCTCTACGGGATGAGCCTTATCCAGTCGAGTCAGTCCGGCTTCCTGAGCTAAGGATAATGCTTCATAGAATTCTGCCGAAGATATTCGCCGCCCTAAACTAGGATTTTCCAAAGCCCTGTAGCAGGGACGGTACTGAGCCATGATATTCACATAAGTATTTCGAGAAATTTTTTTGCTGAGAAAATTCACTATTCCTCTTGTTCCTGCTAGACCATTAGGTAAAACCAGGTGGCGGACCAGGAGTCCTCGCTGAGCAACTCCTTCTTCACTTATCTCCAAGTCACCTACTTGCCGATGCATTTCCTTGATGGCTGCTTTATTTATCTCAGGATAGTTTTCAATGCCCGACAATTCTCTAGCAATCTTTTCATCATCATATTTCATGTCGGGCATATAAATATCAATGACGCCCTCGAGTATCCTTAAAGTCTCCACTAAGTCATAGCCACCGCTATTGTATACTAAAGGGAGATGCAAGCCGGACTCCACTGCTAGCTCCAGTGCTTCTAGAATTTGAGGAACTACGTGGGTCGGAGAAACCAAGTTTATGTTGTGGCATCCTCTGACTTGAAGGGAAAGCATCATATGAGCCAGCTCTTCTTTGCTCACTTTATAACCTTCGCCTAGCTGGCTAATGGAATAATTCTGGCAGAACAGACACCTAAGGTTGCAGTTAGTGAAGAATATAGTACCCGAACCATGTCTGCCCACTAAGGGGGATTCCTCACCAAAGTGAGGCCCGTAGCTAGACACCATTGCTTCGCGCGGGGTGCGGCACTTGCCGACATCGCCAGCCAGGCGATTCACACCACAATTGCGAGGGCACACGGAGCAACTCTCGAGCAAAGATAAAGCCGCCTCCACCCGCTCCCTTAGCTTGCCACTATGGTAAAGCTCCAGGTAAGCTGCCAAGTATACTATTCCTCGTATTCCTCAGCGGGCTTCCTCTTTTTCTTGATTACCTCTACCTCAATCTGGGGCACGAATTCCGAAATCGGTTTGCTTTTCTGCGCCCCCTTCTTGGGTTTCTTGGGCTCCCGCCGTCTATAATCTCGTCTGCCCATGGTTGCACCTTAGCTTTTCCCAAGCTGCTCTGGCTGCTTGGCTCTCAGCTGCTTTCTTGCTCTTTCCAATCCCCCTGCCTAATACCTCCCCCTCCACCAAGATTTTGGCGGTAAATTGCTTGTTGTGATCAGGACCAATAGCTTCCACCAAACGGTAAACTGGCGTTGGCCTCTTCTGTCCTTGAATAAGCTCCTGCACTAATGCCTTGTAGTTAGGGATTTTCTTCCCAGCTCTTATTTTCTCCAATCCCGGCTTGAGCTGTCTAAGAATAAATCTTCTGGTTTTGGCTAGCCCCTGGTCTAAATACAAAGCACCGACCAGTGCTTCCATAGCGTTTGCCAAGTTGCTCGCCTTCGCCCTTCCGCCTGTCCCTTCCTCACCTCGTCCTAACAAAAGCCAGTCACCAAGCTTGAGCGAAGAGGCTAGTTCAGCTAAAGCATCGCGGCAAACTAGAGAGGCACGAATCTCAGTTAGTTCTCCTTCAGATAGTTCAGGAAACTCTTCATACAGCTTTTCCGCTACAATGAAGTTAAGTATGGCATCACCAAGAAACTCCAAGCGCTCGTTGCTAGGCCGGGTGAAACCAGGATTCTCGTTAAGATAAGATGAATGCACAAAAGCCTGCTCCAGTAAAGATTCCTGGCGGAAGGCTACTCCTAAGTTCTTCTGGCAATCGTTCCAATCCACCATTTTCGGAATTAAGTATAGCAATAAAGCCTAGCTAGCTCAACCTATTATGCTGACTGGCCACAGGTAGCACTAGACTACGGAATCTCGCAAGTTCTTTAATATGATAAGATAGCCCGGGCCGCTCCTACCAGAGATGGAGGAGGAGATATTAGCTCAATCGGTAGTGAAATAGGAGGTTGACATGTCTGACGTGATAGCTAAGGTAATATCCCAGAAGGGGACTTGCGCAGCTCAACACAAGGTTGGGGATGAGTTTGTCATCGGACAACAGACACCGCCTAACCTTTGTTCATGGGCTTTTTACTCCCTTTTTCCCTTTGCTCAAGTCCTGCAATTTGGCGGTTCGTTCCCTTGGGAGAAAGACCGAAACAAGGCTACTGTTGCCTGCCCTGACCCAACAAACCCGGTGGTGTTTGAACTAAGACGTACTTTGCCTTAATGACATAGCCATACCGTAATTCCAGAGTGCGTGCAGGAAATACTCTACGAGGATCAGCTAGTGGACATTGGGAACTGACGTGCTAATATTCGACTAATACGACTTCAGATTAAGTTCGCCGCCGGAGTTGTTTCCTTAAATTCCGGGCTTTGTGTTCATATCGATCAGCCGACGCAGTACACCCAATGCCCAAGCAAACAAGCACTATTCCAAAAAGCCCAAGCAGACTCGATGAGACAAAAAGGATACTACCCCCTAGCAGTCCCATCGTCACCAGAACTGTTGCCAAAATAATATACATATTTGCCCTATGCTTAGCTTCCTCAATTTTCTCCTGAAGCTGAGACTTTCGCCATCTTGTACTTCTTCCAACCAAACTTTCCCCACATGCAGGGCAAGACACTACATCTTTATCTACTTTTTCCCGACAGTATTGACAATATGGCATAGCCACACCTCCCAGTCTCTTTCTAGCAGATGTTATTTATAAACTAAAGCTGACCAAAATCTACCAGCTTAGGCTGGCGTGTGCGCCAGGAGATTACTATAAAGTTTTATGAAAATTTTAAAAGCTCGCAGTAGTATATCAGCAGCAAGCCTTTCTAATTATCTAGGCCTTCAACCAGGGCATCATACTCCTGAGTTTCTGGCCCACGGTCTCAATGAGATGCTCCGCCTCTCTTCTTTTCATGGCATTAAAGCTGGGGCGACCGGCTTGATTTTCCGAAATCCACTCTGTAGCAAAGCTGCCATCCTGAATTTCAGCCAAGATTTGCTTCATTTCCTCTTTAACTAAATTATTAATGACTCGCGGGCCCCGAGTATAATCACCATATTCGGCGGTGTCACTTACCGAATAACGCATGTAACTCAAACCACCCTGATAAATCAGGTCAACGATGAGCTTCAACTCATGACAAACCTCGAAGTAAGCGATTTCCGGCTGATAGCCAGCTTCTACCAATGTTTCAAAGCCAGCCTTTATCAAGGATGAGACTCCCCCGCAAAGGACTGTTTGCTCGCCGAATAGGTCGGTCTCGGTCTCTTCAGCAAAAGTCGTTTCCAGAACCCCAGCTCTGGTGCAACCAATGCCCTTAGCATAAGCTAAAGCCACGTTTTTTGCTTTCTTCGAGGCATCTTGGTGGATAGCCACCAAGGCTGGAGCTCCTGAACCTTCGGTGTAAAGCCTTCTGAGCATATGTCCCGGACACTTAGGCGCTATCATGCTGACATCAACTTCGACTGGAGGCACGATTTGAGAAAAGTGGATACTAAAACCGTGAGCAAACATCAAGGTCTTGCCCCGAGTCATCTCTTTCTCAATTGACTCCCGATAGATTCTGGGCTGCAAAGTATCTGGGGCAAGCATAACAATTATGCTTGCCTTCCTAGCCACTTCAGCGGCATTGGTTACTTCAAAACCAGCTTTTTTGGCTGCTTTCCAAGCTTGGGTGCCCGGTAATTCAGCGACAATGACTCGGCAACCGCTGTCCCTTAGATTCTGAGCCTGGGCATGTCCTTGACTTCCAAAGCCGATAATGCCGATTGTCTTCCCTTGAAGCAAATTCAGATTAGCATCTTTATCATAATAGATTTTCGCCATAATCCCTCCTTGTTAACCTCCAGCCATCAGCTATCAACAGTTATTTATGAACCGCCGCCACGGGTTAAGGCTATCCTGCCAGTCCGTGCGATCTCCTTAACTCCGAACTCACGAAGGAGCCCGATCAGAGAATTAACCTTATCTTCATCACCAGTTACTTCTATTGTCAATGAACTTGGAGACACATCAACTATGTTCGCCCGGAAAATGTCCACAATTTGCATAATCTCGCTCCTTGTCTGAGCAGTAGCCTTCACCTTGATTAAGGCTAATTCTCTGGTTACTATATCCTCTTCGGTTATATCAGAGACTTTAACCACGTTGATAAGCTTTTCCAGTTGCTTTCTCACCTGCTCTACCTGAGCAGAATCACCGCCCACAACAATAGTCATGCGAGATAAGCCAGGATGTTCGCTACCACCTACAGCAAGACTTTGGATATTAAAGCCCCGGCGCCGGAATAAACTAGCTATTCGATTAAGCACCCCTGGTTTATCTTCTACTAAAGCTACTAAAGTATGTTTTGTATTAATCAAGGCGCCCTCCCGTAGATAAACTCTAAATCCTAATCTCTAAAAATAAATATCAAAAATCAAAGATAAAAAATTAAACCCATTTGATCGGGTCAAAATGCAAAAGGGCTTTACTAAACTGATTTTTGAATTTTGCCCCGTCATTTTGCATTTTTACCTTTGCCCTTTGATTTTCTTTTGATATTTCGTGTTTCGTGCTTATAATTTTCCTCCCCGTACCTCTGGCTTTGATAGCTCTAAAAATCTGGCCAGACTTTCCCCTGGTGGCACTATAGGATAGACATTCTCCTCGGGCTCAATAAGAAAGTCGATGAGAAAAGCCCCAGGATACTCCATGGCCTTCTGTATAGCCGGAATGACCTCCTCTCTGCGTTTCACCCTGACACCAGGAATATCATACGCTTCAGCAATTTTGACAAAATCGGGATTCCAAAGTTTGGTATCAACGTAGCGCCGTCCATAAAATAGCTCCTGCCACTGCCTGACCATGCCTAAATACCCGTTGTTCATAATGGCTATTTTTACCGCAATTCTCTCTTGCGTTATAGTAGCTAATTCCTGAATAGTCATTTGAAATCCACCATCACCAGCAATACACCACACCACCTCCTCAGGGCACCCTACCTTAACCCCCATAGCTGCAGGTAGTTCAAACCCCATCGGTCCCAATCCTCCCGCTGAGATAAGGCTGTTTGGCTTAATATAAGTGAAATACCTTGCCGCCCACATTTGATTCTGCCCCACCCCAGTAACCACCAAAGCATCGCCCTGAGTAGCGTCATAAATCTGCTGAACAATATATTGAGGCAAAAGCTCCTCACCCTCCCTGATTTCCTGAGATGGATATTCGTAGCTCCACTGTTCTATTTGAGAAAGCCAAGCCACGTGCTCCCTTCTCTCAATCTGGCTATTCATAGCTGTGAGCACGCTTTTTATATCCCCGACTACCGGAACCTCCGTGAGAACATTCTTTCCAATCTCGGCTGGGTCAATATCGATGTGAATGACACGAGCATTGGGAGCAAAGTATTTGGTATTTCCGGTAGCCCGGTCATCAAATCTCATGCCAATAGCGATAATGAGGTCAGCATTTTGCACTGCCATATTAGCGGAACCTGTGCCATGCATCCCGAGCATGCCAAGATTAAGTATATGATTACCAGGAAAAGAGCTGATGCCAAGGAGGGTATGAACCACCGGTATTTGCGCCTCTTCAGCTAATTCCCTAAGCTCATCGTAAGCTTGGGAAATAATTACCCCTCTGCCAGCGATGATAACAGGTTGCTCAGCTTCGTTAATGAGCTTTGCTGCCTTCTTAATTTGAGCTGGATGCCCGCGAGAGATAATCTTGTAACCGGGCAAATCAACCTTATCGGGGTAGATAAACTCCGTGGTCTCTTGCTGAACATCCCGAGGTATGTCAATAAGCACAGGTCCTGGCCTTCCTGTCTGCGCAATATAGAAAGCCTCCTTAACCGTTTTAGCCAGCTCAGCAACATCGGTAACGAGATAGTTATGTTTGGTAATGGGAATGGTAATGCCTGTGATATCTGTCTCCTGAAAGGCATCCTTGCCAATAACAGACCTGGGTACCTGACCAGTTATAGCCACCATAGGTGCGGAATCCATATAAGCGCAGGCAATGCCTGTAACCAGATTAGTAGCTCCGGGACCCGACGTAGCTATACATACACCGGCTTTATGAGTAGCACGAGCATAGCCATCGGCGGCATGAGCCGCTCCCTGCTCATGGCGGACCAGTATGTGCCGGAGCTGAGGATATTGGGGGAAGGTATCATATATCGGCAAGACAGCGCCACCAAGAATACCGAAGATAACCTCCACCCCTTCTTTAATCAAACTCTCGCAGAGAATCTGGGCACCAGTTTTCTTCATAGAATAGCTCCTTACTCGGTAAACACGGCACCAGTGCTGGCTGAGCTTACTTTGTCGCTATATCTTTTAAGATAACCAGTTCTAATCCTGGGTTCAAAGGGAGGCAAGGAAGCTAGCCGTTGTTTTAGCTCTTTTTGGTTTAGTTTTACTTCCAATGTGTGCTTGGGTATATCTATTTTGATAATATCACCATCTTGCAAGGCTGCTATCGGACCTTTCTCAGCAGCTTCAGGAGAGACATGACCAATAGCTGCTCCTCGCGTGCCCCCCGAAAAGCGTCCATCTGTAATAAGGGCCACCTTATTATCCATACCCATACCGCTGAGGAGGGAAGTGGCTGCTAACATCTCCCGCATCCCTGGACCTCCCTTGGGACCTTCATAGCGAATGACGATTACCTCGCCCGATTTAAATTCGCCTTTGATTATCGCCGTCGTAGCTTCCTCTTCACTATTGAAAACCCTTGCTGGACCCTGATGAACTAACATCTCAGGAGCCACGGCAGCACTTTTCACGACGGCGCCCTCAGGCGCCAAATTGCCAAATAATATGCCAATGCCACCAGTTGGAGCATAAGGCTGCGACAAGGAGCGGATTACTTCTCTATTCTTAACTTCGGCCCACCCAATCACTTCTCCCAATGACTTGCCCAAAATGGTTTTCGCCCCAAGCTTCAGCAATCCTGATAGTTCATGCATTATGGCCGGAATGCCACCAGCTAAGTCCAAATCCTCAATATGATAATCACTGGCCGGGCTCAATTTGCAGATATTAGGAACGGAGCCGCTAATCTCGTTTATCAGCGACAAGGGGAAATCTATGCCAGCCTCATGCGCTATGGCAGTAAGATGCAACACGGAGTTGGTGCTGCCGCCCAAAGCCATGTCCACAACAAAGGCATTGTAAAGAGAATCCCCAGTGATGACGTCTTTAGGCCGAATATCTTTAGCTAACGCTACCATGACCTGCTGCCCGGCTTTATAGGCAAGTGAGATACGCCGTGCTTCCACTGCCGGAATCGTGCCATTACCCGGCAAAGCCATCCCCAAGGTTTCAGTAAGACAATTCATAGTATTAGCGGTGAACATCCCGGCACAGCTCCCACACCCAGGGCAGGCAACCATCTCTAATTGCTGCAACTCAGCCTCGGTCATCTTGTCTCTAGCCACTTCGCCGACAGCTTGAAAGACTGTAATAAGGTCAACGGACTTGGCAGCATTCCCTCGGACAAGATTCCCGGCTAGCATAGGACCACCACTCACAAAGACAGAGGGTAAATTAAGCCTGACCGCAGCCATCAACATACCGGGCACGACCTTGTCGCAATTAGGAATGAATACCAGAGCATCGAAGGCATGTGCCTGAGCCAGGATTTCAACTGAGTCGGCAATGAGCTCTCGGCTGGGCAAGCTATATCTCATCCCCGGATGGTTCATGGCGATACCATCGCAAACAGCTATAGTATTGACCTCAAAAGGCACCCCACCTTGGCTTCGAATCCCTTCCTTTACCGCCTTGGCTATGGTTCGTAGATGAATATGCCCGGGCACAATCTCGCTAAAGCTATTGATTACTCCAATAAACGGCTTACTCCAGTCATCGAAAGAGCAACCGACAGCCCGCAGCAGCGACCTATGAGGTGCCCGCTCGATTCCCTTCTTTATCATGTCGCTTCGCATTTGACCTGCACCCCAAAACGAAGTATGTCGCATAAAATAGCACAATGCCTAACTAGCGTCAATACGATATTTCTTAGCTTAAGGCATTGGTTTGTATTATACGCAAACTTAGGCTAAAATACACAAAGCCATGTGCTTAGCAATACCGGTAAAGATTGTCTCCATAGACGGGGACGAGGCGGAAACAGAAATCGCCGGGGTGAGACGTCGAGTTAGCATTGCCTTCACCCCAGAAGCCAGAGTGGGGGATTACGTATTGCTGCATACAGGATATGCCATAGGCGTAATAGATGAGGCTGAAGCTGAGGAGACCCTGAAGCTCCTGGAAGAGATAGCAAGTCTAAGTGAAGTTCATTGACGAGTATCAAGACAGCAAACTAGCCAAGGGGCTAGCACGCAAAGTTGCCCAGCGCTCCACCAAAACCATAAGACTAATGGAATTCTGCGGTGGGCATACGCATGCCATACTGCGATATGGAATTCGTCAATTAGTCCCCAAAACGGTGGAAATGAAGTCGGGGCCAGGCTGCCCTGTCTGTGTTACCGCAACTGCTGACCTAGACAAGGCCATCGCCCTGACACACCTGCCCGACGTTATCATCACTACTTTTGGGGACATGATTAGAGTTCCCGGCAGCTATTCGAGCCTGCAACGGTCAAAAGCCGAGGGAGCAGATGTCCGAATAGTATATTCCACCATAGACGCTGTAGAGATAGCCAAAGCCAACCCCAGGAAATCAGTCATCTTCATCGGCATCGGCTTTGAGACCACGGCGCCCACCATAGCCGCTTCTATACTTAAGGCACAGCAGGAGAAAATAGAAAACTTCTATGTTTTGTCTCTCAATAAGCTGACCCCGCCGGTGATGAAAGCGCTGCTCGATTCAGACAAGGTAAAGCTAGACGGCATCATCTGTCCCGGACATGTCAGTGTTATAATTGGTTCTCATCCCTATGAATTTATCCCCCGTGATTATGGAGTGGCCTGTGTTATCTCAGGATTTGAACCATTAGATATCTTGTTAGGCATAGATAAGCTGGTGGAGCAAATTGAAAAATGCGAGCCCAAGGTGGAGATAGCTTACCGCCGAGGAGTGAAGCCCGAAGGAAATACAAAAGCGCGGCAACTGATGGAGGAGGTTTTTGAGATTGGGGAGGCGAATTGGCGAGGTATTGGCATTGTCCCTGAGAGTGGCTTGAAAATTAGAAGAAAATACGAGCAATTTGATGCCGACAAGGCTTTTTCCGTGACCCTGAAACCACCGAGGGAGCCCAAGGGATGCCGATGCGGGGATGTGATCCGCGGCGCAGCTACACCACTGGAGTGCCAACTCTTCAAGAAAGTCTGCACCCCGGAAAGCCCTGTCGGCCCCTGCATGGTCTCCAGCGAAGGCGCCTGTGCTGCCTATTATCAATACGGGACTACTGAAAATTCGCCAGATTTGTAAGGCAGATAAGCAAGTTGAGAAATGTCGATAACCCCTTCTATCCCCCTTACCTTAAGGGGGATAAGGAGGTAATCTCTATGTTAAGATTCCCCCTCTTAAGAGTAAGAGGAGCAAGGGAGTCTAAAATTCCCTCTTAGGGGGTGTTAGGGGAGTTATGAAGGAAAGACTCCTAATTCTTGAGATGGAACTTGTGGAGAAATTAAACTATTGCGAGCAGGCTTATGGATGATAACATTCTTTTAGCCCATGGCAGCGGTGGCAAACTGAGCCACGAACTAGTGGAGAAAAGATTCCTGCCCTACCTGTCCAATCCGGCATTGAACAAACTAGATGACTCGGCTGTTTTCGAAGCCAGTGGGCGATTGGCTTTCACCACCGATAGCTATGTAGTAAATCCCATCTTCTTCCCGGGCGGCGATATAGGTAAATTAGCCGTTTGTGGCACGGTCAACGACTTAGCCATGAACGGAGCCAAGCCTCTGTATTTGAGCCTGGCAGCAATTATAGAAGAAGGCTTTCCCATGAGGGAGCTTGAACAAATAGTGCAATCAATAAAGAAAGCGTCTGAAGAAGCCGAGGTCAATATCATTGCCGGCGATACCAAGGTGGTGAATCGAGGACAGGCTGATAAATTGTTTATCACCACCTCAGGGGTGGGGATAATTCCTCCCGGATTTGATATCTCAGGAGCTAACGCCAGACCTGGAGATAATGTCCTCCTGAGTGGCACCATTGGCGACCACGGTATAGCTATAATGAGCCAGCGTGAAGGATTAAGGTTCTCCATGACTCTGCAAAGCGACTGTGCTCCCTTGAACAAGCTAGTGTCTCAGATGCAGGAAGTCTCGTCGCGAATTCATTGTATGCGTGACCCGACCAGGGGTGGGCTAGCCACCACACTCAATGAACTCGCTCGGCAATCGGGGGTGGGCATTGTCATTGAAGAGGCTAAGATACCAGTGAAGGAAGAGGTTAAAGCTGCCTGCGAGCTCCTGGGACTGGACCCCATTTATGTAGCCAATGAAGGCAAGCTGGTAGCTATAGTTGACCCTGCCGATGCCGATAAGATTCTGGCCCGAATAAGAAGAAATCGTTACGGCAGAGATGCTGCTATCATCGGCGAGGTAACCAGGGAGCATCCGGGAAAGGTGGTAATGAAAACAAAGCTCGGCCCATCCCGCATCGTGGATATGCTCTCCGGGGAATTGCTGCCCCGGATATGCTAGATTGTTTGACAGCCAGAATTCGCCAGTGCTACACTTCGCTCACCTGTGAAGCGTATTGGTATTCTATACCACCCTCTACGAGAGAAAGCCCGAGACTTAGCTGAGAAACTGGAAGAGTTTCTATCCTCTCGGGGAGTTTCTTCGTGGCGATGCTCGGCCTGGGACGAGGATAAAGCTAAAGCCCAGGTAGCGGGCACAGAGCTAATCCTCAGTATTGGCGGAGATGGCACTATCCTCCATTCCGCTCGAATCGTAACTCCCCTATCGGTGCCTATTTTAGGTATAAACCTGGGCCGGCTGGGATTTATCACGGAGATAGATGGCGACGAGGTCTTGGCTAATTTGCCAGATTTGCTCAAGGGGAAAGGCTGGATTGAGGAAAGAGCTATGCTCGAGACTCAGATTGAAGACAAAACCTTTCATGCCTTGAATGATGTTGTCCTGCACAGTGTGGCGGTTCGCCTGGTCAACATACAAGCCAAAGTTGACGGCACAGTCATAACCACTTATCGGGCTGACGGCGTCATCGTCGCCACCGCCACTGGGAGCACCAGTTATGCTCTGGCGTCGGGCGGGCCAATTCTCCATCCTCAATCCAGAGAAATCATCCTTCAGCCAATATCCTGCCACCTGGGATTGAGTCATGCCCTAGTGCTACCTCCCCAGAGCACAGTCAATTTGAAAGTTGCCCCTAGAGAAAAGGTCATACTTAGCATTGATGGACAAGTGGAATTGCCATTATCAGACGGGCAAAATGTCAGAGTGAAGCTCAGCCCCCACATAGCTCGCTTCTTAAGAATTCACGAGCCAAGTTATTTTTATAGTTCACTGTGGCAAAAGCTGGGAGGAAGAAAGAATGAAAGCTGACATAAAGGTTGATAGGGCAAGGGTGAGCGACGCAACCTCCATGCACCAGTTGATAAGCCACTTCGCTGATAATGGGGAAATGCTGCCTCGCGCCCTATCGGAGATATACGAGGATATTCGAGATTACTTTGTGGTCAGGAAAGGAGGGAAGGTTATCGCTTGTGCGGCATTGCACGTTACCTGGGTTGATTTAGCGGAACTTAGGTCTCTGGCTGTTGATGAGAAAGAACAGAACCAAAGGGTTGGCTCGGCGCTGGTCAAAGCCTGTCTGGAAGAGGCTAAGGAATTAGGCATACCCAGGGTTTTTTGTCTCGTTCGTAAGACGGCTTTTTTTGAAAAACATGGGTTCCAACTAATCGACAAAACGGAGCTGCCCCAAAAGGTGTGGGCGGAATGCTATCGCTGCCCCAAGTTTCCCAACTGTGATGAGGTAGCTCTTATTCGCCACCTTTGAAGTTGCCATCTGCAAAGAAAGCGATGTCATTTTAGCTAAGTAGCAAGGATATGGTGAAACCGGAAAAGACGCTAGCAACCCAACAGATTTACCATGGACGCGCAATAAACGTTCGTGTGGACACTGTAGAGAAGGCTAGCGGAGAAAAAACCACCCGAGAGGTAGTGGAACATAGCGAGTGTGTAGCCATAGTACCTCTTGATGAACAAGATAATGTCCTTTTGGTTCGCCAATTTCGCCACGTCGTGGACAAGTTTCTTCTGGAAATACCGGCTGGCGGCATTGACCCTGGCGAAGAGCTTATAGACGCTGTGCGTCGGGAATTGCAGGAGGAGATTGGTTATTTCCCCCAAAAAATAGAGAGATTGGGAGGCTTTTATACCATCCCCGGCTATGGCACAGAATACCTTCATTGCTTTTTGGCCACCGACCTTGTGCCCGCACGTCTCGTGGCTGAGGATACCGACGAAATCGAGCTAGTTCGCGTCCCCTTAAATCAGATACGCCAACTAATCGCCTCAGGCGAAATCTGCGATGGCAAAAGCATCGCCGCCTTGCTTATGTTACTCTTTATACGGCAAAGGAGATAAGCTCGCCTGCGAGGTGGTATCCCAACTGGCGCACACGCCAAATCGAGCCCTTGACAGTGTGGAGAATCTGATATAATAATGCCGTATAATAGTATCACAACTCAAAGATTTTCGGGAAGGCGAGGTGTCACATGGCAAGGCTCAACTTCCTTTTGATCGTTCTAGTTCTACTTTCCGGGATGGTGGCGTGTGAGGAGCAGCGTTCTCCTACTGTGGAAATATGGGACTGGTCGGACTTGAATGCCATCAGGAACAATCTGAGCGGCAGGTATGTTCTAATGCGCGACCTTGACTCCGCTACTGACAGTTATAAGGAGCTAGCGAGTGAGACAGCCAATCAAGGAAAGGGCTGGCAGCCCATTGGAACCTCCGCCGGCAAGTTTACCGGGACTTTCGACGGCCAGGGATTTGAGATAAAGGACTTGTGTATGAACCGCCCCGGAGAAGGTTATGTGGGGCTCTTCGGCGTTGTTGCTGGTGGAGGAACCATCAAGAATATCGGGGTGGTAAACGCATATGTAATTGGCGACTGGTGTGTTGGCAGTCTGGCAGGAGTCAATTGGGGCACTGTGAGCAATTCCTATTCCACCGGCAGTGTGAGTGGCACGGAACAGGTTGGCGGTTTGATAGGGGGAACGGTGGCACTGTGAGTAACTCCTATTCTACAGGCACCGTGAGTGGTGTTAACTATGTTGGCGGTCTCGTCGGAGCTAGCACCGGCGCTGTGAGCAACTCCCATTCGACAGGCAGCGTGAGTGGCGAGTGGCGTGTTGGCGGTCTCGTGGGAGGTATGAGCGACACCACTGTAAGTAACTCCTATTCTTCAGGCACCGTGACTGGCGATACGCAAGTTGGCGGTCTAATAGGATATAACTATGGTACTGTGAATAAATCATATTCCACGGGCAGCGTGAGGGGCGATTCGTATGTTGGTGGTCTGGTGGGATGGAATCGAGACATCGTAAGCGACTCATATTCTACTGGTAGCGTGACGGGCGAGTGGCTTATCGGCGGCTTGGTGGGACATAATCGGGGTACTGTGAGCAAGTCCTATTCCACCGGCGCCGTGACCGGCGATGAAGATGTTGGCGGTCTGGTAGGGCGGAATTATGAGGGTACCGTGAGCAATTCCTTCTGGGACATCGAGACCAGCGGACAAGCTACTTCGGATGGTGGGACGGGCAAGACTACCGCCGAAATGACGGACATCGCCATCTTCTCAGGGACAGGCTGGAACATAATTGCAGTCGCCTCTGGCGAGCACAACCCTTCCTACATTTGGAACATCGTCAATGGAGTAACCTATCCCTTCCTGAGCTGGTAATATAACTCTTCATACAGCGTGGGAAGCAGGCTCGCCTGTGCGGTGATATCTTGATTGGTGCACATGGCAAATCGACCGGCAGCCGTGCGTGGGTTGTGATATAATGGAAAGTTAGCGATGTTGAAAAGACCAAAATACTGCGTCGTAAGATTTAGCATATTGTTGATTGCACTAGTTCTAATCGCCGGGACGGTAGCCTGCAGCTCGGGCCTTCCCGGTTTTACTCCTCGATATGGTCTTCGCATCTCCAGCACCATAGGTGGCACGGTGACCAGCCCCGGCGAGGGGCTCTTCTACTATGCCAAGGGAACGGTGGTCAACATAGTCGCACAGCCTGATCTGGGTTACCAATTTGCTCGTTGGATCGGCAATGTGAACACCATCGCCAATCCCGTAGCTGCTACCACCACCTTAACCATCAACTACCACTCTTTCCTTATTGCGCAATTCAAGGAGATTTGACGCTGGATTCGGCCCCGAATACAGGACAGCCGTTATCCCGATGGTACCAAAACAAGGCGACGGTGCCCTCACACTTTACTAAACGAACTAAATTCAACTACTTCCTGTCATACCAGCTAGTCGCCTCGGCCGATCACTAAAGGAAAGTAGAGCCAATCCACACTTCTGGGGCATTTTTCGACCCCTAAGGAAGGCTGTATCGCCACTTTCTCATGCCCATGCACATCTGGGCGGCACAGGCTGGGAGACATTGGCAATCGCTTTGAACCCTGTTGACCCCGCCTACATTTACTTGCAATATCGTAATTGAGCGACCCACTCCTTGCTAGGCTGGCCGTCACAGCCCTTTAGGTGGCGAAATTAGCAATAACGGCCTGGCCCAGTGAGATGCCGCCATCATTGCAGGGCACTCGCCGGTGGGTAAAAACCCGGAAACCGTTGCTTTCCAGTAAGTTGACCGTTTTCCTCAACAGCAAGCGATTCTGGAATACACCGCCACTTAAAGCTACGTGAGTGATGCTGGTTTCCTCAGCTATCAAGAGACACATCTCGTTTATCATCCGGGCTACGGTATTGTGGAATTTGACGGATATTCTCCCCTTTGAGACACCCTGATGTAAGTCTTCTATTACGGCTGAGAGCAGGTCCCTCAGTTGCACGATTCTTACCCCCCTATCCTCAAGTATGCGGTATGGGTAGCTTTCCTGAACGCCGGCGCAAGCCTCGTCGTAGGTAGCCATCTCTAATTCCACCGCTGCTTGTCCTTCATAATCTATCTCGCCCCTTATACCTAGCAGAGCTGACATGGCATCAAAAAGGCGTCCCATGCTCGAGCACAGCGGAGAATTTATCTTTCTTTCTATCTGGCGCTTGATAATCTCTATTTCAACTTCAGTAACTTGCCCAATAGAAGCTAGTTGAGATTGCTTCCCCTTCACTTCGTTCAGGGTCGCAATGACAGTGCTGAGGGCGTTTTCCCCTAACAGAGTGAGAACATAGCCAATGGCCGTGCGGTAAGGCCTTTTTATAGCCGCGGCGCCTCCAACCAAGGGCAGATATTCCAGATGTCCCACCCTTGTGAAATTGCGGTAGTCAGCTACAAGGAATTCTCCTCCCCAGATATTTCCATCGGCACCCATCCCTGTGCCATCGAAGGCTACGCCGATAACCAGGGATTCCAGCCCATTATCAGCCAGACAACTGGCGATATGAGCATGGTGGTGCTGCACAGGAACAAGCTTTAGGCCAGACTCGCTTAATTCCTGAGCATATTTCGTGGCCAGATAATCAGGGTGCAGGTCATGGGCAACGATTTCAGGCTCCACATGGAAAAGCCTTTTATACAGGGATAGAGTGCTATCAAAATGTTCTAGGGTTTCCATATTCTCCATATCGCCAATATGCTGTGATAGGAAGGCATAGTTATCTTTGGTCAGGCAGAAGGTATTTTTTTCCTCAGCGCCACAGCCAAGCACTTGTTTAGCTTGAAACGGCAGGCGGATAGGATATGGAGCATAGCTACGTGCCCGCCTTACAAGCTGGCCTGTGCCCCTTTCCACTATTGCTACGCTGTCATCATAACGGGAATAGATATCCCGATTATGGATTAGGAAGTAGTCAGCGATACCAGAAAGCCTCCTTAAGGCTTCATCATTGTCTCTGGCGATAGGCTCTTCACTGAGATTGCCGCTGGTCATTACTAAAGGCAGACCAGTATCTCTGAGCAATATGTGGTGAAGCGGGGTATATGGCAGCATAATCCCTAAGAATCGTAAATTGGGCGCTACCTCTCGAGATACCGATGAGTCCTCCCTCCACCTCATAAGCACGATGGGGCTTTGAGGTGAGGTAAGTAAATTCTCCTCCTCTGGCGAGACATAGCAATGCTTTTTGGCTTCCTCCGTATTGGTTACCATTATGGCAAAGGGCTTCGAAGAGCGCTTTTTCCTCTGTCGCAATGTCTTAACTACGTCGTCGTTGGTGGCATCGCAAGCCAGGAGAAAACCGCCTAAGCCCTTAATGGCCACGATTTTTCCCTCTTTAAGTAGCTGACTAGCCACGGCTATAGGATTCGACTCGGTTACCAGATTGCCCTGGTTATCAACCAACTGGACCTGAGGACCGCATTTCGGGCAGGCGTTGGGCTGGGCATGGAAGCGGCGGTCCAAAGGATTATCATATTCCGCCTGGCATTGGGGGCACATTTGGAAGTAGCGCATAGTTGTTTGGGGGCGGTCATAGGGCATATCCTCAATTATGGTAAAGCGGGGACCGCAATTAGTGCAGTTGGTAAAGGGATAGCGATAGCGACGGTCTTCAGGATCTAAGAGCTCGCCAAGACAAGCTTGACAGGTAGCAACATCCGGGGAGATAAGCTGATATTTTCCTTCCTGAGCCTGGCTCTGCCGAATTTCAAATCTCTTGTAACCACGGGGGGCGTGATACTCAATAGTTACATTCTCGATGCAGGCTAACGGTGGCGCCTTTGTCCTTAGTTCCTGTTCAAATCGCTCAATAGCTTGTGCTTGGCCTTCTACCTCAATCCTGACATCCTCCGAAGTGTTGTAAACCCACCCCTTGAGATTGTGTTTGACAGCCAGTCCGTAGACAAAAGGCCGGAAGCCAACGCCCTGAACAACGCCCCGGACACTGATAGAAGCTAACTTGAGAGACTGTTTTGTTGCCTTTAACATAAACCGTCCCGCGAAAATCTTGGGATTTCCGCAGTGAGCCTGCTCAATTTGGAATCAAAATCCGCCTGGGGTTAGTTTATAAGACGATTCCAGAGGAATGCAATGTTCAGTGAAGTTTATACTAACACACCCTCGATTTCAGCCATAATTTCTTCAGTAGTGAAGTGTCTATGAGTAATCGCTCTGCTGGGACAAGCTGCGACACAGGTGCCACACCCCTTGCACAGTGCCTCATTGATATTAGAGACCTTTTTCTCAGCATCAAAGGAAATGGCATTATAAGGGCAGAGAAGATTGCAGATTCGGCACCCCGAGCAAAGAACTTCATCAATAACCGCCGTGCTTGCTTCAAGCTCCACTTTGCCTTTGGTGACCACAGCTAGAATCTTGGCAGCCGCCGCCGAGGCTTGGGATACCGTGTCCGGAATATCCTTAGGGCCCTGACAACAACCCACCACGTAGATTCCATCGGTCATGGTTGCCACTGGATCTAGCTTGGGATGTCGCTCTAAAAAGAAGCCGTCAGCCTTGCAATTCACGGAGAAGATGCGAGCTACTTTATCAGTATCCTGCCGGGGCTCGATAGCAGCACAGAGGATGACCATATCAGCGAATACCTGAGACACCTTGCCATTATCTGGATCCTCCGCAGTAATCATCAGCTTGCCCTGGTCCAGCCCCTTTCCATCGGCACTGGCGACTCGCTTAACCTTCCCCCGAACGAAGTTCACTCCTTCGCCAGCCAACCGCTCATAGAAATCCTCATAATCCTTCCCAAAGCAGCGAATATCAGTAAATATTTGATAGACCTGGGCATCAGTCCTTTCTTTGATAAGATGGGAGTGTTTCAGGGCATACATGCAGCATACTCGTGAGCAATAGTCGTGAAACTCTTCATCGCGACTGCCAACACAGTGGACAATAGCCACGCTTCGAGGGACGGAGCCATCCTTGAGCTGAATGTTACCAGCAGTGGGACCGGTGGCGTTGCATAGCCTCTCAAATTGCAGCCCCGTGATAATATCGTCAAATTTTCCATAGCCATACTGAGCAGCCAGAGAAGGGTCAAAGTTTTGAAACCCGGTGGCTATGATGACATTGCCTACCTCCACCTCTATTAGCTTGTCTTCATCGTTGAAATTAATAGCCCCTGCCTCACAGAACTTTTCACAGGCACGACACTTGCCCTTCTGGAAATAAATGCAGTTCTCTCGATCGATGACAGGGACATTGGGCACTGCCTGAGGAAATGGTGTATAAATTACTTTCCGCTGCCCCAAACCCATTTCAAACTCGCTGGGTACTTTCCATGGGCACTTCTCCTGACAAACACCGCAGCCTGTGCATTTCTGTTCATCAACGTACCTAGCTTTCTTTCTAATTCTGGCTTTGAAGTTGCCAACATAGCCTGATACCTCTTCAACCTCACTATAAGTGAATAACTCGATGTAGGGATGCGAACCCAGTTCACTCATATGAGGGGTCAGGATACACGCGGAGCAATCCAAGGTCGGGAAGGTCTTGTCCATCTGAATCATATGTCCCCCAATGGAAGGCTCTCGCTCCACCAAATAGACTTTGTGTCGCGAGTTAGCAATCTGTAAGGCTGCTTGAATGCCGGCAATACCCCCACCCACTACTAGCGTATTGGGATTTACCGGCACCTCTCTTATCTCAAGTGGCTCATGATAGAAGACCCGCCTTACAGCAGCCCGCACTAACGCTTTGGCTTTCTCTGTAGCTTCTTCACGGTCGCTGGTTACCCAGGAGCAATGCTCTCGAATATTAGCCATCTGGAATAAGTGGCGGTTCAGCCCGGCCTGCTCGCATGCCTTGCGGAAGGTGGGTTCATGCATCTTTGGGGAGCAAGAGGCAACCACAACTCGGTTTAAGCCCAACTCTTTGATATCCCGTTTTATCATCTCCTGCCCTGGCTCAGAGCACATGAATCTATAGTCTCGAGCCACTACCACCGAATCCAGTTGTGAGGCATACCGACTTACCGCGGCTACGTCTACCGTTCCAGCAATGTTGGTGCCACAATGGCAGATATATACTCCTGTCCTTACTTCTCTTGTTGTCATGGTTGCTCCAAAAACTGCGAAACCTGCTCGAGGGTGAATACCGGACCATCCTGACAAACATATTTGTCACCGATATTACATCGGGCGCATTTACCAAGTCCGCATTTCATCTTAGCCTCCAGAGTAGTAACAATCTGGTTATCCTTGAAGCCTAAGTTCTTCAGCACGGATAGGGTAAAACGAATCATTATGGGTGGTCCGCAAATAATGGCAATGGCATTATTTGGCGAGGGAGCCAACTCCTTCACCACATCGGGAACCAGAGCTACTCGTCCTTTCCAGTGCTCATCACCCCGGTCAACAGTCAGTTCCAGTCTGGTTCTGGGTGCTGCCCTCCATGTCGGGAACTCCGGTTGAAACACAAGGTCTTGAGGTGTTCGCGCCCCATTTATGATTAACAATTGCTGGTAATCATCCCGCTGTTGCAATATCCTGTTGATCACCGGACGCAGGGGTGCCATCCCAATGCCTCCACCGATAACAATTATATTCCCGCCCGCATAATCCTCTAAAGGAAAGTAATTGCCGAAGGGTCCTCGCACTCCCAGGATGTCTCCGGGCTCAAGTTCCTGTAAGGCTCTGGTCACTGTGCCAATACGCCGCACAGCGAACTCTAAGCCGTCTCCTTGCCCAGGCAAAGACACAATACCAAAGGGTGCCTCTCCCTCCCCAAAAGCCGAAAGCAGGGCAAACTGGCCTGGCTTGTAATCAAAGCCGGCTCTGGTGTCTGGGTCTTTCAGCTCCACACTTAGAAGCTTGATATCAGGAGTCAGCTGGGTAGACATCTTCAGGGTTGCGACATAGGGAATAAAAGGACTTTCAAGACCCACTTTTAGCCTCCGCCAGTTGGTGCAAGTCACTTATAACTTCGCGAATGTCTATATTTACCGGGCAGGCCTTACCACAGCGGCCACAGCCAACACAAGCCACTTCCTGGAATCGCTCTGGGAAGTAGAGGAGTTTGTGATAAAAACGTTGCCGCAACCTCTCCCCCTTCGTAGTCCGAGGGTCATAACCCCCAGCGGTGAGGCTAAAGCCTGGGGATTGACAACTCTCCCAACTCCGCACCCGTTCTACCTTTCCCTTATCAGGATAGTCCCGCACATCAAAACAATAACAAGTGGGACAGACATAGGCACAAATGTTGCAGTGCAAACAGCGGTCAGCAAGTCGCTCCCAGTAAGGGTCATTGAAAAATTCCCTTATTGCCGAGACGATTCCCTTGGTGGGAACAGTCTTAAGCTGGGGAGGAGTGGGCATTTTCCTCTTGTACTTTGCCCAGCCCTTAGGCAGCAAGGCCTTTCCCTTTTCAGTAACAACTTGAACAATATAGCCATCCTTTACTTCAGTGAGCAAGATATCGACATGGCTGGGGTCGTCAGGTGCACTGCCCATGCTGGTGCAGAAACACTCTGGCTGGGCTTGGCGACAGGCTAACCCTATAATAGTAGTTCGATTGCGGCGTTCCTGATACAAAGTATCGCTCGGTACCTGTAGAAAGGGGCCGTCCATCAAGGCAATGCCTCGAGCATCACAGGGACGTATTCCGAAGATGATTGCATCTCTCTCCACTGTGGCTGGCATCAGTTTGATCTGTCCATCATCTCTTCGCACTGAGAAAAGGGTCTCCGTGGGAGGTAGGAACCATCCCTTTGATGAGAGCGCAGTATTATCAAAATCAAACATAATTTCTTCCACCTTTGATATAGGTTGGAACATAGTCTGCCCCTGAACCCGGATCGGAGCAATAATGATTCGCTCCCGGAGAAGCAACTCCAGCCAGCGAATCAGGTCATCCTTGGAGATAAATAAGTTCATTCTCCGAGCTCCGGCATTTCTTCCTTCCTAAAAGTGGCGAAAGGAGGTGGTTCTTCAGGGTCTAGCCCCGCCTGGAAGGCAAAGAGTTCCTTCACGTCCTTCTCTAGCTTTCGGTTGAGCAGGCTCAGGGGAATGTCCACGGGACAAACCCGCTCACATTCATTGCAGCCAATGCAACGCCCAGCCAGGTGAAAGGTTCGGATGGTCTGCCACAACGTATTCTCCTCGGGGGCGATGCGGATACCCACCCATAAGGGCTCGAGCTGTTCGGCAAAGCACACAGGACAGTAACAGCCTGGACAGACTTGGCGGCAGGCATAGCAACGAATGCAGCGGCTGAATTGCTCCCGCCAGAATTCCCTCCGGCTGACAACGGATTCAGCCTCTGCTTCCAGGATGTCAGAATAGGTTTCCTCCTCAGCTTTTCTTGCCAGCTCCCGTCCTAACAGAACGTCATAGACTAGTGGCTTGGTTAGCAGGCAGCTTCGACACCTCGCTTGCAGTGTCTCACTTTTATGGTTCCACTCCGTTTCCACCACACCAGGACAGCCAACCCCGATAATGAATACCTTGTCCCGGTCTATCTGCCTTTCATTCAACAACAAGTTGATAGCCCGCGAGTCACAGGGTTTAACCATAACCGCCATCTTCTTGCCCCTCTTACCTAGGAGGTATTTAACCAAGTTGTGAGTACAAGTATCGTCGAAGATAAGCCGCTCTGCGGCAGAGGAGTCGTAAGCAAAGAGGGGACGAGAAGTAACACCATCGCCAGCCCGTTCATAGCCAATGACACCCTCAACCGTCCCTTCCTCTAAAAGGCTCCGAGCCTTACCTCGAATCTGCTGGATCAACTCCATATCCATCTCAGATTTAGCTCCTTGGCCCAAGTCTGGCTAGCTCCGTGGTAAAATCGGCTACCAGCTCAGCAAATCTCTGCCCTTCTGATGCCGAAACCCACTCCACCCGTAGCCGCTCCTTTTCTATACCTAGATAGTCAAGGAACTCACGAAGCAATGCAAACCTGCGCCTGGTATGATAGTTGCCTTCAGTATAGTGGCAGTCTCCAGGGTGACAGCCCGAGACCAAGACTCCATCAGCTCCCCTCTGGAAACACTTCAATACGAAGAGAGGGTCAACTCGTCCTGAGCAGGGGACACGAATAATGCGAATATTTTGGGGATAGCACATGCGGCTTGTTCCGGCCATATCAGCGCCAGCATAACTGCACCAGTTGCATAGAAAACCAATGACCTTAGGTTGATACCCCGCGCTCACAATGACATCACCTCAGCCAGAATTTGCTGGTCAGCAAAGCCCCTGAGTTTTATTGCCCCCGGGCGGCAGGCAACGACACAGATGCCACATCCTTTACATAGACTCTCATTAATGGAAGCCACGGTGCGCCCGTCACGAAGGATTTGAGCCTCAATAGCCTGGAAGGGACAAACCTGGCGGCACAGCAGACAGCCTGTGCACCGAGCAATGTCCACAATAGAGGTCATGGGTTCAGCCTCAATCGACTCCTGACTAAATAGTTTCAAGACATATTGCGCCGCAGCGCCACCCTGGGCTACAGATTCCGGTACATCGGTGGGAGCTACCGCACATCCGGCGATAAAGATGCCATCCATGGCAGTCTCAACTGGGCGCAACTTGGGATGCGCCTGGAGGAGATAGTTCTTATTGTCATAGCTAATATGGAGGGTTTGGAATAGATTGGCGATATCCTGGTTGGGCATTAACCCCGTAGCCAGAACCACTAGGTCGGCGGGTATATTAAAGGTCTTGTCTGTAAGAAAATCTTGCCCAGACACTAAGAGCCTGCCATCTTGCTGTGCCACATTGTCAATCTGGCCCCTCATGTAGGTGGTCCCTATTTTCTCTGCCCGCGCCAAGAAGTCCTCGAAAATCTTACCTCCCGGCCCCCGGGCATCGGTGTATATGATATGACTATGAGTATCCGGAGCGTGCTCCTTGAGCATAATAGCTTGCTTAGCCATATACATGCAGCATATCTTGCTGCAATAGCCACTTCCAGTGCGTTCATCCCGAGACCCCACACAACTTATAAAGACTACCTCTTTAGGGTGAGCTCCATCGGACGGGCGGACTACCTCGCCACCAGTGGGTCCAGCAGCACTCATCAGTCTCTCCAGCTGCAAGCTGCTGATGACGTCAGGATAGACACCACCACCATAGATACTGAACTGAGTATGGTTCAAAGGAGTGGCTCCGGTAGCCACCACTATTGCTCCCACTTCCTCCTCTGATACCTTGTCTTTCATTTCATGAACAACAACCTTTGCCTCGCAAACTTTTTCACATTCACGACATTCCGAACAGACTGCGCAATTCAAACAGCGCTGGGCTTCCGCAACCGCCGTTTTTTCGTCAAAGCCCAGCTCAACCTCATCAAATCCCCTTCGTTTTCCCGGTTCCAGAGTCGGCATAGGGTGCCTAGCTTTTGGTGTTACCCCAGCCTTTGATACCTCCTTTACCCTTTTGACTGTTTCTGGTCTTCCCTCTTGTATGTCCACACCTCTGAGGTAGCGGTCAATAGAGATGGCCGCTTCCTTACCAGCCGCGACTGCTCTAATGACATCGGCCGGACCAGAAACCACATCACCACCGGCAAAGACACCGTCTATATTCGTCTCCAATGTAGTGCTGTCTACCTTGACCGTTCCAACCGGCATTTTCTTCACCTCTTCAAAAGCTTCCACGTCGAGTCTTTGCCCAATGGCAACTATTATTGTATCTGCTTCTATAGTGGGGGCTGGGCCTTCGGCAAACTTTGGAGCAAACTTACCATCCGTATCGCGAACAGAGGTGCAGATAATGGTCCTTAAACCGGCAACATTTCCATCCCTGGTCAAAATTTCCTTCGGACCCAAGCAAGGATGGATAATTAATCCTTCGTTTTCTGCCTCCTCGATCTCCCAGTCCTGAGCAAGCATCCTGTCTTTAGAGGTAAGGTCTCTGGTCTCCAGACAGACAAGGTGAACTTCTTTGGCGCCAAGACGTAACGATGCTCTGGCAGCATCGATAGCGACGCTGCCACCACCGATAACCACTACCCGCTTCCCTAGGTCAACCTTTGCCCCTGAATTCACTTGTTTAAGGAAGTTGAGGGCGTAGATTATACCTTTAGCGTCTTCATTAGCGATACCAAGCTTCTGGCTTACCCCAGCCCCAATCCCCAAGAAGATTGCACTATAGCCCTGAGCAAAAACCTCCTCCAGATTTTTCACCGTGGTATTGGTCTTAATCTCTACCCCCAGCTCTCGTATATAGCTTATCTCGTTATCGACTACCGCTTTGGGCAGTCGGTATTCGGGGATACCATAACGTAATAGGCCTCCTGCCACAGGGGCAGATTCAAACACGGTAACCGGGTATCCTTGCCTGACCAAATCGTAGGCACAGGCTAGACCGGCAGGTCCCGAGCCGATGATAGCCACCTTCTCCTCTTTGGTCCTTTCCACTGGTGTGGCTTTTTCCCGGCCGGCTTTGAGTTCATAGTCAGCCATAAATCGCTTAAGAGCTCTGATAGCCACAGGTTGGTCAACTTTGCCCCGCTCACAATCGTGCTCGCAAGGGTGGGTGCACACTCGTCCACAGACTCCAGCAAAAGGCATAGTCCTGCGGAGCACCGCTAGAGCTTCCTTAAACTTGCCTTGGGAAATGAGAGCAATGTAACCCTGGGCATTGACCCCGGCCGGACAGGCCACACGGCATGGCGGATAGCCACGCTTATCTATAGTATATTTGTTGGGAATTGCCTGGGGAAAAGGAATATAGGTAGCTTTTCGCTTACCCAAGTTCTCGTTAAATTCGCTATTTAATTCGACAGGACAAACCTTAGCACACTCACCACAGCCTGTGCACTTGCTCACATCAATGTAGCGGCTCTTGTTTTTAATTTTCACCCGAAAGTTTCCTACATACCCTGAGACATCCTCCACCTCACTGTAGCTCATTAGCTTAATATTAGGATGCTGTCCTACTGTAGTCATCTTGGGCGTCAGGATACAGGCAGAACAGTCCAGGGTGGGGAAAGTCTTGTCCAGCTGAGCCATGTGTCCCCCGATGGAGGGCTCTCGCTCAACCAAAATAACCTCGTAGCCAGCGTCAGCGATATCTAAGGAAGCCTGGATGCCAGCAATGCCGCCACCGATGACCAAAGCTCGCCTAGTTATGCCAACGTGTTTGGGGGTGAGGGGCTCTTGCCAAGCAACCCTGGCTACCGCTTTCCGCACTAGGTCTATCGCCTTAGCTGTGGCTTCCTTAACCTGGCTGGGGTGGACCCAGCTACAATGCTCCCGAAGATTTGCAATCTCCAGAAGATAGGGGTTCAAACCAGCACCAGCCACCGTTCTACGAAAGGTTATCTCGTGCATACGAGGCGAGCAGGCGCCAATGACCACCCGGTTAAGCCGATGCTTAGTTATAGCCTGCTGGATAGATGCCTGGCCAGGATCACTGCAGGTGAACTTGTTATCTTCAACGTGAACTACCTGCGGTAGTTTCCCCACTGCCTCTATCACTTCAGGGATGTTTACGCTCCCAGCTATATTGCTGCCGCAGTGGCAGAGGAAAACTCCAATTCTGGCCATGTCTTATTTTTTATGCCCTCTTTGAAAAAACAGCCTGATGACTATGTTCGCTTAATCTTGTGTTCACTTTCGGGTAATTCTCTCCGAATAATCTGAGTCTAGCAGTTGGGGCATAGTAACCGCTACATAATACCTCATATCCGATGTTACTGACAAGGCGAAATTCTAGATTGTCTAGAAAATTTTTAAGAATTATAGCAAAGTTACCGCGAGGGTAAAAGATGGATAGGCTTATTAGTTCAGCTATCAGGCCTTGCACATTTAGCCTTTTACCCGTAAAATGCTTAAACCACCCCACGAAAATCTTGCGATTTTCGCGGGGACCCCGCTAATAATATTAGATCTCACATCGGCGGGGCCCAAAAAAGTTGCAAGGCTTTTGGGGTTGGCCTAAGGCTGCCCCCATCGTCTAGAGGCCTAGGACATCAGCCTTTCAAGCTGAAGATCAGGGGTCCGAATCCCCTTGGGGGCACTTTCGAGCTATTCTATAGTTAACTGCCTAAGCCTCGACACAATTTTTCTTGTAATTGCCAGTCCCACTTTTTGTCATTGGCAGCGAAGCGCGGCAATTTCGGGGATTGCTTCATCTCGATAAATCTGGACTCGCAAAGACAGGGGGAGTGTTATTGTGAGAAACGAGGTTCTTCGCTTACGCTTCGGAACAACCTCCACAATCCCGGGGGCGGGTGAGGGTGGAGGCACGGGAAACGTTTGATTCAGCGTCCAGCCTTCCACACTGCACTGCCCATAGCTGTTATACCCCCCGACGACTACAGTGCCGTCGGACTTAAGCCCTACCATTCGCCGACATCGCACTGCCCGTTGTCATTCAATCCCACGGCGACCACGGTGCCGTTGGACGTAAGTCCCACCGTGTGAGCGTAGCCTGCATCAACCTCGATGATGCCCGTCCAGGTACTGACATTGCGCTGCCCATATTCATTATATCCTACAGCGATTACGGTGCCGTCAGACTTAAGTCCCACCGTGTGCAAGCTGCCTGCGGCGACCTGGATGATGTCTGTCCAGCCGCTGACATCGCACTGCCCAAAGCCATCATATCCCACGGCGACCACGGTGCCGTCGGACTTACGCCCCACTGTGTGCTGCCAGCCTGCGGCGACCTGAACGATGTCTCTCCAGCCACCTACGTTGCATTGCCCATCGTTGTTCAATCCCACGGCGACCACGGTGCCGTCGGACTTAACCCCCACTGTATGAGCGTAACCTGCAGCAACTTGGACTATGTTTGTCCAGCTACCGACGTTGCACTGCCCGGCGCTGTTCCACCCCGTGGCGACCACAGTGTGGTCAGACTTAACCCCCACCGTGTGACTAGAGCCTGCGGCAATCTGAACAATGTCCTTCCAACCGTTGATCATACACTGCCCGTAGTTATTCCGTCCCCTGGCGACCACGGTGCGGTTAACCTTAAGCCCCACCGTGTGAAAATAGCCTGCGGCAACACCAACAACGCTCGTCCAGCCTTCCATATTGCACTGCCCGTAGTAGTTCGTGCCCACGGCGACCACAGTACCATCAGACTTAACCCCCACCGTGTGATGCTCGCCACAGGCAATACGGGTGACAGGATAGTGAATAGGACTAGCACCCTCAGGAGTGCAACCTCCCATCCAGACGATCAATGCTATCATGATCAAGAAGACGCTAACCCTTGCCAGATAAGAGTGTCTCCTCAAATTAAGTATTATCTTCATGCTTCACCTCTTTGGTATAATATCATACCTCACCATCCACATTGTCAAGAGTCTTTCTGTATTTTCACTCCTCCCAGGCACCTTCACCAATAAGGGGCACGAAGTAGCAGCCACCTAAGTTTTCTATTCTGTTTCCCTTTCTCAGTTTAGTGACCCTGAGCAAGTCTTGCTGCCATCGAGAGCCGACCGGGATCACCAATCGCCCATTCCAGATTAGTTGCTCCAGAAGAACTTTAGGTATAGTGGGAGCACCAGCAGAAACTATAATAGCATCGTAAGGGGCTCCCTCTGGCCAACCCAGAGTTTTGCCAGCGACATGAACTTCAATGTTGGCATAACCCAGTTTATTCAGGACTTTCTTAGCGGATTCCGCCAATTCAGGTATACACTCCACAGTAACCACCTTCTGCGCCAACTCAGCTAATATCGCCGCTTCGTAGCCGCTTCCCGTGCCTAGCTCCAGCACCTTTTCATCTCCTCTGAGCTCCAAAGCCTGTATCATCAGAGCCACAATGAAAGGTTGGGAGATAGTTTGCCCAAAGCCAATGCTCAGAGGTCTATCCTCGTAAGCAGCATGATATTGCTCTGGTGATACAAAGGCTTCACGAGGAACACGCTTCATTGCTTCAATTACGCGCTTGTCGGCGATTTCATGGTCCAGGTATCTAAATAAATTTTCTCTAGCCTTCTCTAAATCCACCGCAGCTCACCAGCCGGGGATGCCAACAAAAGATAGGATTATGAGGATCACAATTATAGCTCCAGCAACAATGCCAATGCGTTTTAGTTCGGGTATAACATATTGATGGCGGCTGGTGGAATCCTGAGCTTTGGGCAATACTCGGGTGGGCGACTGTATCTTGGCAGACACTGGCCTCGCCTGTTGCGGACCCACCTCCTGTGCTACCTGACTTGCCTGTGTTACCTTCGCGACTCTAGCCCGCTGCTTAGCTTTAGCCCGCCGTGATTTTTTCGGCATTATCCCCACCTCAGTGCAGATTGCTTATAAACCCTAGTGCTGGAAATATAGGCATGACCCAAAAGCTGCTGGAGTTGACGGAGCTCAGTGCCACTCTGTAATTTACGTCTAGCAAAGCTATGACGCAAGGTTTGCGGTGTAACCTTGCCACTAAGACCCGCCCGCGAGGCATAACCCTTAACAATCTGCCAGAACCCCTGCCGAGTCAACCTCTTACCACGTCGGTTAAGAAACAAGGCTTCCTCTTTCTCGTCATATAATAAATCCAGTCTGTCACTTCTGAGGAACTTGCCTAAAATCGTGCTTAAGCGCTGGTCGAAGGGAACTTGCCTCTTAGAGCTAACATGCACACAATTTTGCTTCAAATCAATATCTTTAACATTTAATGACACCAATTCGCTGATGCGTAAACCGGTGGCGTAAAGTAATTCCAGCATCACCACGTCTCTTTTAGCTTCTGGAGTAGATAGCCTCGCAGCCTCGGCAAGCAACTTCTGGTACTCAGATGGAGATAAAAAGTTGAGTGCACGCCTCCTAACTTGAGGAGAGGGCAAATTCCGTGTCGGGTTCTCCCTCATCTTCCCTGAATCAACCATAAATTTGAAGAATGATCTGGCTGAGGCGACCTTGCGAGCGGTTGTGGCTACAGAATATTTTTTCTCTCTGAGCTTGAGCAAATAGCTCTTCAAAAGCTCATCATAGGACTGGATTATGCCCTTAGCCTGTTCTGCAGCCATAAAGGCAGCCATTTGAGTTAAATCGTTGCGATAAGCAGCCACAGTATTCCGGGAATAGCCTCTGTTCTGGGTCAAATATTGAAGGAAGGCTTCGATATCCAGCTTCATCGCAGTTATTTTAACATAATACAACTTCTTTTGCCTCTCTACAAGCCACCTGTTACAATAAATTTGCCGTGAAATCAGAGCAATTAAGTCCACCCACCAAAACCTTGCAAGCTTCGTGGGAACCCGGCGAATCTAAAATCAAATTGATCGAGGGTCCTCAAAAAGTCTCACAACTTTTTGGGGCTAAACTAAAAGCTTTGCCCCCAAAGCCAGGAGTTTACCTGTTCAAAGACAAAGAAGATAAGGTTATCTACGTTGGCAAAGCTGCTAACTTGAACAGTCGTGTCCGGAGTTATTTTGGCGCCCCTTCTAGCCTGTCATCTAAGATTCAACGATTAGTATCAAAGATACAGGACTTAGAGTTCATAGTTACCAATTCCGAGCAAGAGGCGCTTATCCTAGAATGCAACATAATAAAAAAATATTCCCCGCGCTACAATGTGCGCCTTAAAGATAACAAAACTTTTCCGTATCTCAAGATAGACATTAACAAAGATTGGCCTGGTGTTTACATCACCCGCCGGGTTCAGAAAGATGGAGCTAGATACTTTGGACCTTTTGCCAGTGCTGGCTCAGTACGCAAGACCTTAAAGTTAATAAAGAAAATCTTTCCTTTCCGTAGCTGCAGCAAGCGCATCGAGGGTAAAGATAAGCGGCCCTGTCTCGATTATTATATTCATCGCTGTCTCGGACCATGCATTGGGGCAGTGGAAAAACAGGAATACCGCGACGTCATAAACCAGGTCATCTTATTTTTACAGGGGAAGCAGGAAGTTATTCTTCGGGAATTGAACGCCAAGATGAAAGCGGCAGCGCAGCAGCTTCAGTTTGAGAGAGCAGCTTTGCTGCGCGACCAAATTAAGGGCATAGAAAAAGTCATTGAGGGGCAGAAGATTGCCATCACATTACAAGGGGAAAAGGATGTCATTGCTCTGGCCCAAAATGAAACAGAGGCTTATGTTGAGCTCCTTTCTATCCGCAATAACAAGCTTATCGGCCAAGACCATTTTATTATGGAAGGTGTGCAGGGCGAGTCTCCCGGGCAAATAATGACCAGTTTTGTGAAGCAATACTATGCCTCGGCTTCATATATCCCACCGCTGATATTGCTCCAGCACTCGGTGAATGAGTCCGAAGTGCTTTCAGAATGGCTGCAACAGCAAAGAGGGAGCAAAGTAGAACTTCAAGTGCCCGAGCGGGGAGCCAAAAAAAAGCTAATAGATACAGCCGCGGAAAACGCCGTCCGAGGTTTGGAACTAGCCCAAGCTAAAGAAATGAAGGTGGAGGTTATAAGCGCCGGCTTACGAGAGCTAAAAAACAGACTACGCCTGCCTCGAATGCCTCGGAGAATAGAATGTTACGATGTCTCCAATATTCAGGGCGCTCTGGCTGTGGGCAGCATGGTGGTCCTGGAAAAAGGCTGGCCCAAACCAGCCCATTATCGCCGCTTCCGCATCAAAACTGTGGCTGGCGCTGACGATTATGCCATGATTCAAGAAACATTGAGGCGTAGGTTCAAACGAGGTCTGGCTAGAGAGGCTACTTGGGCAATCATCCCTGACCTTGTCCTCATTGATGGCGGCAGGGGACAACTTAATGCTGCTCTGGAGGTGAGGCAGGAATTAGGGCTAGACTCCATCCCCATGGTCAGCCTGGCTAAGGAAAACGAGGAGGTATTTATACCCGGCGACCCCCAGCCAGTTTATATCGCTAAAGATTCTCCAGCCCTCCATATCCTACAAAGAGCCCGGGATGAAGCCCACCGCTTTGCTATAAGTTACCACCAGAAGTTGCGCCGCAGAGAAGCCACCGCTTCTGTTCTGGACGACATCCCGGGCATTGGGCCCAAGCGGAAGAAGGCTTTGCTCAAAAAGTTCGGCTCCGTTGAAGTCATCAAGGAGGCTTCTTTAGAGGAGCTCCGCCAGACAAAAGGCATAACTCTGGTTCTAGCACAAAAGGTTAAGGAATATTTATAGAGTTGGACTGTAAACGAATTTGTGTCACATTGTGAACTACCTATATAGGAGTTACGCAGTTGGCTAGGCAGTCAGCTTGCCTCAGCCTGGCACCTGGCCTCCAACACACCGTCAACTGCACAAATCTTAATCTCTAACCCACTAACAACCAAAGCCCCCCCGCCGAATTATTCGCACTGTGCCGTTAATATACTCATTATTGTCTATGTTTGTCTCGCCTAGAGCAGGGTTAGCGTAAGCTGATATGGTATACTCACCGAGGGCGAAGCCTGTGGTATTCCATGGGAAGGTTAAGGTTGTAGAATCGCCGCTTGATAAGGAGATTATTGTTTGGGTCCCAATTTCAGTCGTGTTAGCGTAGACTATGACATCGAAGGTTTCGTCGAAGTCACCTAGGTTTGCTACCGTGACGTCTATGTTTAGGCTCTCACCTTGACGAACACTGGTAGTAGAAGGTGAAACATTGGTGATGGCTATATCATGTGCTGGCACTTCTTCCGGCACATACAAAATGTTGCTCAATCCTTCGTCAGGCAGCCTATCAACACATCCATCGTACTCACCAGTAGCCCTAAATGAGAGTAAGTCGCCTGCTTTTCTTTCTAACATGGCGATGGGTAATGTCAAGTGTACACCAACAATGATAGGTGGAAGGTCAGCATCATGCCAGGCGAGGGCAAAGTCGTAGGTTATTCCCGTCGGATCTAAGGGAACCCAGTCTTCGTCGTACCGCTCAAAAATTACGTGCTCATACGCTGGATCAAAACCTGCATAATAATCTAAGCCCTCATATGGATCGCCCGTAGTCGGATCGTTATCAGTCTCTAGGTAAAACCCAAGCCTTTCAGCTCCAGCTATAAAATTATCAACCGTAAAAGTCAGATATATGTTTTGATCAGTTGCCCACACCTCTGCAAAAGACAAGTCTATAAAATCATGAGGCACGTCTTTGTGGGCGTCCCATTGGCTTGTCCCTGAGCCCATGTCATGTGCCCCATGCGCCCTTGCTGCCGTGCTATTTCTTGCCTGAGCTCGCTGCTCCTCAGTGAGGTTTGTTCCAGTTCGATGACATGATTTTGGCGGGGCTCCCTGATTATCAGGGTGCATTATATTATTTGGGTCCGTCATATTATGAACTAAACCAAACTTGTGTCCGATTTCATGGGCAAGGGTAGAATTCTTAATATGAATATTTGTGCAATCTCCGGGAGGCAGCTGAATTTCCTCTCCATTTATTCCTGATATGTTTCCATGACCCCAACTCTTTGCAGGCACGGCCCATATGTTCAATACGTTGGGTACGTTCGCACTTTGATTGTAACTTGTGTGGTTGTTAACCGCTGTCACGTTAAAACTAAAAGAGCTCAACACATCGCCAGCTAGTTTAAGCCAATCCGTTATATTCGCTGCGGTAATATTTGAGCCGCTAACGATGTGAATTTTAACATTTATCACCTGTTTCGCTTGTAAAACGCTAACCCTTGGCGGATTAGAACCATGCACTACGGTAGCGCTATCGCCTGGTTGAATGCTGAACGGCAGGCCGAATATGGGTATCATCAGGAGCAATATTATTGCTGCCATTACCAATGCCTTTTTTATTTTCACCTGTCGCATTTTCTCTTCTCTTTTTCCTTTTTTGTCCTTAAATTCTTCCCACCCAATTACTAAATTTTCCAAGAACTGAAGGATTATTGTAACATTAGCACGAATGTTTGGTCAATCAGTTAGAAATTTTCAGTAGTGTAGTATGAAATTGTCTAAGGCTAGTAGAATCGAAGAAAATACTTCCTGGTGGACAAGCGATAATTACACCAAGAGCTTAAGTCATGAAGAACACGCCGTCAACTGCGCAAGTGCTACTATAGTAAGTTTAAGAGATTCCCCAACGTTATAGCATTCTCGACCGCAAACGCCTCAGCCTCGTTATTAAAATAGATATAGCCAGCTTTAATGCTCGGCCCAAGCCGAGCAATTCTTTGTGCCCATTGACAAAGCTCTTCATCAGAGTAACAACTGGAATATAGACCTTCGCTGCCATGGAAACGGACATAGGCAAAATCACTGGTAGCGACCACGGGGCAGCTAAAGCCCGGCATATCAAAAACGCACAACCCCACATTATATCTTCGCAAAATATCGAATACAGCGTCATCAATCCAAGACTCGTGGCGAAATTCAATTACATGCTGATAGTTCGGCGGCAACGACGACAAGAAGTTCTGCAATAGCTCATCGTTGCGCTTCATGCTGGGCGGCAGTTGATATAGCAAAGGACCCAGCTTTTCCCCCAAAAAACTAGCCCGGGATATGAAGTTCTCCACCGCTGAACCTAAATTCCTTAACTTTTTTATGTGCGTGATAAATCGACTCACCTTAACAGCAAAAATGAAGTTGTTGGGTGTTGATTCCCGCCAGGTAGTGAATGCTTTCTCCGAAGGCAGATGATAAAAACTGTTATTCAGCTCTACAGTAGTAAATTGCCGAGCGTAAAATGGCAACCATTTCGGCTTGGGCAATTCCTCGGGGTAATAAAGCCCGCGCCAGTGCTCATAATGCCAGCCACTGCAACCAATATAATACTTCGCCGACATATTGCCCACCCGATTCTTGTAGTCGCCTGATTTCCCAGATATGACCACTCTCTATAAATAATGACAGAAGAGGCTGCGCCTGGCAACAATACCCTCGAACTATTGACTTCTCGCCCATGATACGTCCACAATAAACGCCCGTGGCAATACTTCTGATAATCGTATTCGCCGTTCTGGGTCTAGAGGTAGGCAGCTTCCTCAATGTCTGCATTGACCGCCTGCCCCAGAACAAGTCCATTGTAATTCCACCATCTCATTGCGAAGCTTGTCAGCACAGGCTAGCGGCTAAAGACCTCATCCCCGTGTTTAGCTACCTCAGGCTGCGCGGCCGTTGTCGGTACTGTCAGGCTGCCATACTACGCAGGTTATTCTGGGTGGAACTGGCCACCGGCCTGATATTCGCTCTTCTCTGCTGGCATTACGGCTTAAGTGTGGAGCTGGGGGTAATGGCTTTCTATGCTTGCCTATTCATTATCATTTTCGTTATTGACCTGGAGCACGGGCTCATCCTGAACAAAGTGGTCTATCCCAGCATGGTTGTGGCTTTGCTTCTGGCTTTAATACCGCAGTCCTGGCTTACCCAAGAGATCTGGCTTACCCCGGTGATAAAACCTGGAATTGCCAGTGCTGCTCTCGGCGGAGGCATTGGCTTTGCTATATTCCTTTTGATTGCTATAGCCTCCCGTGGCGGCATGGGCTGGGGAGATGTTAAGCTGGCAGCTTTGATTGGCCTGGCCACCGGTTTCCCTCTGGTTCTTCTTGTCATCATTATGGGGGCTATCCTCGGCGGCATAGTGGCCGTGGCTTTAGTGATAGCTAAAAAGAGAAAACGTCGGGAGACAATCCCCTTCGGTCCCTTCCTGGCCCTGGCCGCTATGGTAACATTGCTCTGGGGAAGCAATATACTGGAATGGTACCGGGGGCTGATGTAGCTGGTGAAGGAAAGGATTCCTTCACGCCTCAGACCTCAAATATGACAAATCCTGAGCACGAAATTCGAAATCTCAAACAATATCAAAGTCCCAAGTTCGAATGACCAAAAAAGAACGTTTTGAAATTTGAAATTAGGATTTGGGATTTGTTTAGGATTTAGAGCTTGGGATTTTATCTCCTTGTGTTGCGTGTAACCACCCTGCACACTTTATGTAAAGTCAGAGCAGGCTCACTTTCTTCTGAACAGGGCAAAGAAACGGTCTTGATACTCCGGGAACAGACCCCAGCGATTTAACTCAACCACCAACTCTGGAGCTCGGGAAGGGTTGAGGCTTACTTGCTCGAAAAGCTCTTCAATATAATCTCGGGCACCCTGGGGCACTCCACTGGCATCTACATCGAAAAAGCCTCGACGACTAAATTCGGCAATATTAGTGCGAACCGACTTGGTAGTTAGCTCATAGATGAACATGAGCAAGGATACATCCCATAGTTCCTCCACTCCCCTGATTATGGCGCTTAAGGGATTATGCTGCTTCTCTATTTGGGAACTGAGTTTGTTTAGCACCTGCCGGATAGGCTCGGAGACAACATTCATCCCCTTGGGTTCGTTCTTATAGCGGTAAAAAATTCCCGATTCATCGGGGTGCTCCCGAGCCATCATAGCTATGTATCTTCTAGCTTGTTCGCTAAAGCCTTCCACATTGACCAAGTAAGCAGGTGTGACAATTTTGGGCCTTTCCGCAATTACCTTGCCATCCCTGACCACACTAAGGTTCCCCACCAGCTCCGTGACAACATAATAATCAATGACCGAACTGCCAAAAGTGCTCAGTTTTTGCTGCGGTGCCCGGATTAGTTCCGTGTGCTCCAGAGCATATCTAATTTTGTCATCCGTTTCCATAATGAACCCCAATTTTAGATAAACGTCTTAACTGTGTAAAAGTTACGCTTCACCTTATCTTTGCCGGCGATTATGCTGCCCATTTCCGTGCTATGGCCAGGAACAAGGTATTCCACATCAAGCTGAGATAGCTCGTCAATGCTCCTTCGCAGCAAGGAAGGGCTGCCACCAGGAAAGTCAGTCCGGCCTATACTGCCTGCAAAGACCACATCCCCAGCAATCAATATTTTATTCTCTTCTAGATACAGAGAAATGGAACCGGGAGAATGTCCCGGGGTAAAGAAAATCTTGACCGCTAACTTATTATCTTTAGCCCCCAGAGACAAGTCGCCCTCCTTAAGATAAAAGAAGGGATTTACCTGGGGCTCCTTACCGCCGAATGCTTGAAAGAAAAACTTCCCCATCGTGCGATAAAATTCATCCTCCTCACGAGATAAAGCGAACAAGGCACCACTTTTTTCCACTACCAATTCCGTGGCTTCAATATGGTCAGGATGGCTATGGGTGGCCATCACCAAACCAATATCTTCCACTCTGAAGCCATCCTTCTCCATAGCCTGAGCCAGCGAATCAAGACAGGGCTCCCCAAGCTCATTCCGGACATGCCCCGGGTCAACTAGCACGTGCGGACGCTCACCTCTCAAAACCGAGGGCCAGAGAATGGCATTGCAATTATTCCCTCGGCCCTGCCATACATAACAATAAAATTTTTCCGTTAACTTCACAGATCTATGATAAATCATCACTATAACCTCAAAGTTTGTTGAACCTCACCAATATTATAGGCTAAAATGCACTGCTAACGCTAATCTAATGTAGGGAAGAAGGTCAGTAGCCAGTACGAGTAACTTCAGATTGCTAAATCCTGACTACTGGATTCTGACTCCTGATTTCACTGTTTAGGATTTAGAGTTTCGGATTTAGGATTTTACGCCATATGGGTGAGCTAAAGAGTGCCTGGGAGATTGCCCAAGAAAGAGCCAATAGATTGGGCAGGCTATCACCCGAGGAAAAGGACCAGCAAGAAAGACAAGAGTGCCGCCAAATCGGTCAGGCGCTGGCACAAAAATGGCTGGACAGCTACCAACAACTGGACATGGCTGCCGAACTCAACAATCACGAAGAAACGAAGAGAAAGATAATCAAGCAGGCCCTCATCGAGCGTTTGTTAGAGGCTATCGAGCTTACCACTAGCCAGGGTATAAGTAACACAAAACGAGCCATTGAAGCGATAAGCAGCTTAGAGCCACAATTGCAGCCAAAGGCAGAAGAAATAAGCCAGCTTGTTCAGGAATATGAAGGAGCAGAACAGAAGACGAGACAGGAACTAGAAAGCAGCTACAAGCAAACCCTGCACCAATTGAGAATCTCCGGAACAGCGGTAGATGCTATCAACATCGAGGCTACCCACGAATGGCAACTAGCCCGACAGAGGCTCCTTGAGACTTTCGCCCCAGAGCTCAATGCCCTGAAGCAAGCGCTGATTAGTTAGTAGACATTCACAGCAATTCCTCACTGAGCACAGAGCACAAGATGCTGAGTATAAATTCCTTGGCGGCGGTCGAGGGCGGTCTGGATGGCAAGGACTCTATAATTCTCCTGGGAGATGTGGCAGCGGGCGTCGGTGATGGTGATGACGTCGAGGAGCTCCTGTCCGACGTTGGTGGGTATGTTAATTTGACCCCCCTGTGCTTTTTGAGCCTCTGTTCTGAGGATAGCGTCCGCCCTTTCCTGGGTTCGGGTGGTGGTCTGGAGGTTGGGGTCGTAGACCTGTTCGAGGATGTCAATGCCGAGCCCCGATAAATCGGGGCTGAAGGCCTGCTGGACGATACGGTTGCCGTTCTCGTCCTGTCCGATGGCTCTAGCCCTGGTCGTGGTGGTGATTTGGGAATACTCGCCCTTGAGTATCTTATGGTCTGTGCCGTATTGGTAGGAGCTTTGCTCGTCTGGTAGGGGGTTCTTGGTGAAGGCTTCCTGCCCCCGGAATACGAGGCCGTCGGGGACGAAAGATAGCAGCCTTCTGACGGCGGTATCCCCTGGTGTGCCAGGGTTGATGGTGAAGTCGGGGTAGAAGTTGTTGATGGCGGAGGACTGGGGCTTGGGCGGGGTGTTGGTGAGCTTTATGCCGACCCTGGCTAAAAGCTGGTAGAGGATTTGCCAGACGGTCTTGGGGTTGACGGCGTCCTTGTTCCAGCGCATCTGGTAGCGAGCAGACCATCTTTCCATGAGCCCCCAGCCGTCCAGGGCGGTTATGGTGAATGTGGACTGGTTGGGAGTGCTGCTCCACTGCCAGGAGTCGACCCAGTAAGTGCCAGCATCGACCGCCTCAGGGCCGGCCGTGGTTCGGTAGCCCAAGCGAAGCGC
>JACAEN010000021.1 GCA_013388845.1 Chloroflexota bacterium | reverse complement strand
TTTTGAATATTATCAAAACCCATTATTTCGTTGACTTTCTCCACGGTGAAGCCGGGCATGCCCTTTTCCACAATAAAAGCAGTAAGATGCCGATACCGACGTATGTCTTCCGGGTTGTCGCTAGTACGCACATAGAGCATATGCCTTGTGGCTACCCCAGCGGAAACAATGAATCGCTTCTTGCCATTGATGATGTATTTATCTCCCTTACGCCGAGCGACAGTCTCAATAGCGGCGGCGTCGGTACCAGCAAAGGGCTCAGTAATACAAATGGCACCAAGTTCTCCCTGAGAAATTTTGGGTAGAAATCGCCTCTTCTGCTCCTCGGTCCCGTACGTCATTATTTGACCTGTTCCACCCAGCATGCTTCCAATGAACGCCCGCCCCAAGCCAGGCATCCGGGAGATTTCTTCACCGGCGATACACGCCCCGGTGACACCCAGCCCCAACCCTCCATACTCTTTGGGGATCATCGCACCAGTGTATCTATTCTCACCTATGGCTTCAAATATGTCCCAAGGAAACTCTCTCTTCCACTTGGACTCCTCATCCCTCGGCATAACCTTATCAACGAACTGCTTAACTTCGTTAGCGAATCTCTTCTGGTCTTCTGTCCACCAAGGAAAATGTTCCACTCTTGCCCCCTTTTGAAAAGATTCTGGGTAGAAACAATCATAGCGCTTCAATTGTTTTCTGGCAAATCGGTCTCACTAAGATGATACGCACAAAGGTGCGGACTTCAAGATATCGGACTCAGCTACTAGCGGAACCTATGAGTTGAAACTGACCAAGGTTGGCTTAGCCGACGAAAACTTCAAGATATAACTGGTTTTACTATTCAGGGAGCAAGTATCAAGATAAGCTCTTGAAGGCCCAAAAGTCAAGTAGTTATGCACAGTTCTTTGGGCAACTTTTTAGAAAGGATTTGGCTCTTGAAGGTAACAAAATATCTTGTATTATCTTCAGGCAGGTCCTCCTAATAGGCTAGAATAGAGTAACGGGTTACGGTGAGGTGAACAATTACTTGGGGAGTAATAACTGCCCCGCCAATTTGATTGCCTGCCGGCCTTAGAGTGGCCCGATTTAGGAAATTGGGGAGTCTGTAGTGACTAGCCCCGCATCAAGCGCATGAGTGGGCAAAGGGTCCGGCCAAAGTTCAACCGAGCCCGAATTTCTTAAAGGAGGGTTCAAGATTGATTCGCAGCGTAGGTATCGATTTACACCAAGGTAACCACAGGGCTCGGTGCCTTGATGACCGGGCACAACTCTGCGACGGGTTCACGTTCCAAACCACGCCCGAAGGATTGGCTAAACTGGAGGAGCACATCTTTCGGGACGGGGCCAACCCTATCATTGTCCTCGAGCCTGCTGGTTTGCCTTGGCTGATGGTTGCCGTCTACTTACGATCTCGCCATCCTGATTGTCGCCTGGTAAAGGCGAGGATGCAGAAAGTAGCCGCCCTGCGGCGATATCTGCGTGGACCGGTCAAGAGCGACCGTCTTGACGCTCTTACCCTAGCCAAGATGCCCTTTATCGACCCCGAGCAACTGATCGAGATTTACTTGCCTCCGGCCAAAATCCATGCCCTACAGCGGCTTACACGCCAACGGAAACGGATGGAATCGGATGTTAGCGGCCGCAAGATCAGGCTCTCGGCTATTCTTGATGGTTACCTGCCTGGTGTTCGTCGAGCTTTCGGTGAAGCTTGGTCGTCTTCATTCAGGGCTTTCTTGAGAACTCGAATCAACCCCTTTTCTGTGGTCCGTGATGGAGAAAAAGCTCTACACGCTTACCTGAGCAAGACCAACCCGCGGAGCAACGTGCAGACACACCAGGTTTTCCTGGCTTGTCAGAGCGTAGCCGCTGTATGTCAGCTCTCAATGGCAGCTGGAACACTCAACGAGGAGTTCTTCACCGAGCTCCAGGACGAGGTAGCCCGGGAGCTAAGGTTGATGGAGGCATCTGAGGCTGAGTCTGAATCCCTGGCCCGTCGCATTGCCGAGCTTTACCAGAAGCTCCATCCCTCAGACAACCTGAGCACGATACCCGGTGTAGGGCCACACACGGCGCCAATCTTCATTGCAAGCGTTGGTGACCCGGCGCGCTTCCGGAATCAATCTGCCTTTGCCAATTGGGAAGGAGTGGTGCCGGGAGCCAGGCAATCATCCAATGTGGAAGCCAAAGGACTGAGAATGACCAAGGCTGGGCCATCTATTATGAGGATGGCACTTTATCAGGCCGGAGAAATAGGCCGCCGTAATGATCCCCATCTCGCTGCCGTCTACTACCGCGAGATGGTCTATCATGGCAAGAACCACAGGCAAGCGATGGGAGCAGTGATGAGCCACCTTGGAGCTAGGGTATTGAGAGTGCTCAAAGAGGACAGACCGTATGAGATAAGGGATCTCGAAGGCAAATCAATCGATAAGAATGAGGCCAAGGGAATCATTCTATCTCAGTGTCACGTGTCAGAAGAAGTACGGCGAGAAAGGCGGCGGCGTAACGTTAAAGCGAACAGAAGAACGGAGACGGCGACTGTCAGCATACACGAGGCAGCTAAAGCTCCTCAAGCTGTACAAGTCAAGTCCGTCTCCAAAATAAGTCTAGCGGAGGATGGCTAAAAGGTCAAAAAAGGCCTTGACAATTTATTAGGAAATCTGATTGTTATTTACAAGGAAGTCAATATTGTCACAATTAACTAAAGTGGCCGGTCTTTGCAGTCCCTCTTGGCAAGTGCTATCGGGTCGCAGCAGTTCCCCATCCATCTCATTGCTGGTAGACACCAGCAGGTACAGGGGGCAATATGTGAGATGATTGCTCCCTTTATCTTAAGAGACGCCTAATGCTTGCGCAGCTTTGCCAATGTCGCGTGGATTGACCCAGAGGATAGCTCCGTAACGCCCTTCTCCGCTAGTGATGGCTTGCATGGCTGTAACGTTAATC
>JACAEN010000011.1 GCA_013388845.1 Chloroflexota bacterium | reverse complement strand
GGCAACAACTAAACCTAAACAAATAGCGAAAAACCCCTTTCTCATCTGTTTACCTCCTTATCTAATAGTCTAGTGATTAAAGAAACTGCCATTCACTTCTGTTCCATTCCCACCTCCTCTCATAATAGTTTGGCCATATTCAGGCGCACCAAACTCTTTGTCCCCCAGAAGCGAAACCTTCAGTGTTCACTGGGCCGCAGACAGCCCTCCCTGGGGTTTGTACCGAGCAAGAGCTCAGTTCTTTTGAAGTCCTACCTGATAAATTAATATTTTACATATCATTCTCAGCATTGTCAAGCATTTCTACCAATTCATAGTGATTGGTGACACCTCTCTTTGGTCATTGCCAAAAGCGAAATTCCTCGGTTATGTTTGAGGCTCCGCAAATCTCGGGGCGCCAACGAGATCGCCCCACCCCAAGAGGACGGGGCTCGCAATGACGCAGAAGGTTATTACCCAACGGTACAAACATATAAAGTGCCACCCAACTATCTGACTAGCTCAGCTTTTTACTTTTCTGGGAGGAACTTGCCTGTCACGCAAGCATATAATGACAAGCCAATGATTATAATGGCTTTTTATGGGACTGGACCCTAGCTGGCACTTCTGTGCTAGAGGCCCTTCTTTGTTTCCTCGATCTCCTTTTCCAGCTCCTTTAGCTCCTCTTCCAGGTCTTTCTTATACTCGTCGAGCATGTCCAGATACTCCTTTTTGCTGGGAAAGGGCCTCAATCCGTGGAAGTAAAAACCGAAGGGAGGGAAACCAAAATAGAACCTCCGAGACCTTCTGCTCCACATATCTCATCACCTCCTATATTATTTACCCCAGGTTTACCCATGGGTATTTCCGGAGTCTCCATGAAAAGAGCCAAGCAATTTTCATGGGGTGTTAAATTGGCCGCCGCTTTGGTATGCCGGGACGACGGGGGTATTTATCCGGTGTTGGGCATATTTTATCAATAATTACCAGACAACGTGTATCAGTGAATTCGTCCAATTCTATTTTCCTTATCTGCTGCAATTTGCCTCCCAGAGCGGCAATGGCTTTCCCTGCCCTATTTATCTCTTGGTCAATCTCACCCTTCTTTTGAGCGATAAACCTTCCCCCGACCCGACAAAACGGCAGAGTTAGTTCCACCAGGGTCGGCAACAAGGCCACAGCACGGGAGAGAACCAAAGCAAATTGCTCACGATAGAGTGGTAAACGAGCTGCTTCCTCGGCTCTACTATTCACCACTTCCACGTTTTCCAGCCCTAGTTTGCGGATGATGTGCTGGAGGAAAGCCATCTTTTTTGTTGTGGGTTCAAGGAGCACTATCTTTGCTTCAGGCAAAAGAATTTTGAGTGGCACTCCGGGGAAGCCAGCACCTGTGCCTACGTCTATAATACTGAAATCCGGCTTTGCTATCTCTTCCGCAGACAAAACTAGAGCGACGGTTAGGGAATCCAAGAAATGCTTTACTTGTACCTCGGCGTAATCTGTTATAGCTGTGAGGTTGACTCGTTTGTTCCACTCAATCAGCTCCTGGTAGTAAAGCTCAAATTGCTCCACCTGTCCGGCATTGAGCTTTATCCCCAGCTTCCTGGCTCCTTCAATAAGTTCTCTCAGCATGAGCCATGCTTACAATTCAGAGGTTGTTTAGCAACCTATGTCTGCTTGAGTCTGTGAAGGTTAACCTAATTTTATCATGACTGCCACTCATAGGCCGCCGCGCTCACCGTAAGTGGTTAAGAGACAATGTCCAATATATTGTTTGACAGATTGGTAAGAAAAATCATAAAATACTGACTTTGTCTACACAGGAGGTGAAAATGCAACAAAGGGACATGCGTGTAATAGGCAAGTGTTTTGGCACTGCTGTAGTTGGCCCTCGAGGGCAATTAGTGGTTCCTGTGGAGGCCCGAAAAGAACTGGGCATAGATGCTGGCAACAAATTTCTGGTCTTCAGTCATTTTGAGGGGCAGGGGCTTATCTTTATCAAGGTTGAGGCGGCAGAAAAGTTGCTCAACATCGTGACCAGCAGACTTGATGAAATTGCCAAGTTGATCAGGGGCGGCGAAACCTCTACTGTTGCTAGAGAGGATAAACACAAGCGCAGTTGATGCTCTGTCAAAATATATAGTGCGTTAACTTCCTACCCGAAACTATGAAACCACTGCTATAATAAACGGTTTGCCAGAATAGAGAGGCGGTATAAAGAAAAATGAAAAAAAAGCGAATACTAATAATAGTCTGCGTAGTTGTTATTGGTGTAGTACTCGGCATTGTACTTGGCGGGCGTGCTGGCCGTGAAGCTGTCCCGCAGGAAACGGCTGTGGTTACTCGCGGCGATATAGTCAAGACAGTCTTCGTGGATGGCAATTTAGTAATGCCCGATAAAGCGTATTTGTCGTTTGGCGTCACGGGTACAGTGGCAGAGGTGCTAGTCGAGGAGGGAAACAATGTGACGAAAGGCCAGGTCTTAGCCAGACTCGATGCCCAGTCTCTGGACTCAAGCGTCGAAATGGCTGAGCTGCAGGTCAAAATAGCAGAGGCACAAGTCAAGGCAGCCCGAGCACAATATGAAATCGCTTTGATTAACTTGGGAAATGCCCCCACTCCATCCCAGGAGGAGGTGCTTCGGGAACAGGTGAATATAGCCGAAGCGAACTGGAGTGCGGCAAAGCTCAACCTGGAAATAGCAAAACTTAACCTGGAAACGGCGGAGCTCAATCTAGAAAAGGCGGTAATAGTGGCTCCCTTTGATGGCATGGTCGCTGACGTTAGCATAACTGAAGGACAAGAAATCTCGACAGCGGCCTTGGCCACCCCCGCAATATTTCTGGTTGATACCAGTAAGATAGAGATGAGCGGCTTCATTGATGAATTGGATATCGCCACGGTGAAAGTAGGACAGGAGGCAAGCATTTCGTTAGATGCCTTGCCGGACACGGAAGTAAAGGGCAAGGTGACCTTCATCTCCCCGATAGGCACAAACCGAGCGGGGATAGTGTCCTACGCCACCACCATAACCTCGGAAAATGCCACCGAAGGGCTCAGAGATGGCATGACTGCCACTGCCGAAGTGGTCATCGAGCGTCGCACTGATGTTTTGGTGATACCGAACAAGGCTATTCAAGGGACCTGGGAAAATCCCATAGTTAAAGTGCTTGTAGACGGGCAAATTGAGGAACGGGAAATTACCTTAGGCTTAACCGACGGGACAAATACTGAAGTTCTATCGGGATTGGAGGAGGGGGAAAAGGTGGTGTTACCTGCTTCTGCGGAGCAGCCATACAGCTTTTTTGATTTAGGCAATGATTGAACTAGAAAACATAACCAAAGTGTATAAAGCGGGTCAGACCGAGATTCCTGCTCTGCGGGGGGTTAGCTGCCACATCGAGTCAGGGGAGATGGTGTCCATCATAGGGCCTTCAGGCTCGGGGAAATCCACCTTGATGAATATCATCGGTTGCCTCGACAAACCTACTTCTGGGAAGTACCGCTTAGAAGGCATTGCGATAGACAAGCTTAATGATAATCAACTAGCTGAGATAAGAAACAAAAAGATAGGCTTTGTCTTCCAAAGCTTCAACTTATTGCCTCGGGTCACAGCTTTAGCTAACGTGGAACTGCCACTTATTTACAGTGGTGTCAGCAACCGACGGCAAAGGGCGTTACAAGTCCTGGAGGCAGTAGGACTAGGTCATCGGGTCACTCACAAACCAAGCGAGCTAGCCGGAGGGGAGCAACAAAGGGTGGCTATTGCTAGAGCCTTGGTAAATAATCCCTCTCTTATTCTAGCTGATGAGCCCACAGGCAACCTTGACACCAAAACTAGCCAGGAAATTATGCAGATTTTTAAGAAATTGAATGAGCAAGGCATGACCATCGTTTTGGTTACTCATGAACGAGATATTGCCGCTTATACCCAGCGCACAATTAGAATCCGAGATGGTCTGATAGAGGCAACGGAATGAAACTCTGGGATTGTTTCTCTACTGCGCTACAGGCTTTGCTTCGTAACAAGCTAAGGTCAATCCTGACCATGCTGGGCATTATGATTGGCGTAGCGGCCGTCATTGCTGTGCTATCTCTGGGAAGAGCTCAGACGGCTGTAGTAGAGCAGGCTTTTGCTACATTGGGGTCTAACCTGATATACGTTACGCCTCGCCAACTGGGCATGGCTGGATTGGGAGCGCAGACAACACTGACTTTGGAAGACGCTCAGGCGATTGCACGGCATGCTACCTTTGTAGAGAGGGTGGCGCCCTCGGCGCAGACCTATGCCCAGGTCGTAGCCGGGGGAGAAAGCCTCAGCAACATGATTATTGCTGGGGTGACCCCAGAAGCTGAAGTAGTGGATAATTACGTGGTAGCATGGGGCACCTTTATTACCGATTCCGATTATAGGGGGAAGTCCAGGGCAGCTGTCCTGGGAAGTGAGGTAGCCAAGACCCTTTTCGGCGAGATGGACCCTATTGGCCAGAGCATAAGGATTGGCGGGCGTCAATTCCAGGTTATCGGTGTGTTAGAAAGCCGGGGAATGGGATTCGGACTTGAAGACATGAGGGTCTATATTCCTTTATCTACCTTCTATACTACTTTGGCAGCTTCACAGGTAGGCAGCCGCGGCGACAGCGTCAATACAATAAGCGTCCAAGCAAAGAGCAGCGACGTGCTGGAATCTGCCAGGCAGGAAATCATTGATATTTTGCGGGACCTCCACAACATCAGGGAGGGAGAAAGCAATGACTTCAGAGTTATCAGTGTGGCATCTGTAGCAGAGCAGCTTACTCAGGTGCTAGGCATAATCCAACTGGTCCTGGCGGGCATAGCTGGCATATCTTTGCTTGTGGGCGGCATCGGTATTATGAATATCATGCTGGTTTCAGTGACCGAGCGTATCAGGGAAATTGGTTTGCGCAAGGCGGTGGGAGCCAAGCGCCGAGATATTCTGGTTCAGTTCCTCATTGAAGCTGCCACACTAGGTCTTTGTGGTGGTGCCGTGGGGGTGGGCCTGGGGTGGATTATAGTGAAAATCATGTCTGTCGTAGCGACTAAAGCTGGTTTTCCCTTTACTGCCACAGTTCCCATCTATGCTATTGCTCTGGCAGCGGGCGTGTCAATTTTTATCGGACTTATTTCCGGGTTGTATCCAGCCGTACGGGCAGCGCGACTTGACCCTATCGAGTCCTTGCGGCACGAATAAGCTATTTTCCTTGAATTAAAGACAGAAATTCACTACGAGTGGCTACCTTGCTGCGGAAAGTTCCCCTCACCGACGAGGTTACCACAGTTGTTCCGGGCTTTTTTATTCCCCGCATAATCATGCATAAATGCTCGGCTTGAATGACTACAGCTACTCCTTCAGGTTGAAGTGCTTCGAAGATGGCATCAGCAATTTGCTGGGTCATCCTTTCTTGAAGCTGAGGCCGCCGGGCACAGATTTCTACCACCCTGGCCAGCTTGCTTACCCCTACCACCCTACCACCAGGACTGGGGATATAGCCGACATGAGCCACGCCATAGAATGGTAGGAGATGGTGCTCACACATGGAATAGAAGGGGATATCCCTTAGAATCACCATCTCCTCATATCCTTCCTCAAAGTCCACCACTAATTCAGTTTTAGGGTCGACATCTAAGCCAGAAAAAAGCTCGGCATACATCTCAGCCACCCTCTGTGGCGTATCCTTGATGCTCTCCCTAAGAGGGTCTTCACCAATAGCCTCGATTATGGAAGCCATTGCCCGTTTGATTTTGTCCTGATTAACCATCTAAATCCCCCTCTTTATAAAACTTACGCTGGTTTTATCCGCGCTAGCATAAAAATCTGAGCCGAGGTAAAGGAGCGGCTTTACCTTATCCAAGTCGAGAATCTCCGCCGTGGTAAACGCTTCCTCAAGGAAGTGAACTGCGACAACTTCACCGACTATCCAGATGTGGTCACCATAGGGCTTGCTATCCACCAGCTTGCATTCGTAGGCAGCATAAGCATCCTTCAAGATAGGTGCTGTGGTCTTCAAACCTTTCTCTTTCTTGATATTGAACCTCTCAAATTTGTCCATTTGTTGTCCAGAAGTGCCGCCGATGGCAGCAGCCAGAGAGGCTTTCTCCAAAGGAATGAAATTAATGCCAAACTCCCGGCTTTCCCTGATAAGCTGGTAAGTAAATCGCTTAGGTGAAACAGCAATGCCATAGAGGGGCGGCTTAAAAGAAATCGAGCTATGCCAGGCAGCGGTCATAGCATCATCCTTGCCTCGGGCACTAGCGGTAACTATAACAGCTACTTTGGGATTATGCTGGCTGAATTTTCCTACATCCTCGGTAACAATTTTGGACATGATTTTCGTCTCCTTAATTTAACGTCATCCCGTCTCCAATATCACTGGCTCTTTGCCTCTTGTCACCTTTGAGTGTGGTGAAGAGTCGGCGAGGTTGGCAACTTCAAAACTTCCTCAACAGCCGCCAGCTCAGCAGGGAGCTCCAGAGGTGCCCGGGCATATCTTGCTGGCACACCGGGGTCCTTTAACCCGCTGCCAGTCACAATGCAGACTACACGCTTGCCCGAGAAGTTTCCCTTCCTCGATAGCTTGATAAGCCCAGCTAAAGAGGCAGCTGAAGCGGGCTCACCAAAGATACCTTCTTTGATAGCCATCAATCTATAAGCATTGATAATTTCATCATCAGTAACACAGTCAATAACGCCTCCCGACTCATCTCGGGCAGCTACTGCCTTTTGCCAGCTAGCAGGATTGCCGATGCGAATAGCTGTGGCAATGGTCCTGGGTCGTTTAACAACCTTACCCACAACTATAGGGGCAGCGCCAGCCGCCTGAAAGCCCATCATTCTGGGAGTGTGGCTGGCCTTGCCTGTGCGATAGTATTCCACAAATCCCTTCCAGTAAGCAGTGATATTCCCAGCATTGCCCACGGGGATGAAGAGATAATCGGGAGCATCTCCCAAGTCATCCACAATCTCAAAAGCTGCCGTTTTCTGACCTTCGATGCGATGAGGATTTAGAGAATTTACCAGAGTAATGGGATATTTCTGAGTCAAGGCACGTACTATGTGAAGCGCCTGGTCAAAATTACCTTTTATGCCGATAATCTGGGCGTCGTAAACCAAGGCTTGGGCGAGCTTGCCCATGGCTATCTTCCCTTTAGGGATAATGACGATAGTCTTGAGTCCGAACCTGGCGCCATAAGCGGCAGCTGAAGCGCTGGTATTACCTGTGGAAGCGCAAATGATGCTCCGACTGCCATTCTCTACCGCCTTAGCCACTGCCACCACCATGCCTCGGTCTTTGAAAGAGCCCGTAGGATTACAGCCTTCCAGCTTAAAATAAAGTTCACCACAGCCAAGCTCTTTCTCTAAAATTCGTGACCTCACGAGAGGGGTCTCGCCTTCTCCCAGCGTAATCAAGGGCGTAGCCGGAGTCACTGGCAGGAAATTACGATATCTATTTAAGACGCCTCGCTCCTTCACTTCGCTCAGGACTCCTCAACTCTGATAAAGTTGCTAACCTCATTAACCACCGGTAGCTGCTTTAGTTGCTTAAGAGCCTTTTGCATCCCTTTTTCCTCGGCCGGATAGGTCATAATGACGATTATGGCGGTTTGAGCTGCTGGGTCGCTTTCTTTCTGAATTACGGACGAAATGCTTATGGAATTGTCGCCCAGAACTTTGGAGATTTGAGCTAAAACACCGGGGCGGTCAGGCGCATTCAACCTCAGATAGTACCGAGTCTTTACGTCAGACACGGGCTTGACAGTGATTCGCCGGTCTAATCTCAGTTCAGGAACATTATTTACGCCGCGATAGATATTTCTGGCTATTGCCAACACATCAGCAATAACAGCGCTAGAAGCTCTGAGGCCTCCAGCCCCTTCTCCATAAAAGACCAGTTTGCCAGCCAAGTCAGTTTCCACTTCGACGGCATTATAGACACCATCCACTTTAGCTAACTGGGAGTCCTGGGGGATAAAAACAGGATGAACCCTCATCTCCACTTTGTCACCATCTTTCTTGGCAATGGCCAGAAGTTTTATAGCGTAGCCAAATTCTCGGGCATAGAGAAAATCCCGGGCGGCAATATTGGCTATTCCTTCGCAGTATACATCTTGAGGGACAAATTTAGCCCGAAATGCTATGTTGGATAAGATGACTAGCTTGTAAGCAGCATCTATCCCCTCTATATCATTAGCGGGATTGGCTTCAGCATAACCTAACTCTTGGGCTTGTTTCAATGTCGAAGCAAATTCCAGTCCCTCTTTTGCCATTCTGGTCAGAATATAGTTAGTGGTGCCGTTAAGGATGGCACGGATGGCTGAGATTTTATTGGCAGCTAAGTCTTGCTGAAAAGGGGAAATCAGTGGTATGCCGCTGCCTACACTCGCTTCATAGCGGAGGTCAACATTGTATTTCCTGGCCAGAGACAATAGCTCGTATCCATGCTTAGCTATTACCTCCTTATTGGCTGTAACTACGTGTTTTCCGTTAGCGATAGCTCGTTTCATGTACTCCGTGGCCGGATGTTCGCCGCCAATGAGTTCGATTACTATATCTACCTCAGGATGTGAGAGGACTTCCTCAGGATTGGTGGTAGTCAAGTTAGGACCTAGTTCTGCTGGGTAGCGTTTACTCACGTCGCGTTCAAGTACCTTTTTCAAAACTAGAGGCAGCCTCGCTTGCTCAGCCAAGCTGCCTGCCTTGGTGGCCAGGACTTCAGCCACGCCACCCCCCACAGTCCCCAAACCTAGTAAGCCAATGCCAATTTCCTTTTTCATCATGGTGCTATCTCCCTTGCAAAACCTTGTTTACAGCCCAGGATTTCTTCTCCGTAGTCAACATGTTTTCAATTGTGCTATTCTTTCTCCATTCCTCAAACCAGTCGTTCAACCGCTTATCTATCAGCTTTTCCCTGGTCTCCTCATCAAGGTCCTGCACACCTCTATCGACAACCATAACTAGCCAATAGCCACCAGTTGTTTGGACAGACACATCTTTGACTGGCTCGCTTACCTCATTAGCAGTAATGTTGAAGGCAACTGCGTCGAAGGTATCACTGCCCATATCGCCTCGTCCTAACAAACCAAGCTCACCACCCTCGGTTTTGCTTTTATGCTGAGAGTATTTCTGGGCTAGAGAGCTGAAGTTTCCACTAGCTAATTCAGATTTAACGCGCTCTGCCTCCTCCTCGCTACCCAGCAGCATGGCTCTGGCTTTTATCTTTTCACCTTGTTTATCAGTAACTTCTATAAGCCAGTAGCCAACGTCTTTGATCGCATCTTTATCATAAATAGGCGAACTTATATCGCAGAGGGTAAGGTTAAAGGCGGCATCAGCAATTAAGGTATTAGGCATCAGTTCCCTGGGCAGCCAGCCCAAATCGCCTTCGACGGAGGAGTTACAGGAATACTCCGCGGCAAAAACAGTGATGTTGCTACAAGGCTCGATCTGAGCTATCAACTTAGCAGCCACCTCTTCGCTCTCTACAAGCATTACTTGCACACGAGCTTGCTCCATCGTGTCAGTTAGATTCAAACCAAAGTAATTCTGAAGCTTTTCCTGCGATAAGTTGGCGGCAACTATGTCCCTATATACCCTATCGTTGGGCCATCCACGTTCTTGTAGCCCCCTATCTATTTCAGCAGAAGTAACGTGAATGCCCAGATTTTCAGCCCCTTGTCTTGTTAACTCCGACTGGATAAGCATATTAGCAACCATGCCAGCGATATAATCGCCCCATAAATTGAGCGTTTCAGAGTCGATGCCTTTAGTGTAAACATCGAGCATATCTACAAAGTATTCCATAGTAAAGGAGACATCATTTACTTCGATCACGACCTCACGCCACGCTGCAGTCCTGGCCCGATAATCCTCATAAGACTTATAGCCTACCCAGCTCAAAATGCCTGCCAGGAAAACAGCGGAGGCGATTATCGCAATTCGGCGTATTTTCTCCTCACGCTGCCATTTGGACAGTTGGCGTTTAGTGGGGACTCGCTCAGGCGTAGCCTTCTTTTGTTTCTTAGCCAAGAGTCACAACCTGCCAATCTGATGTTTTCTTTGTTGTGGCGAGTATGATAACATATTTAGGCAGGTCGCGGCGACGGGGTGTAGCGCAGCCTGGTAGCGCACCTGAATGGGGTTCAGGTGGTCGGAGGTTCAAATCCTCTCACCCCGATTTCTGGATTTCTAGACTGTGCTAACGGATTGATTTTTGCCTCTCTAAAATCATCAACCTTCTGTGCTGCCGATTGAGGATTGTCCCCTACCCAAGCATGCGCCTTATCCAGGGAGCCCTCGGCCATGCTTGCCTTAATTCTGTCGGAGAGTCCCATTGCTGGTCTCCATTCTGCCCGGTTACTCCAGGCTGAAAATCTTGCCCGGGTTCATAATACCCTTAGGATCAAATGCCCTCTTGATTCTTTTCATCAACTCTATCTTACTGGCACTGTCAGCTATAGGCAGATAATCTTTTTTGGCAAAGCCAAGGCCGTGCTCCCCAGATATCGTGCCACCCAGCGACACCCCCACCTGACAGAGCTTGCTGAGAAGCTTTTTTACCCCCGCCTCGTCTTCGCCTCCTGCCTGGCCCATTAGTGTCAGGTGTACGTTGCCATCCCCGGCATGTCCCAGGGCGATGATGGGTATCTGGTGCTCTTCTCCCATCCGGTGTGCTGTCTCCACAAACTCTGCTATGTTGCTCCGAGGCACAACAACGTCGGCGAAGTCCACCATGCCGAAACGCTGCAAGGCATAGTAAAATTTCTCCCTAGCCTCCAGCAGGTCCCTTTTGGCCCGGCTGCCGGCTGGCATAAAGACATCAACGGCACCATTGTTCAGGCAGATTGAGGCGATTTCATTGGCCTGCCGGTGAATCTCCTTGTCATTTTCCCCCTCCAGAAGAATCATAAGAAAGGCCTCATGGTCATGGAGGGGAATTTCTTTACCCGTATACTGCTCGGCCAGGTTGATCATGTCCCTCTCCATAAACTCTATGCCCACCGGGAGTATCCCCCGCTGTAGTATGTCAGGGACAGAGCCTATGGCAGCACGGAGGCTGTGGAAGGGAACGAAGAGCATTTCCGTCTTCCTTGGCGGGGTAACCAGCCTCAGCAGGACCTTGGTAATCACCGCCAGGGTGCCCTCTGAGCCGACGATTAACTGTGTGAGGTCGTAGGCGGTAGAGCATTTAACGAACTTACCCCCGGTCTGGATTATTTCGCCGGTGGGCAACACTATTTCCAGTCCCAGGACAAAATGCCGGGTAACGCCGTACTTCACGGCGTTCATTCCGCCAGCATTGGTCGCCACGTTACCACCGATAGCAGCACTGGCCTCGCCGGGGTATAGTGGATAATAGAGTCCCTGCTCGTTCACAGCTTCGAGTAAATCAGAGAGGAGAACGCCAGCCTCGACAGTAGCCACAAAGTTGACCTTGTCAATCTCCAGTATACGGTTCATCTTCTCCAGCGAGAGGACGATACCTCCATAGATGGGGGCTGCCCCACCGGAGAGACCAGTCCCTCCCCCTCGAGGAGTGACCGGGATAACTTTCTCGTTGGCCAGTTTCAGTATTTCGGCTACGGAACGGCTGTTTTCAGGTTTTACCACTACCTCGGGGAGGAAAGACCTTTTTCCGGGCATCTCATCGCGGGTGTAGTTCTCCCGCTCTTCTCCCGTCAGGACATTCTTATTGCCGACTATGGCGGCCAGCCGGGCCACAACCTCATCAGTAACCCGACCGTAATTGCTTCTGGTACCGGGCTGTCCTTTCGGCATCACTTTCTCTCCAGCTTGGTGCTATCTGAGTATATTACCAGCCATGCCGACATATCAAGCGAGTGACTCGCGGGCGATGGGGGCGGCCCCATAGGCCCTGGTGAGCTGTGGTGGAGGTTAGTCTGTGCTGCCTCGTCTAGCTCCAGGAAGTGTTGTGACATAATCGTCTCAAATTGTGTGGTTGCTTCTATTTCAACACGCTTTATCTCTTGCATCTGCCTCACCACGCCATAGTTATATTATCCATTACGGGATGGCTAACATGCCTTCACTGACGACTGCGGACTGGGAACGTCTGACCAGCAGCGCGGCCAGTGCCTTTATTCCCTCAAATGGTAGCAGAGCGGTAAAGGTGACCACCCACTTCGCCTTTTCCAGAGCAATCTCATCAAGGGCTTCCCCCCTGTCCAGCCTGGCCATCATCTCCTGATGGTAGGACTCCGTCGCCCTGATGGCCTTCCGAAAATAACGTTTGATCCCGCCTTCAATGACACCGTTGTGACTTAAGGCTCCTCTCTGGGCCGGCAGTGATGCGAGCTTCCGGATGCTGCTGCAGTAGGCCTCGAGAGAGTGGAAGTAATTGGGCCAGAAAATGTCCTTTTCAGGTAGGTAGAATCCGGTGGCGTCTCCGATGACCAGTGTCCCCTCCCTTTCATTGTGCAGGGAGGTATGGCACGGCGAATGCCCCGGGGTCTCATAAACAGTCCACGATACTCCTGAGCCAAGGTCAAGACGGTCACCTTCCTTAACCACCATATCCACGCCAAATTTATAGCTATCCAGCTCGGGGGGGACAGCGTCAATCTGGCCTTTGGAGAGCATAATCCTGGCGATGCTGCGGTCTACCTCAACAAATTCCTTCAGTGCCTCCTCCTTTGTGACCAGCCTGGTCAACAGCTTTTCTCCTACCGGGCTGGCTACAACCTTCAGATGAGGCCATATTCTTCTCAGGCGAGGTATTGCCCCGATGTGGTCAGCATGGGTGTGGGTCAGGAACAGGTATTTGATGCGCTCCGCCTCAATACCCAGTTCCTTTAGCTGATTAAGGATGATAACGAAGGTAGCCCCCGTCCCCCCTTCGATAATCATCCCATCGTCTCCCAGGGACAGGTAGGCGGGGAAAGACGGAGTGCCTAATTGATAGAAATTAGGGGTAATGCTGATGTGGCGGTACCTTTTGTCAGTCATGTAATCTCTACCCTTATTAAACTCGGTCGCTCCTGGCTAAACAAGAAACCCTGAGAAGTGCGGCCTTATCCGGGCTTCAGAGTTCTCTGAGGAAACTCTTAAAAAAGTGGGCTCAAGGTTACCAAACGCAGCAGCTTCTGTCAAGAATAGCGGTTGCCTTACTGCCGATCCAATCAGGGGGATGGTGAATAGGCCCTCCCTGACCACCGGAGACTGAGAGGCCTGACTAGATGTATCTGCCTACCGATTTGGCAACTAGCCTGAGTTCCTTCATCAATCTGGCGAAGTCCGATGGAGTAAGGGACTGAAGGCCATCTACGAGGGCTTCCTTGGGGTTGGGGTGAACCTCGATGAGAAGCCCATCGGCACCGGCAGCTATGGCGGCCTTGGCTATCGCTGGAACCAGAGCATAGTGACCGGCAGCATGGCTGGGATCGACGATTAGAGGCAGGTGGCTGGATCTTTTAATCACGGGTATAGAGCACACATCGAGAGAAAAGCGAGTGCTGGGCTCAAAGGTCCTGATCCCTCTCTCGCACAAAATAACCTGGTTGTTCCCCTCTGCTAGCAAATAGTCGGCCGCTGTCAGCCATTCAGCAACGGTGCATGAGAACCCCCGTTTCAATAAGACGGGGTGCTTACTCTTCCCAAGTGCGGTTAGCAGGGCGAAGTTTTGCATATTTCGGGACCCGACTTGAAGGATATCCGCATACTTGGACACCAGGCTCACATCGTGGGCGTCCACCACCTCGGTAACTACAGGTATGTTAAACTGCTCTCTAGCTCTCGCCAGCAGCTCCAAGCCGGCCTTCTCCAGCCCCTGAAAGCTAAAGGGGGAGGTGCGTGGTTTGAAGGCACCACCGCGCAAAATACAGGCTCCGCCTTCTTTCACAGCCGTGGCCGCCTTCATGAGCTGTTCTTCGTTTTCCACAGCACAGGGCCCGGCCATAACCACAATTTGCTTGCTCCCGATCTCGATCCCGCTAACGGAAACCACGCTGTCCTGTGGCTTGAATTCGCGGGAGGCGAGCTTGTAAGGTTTCATAATCCGGGCTACGTTCTCCACTCCAGGGAGCACGGCGAAGATGTCGGTAGATAACTGCCCTGTGTTGCTTCCCAGTAAAGCCACTACTGTCTTGTCGGTGCCCACATTCAACTGGGTGCCCAGTCCCAGCGATTTAGCCTTCTGCACCACCCCGTTTATCTCCTCCGGAGTGGCATTTTTTCTCATCTCCACTATCATAGCGCCTAAGATGATACATATATTCTGCCTTTTTGTCTAGGTTCCCAAAGGGCATCTGGACGAGCAAAAACTCCAGTGCGGATACCTACATCCGCCCGGAGGGCGAGCTGGGCATAGCCCATTTCGATTTTAAGGTTGCTCATTCATAAAGGAGGCGAGTGGGCTCTACCTTTTTTCTAGAGTGAATGGGGTTCAGGTGGTCGGAGGCTCAGATCCTCTCACCCCAACTTTGAATGTGATAAACAACCAGAAAGTCGCGAACCGGCAAACGCGCTTACGGGCGCTTCTTAAGCGTAATCTTCATCCAGATATCTGTTAGCGCCATCTGGTAATTGCCTTTGAATGCCGTTTGCTCCAGCATACCCTTAATCACGGTCTGGTATTCTTCCCTGGTGAAACCATGTAGTGTAGAGACTCTGGGCCCGAATCGGCCAACAAAGAACCCATATTCCTCGTTCACTTTTCTTCTATCAGCCGGGTTGCGGAATACCTCAGGACACCCATCATATATCCAAGCTTCCTTGCCAGTTTTTAGCACCCGATAGCATTCATCGAACACCGTGCGTGGTGTCTTCCAATGATGCGAAGCGCCCGTACTAATCACAAGGTCTATTGAATTATCCTTGAAAGGGAGTTTGGCTGCATTGCCAAAAACAAATCGAGCATTATCAATGCCTTGGGCATGACGTGTGGCAATCTTGACCATTTGCCTGCTGAGATCGATGCCATAGACCTGTAAGCTGGGTGACCCCTTGGCAATCTCTATTGCCAAATAACCTGTTCCCGAACCTAAATCCAGAATAGTGCCGTTTCCCATCTTTTCCACTAGGTCTTTAGCTATCTTTGTTTCAGGCTTGCGCAGAACTTTTGCCACTGTCGCATTGTAGAATATGGCACCAGGGGTTGGGATTGCTTCAGGCTTCCTCAGTACATCCTTGATGAATCTTGTTAGAGATATGCTCATTCGATTTTCATGGGATACTAGGCGGCAAGGCCCGCGGCTTTCAGAATGTCGGGAACCACCTCTTCCTTGCCTATAGCCATGACATGGACTCCATCACACATAGCTTCCTTTTTTATAGTGGCAATCATCCGGCCCGCGATTTCTATGCCCTTATTGAGCGCCTCGCCTTTGGGGGCAGCTGCTAGTTCATCAATCAAGTTTTGAGGCACAAAGACGCCCGGGACATTTTCGGTCATATACTTCGCCATCCTGGCTGACACAAGCAGAATAATGCCCGCTAGTATCTTGACCGGGAATTGGCGGGCATATTGCATAAACTTGGCAAATTTGTCCAGGTCATAGATGGCCTGAGTCTGGAAGAATTCGGCACCAGCTTCAACCTTCTTTTCAAATTTCATCAATTGAGGCTCAATCGGGTTTGCTTCCGGTGTGACTATGGCTCCAGCACAGAACTCCACAGTCCCGTCGAGTTCATTCCCTCCCAGGTCTTTGCCTGATTCCATCTGCCGAATCATCCTCAGCAATTGTGTTGAATCCAGGTCGAAAACGCCCTTGGCCGCCTTATGGTCACCCACAACAACTGCATCTCCCGTTAGGCAGAGGACATTTCTGATGCCTCTGGTGTAGGCGAAGAGAAGCTCGGCTTGAAGAGCAAGGCGATTACGGTCGCGGCAAGTCATTTGCAATATAGGCTCGCCGCCTCGTTCCTTGATAGCCAGACAGCCACCAATAGAGGGAAAACGCATTACGGAACTCTGATGGTCAGTAACATTCAGTGCGTCCACTTTATCCTTGAGAAGGTCAATATGATGAAGCATCTTCTCAATGTTGGTCCCCTTGGGGGGACCGATTTCGCTGGTCACCACAAATTTGCCAGATTTGAGAACTTCCTTAAAACTCGGTGCCATAGCTCCTCCTTCACGTAATCTGGGTCATTCGTGGCCTGGGTGCCACGTTGTAATCTCTGGGGGAATAATATTTACGCATCAAATCCAGCCGGCCCTGTTCTTTTAGTCGCTGATATATAAGAGTCCAGGCACAATCCTTTTCTTTATCCACTTCGCACTTACCATTGTTGGTGCCACCACATGGGCCATTTAGCAAACCCTTGTGACAAGCTGTCAACGGACAGATGCCAGCAGTCTCCCCGAGGACACATTGACCGCATTGAGCACAGACTTCCTGAAAGTGGCCGGGCTCATCCTCGACGCCTATGAAAAGAGTATCCAGGGCTGGAATGACCGGCTTGTTAATATAGGTACTCAGCTTATGCACTCCCAAAGCACACGCCATGACCAGAATGCAGTTGGCATTCTGAATGGCTCCATTATTTTCTTTAATAGCTACTTCAGTCATCTCATCACAGGCGGTCGGGATGACTATCCAGCCGGTGACTAGCTTGCCCAGTTCTTGGAGACGCTTCCCCATTGCTAAGACCTCTTCCTTTCCACCAGTTTTAGTCATTGTGGTGCATGTGCCACAACCAGCAATATACACTCGGTCAAACCCACCTAACTGCTGCTCGATTTCCTTAAAAGGCTTCTGCTTAGTAATAGATTTCATGCTTGACCTCCCACTTCAAAAAGTCAAAAGTTAAAAAGCAAAATGACAAATCAAAAAACTTTTACATACCTTTCCTTGTATCTCTGCTTTTTGCATCTCAGCTTTTTGTTTCCTATTGTTCAGTCATTTTGCACTTTTATTTTTGCTTTTTACACTACTTTTCCAGGTCGCATCTTAAGCAACGCTTAGCCTCCTGTCTCGCCTTCTCCTCAGAAAAGCTCAACTCTATCTCTTTAAAGCTGCCTTTCCTTTCCGTGAGAGGCAGATGAGGTGTCTCCGGCCTGAATTGTGGTTCCCAGGTTTCCTCCTCCTCTTTACTTATTTCTTCCTCAATAACGCTGGGCTTCAGGTCATACATCTCGACTCGTGAGGCATCACGTCGGAGATATTTGTCTATGGCGATGGCTCCTCTGCGACCAGCCGCAATAGCTTCTATGACCATGCCTGGCCCGGAGACAAAATCCCCACCGGCAAAGACTCCGGGAACATTAGTAGCTAATCTGTTTTCATCAACCGCTAGCCTTTCCCATCGGGTACGCTCCAGAGCACTATCCGGAGGTAGAAAGGACAAGTCTGGAGCTTGTCCCACAGCAGCAATTACGGTGTCCGCGGGAGCAAAGAACTCGGAGCCAGGAATGGGAATTGGGCGACGGCGTCCGCTGGCGTCAGGCTCGCCTAGCCTCATGCGGACACACTGCAAACCAGTCACTTTCCAGTCGTTGCTTACTATGCGGGTGGGGCTGACGAGGAAATTAACCTGGACGCCTTCAGCCAATGTCTCATCATACTCCACCTCAGTTACTGGCATCTCTTCCCGCGACCGACGGTAAAAGATACTCACCTCATCGGCACCAAGGCGAAGGGCTGTGCGAGAGGAGTCCAGAGCTACATTACCACCCCCGATAACAGCTACCCGGCGTCCGATCTTGACGGGCTTGCCAACCTTCACGTCTCTGAGAAATCTCAAACCATAGTAGAAGCCTTCGATGTCCTCCAACTCTCCGGGTATGCCAATGCTCTGGCTCCTTTGCGCTCCAGCAGCGATGAAAACAGCCACGAAACCACTGCTTTTGATATCTTCTATGGTGAAATTTACGTTGATGGGTGTATTGTACTTTATGTCCACTCCTTTCTTGGCGATATAATCTATCTCCTTTTCAATAACTTCCCGCGGCAAGCGAAAGTCGGGTATGGCTACCGAGAGCATGCCTCCACCCAGAGGAAGAGCTTCAAAGACCGTGACTGGATAGCCCATTTGAGCCAAGAAGTAAGCGCAGGACAACCCGGTAGGTCCCGCCCCCACTACTGCTACTTTTTGGGTGTGAGTCTGGGGGAAGGGTTGCGGTTCAGGTAATTCATCAACATGGTCAAAATACCAATCGGCAGCGAAGCGTTTAAGCGCCCTGATGGCTACAGGCTCATCGAGTTCCCCGCGGCGACATCTTCCCTCGCAAGGGTGATGACAAATGCGGCCGCAAATAGCCGGGAAGGGATTACGCTCCCTGATGGTGTTGACAGCCTCTAGGTACTCACCAGCGGCAATTTGAGCTACATATTTGGGAATATTGATTCCTACCGGGCAGGTATGTTGACACGGTGATATCATGAGGGCATCGCAGACGGCAGCCGGGCATTTCTTTTCTTTTATGTGAGTTTCATATTCGTCTCTGAAATAATTGAGAGTGGTGAGCACGGGGTTGGGACAGGTTTGGCCCAGACCGCAGAGCGAGCATTCCTTAACCGTCTTGGCTATGGTAAGCAGGGTATCTATGTCCTGTTCACGCCCTTTGCCCTGAGTGATTCTGGTCAATATTTCGAGCATTTGCCTGGTTCCCAGACGGCAAGGAACACACTTCCCACAGGACTCCGCTTGAGTGAAGCTCAAGAAATACTTGGTTACATCCACCATACAGGTGGTCTCGTCCAGCACCACCATGCCGCCAGAGCCCATAATCGAGCCTAATTGAGCCAGTGTTTCATATTCCACCGGGGAATCGAGAAACCGAGCCGGGATACAGCCACCGGAAGGACCACCAGTCTGCACCGCCTTAAAGCGCTTGCCCCGGGGAATACCACCCCCAATATCAAAGATTATAGTGGATAAAGGAGTGCCCATAGGCACCTCTACCAATCCACTATTGGCAATCTTCCCCGTGAGGGCAAAGACGGCTGTCCCCTTGCTCTTTTCTGTACCGATAGCGGCAAACCAATCAGCCCCGCGGTCAATGATCACAGGGACAGAAGCCAATGTCTTCACATTATTGATGTTGGTAGGCTTACCTTCTAATCCTGATTGAGCGGGGAATGGGGGGCGAGGACGCGGCATGCCCCGCCGACCCTCAATAGAAGCTATCAAAGCTGTTTCCTCACCACAGACAAAAGCTCCAGCACCTTCTTTGATGTGCACTACAAAATCAAAGCCCGAGCCAAGGATATCTTTACCCAGAAAGCCTTTCTGTCGAGCTTGCTCTACAGCAGTGTGAACTCGCTTCACTGCCAAGGGATACTCAGCACGGACATAGATATAGCCCTCGTTGGCACCTATGGCATATCCAGCAATAGTTAACCCTTCAATAACAGCGTGAGGGTCTGCTTCCAGGATGGAGCGGTCCATGAAAGCCCCGGGGTCACCTTCATCCGCATTGCAAATCACGTATTTCTTATCTCCAGGAGATTTGCGGCAAAACTCCCACTTGAGACCAGTGGAAAAACCAGCACCACCTCGCCCACGCAGACCAGATTTTTTAACCTCCTCGATAATTTGTTCAGGAGTCATCAAAAGAGCCTTCCTCAACGCCCGATAACCTCCAACAGCAATATAGTGCTCAATTTTTTCTGGATTGATATGCCCACAATTGCGTAGGATAATGCGCTGCTGTTTTTTGTAGAAGTTTATCTCCGAATAGTGAGGTATGACCTTGCCACTCACAGGGTCGTGGTAAAGAAGTCGTCCTACAGGTTTGCCATCTCGAAGGTGAGAGGTGACAATTTCCCCAGCATCCTCGGCTTGAACACCGATGTAGAAAATGCCTTCGGGTTCAATAACTACGCTGGGACCTCGCTCACAAAGGCCATGGCCATGGCAACCGCTGGTCTCCACCACAACGTTCTTCACTCCCTGCCGAGCTACGTCCGCCTTAAGTGCATCGTAGACAGCATCAGACCCCATAGAAAGACATGGCGTCTCCTGACAGACGAAAACAGTACGATGGTCTTTCATGCTACCCTCTGCTCCTTCGGTTCTTAAACAGTTGCTCCACCTTCTTAGGGTTCATATGACCATGGACATGGTCACCCACGACTATATTAGGGGCCAGAGCACAAACGCCAATGCAGGCTACAGTTTCCAAAGTATATTCCAAATCAGGGGTGGTCTCGCCCTCCTCTATACCCAGGTGCTGCTTAACCAATTTCAGTATCGTCTTCCCTCCCCGCACATGGCAAGCTGTTCCCCGACAAACCCTCACAACTTTTCTGCCTCGCGGCTGAGTATAGAGCTGGGTATAAAAACTAATGACCCCTTGCACCTGACTGGGGAAAAGTTGCAAATTCCTGGCTATGATTGGTATAGATTGAGGAGGGATATACCCGAATTCATTTTGGATTTTTTGCAGCAACGGTATCAACGCCCACTTCTGCTCACTATATTCGGAAACAATAGCATTTATCCGTGTCAGGTCAACCTCTTTGACCGTCTCTTTTTTACCCATCTTGATTTGCTCCTTCGTTCTGCTATAGACAAGCCTTAATGTTTCCCTCTCAAGAAGGAGGAATTTTCTCCATTTTCACGCTGCAGGCTTTCAATGAGGGTGCTTTTGTCTCGGGCTCTAAGACAATGTCGAATAGCGCATTAACCGGAGTCTCTGAGAATGAAATTGGCATAAAGAGCATCCCCTCACGCAGCGTATCGCTAATCTTGACGATGGTAGTCACCTCGCCTACAGGTGAGATTATCTTGACCTTCTCACCATCAGCGATGGCAAGTTTTCTGGCGTCAGACTCACAAATTTCTAAAAAAGACTGGGGGAAAAATTTCCTCAGACGCCAAGCCCTGGAACTCCTGTTGCCAGTGCCAAAGTGGTAAAGGATAGTCCCGGTGAGTAGAGTAAAGGGGTAATCCGATTTTCTCTTCTCCGCTTGTGGAGTATATTCAACGGGGGAGAAACGGGCAAATCCCTTTAAGAGTTGACTACCATAGGTGCGCCCTCTCACTCCATAGGCTAACTCATCCTGTCTTTCCGAATCAGTATAGGCTTCGTATGAAGGAACTAACTCCTCAATCTCACTCATGACATCCTGTAGAGAGGAAAATGGCAATGGGTAATTCATCCTATCAGCCAAGCGCATGATTATTTCCCAGTCTGGCAGGCTTTCAGCAATGGGCTCGATTGCTTTACGCACTTTGTTCACCCTGCCCTCAAAATTAGTGAACGTACCGTCTTTTTCGGCGAAGCTTGCCGCTGGCAGAACTACATTTGCCACTTTGGCCGTTTCCGTAAGGAACATGTCCTGAACCACCAAGAAATCAAGTGAAGCTAGAATTTCGGCAATAAGCCTCGAATTGGGAAAGCTCGAGACGGGATTTTCTCCAACAATGTACATGCCTTTAATTTTTCCCTTTTTTGTCTGCTCCATAATCTCCAGGGCTGTTAGCCCAGCCTCAGCTGGCAAACTTGCTCCCCAACGCTCCTCGAACTTTTTTCTGGCCTCGGCATCCGTTACACTCCGATATCCGGGGAGGAATTTGGGTAATGTTCCCATGTCGCAGGCGCCTTGTCCGTTGTTTTCTCTTTGCAGAGCATAGACGCCACCTCCCTTACGCCCAATATTTCCCGTCAGTAACGCCAAGTTTGCCAAGCCCTTGACGCCATCCGTTCCTGTGATATGTTGCGTGATTCCTGTGCCATAGACAATTGCCGCCCGGCTTGCCCTGGCATAAAGCTGAGCGACGGTACGAATTTCTTGACCTGAAACGCCAGTAATCTCCTCGACGTACTTCAGGGTATACTTTTTCAAGCTTTCTCCAAAAGCCCCAAAGTTATCTGTTCTTCTAGCGACGAATTCCTCATCCAGCAAGCCTTCATCAATAATCACCTTGGCTAGACCATTTATAAGAGCCACGTCAGTGCCGACTTTAGGGCGTAACCAAAGGCGGGCAAACAAAGTGAGCTTTGTCTGCCGAGGATCTATCAACAATAGTTTGACACCGCGCTGTTTGACAGCACGTTTTATAGCATAACTGACAGCCGGGGCTGAAGAATCGGGGTCAGCCCCGATAACTAGTATAAGCTCAGTTTGTTCCAAGTCACTGAGATAATTTGTGGTGCCAGAGAAGCTAAGTGAGGACCCCAAACCGACACGGCTGGCAGAGGTGTACAAGCGACCACCATTATCAATATTGTTGGTGCCCAGCACAGCCCTGGCGAATCTCTGCAAAAGATAGTTCTCTTCGTTAGTGCACTTGGATGAGCCCAAAACAGCTAGGCTGTCACTCCCGTGTTCGTCTCTTATTCGCTGGAATTGAGTGGCTACCAGTTGCAAAGCTTTTTCCCAGGACGATTCCTCAAAGTTACCGTTGACCTTGATCAGGGGCTTGAGCAACCTGTCCGGGCTATGGATAAAATCACAGCCATAGCTTCCCCTCACACAGAGCGTGCCTTTGTTCACGGAACTTTCCCGGCCCGGCGTGACCCGCACTACACAGCCATCCTTGGCCTCCAGACGGATGCTACAGCCACAGCCACAAAAGGGACAGGTCGTCTGGACAACAGTCTGAGTTGTTCCTCTATATGTTTTCTCCTTCTCTGCCAGCGCGCCTGTCGGGCACAGCGCCACACACGTTCCGCAGAAAGTGCACTCAGAATTTTCCAGCGGCACATTGTCCAGCGTCGCTGGTATAGTCGTAAATCCTCTTCTAAAGTAATCAATAGCACCTTCAACGACCAGTTCTTGACAAGCTCGAATGCATTTAGCGCACAGTATACATTTGCTTAAATCCCGTTCCAAGAAAGGATTAACCTCCTGGATGCTAGCCATCTGGGGAATCCTTTGCAACTCCACCAATCCAATGCCCAGGTCTGAGGCAATTTGACGTAGCTGACAGCGATTGCCTTTATCGCATACCAGGCAAGAATCAGGGTGGCTGGCAAGCATCAACTTGACTATGGTTTTGCGGCGCTCTATAACTCGTGGGGAATGCGTGTTGATTATCATCCCCGACGCTATCGGTGTAACACAAGATGCCAGCAGCGCTCCATTTTGTTCATTCTCTACCAGGCAGACGCGGCAAGCGCCAGTCGAAGGTAAGTTGTTATCGTGACAGAGTGTCGGAATTTCTATGCCAGATTCGCATGCCAATTCTAGGATGGTCATCCCCAGGTAGCCACTTACCTCACGACCATCAAGGGTAATGGTTATCGGCTGCAAACTAATATCCTCCTTCATAAACAAGCAGGTGGGAATAAGGCTTTCCAGATGGGGTCACTTCTTTTTATCTCGACCCTCCGGCCAGTTGGCAGACACGTAGGCAAAAGACCGAGGGAAGTATCTTCCTTCACCTACTGTCCTTATGCCAGTCAAGAGGTCAGAACTGGCAGCGCTCTTGGCAATAAAGCCATAAGCCCCTACCTGTTTAGCAACAAACATGTTCTCTTCTTCGTCATATTGGGTTAGAATCAAAACCTTTGTCTCTGGGTACTCCTCGGTTATTCGTTTCGTGGCCTCAAGTCCGCTCATCACCGGCATGACTATATCCATCACTGCTACATTCGGCGCAAGACGCTGCACTTTATCAATAGCATCTTGCCCGTCAACAGCTTCACCTATCACTTCCATGTCTTTTTGCAGACTCAGCAGAGCGCAAATTGCTTCCCTGACTACAGCATGGTCATCTACCACCAGCACCTTGATTCTTCTCAGTGTCTTATCCAGGAATTTCTCGGCCCAGGCTATTATTGAAGCTGACTCGACTGGCTTGACTAAATATTGTTCGGCTTCAAGCTTCAAGCCTTCATCCATACGCCACCCCTTAATCAGACGTTTCTCCTGTGGGGCATCAACTACAATGAGCGGCACTTCTCGGAAATTGGGGCTCTGCTTCAACCATTGGTGCAGCCGAAAGGCATCTCCACGTGGCATTATTGTGCCTAAAATAATCAAGTCAGGTTTTTCGCGACGCGCTATCTCCTCTGCCTGTAATCTGTTGCCAGCGGTAAGCACCTGCCAGCCTTTTGCTAGTAATCTAGCTTGCATATCCGCAATAAAATCTGATTCATCGTCCACCACCAGAATCTTAGTGTTCCTTTCCATCTTTCACCCCCCTTACCAAGTACATTTTTGGGAGCTTACCTTTTAGCTTGCTACCATAAAGTGTATCGCCCAGCCTACGAAAGCAATAGAGGTATCTACCCCAAAAATCGGGAAAATATCACCGCATTTTCGTGCAGTTGACCACTCATTTATGGGGATAATGCTTCCCATTAGGGGAGGTGAGAAACAAGCAGTGCCGCCCCGACTTGTCAGGACTACGAGGCAACAATCTTAGACGCTGATAATGCCCTTGCGCAGGGCATATTTGAACAGGTCAAGGCGGTTGTGGATATCCAGCTTTGCCATCAGGTTAGTCTTGTGTCTTTCTACAGTTTTGGGACTAATAACCAGCATCCGAGCTATCTCTTGAGTAGAGTGCCCTTCTACTAACAGTTTCAGTATTTCTCTCTCTCGGTCTGTTAATTCTTCGAAGGCGTCCTTGCTTTTTCCCACTCTGGCTATCTGTCGATAGTCCTCAACTAAGAGTCTAGCTATGGATGGAGATAAGAAAGAATCTCCACGATACACAGCCCGAATGGCCGAGGTAAGCTCAGAGGACGCCACTACTTTACTGATAAAACCGCTAGCACCAGCTTTAATAACGGGCAACACATACTCCTTGTCTTCATATTGGGTCAGTACTATCACCTTTGTCCCCGGGAACTCCTTGTGTATTCGGCGAGTTGCTTCCAGCCCGTCCATAAGAGGCATGACTATGTCCATAAGCACTATGTCAGGTGAGACCTTGGGAACCATTTCTAGCGCCTCCCGACCATTAGCAGCCACGCCTACTGCTTCTATGTCCCCGGTAAGAGCAAGCAAGGCGCAAATACCGTCACGTACGATGGCATGGTCGTCAGCTACCAGTACCTTTATTTTCGCCATATCTAATGTCTTGACCCATTGGAATCTTGGCCCAAACCGTAGTTCCTGCTCCAATCTTGGACTCAACACCGCTGGTGCCGCCAAGGGAACCAATCCTCTCCCTCATACTGAATAACCCACGGCCTCGCCCGCTTGCCTCCACATCGGTGAGCTTGGAAACGTCAAATCCTTGCCCGTCATCACTAATACTTAGCGAGAATTCATCAGGTTGATATACCAGCACTATGGAAGCATTCCTTGCTTTAGAATGCTCGGCAATATTGCCAATGCTTCCCTGAATAACACGGAAAAGAGCAGCTTCTACATCAGCAGGAAACCGTCTCTCAGTCCCCTTGACCTCTATTGTTACGTTAATGTTCAGGGGCTGAAGAGTATTCTTAGCATGCTGGCGAACAGCAGCGACTAACCCTAGCGTATCCAATACGGTAGGATGGAGATTGGCAATCACTCTGCTTACTTCCTTATGTACCTGTACTGTCAGCGATTGGACTTTCTTTAGTCCGTCAATAAACTGAGCATCTTGATTACTAGATTTCGCAGCCATTTCCACCAGCGCTTCTAGTTGAAGTGCTATCCCGGAGAGCGATTGACTGGTCTCGTCGTGTAGCTCACGGGCAATTCTCCTCCGTTCCTCCTCCTCGGCTACAAGATTCTGTCGGGCAAGTTTGCGTAATCTCTCCCGTGCTTTTCTCAGCCGCTCCTGCAGCATTGCCTGCTCAATAGCTGTGCCGAGTTGATCCCCAATCGAATGCAAGATATGCACGTCTTCCTTGCTAAAGTGATGGGGCACGCGGCTAGCGACATTCATCACCCCCAGAACATTGTCTTTTGCTCGGAGAGGGACGCTGATGAATGCCCTTAAACCCTCTGAGCCTATCAGGTCAATCCGAGCGGCACTTGGTTCCGAGGAAATGTCCTCCAGCAGCACTGCCCGGCCACTTTGAGCTACCTTCCCGGCGATGCCCTCGCCGAGTTTAAGACGCATCTCTTCAGCATACTTATCAGATAGACCATGATAAACACGGTAAAACAGCGTCTGACTTGGCTCATCCAGGAGCATTATCCCCCCCACGGCTCCATTCATGATGTTAAGCACATTGTCCAAGCCAATTTTAAGAATAGCATCCAACTCATGCAGACCGCTGATCGCCGCCGAGACTCGGCTCAAAGCAATGAAGCCACGATAATATTTATCAGCCTTGCTGCCCTCATCAGCTAGATTCAACTCAGAACTAGCTGCATCGATAGCTTTCTTAACTCCATTACCTTCTTTCATTGTCAGTTACTTCACCAAAGTAGCCCTACATTTTCCATAGCCAGCAAGCAAAACTTACAGGGTCTTCCACCACGAACAAAATACCATTCCTTAGCTTAATAAGCCTATACAAAATCATGACCTTTTGCAACCTGCCCCGCTTTGCCACAATTAAGCAACGCTGGGAATGGCACAAAAACCTGATTGTGCGTAACAGGTCAGTTCTTCTAGAAACCGCCTGAACTGTTTTCTCAGCTATAGCTTGCCATTATGGTTGGTATGGGGTACGAGGCTCAGTCCCTTGTCACTCAATTCGTCGACTCCTCGCCAGTCGGAGGAAAATCTAGAAAGGACGCAAAAATGCTTGACACCGTGCAGGAGAGTGGTACAGTATGAACTGAGATTTTGGGGGAAACTAAATTATTACTAGTGCATTATATTAACGGGGTATGTTTATTTTTTACCGGCTAATATGGATTTAAGCGAAGAAAGAGAACTCGTCAGACAAGCGCAAAAAGCCCCCGATGCTTTTGCCAAGCTTTACGACCAGTATTATCCCAAAATCTTTGGCTACGCCCTGAGGCGGACTGCTAATCTGGAAGTCGCCCAGGATATTACTTCCGAGACATTCTTTAAGGCGTTGAAGAAGCTCTGGCAATTTCGCTGGCGCGATGTCTCTTTTTCCTCGTGGCTCTATAAAATCGCCGCCAATGAGATTAACCAGTACTTTAGAAAAGCCGAATACAAAAAATCCGTATCACTAGAAGAATTACAGGAACAAGGTTTTGAACCCGTATCACCTTATGACCCCGAAAGCGAACTGATAGAGGCGCAGGAGAAACTAAAGCAACATGAGGACTTTCTGGAAATTCAGGAGAGAATCGTTCACCTCCCGGCCAAATATCAAGAAGTCATCGCCCTCAGATTTTTTGAGAAGAAACAGATTAACGAAATCGCCGAAATTCTGGGCAAAAAAGAGGGAACGGTAAAATCCTTGCTCCACCGGGCAGTAGAGAAATTAAGAGAAACAGAGTAAACCGCCCCACGAAAGCCGCAAAACTTTTGGGGTTAAATAATGCAACCTTTTCCGGGCTTCTGCATTTTCAGTTGTGAAAGGAGGCAAAGTCTATGAAATACGAAGACTTAATCAAGAAACTGGAAAACCTTAAAACCCCGGAAATCGAGCTTCCCGGCCACAGACGGGCTTTAAGAGTGGCCCTGCTCAAGTCCGGCTACTTTAAAACAGCCAGGCGCTTTAGGGAGAGGCCTATTCCGAATTGGGCAAAGTTATTGGCTCCCATTACTGCTGCTGTGCTCTTAATAGCAGTTGTCGGACTTCTTGCTGTCCCTACATTTATGCCCCTGGGAGCGGGAGAGATCAATAAGTTCTCTTCATATGAGCAGTTGCAAGAGTTTGTGAAGACGAACGCAGGCTACAGACAATTCTTTTGGGGATTCTCTAAGGGGGGAGACGTCGACCTTTTTTCAGGAAGCGCAGAAGCCTTACTCCCTGCGCCATCCAAGACGAACTACTCTGTAACCAATATCCAGGTTGCCGGGGTAGATGAGGCAGATATCGTTAAGACCGACGGAGAGTATATCTACCTCGCTTCGGGGAACAGGACCATCATCGTGAGGGCGTATCCCCCTAAACAAGCTCAAATCCTATCGGAGATCGAACTAGAAGGCGCAGTGACAGGAATCTTCATAAACGGAGATAAACTGGTCGTGCTCGAGGAGGAAACACCTTATTATCCCTACTATGATGTGCGGTGGGGAACTGAAGACAGGACCTACATACCTTATAGGGCACCCCAGACGTATGTCAAAGTATATGATGTTTCAGACAGGGAAAATCCCCAGTTGCGAAGGGAGCTTTCCGCCGATGGTCAATACGTCAGTTCACGGATGATAGGAGATTATGCTTATGTGGTGGTCAATGAACCCGTGTACGAAGAGGATAATGAGGTAAACCTGCCTAAGATTTGTTCCGGTGGCAACAAGACGGAAATACCGGCTACAGATATCTGGTATTCTGACGTCGCTGACTACTACTATATGTACACGACTATTATAGCTGTAAACACGCAGAACGATGCCCAGGAGCCAACATACGAAACAATGCTGCTGGGAGCCTCTAGCAACCTCTATGTCTCTCCAGACAACATTTACCTGACCTTCCCCGTGTGGGGAACAGGCGTGGGGGATTTTGAAAGAACTTCTATTCACCGAATTCAAATACAAGGCGACCAGATGGAGTACGCGGCCAGTGGCGAAGTCCCTGGTATGGTGCTAAATCAGTTCTCCATGGATGAGTATGATGGCTACTTCAGGGTGGCCACCACAACCCACACGGAAACGTCCTGGAATAATGTATACATCTTGAATATGAGCCTCAACGTTACCGGCTCACTAACAGACCTTGCTCAAGGAGAAACCATTTATTCCGCCAGGTTTATGGGTGAGAGAGGCTATCTGGTAACATTCAGGCAGGTTGACCCCTTATTCGTCATAGATTTAAGTGACCCCAATAACCCGAGAGAGCTCGGGTACCTGAAGGTAACTGGCTACTCAGACTACCTTCACCCCTATGACGAAACCCACCTTATAGGCATAGGTAAGGAAACAACGGAGGAAGGAGAATTCGCCTGGTACCAAGGAGTGAAGATATCGCTCTTTGATGTCAGGAATCCACAGGAAGTAGACAAGGAAGTAATAGGTCACAGAGGCAGCGATTCACCGGTTTTGCGGGACCACAAAGCCTTCCTCTTTGATAAGTTCAGGAACCTGATGGTCATACCTATCTTAGAGGCCAAGGTAGATGCGTCACAATATCCTGAAGGAGTTCCTGAGTGGGCTTACGGCGAGCCTGTCTGGCAGGGTGCCTATGTCTTTAATATTTCTCTAGACCAGGGAATCCAACTGAAGGGTAAAATCACCCATATTGAGAATATCTCCGACCCTAAGCAAGCATATCAGTACTTCTGGTCTCCGTTCGCGGTGACGAGGTCGCTCTATATAGAGGATATTCTCTACACCCTTTCAGACGCCAAGATAAAGATGAACAGCCTGGAGACTCTGGCTTACATTAACGAGGTCGAGCTCCCATACTCAACCTGGACGCCTTACGAACATGTCCCGGGTGAGACCCGGCCCGAAGAGCCGCCTGCGGGTGTTGAGCCTGGAAGTGAAGAGCCGCAGAAATAGCCAGAAAGAGAGTGAAACCGAACAATCTAGGCATGTTCATGTGAGGTAAATGAAATGAAAAAGATAGTGATAATCGTATTAGCTTCAGTTTTGCTGGTGCCGCTGATAGCCTCTATTCAATTAGCTCAACCGACAGTAGCCGAAGAAGTCAGATCCGATAGAGACCGGATACCCGAGCCGAATATCAGCACAGATGAGCAGGCATTGCTGGTTGAAGGAAACAGCGCCTTCGCCTTCAAGCTTTATCAGGCGCTTAAAGGTCAGGAGGGTAATCTTTTCTACTCTCCTTATAGCATCTCGCTGGCGCTAGCTATGACCTATGCCGGAGCGCGTGGCGAAACTGCGGAGCAGATGGCCGCTACCCTTCACTTCCTTCTGGAACAGGAGAGGCTGCACCCGGCATTCAACTGGCTCGATGCCGAGCTTGCCAAGAGAGGCGAAGGTGCCGCTGGCAAAGATGGCAAGGGATTCAGGCTGAACATTGTCAACGCCATCTGGGGGCAGAAAGATTATGAGTTCCTATCCGAGTTCCTCGATGTCCTGGCTGAGAACTACGGTGCCGGCTTAAGAGTGCTGGACTTCATAACGGAGACAGAAAAGTCCCGCCTTGCCATCAATGATTGGGTCAGCAACCAGACAGAGGAACGGATCAAAGACCTCATCCCGCGAGGCGCAATCGATGAATGGACCAGGCTGGTACTGACCAATGCCATCTACTTCAATGCCGCCTGGGCGTACCCCTTCGATGAGGACCTGACAGTAAACGGCTCGTTCTACCTACTTGACGGCGGGCGGGTAACAGTGCCCATGATGAAGCAGACGGAGTCGTTCGGCTGCGCCGAAGGGGCAGGATACCAGGCAGTCGAGCTGCCCTACGATGGCGGTGAACTCTCCATGCTGATTTTGCTTCCTGCCTCTGGGAACTTCGAGGCTTTTGAAAAAGAGCTGCAGGCCCAGCAGGTCTATGAGATTATAAGCAATCTGCGACAGACCCAAGTTGCCCTGACGATGCCCAAGTTTGAATTTGAGTCAGAATTCAGCCTGAAGGATACCCTCGCCGGGACGGGCATGCCGATTGCCTTCTCTGGTGACGCCGATTTCTCCGGAATGACTGGCAATCCTGAGCTGCTCATATCAGACGTTATACACAAGTCATTCGTGGCCGTGGATGAAGATGGCACCGAGGCGGCGGCTGCCACGGCAGTGATTGTTGGAATAACATCGGTACCCGAACATCCTGTAGAAGTCACCATAGACCGCCCTTTCATCTTTTTGATTCGCGACATTGAGACGGGTGCCATTCTCTTCGTCGGGCGCGTCCTCAATCCCGCTGCCTAAAATACCTCCTTTACTGCGCAAAAGCAGGAATAGGGTCGAGGAGTCAACCTCGACCCTATTCAATTTGGGGAATACCTTGCCCATGCTGCGCTGTGTTCATGCGATTAGAATGCTGTATAATAGGTACAAGCAAGTCTAGTTCAAGGAAACCCGTGCAAAAACGACTTTGAAAGCGTAAAGGGAGGGTTACATCCATGAAAGTAGTGATCATCGGAGCCAGTGGGAATATTGGCTCGTACATCCGCGATGAAGCTCTGGCACGAGGGCATCAAGTAACAGCGATTGTGAGGCATCTTGAGAAAATAACTCTGCAGCACCCTCATCTCAGGGTTGTGAAAGCAGACATTCTCAAAGACAAGGTCGATGAACTCGTGAAAGGTCATGACGCAGTCATAAGCGCCTACAATCCCGGCTGGAACAATCCCGATATCTACAATGAGCAAATCAAGGGCTATAAAGCGATTATTAGCGGAGTCAAGAAGGCTGGGATCAAAAGATTATTGGTTGTCGGTGGGGCTGGCAGCCTGGAAGTCGCCCCCGGTGTGCAACTTATTGATACGGTGACTTTCCCGGAGAACATAAAAGGCGGAGTGCTGGCAACCAGGGAGGTACTGTACATGCTAAGGAAAGAACAAGAACTCGAGTGGACATTCTTGAGTCCGCCTGCTTCCATTGCACCCGGAGAGCGGACGGGACGTTATCGAGTCGGCAAAGACCAACTTCTCAAGAACGAAAAAGGCGACAGCAAAATCTCCACGCAGGATTACGCCGTGGCTATGCTCGATGAACTTGAGCACCCCCAGCACATTCGCGAACGATTCACTGTCGCCTACTGAGGAGGCTTGCAAAAATCCCCAAACTGTTGCCGGTCAATAGTGTCGATATCTTGTCTTCTTGGGAATTGCCAGAATTCGCATGCTCGCTCGCACTATTTGCCATACTTTAGCTTGGCATACAACATGCCCCATCCTAAAACAAATGTTGTAGCATTCCAGATAATTACCGATAGCAGACCCAATGAAATCCCAAAGGACAGCCAAAAAGCTATGCCCAAAATGAAGCAGATGGTGAATGGCAAGCTTATCTCACGGGCACTCCTGAGCTTAAACAGACGCCATACTTGTGGCACAAATCCCAGTGTCGTCAAAGCTCCACCAATGAATCCCAGCAGTTCTTTCCAATCCAAGATAAACCTCCTTTTCTGCAAGCTGCGCGTCGAGACAATTTGCCTGCTGCTCTCTCAAACCGATATCCCTGACCGCCAATTATACCATTAGAAGTCAAGATGATTGCATTCTCGACCTTGCCCCGAACGGCAACAACATAACGGCTTGTCACTTTCCAACTCCCAACCAGCGACAGACACTTGACACGGTAAGCTTGGGTGCTAGAATAGGCGTCAAACAAACTTAAGAGGTGCGAGATGAAAAAATTAATAGCTGCTGTCTTAGTGGCAATGTTGATGTTGGTGCTCATAACACCAGCCGCCGTGGCTAAGCCCGATATGAACAAGCCGTTGCCAGCGACCGATGTCGAGCTAGTCAAAAAGGTTACCATTCAAGGCAAGTCCGGTGGCAGCAGTAAGCCAGCAAAGCAAGCGGCCACCGGTATTCTGGGTGCGACAAGCTCAGGAGACAAATATGCCATTCTAGTTGGTATTTCCGATTACCCGGGCGACGCCAATGACCTTGAATACTGCGATGATGACGCGCAAGACATGTATAATGCCCTAACCACGCTCTACGGGTATAACTCAAGCAACATTCACTTGCTTCTAGACATGGATGCCAGTTTTACTGCGATTCAGGGTGCTGTTAATGACATCAAATCGAAGGCGGTAGCCAGCGATGAAGTCGTTTTCTTCTTCAGCGGACATGGCACCAGTGGCCGGGCAAGTGATGGCGACGGGGAAAAAATTGATGAGGCAATTGTCAGTCATGATGGTAATCAATATGGCAACTTTGTTTATATATGGGATGGGCAACTAAGGGATTGGTTCGCTGGCTTCAATACCACGAGGATTATTTTCATATTTGATAGTTGCCTGGCCGGCGGTATGACCGACCTGCAGGCTCCGGGTAGGGTCATCAACATGGCTTGCTCTGAGAGTGGGGTGTCCTACGAGGATGCCTCGTGGCAGAACGGCCAGTTTTCTTACTACTTTGTTGACCAAGGGATGCTGAGTGGTCTAGCTGACAGATACGATAACCTGCCAGGTATCGCCGATGTAACTATTGAAGAGGCTTTCGACTACGCCAAGGCTAACTGCCAGATGCAAAAACCGACGATAAGCGATTCCTTCAGTAACGATTTGCTTTTGTAAATCTCAAGCCTCTTCGGTTTGCCGAAGCCGAATGCGGTAAATACCGGACAAGAGAGGGTAATATGCTCTCTCTTGTCATTATCTTCACACACGACTCAATATATGTGTTAGTAATTTTGAAGTAACGGCATACGAGGAAACAATGGCTTCTGTGAAGAATGTGCTGGACAAACTCCAGAGCAAGGCTCATCCAGAGCAGTTAAAAGGAATGGCCAAATACGGCATGACCGTGGAACAGAGATTAGGCGTCTCAGTTCCTGATATGAGGAAACTGGCTAAGGAAATAGCAAAAGATCACAAGCTGGCACTGGACTTATGGAGAACCGGAATAGCTGAAGCCAGAATCCTGGCTGGGATGGTTGATGACCCTGCTGAGCTAACTGAAGAGCAGATGGAAGATTGGGTGAAAGATATTGCTTCCTGGGATGTCTGCGACCAGGTATGCATGAATCTTTTTGAAAAGAACCCATTAGCTTGGAAGAAAATCATCGATTGGTCTGAGCGAGAAGAAGAGTTTGTCAAAAGGACGGCCTTTTCGCTGACAGCTTGCTTGGCCTGGCATGATAAGAAGGCTAGCGATGAGGCATTCATCGAACTGCTTCCTGTAATAATACGAGGGGCTACTGATGAGCGTAACTTCGTCAAGAAAGCCGTGAACTGGGCTCTGAGAAACATCGGAAAAAGGAACCTCAATCTGAACGAAGCTGCGATAAATACTGCCAAGAAAATCCAGCGCCTTGACTCGAAGGCTGCGCGCTGGGTTGCTTCTGATGCTCTCAAAGAACTAGAGAGTGACGCTCTCCAGAGTAAGCTTAGGAGATGAACACTGGTGGTTTCCTCTGCACTACCACAGTCCAATATCGTCAGGGGTCAACATCACGCCACCATTGTCACGAATTGCCTTTCATCCCTTTTGCAGATTATCTGTATTACATTGCGACCAGACATCGCAGCCGTGGGCAGGCCTCCCCCAGGTTCAACCCACTGTCCAGCCATATAGAAGTCGTCCAGTCCGGGGAGAGTCTTACTCATGCGCTTCATCAGAGACTGGGCTGAGGGCAGCCACCCCTCATAGCTACCCCGCCAGTTGCCCGTATATCTCTCCCAGGTCATAGGCGTAGCCACATCATGCATCTCCACCTTAGCAGCTAAGCCGGGGAAACGTCGGTCCAGCGCCGTAATTACCTGCTCAGCAATCTGCTCTTTCTCCGCATTATATCGCTCAGGCTCTTGCCTCAACTTCTTCCAGTAATCATAGTCAGTATTGAACTGGACTTTCAATACGGTCTTGCCCTTTGGGGCTAGGGTTGGGTCAAAGTTGTAAATCTGCACGCCCAGCCGCTTATGCTCCTGCCCGGCAATAGTAATCGGCTTGTCAATAGGGAAGCTCAGCCCGGCTACTGAAGATGGCACATTATCGAACGAACGAGCGACCCCCAGGCCGATATATACCAACGGCGGAAACAGCTTAGGATTATCGTAATAACCCCGGATTTTTTCATCGGTGTATCTTCCATCGAGCATATCAAAAATGGTGGTGTGACCATCGGCAGCGGAGATGACAATATCACCACGGTGTTCTGTCCCATCAGCTAGCCGTACGCCAACCGCCTTATCATCCTTCACCAAGATTTTGTCCACTCTTGACTTGCAGTAAAGTTCACCGCCCAAACTGAGGTAGCGACGCTCAATAGCGCCGGACAGCGCCAAGCCACCACCAACTAGATAACCGGCCGCCTTCTGGTGCAACCAGGCTAGCGTCATAAGCATAAATAAGGGAGGAAAATCATCCCTAAAATCGCCTAAGAAGGCTACGGAGATAGCCTCGCGCAGGAAGGGATTCTGGAAGCGCCTGGTAAAACCAAGAGACGAAACCTTGCCCCATTTTCTCATGAATTTTAACAAGGGAAACATAGCAAATATCATCTTGAACCCGTCAATGGGGCCATATAATTCGGGAGCTTTTTCTATCGGCATATCCACATGGGTGCAGTCACGCACTCCTTTGGTAAGTTCTCCGATAACATTCTTGTCCTCAGGGGCAAGCTCCTTCATATGTTGCTCCAGACGGTCAATGTCAGCATAAACAGTAAAGACCTTGCCTTCCCCTCCTTCAATGGATATAAACTGCTCGTGGTCAATGATTCTCCACCCCGGCGCCACCCCCAACTCCTCCCAAATGTGATAGAACTTGTTGGCCGGGTTGGTGCCTACCAGCCAGTGCATACAGCCGTCAATGGTATAGCCTTTGCGTTTCCAGCCGGTGCATACCCCACCACTCTTATCGTGCATCTCAAATATCTGAGTCTGGTAGCCATTCATCTGTCCATAGCACCCGGCAGACAGGCCAGCAATGCCACCCCCGATGATGATTATTGACTTTTCCATCGCCACCTCCTAGACCAATTCGGAAATCATTATACCACCAAAACTTAGGCTCTATCCTCGGTGAGGCAGCTACTTAACGGGCCCCTGTTCAGTTCGATACACTACGCAGGTAACAATCACTCATTTTGCTAACCGCCAGACGCACCGGCTAATATTGAAGTAAATAGCAGCACATTTTGGGGCGAATGCTTTACTCGCTGAGCGCTGCCAGCATCTCACTTAGCAATGTACTCAAAAAGGCCGTTACCCAAGCGCCGTCAATATAGCACGCGACACTCGATGCCCTGTTTTGCAAAGGCAGAGGCCAGTTCCTTGCCTTTTAAGGAGAAAAAATCATTGCTCATGGCGCCCTCTAAATTATACTTTCTATACACCCAATCGCCATAGTGGTAGTTCATTTTGTCGATCAATACGTAGTCCACTTTCCCCTTAAGCCCATCTGCAAGTTCCTCCGCCCCAGGAAGCATCGGCGCAATCATGGCATAAGTTCTAATGCCGGCAAGATGTAGCTCCTCCAGTGCTTTGAGCCTTTCCTCAATAGATGGCACACCTGGTTCAAACAACTTTCTTACCTTATCGTCGGCACTAGTAACTGAGAACCCGACCTCGACTTTATCGCCTCTCCTGAATAAGTCTATGTCACGCAACACGAGTGGAGATTTCGTCTGGATTGTAACTGGCCAATCATGTTGAATCAATACTTCAAGACACTTCTTTGTCAACTCATATTGTCCCTCCAGCGGTTGATAAGGGTCGCATACTCCGCTTATCCACACTCTACCGGGCGGTTTCTTTTTTATCTCCTGCAGCAGCAGAGCTAGGGCATTAACCTTAACGTCAACAAACTGCCCCCACGGTTCCTTATGTCCCGTGAATCTCTTCATGAAACGAGCATAGCAATAACTGCAACCGTGCTGGCACCCAATGTATGGGTTCACCACGTAGTCAAAGACCTTCGATTCGGATAGTATGCTCCTGGCATAGACTTCTCTAACAATCATGTAAGGACTAGCTCACCCACCATAATGATAACCATGGAACATTTTACCATCTATTATCTCCGTGACAGTGGGTGTGCTAAAATACTCAACGAACATTAGGAGATCAGGATACGCAAAATGCAAAAGGAACGAGACTATTACGAAGTTTTGGGCATTGAGCCGACTGCGAGCGCAAAGGAAATAAGAAAGGCCTATCGCAAGCTAGCTTTTCAATATCACCCAGACAGGCATCAGGCGAGCGAGGAAACCCATAGAAAAATGCTAGAAATAAATGAGGCTTATGCTATTCTGTCTGACCCGATTAAACGGAGGGGGTATGATCTTCCCCGGGGGTATGGTAAAAGAGTGCCGAAGTTCAAGCAAGGCAGCAAGGTGAGAATCAGTACCAATTCTCCCTCAATGTATAGAGGCCACACCGGGGTCGTAGATAAAGAACCCATTAAGGATACCTTTCGCTTCTGGTATATGGTGAGAATAAAGTCCAAAGACTTCACAACAGTCAGTCGCTTCGCTGAAGAAGAACTCGAGGAAGCAGACCGTTAGCATCTAGACCAACTTGCCCAACAAAAGTCCACAATGTTACGCTACCTTCAAAAATAGAAATTCCTGCATATTGACACTCTAACTGCCTTACGGTTAGTATCACTTCGCACCGAGAATAAGCGATAAAAGGAGGCGGCAAATGCTATTAGCTATGGCACTTGTAATCTCTCATGCTCTGTTTGTCGGGGGTTGCTATCTTTTTGCCTCAGGGATTAACCTAGTTACCAAAGGCTCGGCAAAGCCGAAGGAAGTCTTTACGAGTCCACTTTTCTGGGGCTTGTTCATGGTCTTGGGAGGCCTATGCTTGATTTTCTCGCCGTGGGTACTGCCGGCCTTGAGACAGGCATTGTCCTGATAGAGCATTCTTAATCTGCCCAGCTAACCATCCCACTCGGAGAGATGATACTCAAGCTACGTAAACAAATATCGTAGTAGAGGCTTCCGTCGGATCACAATCGCTCGAAATGTGGCTTCATAGGCAAAAACAGGATCGAGGTTAACCCCTCGAGCCTATCCTTTGAGCTTGCCCTAGGTGCCTATTTGCCGATAAACATGTTTCTTTAAAATTAAAGGACTTTAACATCTTGATGTCTTATTGCAATCTAGGACACTGCTTGTTAAATTAAAGAAAATTTGTTGGAGGGAGAAAGTTCATGGAGATTAGATTAAACACACACGGGCGGAACTCACTGGCAACGAAAGTCTTTTTCAGCGACGAAAGTGGTTTCGAAGTGGCCTCCGTAATCGTGACAGGCAAGACCGATGCCGTTCTTATTGATGCACAGTGGACGTTGTCAAATGCCCATCGAGTAATCGCAGAAATACTGGAAACAGGCAAATATCTGAAAACGATTTATATTACTCATGCGCATCCTGACCATTACTTTGGACTGGGCACCATCGCCGAGGCTTTCCCTCAAGCTCGGGTTGTAGCGCTCCCTTCAGAAGCCCATATCATCAATAAACAGTTCTTCGGCAAAATCGAGTACTGGGAAAAAGTGATAGGAGCTATAAACGTACCCAGAAAAACAACCAATATTGAGCCTCTTACCGAGAACTACTTCGAACTGGAAGGGCAACGCATCGAGATTATCCCGGAAGTGATGGGGGACATGAAATACAACACAGTGGTCTGGATCCCTTCAATACGGACTCTGTATGGGAGCGACGTTCTTTTTAACCAGGCACATCCCTTTACCTGCGAGCTTACCGCGGAAGAACGCCAGCAGTGGATACGGGATATTGAGCGCTTACAGAAAATGGACGCCGAGGTCATTATTCCCGGCCATCAGAAACCCGGAATGCCCTTCGACTCCAGTTCCTACGATTTCACCAAGGATTATCTTGTCGCTACTGAGGAGGAACTGGTCAGAACAAACGATGTTGCTAGTTTTTACTACGCCATGGTTAAACGCTTCCCCGAGGCCAACCTCTTTATCAGTAATGAGATGAATGCCAATGTGTTCAAAGGTGGGTTCAATTGGAATTGGCGGGAATATTAAAGTATTGTGTCCCCGGAATGCCAGCCTTATATTACTACGTGGCGCTAAGCCAAAGGTTACCTCTGACAAGCCAAAAGGTAGATATAAGGTTGAGTAAGAACTAGAATGCCAGCGTAGCTCAGAGGTAGAGCAGCGGTTTTGTAAACCGCGGGTCGTCGGTTCAAATCCGACCGCTAGCTGAGAGTCTATTCAGCAGTACTTTACCCAAAAAGATATTTTTGTTATAATCCCCAGCTTACATAAGAACAAAGGGCTGTCTCGCTTTATCATGAAAGCAACAAATCCAGATAGGGACATAAAGGGTGCCGTAATAGAGAGCGGGGGTGACCCTCTCAAATCTTGCTATCAATGTGGTTTCTGTACTGCCATTTGCCCATGGAACCTCGTCAGCAGGTTTCCGCCACGGTTTGCCACCCGAAAGCTTATTCACCAGGCACAGCTTGGTCTGGTCGACTTCAAAGCCGATGATATATGGATGTGTACTACCTGTATCGCCTGTGCTCAGAAATGTCCTCGTGGTGTGGAAATGACAGATGTCATGAGGGCTCTGCGGAGGGTCATTGTGGGACTAGGTGTGGCCAAGGTACCTGACTCACTTAGAATTACACTAAAAAATATTGCTGGGGTTGGTAATCCTCTGGGAGAGGAGCCGGGGAAACGAGCAGATTGGGCAAAGGACCTTGATGTAAAAATCCACACCGAAGGCACCGAAATATTATACTTCCCGTGTTGCATTCCCGCATATGACACAAGAGTCCAGCGAGTTGCCCGGGCTGCAGTTAATATCCTTAAAAAGGCTGGAGTAGATTTTGGCATCCTGGGAGCTAAAGAGGTTTGCTGTGGCGAGAGTGTTCGCAAAGCGGGTGACGAGGCCTTATTCCAAAGTTTAGCCCAGAGCAATATTAACGCTTTTAACGAAGCTGGTGTTAAGAAAATTGTTACTACTTCGCCCCACTGCTATAGCACCTACAAGAACGAATACTCGAAGTTGAAAGGCAATTTTGAAGTGTTTCACTTCTGTCAATATTTAGCCATACTTATTCGGGACGGCAAGCTAAGATTTACCAAAGAATTGAAGAAAAGAGTGAGTTATCATGACCCGTGCTATTTGGGGCGTCATAGTGGTATATACGATGCACCACGGGAAGTCCTGAAGAGTATCCCAGGCTTGGAACTGGTGGAACTACCCAGGTCTGCTGAGAATAGCCTTTGCTGCGGTGGCGGAGGGGGAAGGTTTTGGATGGAAACCAAAAAGGAGGAAAGATTTTCTAACCGGAGGGTAGAGGAAGCTCTCGAGGTTAAGGCAGATATACTGGCTACCTGTTGCCCTTATTGTATTACCAATCTAATGGATAGCGTCTTGGATATGGGCAAAGGCGATATCCTAGAAATTAAGGATATATCAGAACTGATTCAAGAAGTGATTTAGTCAAGCGGAGCGCTGATGAGAGACTGGTTGAAATACCTTGCGCTCATAGGAGGTTGACATGAACAAAACTAACCTTGTTGTCGGTGGCGGTATCGCTGGTATCCAAGCAGCTCTGGATATTGCTGAAGCTGGATACAAGGTTATTCTGGTAGAAAGGGAGCCTAGGATTGGCGGGCACATGGCCGAGTTTGATAAAGTCTTTCCTACTCTGGATTCCGCCTTGGATATCCTCACTCCCAAGATAACAAAATTGGAATCTCATCCCAACATTAAGCTTATGACCTCTAGTGAGATTGAGGAGGTCTCAGGTCATGTCGGCGATTTCAAAGTCAAGATACGGGAAAAGGCACGCAACGGACTTACCGAAGTAAGCGTAGGCGCAGTGATTCTAGCTACAGGCTATGATGTCTTCGACCCCTCGGTCATCACTCTATACGGTTATAAGGAATACGATAATGTACTCACCAGCCTTGAATTTGAACGAATGTGTAGTGCTACGGGGCCGACCGGCGGCCAAATCCTGCTCAAAAATGGCAAGCCTCCGGAAAGTGTAGCTATTATACATTGTGTTGGCAGCCGAGACAAGAATTATCATGAGTACTGCTCACGGGTATGCTGTATGTATGCCCTCAATTATTCCCATGTAATTATGGAAAAAACGAATGCCCAAGTATACCAAATGTATATCGATATGCGTTGTGTTGGCGAAGGCCATGAGGAATTCTATAATCGCCTTTCCGAAGAAGGCGTGAATTTGATAAGAGGCAAGGTAGCCAGTGTTACGAACCGTGCCCTAAACGAGGAGGAAAAAGGAAAGTTAGTTGTTTGTGTTGAGGATACGCTGGCGGGCGGAATACTCCGCGTGCCGGTGGACATGGTTATCCTGTGTGTTGCCATTGAGCCGAGGGCTGATGCTGAGAAAATTGCCAACCTCTTTTCTATCAGCCGAAGAAAGGATGGCTTCTTCATGGAGAGACATGCTATGCTTGAGCCAGTAGCTACGTCAGCCGATGGAATTTTTATCGCTGGATGTTGCCAAAGTCCTAAGGACATCGCTGATACGGTAGCCCAGGCCAAGGCAGCAGCTTCAGAAATCTTGATTCTTCTATCACAAGGCAAAGGCTTAAGCAAAGGGTAAGAGGTCAGTTAAGCGCCAGGACTAATATTGATGGACAAGCTAGATTCAAAACTTAAGAAAGAGATTGCGGCACGGTCTGGAGAGGTCATAAGTTGCATTCAGTGCGGGGCATGCACTGGTAACTGCCTGCTGGCAAACGTGGATGCCAGCTTCAATCCGAGAACTGTGGTCCGCATGGTCCTGTTAGGGATGAGAGATTATTTCCGGCAGCACCCTGAAGTCCCTTATGCGTGCAACATCTGTGAGCTATGTAAGGGAGTTTGTCCGCGCGGACTGAACATTTCTAACTTGTGTTTAGCACTTCGAGAGCAATTGGTAGAGGAAGGAGTTGGCCCACTGCCCGGACATAAAGTTATACAAGACCTCAAACAATTTGCCGAGTCTCCTTCCTTCACCCTGACCCTCCCTGACCCTGATACTGCTAAATGTGAACGGGTTTGGTTCCCTGGCTGTAGTTTATCAGCATATTCACCCTCCATCGTTATTAAGGTCTGGGATTATCTCAGGGAAAAGCTACCGGGCACGGGGATTATCTTAAGATGTTGTGGGGCTCTTCCTCATAGCTTGGGCGAAGGTTCTCAGTTTCAAGGAATGACGCGAGAACTGGAAGAAGAGATGAACAAATTAGGGGCGTCAGAGCTAATTACTGGTTGTCCGGAGTGCTACTACACTATCAAGCAGACTACACCCAACTATCGACTGAAAGGCCTCTATGAGGTAATTGTGGAGAACGGGCTTCCCAAGGAGTACAAGGGTAATGGTCAAACCTTCTCTCTCCACGACCCTTGTAAAACCAGGTGGGAAAAGGAGTGGCATGAAAGCGCTCGAACTCTGCTCACTCTCATGGGTTATAAGATAGAGGAAATGAGACATTCCAGAGAGCTAACCTACTGTTGCGGGCAGGGAGGGCTGAGCCTCGGTCTCAATCCTTTCCGTGTATTTAACGTGGCTACAGAAAGATTAGCGGAGGCTCACTTCGACATAGTTTCCTACTGCGCAGGTTGCCGTGAGACTTTCGCCCTTAGCCGACCTAGTGTGCATATTCTCGACCTCCTCTTTAACCCTGACTGGCAAAAGGATAAAACAAAAAAGACAAATTCCGTAGAAGTAAGGAAGGCGAATCAGGCAGCGCTAAAGTCGCAATTGGAATCGAGACAAAAATCGTGAGGTGGAAAGAGGCATTCCCGAGGTAGCTAAGCAGAATGGTCAGACCTTCACTCTTCATGATTCTGGCAAAGCTCGACAGCACAAAGGCTTACGCGACAGCGCTAGAAATCTGATTGCTCTTACTGGTTATCAGAGGGATTAAAAATGTTTTAAGAAGCGAGGTGTCAATATGTCCTGGGAAGAGATAAAGTTGCAGGTAGGCGATGAGGTAAAGAAGCGGCTGGAGGATAGGCATATATCAGAGGAAGAGGTGAAGAAGGTAATAGACTTTGCCGAGACCGGGGGTGAGAAACTATATCAACCAGAGGGAAATAGATACCTGGCTAAATGCAGGCTTGGTGAGGTGACAATCTACGTCGAATATTCTACTGATGAAAAGGGCTACATAATCCATACGGCTTATTCACACAGGTCAAGGATAGGTAAGGAGTAAAGCAAGTGGCACAATGGTATTGCTTTAAATGTAAAGAGAAAATGGAAGAAGGTGAGGTATCCTTTAAATACAAGGATTTAGTGATACCAGGGGCCGTTGGGGTGAAATGTCCTAAATGTGATGCTCAATATCTACTAGAGGAATTCGTGCTCACGCAAGTCACCGAAGGTGAGAAAATGCTAGAGTCAAAGTAAAGTGTAAGTACATATGCTCCGCAAGTAATAGCTAAGGGCAGGCATGAAATCAGCATCAGCTAATGTAACTTTTGACTCCCTTGTGCAATTCTGGGGAATGCGTCCCGGCAGGTTTGAACTTACTAGGCAAACGGCTAAGGTTGCTAAGCTTGGCGAAGGTTGGTCAGTTCTGGAGGTGGGCTGCGGAGACGGAATGTCAGCCCTCTTTTTATCCCAACAATATGCTTGTGACGTCATTGGTATTGATGCCTCAGATAAGATGATTGCTCTGGCTAACCAGCGAGCTCGGACTGAGGCACTGTCTCACAGAGTGCAATTCTTGGTAGCTGACGCGATGCAGCTGCCCTTCCCAGATTATACATTCGATACCGTAATGTGTGAAGCTGTTTTCTCCGGCCTTGCAGATAAAGAAAGGGCTGCCAAGGAGTTTCATCGTGTCTTAAGGCGCGGCGGAAAGGTGGTGGTGACAGATTTTGTACTTCGCAGAGAAATACCCCAAAAGCTTCAATGCCAAATGACTTTCCTTCCTTGCGCAGGGGCAAAACGGCTGGAAGAATACGTCAGTCTCTTCGAAAAAACGGGCTTCCAAGATCCTTACATTGAAGACCACCCGGAGGAAATGAAAAGGATAGGTTATTGGATAGCTGTTAACTACGGTTCCGTTGCAAAATTCTTCGCTAAAGTTGCAGCCGGGATGCATTGTCTCGGTAAAGACGGAAGAGACGGTGCCATACCTGTTGAGGCTTACCAGGAGTTTTTCAGTCAAACAACGTTTGGGTATGCTCTTATCGCTTTGACCAAGCCGTAGGCAAGCAATTTCCTACCACCTGTAAAAGGCTTATATGTCCTTTAGTTTATGTAATAGAGGGTTAGTAAGATGAAAGAAGTGCTAACTGAGACAGAGAGCCTATGTCCGGTTTGCTTAAGCCGAATACCAGCCAAGAGAGTAGTAGAAAGGGGAGATGTTTATCTGGAAAAAGATTGTCCCAAACACAGTAGCTTCAGGGCTTTGATCTGGCGAAATGCTGAACTTTACCGCAATTGGAGCCAATACAGCCAGCAAGCTGGCAGTTCACAAAAGAGGCTAACTGATATTACTCAGGGCTGCCCCTATGATTGTGGTCTCTGCCCCGATCACGAGGCAGATACATGCACCACCGTGATGGAAGTCACCCACAAGTGTAACCTCGATTGTCCTATCTGCTTCGCTTCCGGCAACGAAGGTTCCCGCTTTGAACCGGATATCGCTACAATCCGAGGAATGTATCAAACCATCGTAGAAGCGGGTGGACCTTATCCGGTGCAGATGAGTGGTGGGGAACCTACCTTACGGGACGACCTGCCCGCCATTGTAGCTCTGGGCAAGAAATTGGGGTTTTATCATATTCAGATAAACACCAACGGCATCAGAATAGCTCAAAATAAGGAATATCTGGCGAGGCTAAAAGACAGTGGTGCTGACTTGATATACCTCCAGTTCGATGGTGTATCTGACGATGTTTATCGCGTTATCCGTGGTAGAAACCTATTTGACCTCAAGGTTCGAGCAATAAGCAACTGTGCGGAGGTGAGGATGGGGGTCATCCTGGTGCCCACTGTGGTTCCCAATGTTAATCTTCACCAGCTAGGTGACATCATCCGATTTGCTAAACAATGGATACCTACTGTCAAGGGTGTCCATTTCCAACCGGTTAGCTATTTTGGCAGGTATCCCTGGTCACCAAAAGACGAAGATAGGGTAACCCTACCAGATATTGTGAATGGGTTAGTCGCCCAGACCAACGGCGAACTTAAAGAAACAGATTTTCTGCCTCGCAGATGTGAGGACTCGCACTGTTCATTTAGCAGCTTTTTTGTACTGATGGAAGACGGCAAATTACAAGCGAGGACAGACATCGCCCAGGAAGCAGTAAGTGGATTTGGCTATAGAAAAGATCCTCCGGCAGTAACAGCGAGAAACTTTATCAGTAGACGTTGGAGATTGGCTAGCGAAAAGCCAAAACAAACTGAGAAAGGGTGTGGTCAATGCTGTGGGCCAAATCAGGAGGCCTGGCGACGTTTCCTAGAAAGAGAAAGCCTATACTACCTGACGATTACCGGCATGCCCTTCCAGGATGTATGGACACTCGATTTACACAGGCTAAAAAGATGCTGCGTTCACGTTGTCACCAGCAATAAGCAACTAATACCTCTATGTGCCTTTTATGTCACCAGTATTAGCGGGGAAAGGCTGTATCAGAATCTTCCCACAGATATCACTCTGTCTCGCACAGATTAGGAATTCATCTGGATAATACTAATGGGATGAAAGAGATACTGAACGAAACAGAGAGCCTATGTCCAGTCTGTCTGAGCCGGATACCGGCGAAGATAACCACCGAAGACAGCAAGGTTTATCTGGAGAAAAGTTGCCCCCGACATGGCGAATATAAAGTTATCATCTGGAGAAAGGATGCTGAACATTACCTCAAATGGGCGGAGTTCGGCGGTAATGGAACTCCTGTAGGTCCCAAAAAGAGGCTTACCAGTCATAATGGAGGTTGCCCTTATGACTGTGGCATTTGTCCGGACCATGAACAAGACACTTCTTCTGTAGCTATTATGACTACTAATAGGTGTAACCTTCATTGTCCTATCTGTTTTACCTATGGCGACGAAAGACCTGTCTATGAGCCTTCCTTGGACAGCATCAAAAGGATGTACCAAGTCATTTTGGATACTTGCGGGGCATATCCTGTAGAACTATGCGGTGGGGAACCAACTGTCCGGGAGGACTTGCCTCAGGTTATTGCTATGGGCAAGAAACTGGGCTTTAATCATATCCAGATAAATACCAATGGCATCAGATTGGCCGAAGATAAGGAATATCTGAGTAGATTAAAGGAGGCCGGGGCTACCACTATCTATCTTCAGTTTGATGGTGTAACTGATGACGTATATCGTTATACCCGCGGCGCAAGCCTCTTCGACCTCAAGGTCCAAGCCATAAGCAATTGCGCCGAAGTCAAGATAGGGGTTACGCTGGTACCCACAATCATCCCCAATGTCAATTTTGAGCAGATAGGAGACATCGTCCAGTTTGCTAAGAGCTGGGTGCCCACAGTAAAAGGAGTTTACTTCCAGCCAGTCAGTTACTTCGGCAGATATCCAGGAACACCCGGGGACGAGGATAGGCTGACCATACCAGATATAATCAGAGCTCTTGAGGAACAAACGAACGGAGAGTTAAGGGAGAGCAACTTTGCGCCTCCCGTCTGCGAGCATCCTCACTGCTCTTTTTCAGGCTTTTTCGTATTGATGGATGGGAAGTTATTACCAATCAGTCACTTGGAACCGAGACGAATCAATGAGGATGGAGCTGAGCATTCCCGACGATTTGCCAAGCGATATTGGAGATTTGTTGAGGAAGATGAGGTACAACGCTGCCCGTTACCTCGACATAAGCCAGCGCCTTTTAGCACTTTATTACAGCATCTGCAAAGGGAGTATTTATACATTTCAGGCATGGCCTTTCAAGATGTCTGGAATATCGACCTGGAAAGACTGAAGAGATGCTGTATTCACATAATTACTTCTACCGGGAAGATGGTACCTTTATGTGCCAAATACTTGACCAGCGTCGCTGGGCAGCGTCTTTATCCGGGGATAGCATAACTGGAGGCAAATCACATGGCCGAGCGGATTTCTCTACAGGAGTCACTCAACAAGATAATTACACAAAGAATAAAGGAGACTCCAGAATACCGTAAACGTATTGCTAAGAAAAGCCTGGAGAAATTAACCCGACGTGATTTGGAGGATTTTCAACTTTTCCAGCTTCGGAATACTTTACACTATGCTTATGACAAGAGCCTGTTTTACCGAGAACTGTTCAGCAAAAAGGGCATAGAGCCGAGTGAAGTCCAATCCCTGGCGGATTTAGCTAAGCTGCCTTTGACTGACCCCAAGGAATTGGCCGAGAACCCCCTGAGATTCGTATGTGTTCCTCTAGGAGATGTGACCCGAGTAATTACTTTTACCAGCTCAGGCACCACTGGCCCGCAGAAGAGGATTTTTTTTAGTGAAAAGGATATTGAGGTAATGACCGATTTTATGGGGGCAGGCATGAGCGTGGTAGCTACCAGCGACGATGTCGTTCAGATAATGCTGCCCAAGGGTATGGTCTTAGGACAGTCTGACCTGCTGGCACAAGGTGTCAAGAAAATGGGGGCTACGCCAGTCGTCACTGGAATTGAGCCAACTCCCGAGGAGCAAATCCAGGCCATTAAGAGACACGGCTCAACTGTTTTGTTTTGTGAGACACTTCGCCTTAATCGAATTACGGTGGAAGCTAGAAAAAATCATGATTTAACAAAATTAGGGGTCAAAGTCTTGTTCCTCACTTCTAACTATCTCTCTGACTCGATGAGGGCTAACCTCCAGTCTGCGTGGAATTGTGAAGTCTTCACCCACTACGGGTTAACCGAGATGGGGTTAGGAGTAGCAGTAGAGTGCTCAGCCCATAATGGCTACCACTTTAACGAGGCTGACCTTCTGGCCGAGATTATAGACCCGGAAACCGGGGAGGTTTTGCCTGAGGGAGAGGAGGGAGAACTAGTCTTTACCACCTTAACTAGGGAAGCGATGCCGCTAATCAGATACAGAACACACGATATATCCAGGTTGAGTAGCAAACCTTGCACGTGTGGCATAACCGCTCTCAAGAGGCTGGATAAGGTAACTCGAAGGCTGGAGTCGGTAGTAAGGATAGGAGACGGGGACGAGATATATCCCGCCATGTTTGACGAGGCACTTTATACAATTCCTGACATCGTTGGTTATGAAGTGAGCGTTAGCAAGGATGGCGGCAAAGATAAGCTGACCTTTCAGGTAGAGATAGCTAGAACAGGAGCAGCGGTCGAAGAACTGGTAAGGGAAGTGATATTAAAAGTCCCGCCGGTTCAAAAAAATGTCAAAACGGGGAAAATGACCATACCCGAGATACAACTGGTAACCCCCGGCTCACTACAAAAAAGCACTCGAGCTAAAAAATTGATAAAAGATATGCGACAGGAGGCCTGAATGAAATCTGGCAAAGTTGACCAAGCGAAAACTCAAAGACTTTTCTACGGCTGGGTAGTAGTAGCCGCCGCCTTCTGCGTGGCCCTTGTTGCTTACGGTGTCCAATACTCCTTCGGCAAATTCCTCGACCCTCTGTCAGAAGCTTTCGGCTGGAGTCAGGCATTAGTAACAGGAGCCGCTTCGCTTTTCATGTTTTCGCGTGGCGCCCTAGCTATCCTCACCGGACGGGCCACCGACAAATACGGACCCAGAATAACAGTGGCCATCGGAGGCTTTTTTCTGGGTTTGGGCCTGATATTGACCAGCCGAATCAGCGCTGCCTGGCAATTGTATCTATTCTACGGCCTAATGGTCGGCTTCGGACTAAGTGTGGCCTTTGCTCCTTTAGTGGCCACAGCATCAAGGTGGTTCGTGCAGAAAAGAGGTCTAGCGGTAGGTATTGTTGTTGCCGGAACAGGGGTGGGCACAGCGGTCATACCTCTACTAGCCAGATACCTCATCGATACTTATGAATGGCGCTGGACCTATATCATTCTTGGGCTCGTGGCCTGGGCCATTATTATCCCAGGTGCACTGCTGCTATGGCGTAGTCCTGAGGACAAGGGGCTTTTACCATTGGGCAAGGCTGAGGCGATAGCAGGAGATGAGAAGAATCAAAATATAAAAGAAGACAGCCTTACTTCAGAAAGAGCAGGATTCTCACTAAAAGACGCAGCTCAAACCAGAGCATTCTGGCTATTGCTGGCCATAATTATCTTCTGGTCTATATGTCTCCAAATGGTAATGATTAATATAGATAAGCATGCAATCGGCCTCAACATACCTGAGATAGTGGCTGCTAAGTTCCTGGTTGTAATCGGCGTCTTGAGCATTATCGGCCGACTGGCCATGGGCGCCGTCTCCGACAGACTAGGGGGAAAGCGCACACTCGCTATCTGTTTGGTCCTCCAAGCCTTGGCGATGTTCTGGCTCCTGAGAGCCACAGATATATGGATGCTCTATCTGTTTGCCGCGGTCTTCGGGTTTGCCTATGGCGGTTGTGTCCCCCAGCTCCCGGTGATAGCTGGGGAAATCTTTAAGCTTAAGTCCATAGGCGCAATTGTCGGTGTTCAAATGTTAGGGGTAGCCATCGGGGGAGCAATTGGACCGCTCCTCGGAGGACGCGTATATGATGTAACAGGCACTTATTACCTGGCTTTCATGGTGGGTGGCATATGCACTATCCTAGCACTGATACTTCTCGCCTTTATTAGAGCACCCAGGAAAGTGAGCCCCTGAAATTTGGACAGCTTGTTAAGGTATGGTAGAATCCTTCCAACAGACCCGTTAAGGATAGCAGGAGTCAACTTTAACATTGCCCTTCTCTTGCCTTAACTGTGAGGGCTATTTCGAAAGGCAATTAAATGAGTGCCAGCGTAGCTCAGAGGTAGAGCAGCGGTTTCGTAAACCGTCGGTCGTCGGTTCGAATCCGACCGCTGGCTAAACCATCCCAAGAAAATCTTGTAATTTTCTTGGGAACCCTGCTTAAATTCAGCATGTGTTTATATCGAGGTTAATCTGGGGGTGATATGAGCAAATTTGTGGATAAATTGCAGAGCCTTTCTAAGTCTGCAACCGCGCCCATAGGCTTTCATCCGTCCGCCTCTGAACTAAAAAGCTCGGCAATGTTGCTTATTGCTGGTCTATCCGGAACACAGGTCAAGGAAGCCAAAACCGTGGCTGAGGCCAATGCTGATGCTGGCTTGATAATGAGCGAGGACACAAGCGCCAAGGTTGTTAAGCAAATGGTCGAGGCTATGGGCAATATCCCTGTGGGGATACTTGTGAAAGACATGAGCGAAGAGAAAATAAACGAGCTTGTGAGCGCGGGGTGTGACTTTGCGGTCTTTGACATCAAAGTACCTGCCGCGGTTTTACACAAAGAGGGGATAGGCAAATTCTTGATGATAGAGCCTTCGTTAGACCCAGGGTTTGTTAGAGCCATTAATAGCCTTGGAGTAGACGGTGTGGTTATCAGCAGCAGAAGCGGAGAGCCTTCTGTCACTGTAGAGCATCTGCTTGTTTGCCGAAGGCTCGTCGAGCTTTTAGAGAAGCCAGTTATCATGTCCTTGCCTTCCTTAGTCGCGAAGGCTGAGCTAACCAGTTTATGGCAAGCTGGGGTAGATGGCGTAGTTGCGCCTTCAACACAGTCGGTTGAGGCACTGGCAGAGCTAAAGAGGATGATTAGCGAACTACCCAGAGGAGCCAGAGGTCGCCGCACTAAAGTAGACGTGATGCTCCCTCGTTATGGTGGGGTTGCGCCTGAGGAGGATGAGGAACAAGAGGAAATCTAGCCCGAGTTTGGCTTTACCCGAGTAAGTCATGGAGACGAGCCTAGGCTTATTTTTATTATCAGCAGCGGCGATTTCCCTTAGTGGTGTTATGCTACCCGGACCAATGACTGCGGCCACCATCGCCAAAGGTTATAGTGATAAACACGCTGGCGCTTGGATTGCAGCCGGGCATGCTGTTATCGAAATACCTCTCATAGTTGTAATGACTGCAATATATTTTGGGTCCGGGCGTTTCCTCAGCTCTCCCCAAGTGGAAAGAGTACTATATCTTGTTGGTGGCTTGATGCTACTTTACCTAGGTTTTCGAATGTTTCGAGCTACTCGTCAGACACACAGTGCGGTGGGCGGTCTGCCTGCCAGCTCTTTAGTAACAGGTATTGTGATCACGGGAACTAACCCGGCTTTTTACATATGGTGGGTGACGGCAGGTGCAGTTTTAATAACCGGTGCTGCCAGGTTCGGACTTGTCGGTGTTATTCTGTTTACTATAGTGCATTTGCCTCTCGATTTGGCCTGGAGTGAATTTCTCTCCGTGGGCACATTCGAGTCAAAACGCTGGTGGACACCGAAGGTACAAAGGATTGTCTTTAGTGTTTGTGCTTTGATTCTAGTCGGCTTTGGTGTCCGGTTTTGCCTTAAGGTATTTCTATAAAATCAAGGGACATTCTGAATTGCCTGAAAGTATTTCCCCTCAGTTTTTATAGATGGAGCAATAACTATCTTAACTTTGTGCATTTCTTTGATGGTCCGAGCGCTACATACTCCCATACCAGTGCGTAGAGCACCAACTAGGTTTTGAGTGCCATTGGTGACGGAAGTAGGACCAAAGAGAATCTGCTCTAATGAGGCAGCAGTGCCAACTCTGACACGCGTCCCTCTCGGCAATGCTGGATGGGAATGAGACATGCCCCAATGATAACCCCTTCCAGGCGCTTCTATTGCTTGAGCTAAAGGTGAGCCAATCATGACAGCGTCAGCGCCGGCAGCGAATGCTTTGCATAAATCGCCACCAATGCGAATACCTCCATCTGTTATTACGGCTACGTATTTACCACTTTCCTTGAGATATACTTCTCGAGCAGCGGCACAATGCAGAGTAGCAGTTATCTGGGGAACTCCCAAACCGATGACTTCCCTGGTGGTGCAAGCAGCCCCAGGCCCCACTCCAACCAAGATGCCATCGATCCCCGTTCCCATTAGCTCTAACGCTGCGCTATAGCTGCAACAGTTGCCCACTATGATAGGCAAGGACAGTTGCTGGCAGAGTTCGGGCAGGATAAGTCCCCGATAGCTCTTGGAAATGTGCCTGGCCGTCGTCACAGTAGATTGCACCACAAGTATGTCCATCCCGGCATCCTTAGCTATAGGAGCCAATCGTTTGGTATTGGCTGGAGTTACAGACGCAGCACAGACAGCCCCAGCCCTTTTTATTTCTTCAATCCGCTGGCTAACGAGCTTTTCCTTGATGGGCTCAGAGTAGATTTTCTGAAGCAGGGGAGTGACCTCTTTCTCAGGAGTTTGAGCAATCTGATCTAAGATCTCATCAGGGTTCTCATACCTTGTCTGTACACCTTCTAGATTAAGGACAGCTAGCCCGCCAAGTTTGTTGAATTTGATAGCAAAGGCTGGGTCAACAATAGCATCCATGGCTGAAGCTAGAATGGGGATGGAAAAGGTGTAATTTCCTATAGTAAAGTCTATGTTGGTTTGGTCAGGATTAACAGTTACATCGCCAGGGACAAGTGAAACTTCGTCAAATCCGTAAGCGCGTTCCAATTCTTTGAATTTAAAGTGAGGCATTTTTCTTTACCTGATAAAATTTGCCACAAACTATACAAGCATGGCGGCCTAAAGTCAAGGCAAGTTAAACCATCACTTTGAGCGTCGGCGAAGGGTCTGTAGATTCTTGGCGCACTCTGTCTTGGCTGAGTTGAGATTCTTCGCCCCGATAGATCGGGGTCCAGAATAACAGCGGGCTATTGATTGCTCCAAAGGCAAGAAAATCTTGTGTGGATAAAATGATGGCTATTGAGTATAATTTTGAGCCATGCCGGTTCTTTATGTCATTGGTACTCCCATTGGCAATCTGGAGGATATTTCCCTGCGTGCCCTGCGCCTCTTGCGAGAGGTGAAACTTATTGCCGCTGAAGATACCCGGACTACACGACACCTGCTCAATGCCTACAATATAAAAACTCCTGTGACCAGCTATCATGAACATAGTAAGAAGGCCAAACTCGATTATTTACTGGACCATCTCGAGAAAGAAGACTTGGCTTTAGTTTCGGAAGCTGGCATGCCGGGACTCAGTGACCCTGGCTACAAGCTTATTGTTGCAACCATTGAGCGTGGAATTCCCGTGGTACCTATTCCTGGAGCCTCAGCTGTGATTACTGCTTTAGTGGTTTCCGGATTACCGACCGACCAATTCATTTACGTTGGTTTTCTGCCCCGACGTAAAGGGCAAAGGCAACGCCTTCTCACCTCGATACTCGATGAACCGAGGACTATAGTGGCTTTCGAAACTCCTCATCGTCTCAAGGAGGCGTTGAGTGATATTGAAGAAATTCTAGGGGATAGGAGAGTATCTGTTTGTCGAGAGTTAACCAAGGTTCACGAAGAAGTTTTCCGGGGAAGGGTGAGTCAGGCTAGAGAACATTTCACCGAACCAAGAGGGGAGTTTAGCCTCGTTATCGAGGGTAAAACTCGAGCTTGGTTGAAATTTCAGGAAAGGAGCTAAAATGCGCCGTGGTTGTATTGCTGTAGGAAAAGTAGAATGTGACGGTTGTCACCGCCCTATTAAATACGGAGAGCGCTATCTGGTAATCAACGGGGAGGGAGATGAAAAGCAACGTTTTTGTATTGATTGCTGCCTGAGCCGCGGTTATGTCTCATACGGAACGGAAAAAGGGAAAGAAATAATCACCTTTCTCCCTAAGGAATAAACAAGGGCAATCGTCACTTGAGAGCCTCAGCTTAAAACCCGTTTGGCAACCTTTCTTGTCATTCTTCGCCCCGATGAATCGGGATGAACCAGAATTCCGTAGAGTGAAATTAACAAACAACGTTGGGCTCATAGCAATGACACGGGGCAACTAATAAGTTACAATAAGCTGACTTTCGGGGGAAGAATTTGAGCGAGCGCATTTTCATTGGTGTTGCTTGGCCTTATGCCAATGGCCCGTTACACTTGGGACATATCGCTGGTGCTTATTTGCCAGCCGATATTTTTGCCCGTTATCACCGTCTTAAAGGTAACAGGGTGCTGATGGTTTCTGGTAGCGACCAACACGGAGCGCCGATTACAATTCGTGCCGAACAAGAATCTACCACGCCACAAAACGTAGTGGACAAATATCATAAGCAGTTTGTTGATTGTTGGGAAAAACTGGGCATCTCTTTCGATTTATTTACCACTACCGGCACTTCGAATCACAGTCAAGTTGTTCATGACATATTCCTGACGCTGCTCGACAGGGGTTATATCTACAAAGATAAGATGCTTCAAGCTTATTGCCCGAAGTGTCAAAGGTTCCTTCCCGACCGCTACTTGCAAGGCACTTGTCCTCACTGTGGCTTCACGAAAGCCAGAGGTGATGAATGTGATGAGTGCGGTAAGCCTTTGAATCCGTGGGAGCTTAAGGACCTTCACTGTTACCTTTGTTCCACTGCACCCCGCTTCGAGTCTTCAGAGCATTTCTTTTTGCGCCTTTCTTCTTTCCAAGATAAGTTGACTGCCTGGATAAAAGAACAAACCCATTGGCGGGAGCATGTGCTTAGCACCACCTGGAAATTCCTAGGAGAAGGATTAAAGGACAGAGCTATTACACGTGATTTGGATTGGGGAGTAGTTGTGCCGCAGCCAGGTTTCGAGCGTAAACGCATTTATGTATGGTTTGAGGCAGTTATTGGTTATTTATCGGCAAGCAAGGAATGGGCAAAATCACAGGGGGATGACGATGCCTGGAAAGCTTTCTGGGAGGGCGATGCCAGAAGTTTCTATTTCATTGGCAAGGATAATATCTTTTTCCATACCCTTATTTGGCCGGCGATGTTGATGGGTTACGACGGTCTGAATCTTCCCTATGACGTCCCCGCTAATGAATTTTTGACTATCGAAGGCAAAAAACTTTCCACTAGCCGTGGCTGGGCAATTTGGCTTCATGATTACCTGGAACGCTATGAACCAGACCCTCTGAGGTATGCTTTGGCAGCGAATATGCCTGAGAGCGGGGACAGCGATTTTTCCTGGCATGAATTCCTTCGTCGTAATAATAATGAGTTGGTAGCGACCTATGGCAATTTAGCTCATCGCATTCTCACATTTGCTTATCGCAATTTCGAGGGAGCTGTGCCTGCACCCGGTGAACTGGATGAACACAGCCAGGGGCTAATTCACAAGGCTCAAGCTACTTTGGATGCTGTGAATAACTTGCTTTATCGCTGTGAGTTTAAAGAGGCAGTTAAAGAGGCTATGTCTCTAGCCCAAGAAGCTAATCGTTATCTTGATGAACAAGCTCCTTGGAAAACAATCAAGACCGAACGAGAAACGGCGACTAAACCCACCTACACAATCCTTTCTGTGCTGGCGGCACTGAAAACTATCTTCTATCCATTTCTTCCTTTCAGTTCTGAAAGGCTTCACTCCTTCCTTGGATTTGATGGTAGTTTGAAAGAAGCAGGCTGGAAAGTTCAGTTTCTGCCTCCGGGGCAGAGACTGCGCCAGCCTCAACCGCTATTTGTCAAGTTAGATGAGGATATCGTCGCTAAAGAAAGTAGCCGCCTAGCTCCCTGAAACAAAATCAAAGGGGAAAAACTGATTGTTAATTTGTAATTCTGACCTTTGCGTTTTGACTTAACTAGGTGGTTGGCTGTGGTGCTAAGCCTTCAAATATCTTATTGAGCTCAGATTCATCCAGAGTTTCATGAGCTATAAGCTCTTCAGCTAGCTGCTTCAATTTGGCTTTATTCTCGGTCAGAATCTTCTTGGCGGTATCGTAAGCCCGCTGGATAATATTATGCACTTCCTCATCGATTTCTTGAGCTATCTTGTCGCTGTAGTCTCTTTGTTCACTGATCTCGCGACCCAAAAAGACGAGCTCCTGTCTTTGACCAAATGTTCTCGGGCCCAGTTTTTCACTCATGCCGTACTCGGTGACCATTTTTCTAGCTAACTTGGTTGCTTCCTCCAAATCATGTTGGGCACCGGTCGTCATTTCGCCGAAGGTAATTTCCTCAGCAACACGCCCACCCAAGCTCACTGCCAATCTATCATCAAACTGAGACTTAGTCCATAAATGACGGTCTTCGGTTGGCAGAAAGCGTGTCCAGCCCCCCAGTATCCCTCGGGTGACAATAGAAATCTTATGCACAGGGTCGGCATTGGGCAACAGCCTGGCAGTCAAGGCATGGCCACTTTCGTGATAAGCAATTATTTCCTTTTCTTTAGGGCTTATTATGCGGCTTTTCTTTTCCGGTCCAGCTAGAACGCGGTCAGCAGCATCTTCGAGCTCCTTTAGTGAAATATCCTTACGATTGCGCCGCGCAGCTAGGATGGCTGCTTCATTGATTAGGTTGGCAAGGTCAGCGCCGCTGAAGCCCGGCGTCTCCTTGGCTAATGTTTCAAGGTCAACTTCCTTAGCCAGCGGCTTGCCCTTAGCATGCACCTCCAGAATAGCCTTGCGACCTTTTATGTCAGGCAGGTCAATGACGACATGTCGGTCAAATCGACCAGGGCGAAGGAGAGCCGGGTCAAGGATGTCGGGGCGATTGGTGGCAGCCATGATGATGACATTGGCATTGGTATCGAAGCCATCCATCTCAGCCAGAATCTGATTCAAGGTCTGCTCCCTCTCATCATGCCCTCCACCTATGCCAGCACCACGGTGTCGACCTACAGCATCAATTTCATCAATAAATATCAGGCATGGTGCATTACGCTTGGCTTGGTCAAACAGGTCTCTGACCCTGGCAGCACCGACGCCCACGAACATCTCCACAAATTCGCTCCCACTGATGGAGTAAAAAGGCACTTTGGCTTCTCCAGCTATAGCCTTAGCCAGCAAAGTCTTACCCGTTCCCGGTGGCCCCACTAAAAGCACTCCTCGGGGTATGCGCCCCCCCAGTGCCTGGAATTTCTGAGGAGCCTTAAGGAATTCTACTATTTCCTGAACCTCTTCCTTAGCTTCATCAGCTCCAGCAACATCAGCGAAAGTTACATCTGGCCTCTTGTCCAGAGTTAAGCGGGCACGGCTTTTGCTGAAATTGAAGGCTTGAGTTCCTGCACCACGGGCGGCACGGAAGAATAAGAAGTAGAATAATGCCCCGAGTAGCACAATGGGTAGAATGACTGTTAGTCCTATCGTCCCCCAATCAATACCACTACTAATTATGGGAGCAACGATACCAGGGTCTACTCCCTCATTTTTAAGCAGTTGCTGCAACTCGAGAGTACTACCGGTGAAGCCAGTTTTGTACTTAGCTTTGCCATCTTCTAAGGCAATGAGGGTATCACCATCTTGCTGGATGGTATCAATCTGTTCATTCGGATCCTTGACCTTCTCGATAAAGAGCCCAATTTTATCTATGTACTTAGGCCCTTCACGAGGCATGGAGACGAGCACCAGACCCACTATCACTCCTAGAAGCACTAGGTAGAAAAACCCGCTACGCCACCATTTTGTTTGCATATCCTTACCCTCATTTTAATTATAGCAGATGTATTGCAAATTGAAAAATTTCGTTCTCAGATTTGCAGGCAGACTAGTATGGAGGTAAAGTCCTAATGCACGGTGCACTGTATTCAAAATTATAATGATAAGATGGTCTTGGTCAAATATTGCCATAAGTGATATAATTTTATCAAAGGAGGTTAGTGTCTTTCTGGAAGCGGAGGGAATAGCACGCCTGGCTACCGAACTTGCTTCTGAGAAGCAAGCCAGGGATATCGCTATGCTGGATGTGAGAGCCTTGTGCTCTTTCGCGGATTACTTTGTCATCTGCACAGGAGATACCAAACGGCATATTGAAGCTATCTGGCAGGGCATCGATGAGGTGTTGAGAACCAAAGGCATTGTACCTCATCACAATGAAGGGACTCCCGATTCAGGTTGGCTGCTTGCTGATTTTGGTTCGGTTATTGTTCACATATTTGCCCCGTTACAGCGGGATTATTATCAACTGGATAAACTATGGGACAAGGCGATCCCGGTAATCAGAATTCAATAAATCCATCTGTCAAGCTCCCGGTCATAGCTGAAGATTTCCTCTTTCGAGAAAAATAAGTCTATTTCCTTCGAGGCATTTTCTATAGAATCAGAGCCATGTATTAGATTATGTCCAATATCAATGCCCAAGTCGCCTCGAATGCTGCCAGGCTGCGCCCTGGCCGGGTCAGTTTCTCCCATCATTCGTCTTATCATTTCCACAGCATTTTTACCCTGGAAGACAATGGCAATGACCGGGCTAGAAGTAATAAAACTCACCAAATCATTAAAGAAAGCCTTTCCTTTATGAATGGCATAGTGACGTTGGGCCAAATTCTTATCCATATACAACATCTTCATAGCTACAATTGTAAGCCCCTTCTTTTCCAAGCGAGAAATGATTTCCCCGGCCAATCCCCGTTGTATAGCATCAGGTTTGATAAGGACTAAACTTCTCTCCATGATTTTAATCTCCTTCTTCCTTATCCTAGCTCCTTTCTAAACCCTCGTGAGCAAGGTGATCAAATCCACATTCCCTAAAGAGTCAACTACTTTATCAGCCTCCTGGAGCTCTTGTCGAGGGTGTGTATTAGTTATAGCCAAGCATTTCATCCCCGCAATTTTGGCTGCTTTGACTCCCAGGGGAGAATCTTCAACTACCAGGCAATCGTTAGGTGTCACTCCCAATTTCTGGGCAGCTAAAAGATATATCTGGGGACTGGGTTTGCTTTCGGATACTTCCTGACCAAACACAATACAATCAAAAATCCCTTCCAAACTAAGCTCTCTAAGAACCAAGTCGATATTCTCCTTGGGCGCTGAGGAAACCAAGACTACTTTGAAATTCCCTTTCTTTATAGCATTCAGCAGCCTTACCACCCCAGGAAATGGCTTGATGCTTCCTGTTGCCTTCCATCGAAAATTTTCTTCTTTTTCCTGCACCATGATCTTGACATCTTCCTCAGGGAGTTCCTTGCCCATAATGCTGCCAATTATGAAGTCATTTCTAGTGCCAAAGAGCCTGGTAAAATCCTCTTGAGTGAATTTTACCCCCCGTTTAGCAAAAGTCTCTTGCCAGGCAGCAAAATGCAAGGAGCCGGAATCGGCAATAACTCCATCCATGTCCCAGAGGATTGCCTTCTTGGACTGCCTCCAGACGTAGAATAAGAAATCGCCATCGAGTATGACTGTATTGTCCCTGAGGGTAAGCACTCCCTTAGTTTCCACTAACCGTTTTGTCAGTTTAGTGACCCAGGCAGAGGCTTGGATTGGCTCGTTGATGGGTGCTATCTGTTTAAACCTTATCTCGCTCTTGGCAGTAACGCCAAACTCAATCCCGTGGCAAAGCATAGCATAGGCATTTACTTCATCGAGGAGGGTATAGAGGATACCACCATGGACAACACCATTCCAGCCTTGATGAAACTCCCCGGCAGTGAACATTGCGGTGACTTTTTCCCCATCGTGAACAGGTTTCAACTTCAGCCCTATAGGGTTCTCCTGGCTACAGGCAAAACAAAGCCTTGCTGTGCACTCAGCGTCTGATCTGGGAATCTCCATTTCCTAAACTACCCCAAAAAGCCTGTAAGACTTTTGAGCGACTCTGCTAAATTTGCTCTAAATCTTAACTGGGTTTCCAAGAAAATCGCAAGATGTTCTTGGGTCAGTTTAGATTCCCTTGCTCCACTCTGAATGACAAAGGAGGTATTTTATCCTTGGGCTTGGTTATATGAGGGGGGCGAAGGTATACTGGCTGTAGGGCGGCTGGGTCATCTCGTTCCCCTTTGCTCAATTCTCGCCAACCTAATATAGCCAAGGAATTGGCTCGACATGGCCTACTATTCTGGGAAATTATAGCTCGCTTGCCCAGCTTTTGCTGTATTTCGCTTATTATGTCAGGAGGGATTTCGCCACAGAAAAGCGTTTTTTGCTTAGTTCGACGGCACAGAGTTTTGACTGTGGTCAAGTTTTCCGCCTCCAGACATTGCCATTCATCATCTTTTTGACGGTAAAGAGCGGTGGCTATTTCTTCGCGACCAGCCTTGTGAATGGGACGGAGGGGCAATCCAGTAAAGGCAAAGAGGTAGGCTTCAGCCTCCAGCGTGCTTATACCAAGCAAAGGGATATTCAAAGCAGAAGCTAGTCCTTTGGCAGTGCTTATGCCCACTCGAAGTCCATTAAAGCTTCCCGGACCTTTAGCTACTATGATCGCTTCTATAGAGTCTAGACCCACCTTAGCTTTTTGTAACAAGAAAACCAAATTCGGCAACAGCTCTACTGTATGATTTTGTGTCGTTTGCCAGGTTAGCGAAGCTAATATCTTACCTTTACGAGACAAGGCAACGCTGACAATATTGGATGAAGTATCTATAGCTAATTCCATATCAAAGAGACGCTAGTTTCTAAACCCCAGACAAATCCCTTGGAAATGCAAAAGAGAAAAATAAAACTGCAAAACAACAGGGCAAAAGTCAAGAGGTCTAGCATTTCGCATTCAAAGCCACAAATCCTTCTTTTTTTGGAGCTGTTCTATTAGTTCATAATAGCGCTTGCCTTGAGGTTTTAGGCAAATAGACCGTCCTGTCTCCGAGGCAGGAATATACTGTATGGTGATAAGCAAATTATCACGAGGGGCTACTTGCAGCCCCTTATCTGCCCATTCAACCACACAAACCCCGTCGCCGTAAAAATACTCCTCCAGCCCCAGGTCAGCAATTTCCTCGATATGATCCAGGCGATAGAAATCGATGTGGTACAAAGGAAGTCGGCCATGATATTCTCTAAGGATAACGAAAGAAGGACTGAAGGCATATTCCGTGACATCCAGCCCGCGAGCGATGCCCTGGACAAGACAAGTTTTGCCTGTTCCCAACTCGCCTACGAGAAGAAAAATATCAGCCTTTTGAGCAAGTTCCCCCAAGTATCTTCCCAAAAGCTGAGTTTGTTCAGGACTATGCGATTTTAACTTGAAAGACTGCATTCTTAATTCTTAAAGTGTTCCCAGCCCCCCTTTCGATAAGGGATGCTATTTCCCTTACTGTCCACTACAGTCACACGTGTTGGCAGCTGTTCTTTTGTTATGTCACCGATTACAGTCACTGGGCAGTTTAGAGCTTGCTTAACCCGCGCAATAATGGTTTCATCAGCGGTAAAAAGAAGCTCATAATCCTCTCCACCATATAAAGCCAGCTCTTTATGGTTCGGGAAATTGGCTATAACTACAGGGTGCACTGGCACTTTCTCGATCTTTATCCTAGCATTGACTTTGCTGGATTCACATATATGGCTAAGGTCGGCAACAAGCCCATCGCTTATATCTATGGCAGTTTTAACCCCTTGCTCTACCAGAATTTGTCCTTCCTTTACCCGCGGCATAGGCTTAAGGTGAGCTTGCCTCAGGATATTGTTTGTTTCGGGTTCTGAGATGATCTTTCCCTGGAGCATCTCCAAGCCGGCTGCGGACAATCCCAGGTATCCTGTGACGGCTATTTGCTCACCAGGGGAAGCTGTTGACCTCTTAAGTAATGCTTTGCCTTTGGAGTAACCAATTACTGTTACTGTGATTACGACATTAGGAGCGGCTGCTACATTACCTCCAACTATAGCTACGCCAAATTCCCCAGCCAAATGCACCATGCTGTTAATGAATTTGGACATATCTTCAACTTCGAGTTCGCCAGGCAGCGACAAGGAAAGCAAAGCATAGCTGGGAATACCACCCATAGCAGCTATGTCGCTTAAGTTTACAGCGAGTGCTTTCCAGCCCAATTCCTCCCAGCGTGTCAGCCTCAAGTCGAAGTGTATATTTTGAACCAGAGTGTCCGTAGTAGCCAATTCAATGTGCCCATTACTTTGCCAAGCGGCGGCATCATCGCCAATTCCCACCAGAGTTTTCTGCCAAGAAGCACGTTCCAGATTTTGGGATTTAGCCACAATATCTCGTATAAGGTCAATTAGCCCAAATTCTCCCAACTCAGATACTTTCATTGGCGGAATTATAACACTGGCCCTATTTAACATTCTAGCTAGTAGACGTAATAGGTAGTTAAAACATAGGTCTTGTTGCCATTTTATTCCCTGTGATATAAAATTTTAGACATGCATGATTACGAGATGGTAGCTATAATCAGCCCTGAAATTGATGAAGAGGGAGTGTCCAAAATTGTAGACAAGGTGACCCGGTCCATTAATAGCCGCGGTGGAGCGGTGGAGGAGATAACAAATTGGGGAAGAAGAAAGCTCGCTTACCCTATAAAGAAATTTATGGAGGCTGATTATATTCTAGCTCGCTTTAAGTTAATGCCAAAATCGGTTAAGGAGCTTGAATCAGAAGTCCGTGCTTTCGAGAATATTCTGCGATATCTTGTGGTAAAAGTGGAGGATTGACATGGCAAGCCTAAGCAAAGTAATACTTGTTGGCAATCTAGGTTCCGACCCGGAGATGAGGTACACGCCCAACGGGAAGGCAGTTACCTCTTTTCGTATGGCTACTACTCGTCGCTATACCACTTCGGCCGGAGAGACCAAGGAAGAGACGGACTGGTTTCGAGTTAGCGTTTGGGGCAAGCAAGCTGAGCAATGCAATCAATTCTTGAGCAAGGGGAGGCAAGTTTACGTTGAAGGAAGATTGCACGCCCGCAATTGGGAAGGACAGGACGGGCAGACGCGCACCAGCCTTGAGGTGACTGCGGAGCGCGTACTTTTCCTTGGCAAGCGAACCCCGGTGTCGGTAGCTGAGGAAGGGGAGCTCGAGCCTGAAGATTTACCCTTTGACTAAAATAGAGGAGAGGAAGATTTGACTAATACTGGAAGAGCAGCTAATACCGGAAGGGTAAGACCTACGAGAAACTTTGTCACTAAGCCCGCAGTTTGTCCCTTCTGCAAAGGAAGTATGGAAATCGACTATAAAGATGTTTCTCTGTTGTCTCGCTATATTTCCGGTCAGGGCAAGATAGTGTCACGACGGAGGAGCAAAACCTGCGCTAAACATCGAAGAAGCTTGGCACAAGCTATAAAGAGAGCTCGTTATCTGGCTATGCTGCCTTACGCACCAACCCATATTTGGAAAACAGGAGGCGTCGGCCTATCCCGTTCGACAGTCTGAAAAATGCCAAAGCGGACTTACCAACCAAAGAACATTCCCCGGAGGCGCAGTTTAGGTTTCCGCGCCAGGATGGCCACTCGCGCTGGTAGACGAGTGCTTAAAGCCAGGCGCCTTAAGGGGAGGCATAGGCTAACTCCAGTTTAATTCCATCCAGTGAAGGAGCCTCGATTTTTAACTAATAGAGCACAATATACTTTGGTTTACCGACAAGGCAAAGCGTGGGCAAATAGCTTGCTAGTGATGAAGGCAATGCCCAATGGTTTAAGTCTAAGCCGATACGGTTTTTCTGTGACCAAAAAAGTAGGTAAGGCGGTGCAGCGTAATCACTTGAAGAGGTTACTCAGGGAAATAATGAGGTTGCAATCGCTAAAACCGGGATGGGATATTATCCTCATTGCTCGGTCTGCAGCAGTCAACACAGACTATCATCAACTCGAGAGGGCCGTGACTAAGCTTTTGACTCGGGCACAATTATTGGAGAGCAACGAATGACTCAATTAGCTCTGTGGTTGATTAGATGGTACCAGAACACACTTTCGAAGGGTCTCCCTAGTGTCTGCCGTTTCCAGCCCACATGTTCTCAGTATGCGCTTGAGGCAATTAAAAAATATGGATTTCTCCGAGGTAGCTGGCTGGCAGCCAAGAGGATAGTTCGCTGTAATCCATTCTCTGAAGGTGGCTACGACCCAGTGCCTTAGTTATGGAATGAAACAACCAAAGATATTATTCCTCGTTGTAATTGCCCTTTTGCCCTTGATCTTGGTTTCCTGTTCTGGCACGGCTCAGCCCAAAGGGGGATGGTCGGGGCCTGCAGTTCATGACGGCATCATTTATGTGGGCACCAGAGATGGCAGGGTGGTGGCGATAAACTCATCGACCGGAGGCCAGAATTGGTCTTATCCTATCGACCCTCCTGCTGCTATATATACCACGCCGATAGTGGATGGTGAATTAGTTTACGTTGGCACTTATAGTGGCCGGGTATATGCCCTGGCCATAGCCCGGGGCATCGAGAGGTGGGTTTACCCCAGAACAGGTTCGATAGGAGCTATTGTAGGTAGCCCGGTTATAGCTAATGACACTATCTATATTAGCAACTCGGATGGCATGGTTTATGCTTTGGATACAACTTATGGTGACCTTAAGTGGAAATCTGAGCCCTTGGCTGTCAAGCTGTGGACAAGCCCCACGGTTATGGGTGATACTCTTTATGTCAGCACTTTCGACGGTCATATCTATGCTTTATCAATGGAAACGGGAGAGTTATTAGACTGGTCTTTTAAATCACAGGCAGGCTTTGCTTCTTCACCAGTGATTTACGGAGATACTATATTTGTGGGTTCATTCGATCGCTGTCTTTATGCCATAAAGATAGGTAGTGATGTGCCAGTATGGAAATTTCCCCAGGAAAAGCCAGCCGGCAATTGGTTCTGGGCGCCTCCTGTAGTTAATGAAGGCATTGTTTATGCTGGCTGTCTTGATGGCAAGCTTTATGCTATTGAAGCAAAAACAGGAGAAAAATTGTGGGAATTCGACACTGGAAAACCTATAGTTTCCTCACCTGTTTTGATTGGCAATCTGCTAATAGTAGCTAATGAGGCAGGCAATGTGTATATCATTAATTCTGAGACCGGTGATGGCGAGCGAATTAAGAATCCAGACAATGCCGACAAACCGACCATCAATACTCAAATAAGGACGCCTCTTTGTGCTCGCGAGGGTCTGGTTTACATTCGAGGTGAAGATAACCAGTTGTATGTTGTGGATATTGAAAAGAGGGAGGTAAGTCAGCCAATCCCGTTGACTGAAGAAGAATGAGGGCCGCGCTCAATGAATCCTTGGGACTTTATCATAGCTAACCCGGTACTTAATGTACTGATTGCCCTAAGCCACTTTTTGTTCGGTCAGTTTGGCTTAGCCATCATCGCCCTCACAATTATCGTTCGTCTAATCACCTGGCCTCTCAATAACCGACAACTCAAGTCCACTAAAGCTTTGCAGGATATGCAACCGAAGATTCAAGAATTGCAGAAAAAATATGGTAAGAATCAGCAAAAGCTCCAGCAAGAAATGATGAAACTTTACAAGGAAGCCGGAGTAAATCCTTTGGGCTGCTTATGGCCTATGTTGATTCAGTTCCCCATCTGGATTGCCCTCTATCAAGCCATCATGAGAGCTCTAGCCACCACGCCCGAGAACTTACTTGATTTATCTCATCGTCTTTACTCCTGGGACATAGTGAATCAAGTGATTCCGTTGAGCAGCAAGTTTTTGTGGCTTGATTTAGGACAACCTGACCCATATTGGATTTTAGCTATCATAGTCGGTGGCACAACATGGATACAGCAGAAGATGAGCCAAGCGCCAGCAGTTGACCCCAGGCAAGAATCCACAAACAGGATAATGACGCTGATGATGCCCCTCATGTTTGGCTTCCTTACCTTGATGTTTCCCAGTGGCTTGGCTATTTACTGGGCTGTTTCCAATATAATTGGTATTATCACCCAATATTTCGCTACTGGCAGCTGGGGATACCTTAAATTCCGTTCCCCATTTCCATCAAAACCAGCGAAGGGAAAGCAAACTAGCATTACAGAACAGAGGTGATTGCACACTGCGCTGACAATAAAGCAAATCACTAAAAGGAAAGCGTACTATGGAAAGCATTGAGATAACAGCTGCAACAGTAGAACAGGCGATAGAGAAAGCAGAGGCCCAGCTAGGGTTGAGCCGAGACCAATTCAAGGTGGAGGTTATTAGAGAGGGAAAGCCGGGAATTTTGGGAGTAGGAGGCAAGGGAGCTTTAATCAGGGTAACTCCAATAACTCCACCGGAAAGAGACGTGGTTCAGGTAGTGACAGAAATTCTAGATACTTTGCTCAGATTGCTAGGAGTGGCGGGCAAGGTTGAAGTGCTATCTGATGAGATACCTTTAGCTTTGGATATCAAAGGCGACGACTTAGGTATCTTGATTGGTCGGCGAGGTCAAACCTTGGTTGCCCTGGAGTATGTCACAAAACTAATAGTGGCTGGACAGTTAAAGACCTGGCTGCCGTTAAACGTCGATGTTGCCGGGTATAAAAAACGTCGCTATGATTCCCTGCAAAAACTAGCCTTATATCTGGCTGAGCAGGTGAAATCAAAACGCAGTGCCATAACTATGGAGCCAATGCCTGCCGACGAACGCCGTATTATTCATTTAACTCTGGCTGACAATCCCGATGTGACAACTCAGAGCATAGGCGAGGGCGAGAATAGAAAGGTGGTTATTTTACCGAGACAGGGCTAGCCATGTTCCGAGAAGTTAGTAGTAAGACCAACTTTATTCAACTGGAAGAAGATATCCTTCGCTTCTGGAAAGAGCACGGAATTTTTGATAAGAGCATCGAGACAAGGGAAGGCGCGGCACATTATGCCTTTTATGAAGGCCCACCTACGACCAACGGTAGTCCGGGAGTCCACCATGTGCTGTCTCGTCTATATAAGGACGTTGTTTGCCGGTACAAGACAATGAAAGGTTATCACGTGCCACGAAAAGCAGGGTGGGATACCCATGGCTTACCCGTTGAGTTAGAGGTGGAAAGCTCGCTTGCCCTTACCAGCAAGGCTCAAATCGAGGAATATGGAGTGGCTCGATTCAATGAGCATTGTCGCCAAAGCGTCTTCAAATACATCAAGGAATGGGAGGCTATGACTGAGCGCCTTGGCTGCTGGTTAGACATGGAGCATCCTTATATAACCTTGGACAACAACTATATTGAATCCTGCTGGTGGATAATAAAACAGCTCTGGGACAGGGGCTTAATCTATCAGGGCTATAAAGTAACCCCACATTGCCCTAGATGTGGCACATCCCTCAGCTCTCACGAAGTGGCTTTGGGGTACCGAGACGACGCTGAAGACCCGTCGGTTTATATAAAGTTCAGACTCGACCCTCGTTCGCTTGAGAAGAAAACAGGACTCCACTCTCTTCTCTCGCCCTCTCGTACATCAAGTAAACCGGTATTTTTGCTGGCCTGGACCACAACACCATGGACACTCCCAGGCAATACGGCCCTGGCGGTTGCTCCTCATGCTGAATATAGTGTGATGGAAGGTGACCAGGATTATCTCGTCCTAGCTAGGACACTTGTGGATAGGGTTGGGCTTGATGAATACACTCAAGCAGGAGTTGTTTTGGGTGAGGAGCTTGTGCATCTTGAATATGAGCCTTTGTTTAATCCTCACAGATTTGCTGTTCAGCGTCTGGAGTTACCAACGTTGCGTGCGAAACAGATGAAGAAGGATTTAGCTTACCCTGTGATCGGCGCTGACTTCGTCTCTTTAGAGGAGGGCACTGGAGTGGTTCATATTGCTCCAGCCTTTGGAGAAATTGACTTTGACATCGGGATGAGTAGTGGGCTTGATTTCGTTCAACCTGTGGATTTGGAGGGCAAGGTTACTGGTACCTATCCCTTTGCTAGTAAGTTTGTTAAGGATGCTGACCCTTTTATTCTCGATGACCTTCAATCGCGTGGTTTACTCTATCGCAGTGAAAAGATTATTCATACCTATCCTTTTTGCTGGCGATGTGACGCACCCCTCCTCTATTATGCCAAGCCAGCTTGGTATATCAAAACAACGGCGGTAAAAGAAAGGCTTATCTCGGGCAATAACGAAATCAACTGGTACCCTGATTACATTAAGCATGGTCGTTTTGGCGATTGGCTGGAGAATAATGTTGATTGGGCTTTTTCCCGGGAGAGGTATTGGGGAACTCCCTTCAATATTTGGAGATGTCAGAGCTGTGGTCACGATGAATGCATTGGAAGCGTAAAAGAGCTGTGCGAAGGGTTTGAGAGATTAAGGCAAGCAAAACCAGAGAAATTAGCGGAGGAAATTCTTCTAGGGAGACCAATTAGAAATCCCAAAGATCTTGGAGATCTTCACCGCCCTTCTGTTGACGAGGTCCTTCTCCTTTGCCCTCATTGTGGCGACATAATGCAGCGCGTCCCCGAGGTAATCGATTGTTGGTTTGACTCTGGAGCTATGCCTGTAGCTCAGTGGCATTATCCCTTCGAGAATAAAGATAAATTTAAGCAGAATTTTCCTGCCGATTTTATTTGCGAGGCAGTGGACCAGACTAGGGGCTGGTTTTACAGCTTACACGCCATATCTACTCTACTTTTCAATCGTCCTTGCTTTAGGAATGTCATCTGCTTAGGGCATGTTGTCGATGCTCAGGGTGAGAAAATGAGCAAATCCAAGGACAATGTAATTGACCCCTGGGCTGTAATTAATAATTATGGTGCCGACGCTCTCAGGTGGTATATGCTGGTTTCCACTCCGGGAGAAGATAACCACCGCTTCTCCACCAAGATACTCGAAGAGACAATACGCAAATTCTTCCTTACTTTGTGGAATACATATTCTTTTTTTACCCTCTATGCCAATATCGACCGTTTTGTTCCTCAGCCGTTGACAGCTGCCAGCGGTCAGCCGAAAGCTTTCACGAAGCTGGATAATTGGATTATTTCTGAGCTTAACCGGCTCGTAAACGAGGTTTCCAAATTGATGGATAGCTACAATCCTACCGCTGCGGCACGCAGAATTGAGGAATTTGTGGATAATCTCTCCAACTGGTATGTAAGGAGAAACCGTCGCCGGTTCTGGAAAAGCGAGAATGATGCTGATAAATTAGCCGCCTATACCACGCTATACCAGTGCCTAGTGACTCTGTCTCACCTGTTAGCTCCTTTTGTGCCATTCATCGCCGAAGAGCTTTATCAGAATTTGGTGCGTTCTGTCGATTCTCAGGCTAGAGAAAGCGTTCATCTAACTGATTTCCCCACCGCAGATGAAAGCAAGATTGATGACAAGCTAAACAGCGATGTTGAGCTAGCCATGAAGATATCCAGTTTGGGCCGAGCAGCACGAGCCAGGGCTGGAATCAAAGTGCGGCAACCATTGGGCAAAGCTATAGTCAGGGTGGAGACTGAAGGAGAGAAGAAGGCTTTAGAGAGCTTGGCCAGCGAGGTAATGGAAGAGATAAATGTCAAGCAACTCGTCGTGTGGAGCAGAGCGAAGGAACGAGAGGAATTCCCCTCAAATATGCCAGATTACAGCGTAGCCAATGATGCGAGATACTGGGTAGCCATAAGCACCGAACTGACTCCCGAGCTACTTGCCGAGGGAGTCAGTAGAGAGCTTGTGCGTCACCTCCAAAACATGCGTCGCAATGCCCAGTTTGATATCACAGACCACATCATAACTTACTACCAGACGGAGGAACCATTCGTCAAACAAGTAATAAACACTTTTGCCGACTACATTAAACAAGAAACTTTATCTCAAGAGCTTATTGATGGTTTGCCTCCTGAAGGCGCTTATGATGAGAAACACCATATCTCCAATAGCGAGGTCTCTTTAGCAATCAAAAAAACAAATCCTAAGCACTAGATACGAAACATTAAACAGTGTCAAAACTCAAAAGCCGAATGACCAAAACGGTTTTTAACTTAGGGCACTCGAAATTTGAATTTGTTTGGGATTTAGAGCCTAGGATTTAGGATTTGTCCTCCCTAAGAAGACGGGCGCTCTATCAGTCGGGCTGAAGTTGTCCTAGTATCTTCGCCTCTAACGAAGACTATTTCCACCTCTTCGCCAATTTGGCTGGTTCGAATAGCTCGGACAAGGTCGGCAGTGTTGCTTATTTCCTGGCCCCCAAAGCGGATGATGACATCGTCAACTTTTAATCCAGCAGCCTCTGCAGGGCTATTGGCAACCAGTTGCACAATAAGCGCTCCCCTGTCCACAGAGAGGCCTCTTGTCTTCGCTACATAGGGAGTCACAGTATCTACTCCTACCCCCAGCCAGGGATAGGTCACACGACCATAACGAATCAGGCTCTCGATAATAGGCTTAGCCTCGTTACTGCTTATGGCATACCCCATGCCTTCCACCGCGGACGCAACTATCTTAACACTGGTAATGCCTACCACCTCGCCAGACATGTTCACCAGCGGGCCGCCGCTGTTGCCGGGATTGATAGGCGCTGTGGTCTCAACTAAACCGTACAGAACATTTCCTCCAACATTCACAGATACATTCAAGCGACTCACTATACCCTCAGTCGCCCTTATTCCCTCTCCTAGTGCATTGCCAATAGCGAGCACCCATTCGCCAACAGATAACAAACTCGAGTCACCCCAATAGGCATAAGGCAAATTTGTGGCGTCTATCTTTATGACGGCCAGGTCAGACAAAGAGTCAGTGCCCACTATATCTGCGGAGAAAGTTCTACCATCAACCAATTCCACGTAGATGCTCTGGGCATCTTCAACTACATGGTTGTTGGTGGCAATGTATCCTTTATCATCAATAAGCATCCCGGATCCACTAACATAATCCGTATACTGACGGCCAAAGAAATCAGAGACGACAATCTCCGTAGTTACGGAAACCACCGAGGGCATTACCTCAGCAACTACCGGGCGGAAATCAGGCAAAGGAGTAGCTGGCTCATTCTCCAAAGGGAATGTCCAGTCGGGATTAGTGTGCTGGGCTGTGCTATCAGACTGAGGCGGGCTGGATGTCGGGGCAATGGCCCAAATACCGATACTTAGCCCCACCACTATTAGCACTATTAGAACCAGAATGTATTTTTTAGACATGTTTTGTCATGCCCATTATAGCACTACTACCTTTTCCACAAAAATCTGTGCCTGAATTCAGGACAGGGTGGGCCAAATCATTCCAACAAGACAGACTTGACAATTTAGAATCCTAGTCCTTATAATAAAAAGAAACCCAGATTTGCTTCGCTTTCTAGGATCAACCTACAAGATTTGGCTTTCCTTGTATTCTTGCAATAAGCGGTGAGTAAGTATATCTTTATTACCGGCGGCGTAGTTAGTTCTGTAGGTAAGGGAATTTCGGTAGCCTCTATCGGCAAAATATTGAAAAGCCGTGGCATTTCTGTCTCCGTGCAGAAGCTGGATCCTTACTTGAATGTTGACCCAGGGACAATGTCCCCGTTCCAACATGGTGAAGTGTTTGTTACTCAAGACGGTGCCGAGACTGATTTAGATTTAGGACATTATGAGAGATTTATTGGAGTGGAGCTGACCCAGGCTTCTAACGTCACTTCCGGACAAGTTTATTCTTCGGTCATCGCTCAGGAGAGACGGGGAGATTTTTTAGGAGGCACAATTCAGGTGGTGCCTCATGTAACCAATGAAATAAAAAGACGGATAAGGAAAGTAGCCGAAATATCTCAGGCTGAGGTGATTATCATTGAAGTTGGTGGCACCGTGGGGGATATCGAAGGCCAACCGTTTCTTGAAGCTATAAGGCAGATGAGAAAGGACGAAGGCAGGGACAATGTGCTATATATTCATGTCACCTTTTTGCCACATATCGCTGCCACTGATGAACTAAAGACCAAGCCCACTCAGCATAGCGTCAATGAGCTAAGGAGAATTGGTATTCAACCCGATGTTATACTGTGTCGCAGCGATAAGGAAATATCTGAAGGGATAAAGGATAAAATATCGCTATTCTGCGACGTGGATAAGGAGGCAGTTATTCCCCTGGTTACCAGCGAAACCATCTACGAGGTGCCTCTCTTGCTTGAGGATGCCGGGTTAGGGGAATTTATAGTCCGCCGATTGGGATTGACGGCCGGGAAAAGCAATCTGGATGAATGGCGAGATATGGTGGCTAGGTTGAAAGCTCCTAAAGAGCCTGTAATTATTGGATTGGTAGGCAAATACGTAGGGCTCCGAGATGCTTACTACTCAGTGCGCGAAGCGTTGTGTCACGCTGCATTAGCCCACAATCGCGCAGTGAAAATAGAGTGGCTGGATTCAGAGCAATTGGATGGCGCGGCTGATGACAAGCTTAGGCAAGTTCAGGGCATAATTGTCCCTGGTGGCTTCGGTTATCGAGGAATTGAAGGCATGATAAAAGCTGCCAAATTCGCTAGAGAGAGGGAAGTCCCTTATTTTGGCTTATGCTTGGGGATGCAAATTATGGTCATTGAATTTGGCCGTTGGGTTTTCCACAGCGAAAAGGTAAATTCCACTGAGTTTGATGCCAACAGCGATTATCCTGTGATTGACCTGCTGCCCGAGCAGCGCGGCATAGAGCAGAAGGGAGGAACCATGAGGCTCGGGACCTATCCTTGCCATTTAGTGCCCGGAACGATAGCAGCGCGTGCCTACGGCACCGAAGTAGTTTATGAGAGGCATCGCCACCGTTATGAATTCAATAATAATTTCCGCCAGCCATTGGAAGAAGCTGGTCTTGTGCCCTCTGGGTTGTCTCCAGATGGTAGATTAGTGGAAATTGCTGAATTACGAGATCGCCCTTGGATGCTTGCCTGCCAATTCCATCCTGAGTTCAAATCTCGTCCCGATTCTCCCCACCCGTTATTCTTAGGATTTATTGGAGCAGCCAAGGAGACGCTCGTGGAAGGTGCTCAGACAAGCTTACCTTTAAATTAGGAAGATGAGAATATTTTTAGATACTGCTAACATAGAGCATATTCGCCACGGGGTGCGACTTGGGGTGGTCACAGGCGTAACCACCAATCCCAGCATTGTGTCGCGAGAAGGCAAGGTTGACTACCGGAAGCTAGTCAAAAAAATTTGTTCCATTGTTCCTGGGCCGGTATCCACCGAAGTGTTGAGCCAGGATGTCAAATCAATGGTAGCTGAAGCCAGAGAAATAGCTAAGTGGGCGGAGAACGTTGTGGTGAAGATACCGGCTAGCCTTGAAGGATTGGAGGCTACCTCAGTGCTGGCTAGTGAAAATATAAAGGTGAATTTCACCTTATGCTTCACCTTGAACCAGGCTGTGCTGGGGGCAGCAGCCGGGGCTACTTTCGTCAGCCCTTTTGTGGGCAGATTAGATGATATTGGCGAGGATGGTATGAAAGTGGTGGCTGACATTGTGGAGTACCTAGACTACTATCAACTACCTACTCAGGTTATCGCTGCCAGCGTCAGACATCCTCAACATTGTTTTATGGCCGCTAAAGTTGGGGCTCATATCGCCACGGTGCCATACGAAGTGCTGCTACAAATGATACGACACCCCCTAACAGATATCGGCATTGAGCGTTTTAGAGAAGACTGGAAGAAGGTGATGGGCGAGAAAGGAATTACAAAAGCCCGCACCAAATCGTAGAAAAAGAGGTTATTATGTCAACTTTAATGGAATTGGAAAACAAAAATCGAGAGGAGCTAGAGGCGATAGCTAAGGAGTATGGCATCATCGGCTTCTCCGCTTTGAAGAAGTCCGAGCTTGTCCACCGCATCTTGCAAGCGGAAGCACAGCAGCAAGGAAATATATTTATAACAGGCATTCTGGAAACTATCAGCGAGGGCTATGGCTTCCTGCGACAGGATACCTTCCGGCGCGGTGCTAACGATGTCTATGTGTCAAATTCCCAGATTCGCCGTTTCAACTTAAGAGATGGCGATGCTGTCTGCGGCCAGGCTAGGCCTCCTAAAGAAGGTGAGAAATATTACAGTTTACTTCGAGTAGAGAGCATCAATGGCCTTGACCCTGAACTGGCAAGAACGCGTCGCAACTTCGGTTCGCTGACGCCCACCTTCCCCAATAAGCTCATCAATCTGGAAACAACGTCAGATGAGTTATCCACTCGTCTAATCAACTTAGTGACACCCATAGGCCGGGGGCAAAGAGGGCTTATCGTATCACCACCTAAGGCAGGCAAGACTGTGCTTCTTCAAAAAATTGCCAACGCCATAACGACTAACTACAACGATATTCACCTCATGGTTTGCCTTATTGGAGAAAGGCCTGAAGAAGTCACCGATATGAAAAGGTCAGTCAAAGCTGAGGTTATTGCTGCTACCTTCGATGAACCGGTAGAAAGCCAGACTCGTGTAGCGGAATTAGCCTTAGAGAGAGCCAAAAGGCTAGTCGAAATGGGCAAAGATGTGGTCATACTCCTAGATGGCATTACCAGACTTACCAGAGCTTACAACTTAGCCCTGCCCCCTAGCGGGCGTACCTTATCTGGCGGTATTGATTCCACAGCCTTGCATCCCCCCAAACGCTTCTTCGGTACTGCTCGCAACATTGAGGAGGGAGGAAGTTTAACCATTATTGCCACTTGCCTTGTGGATACTGGCAGCCGTATGGATGACCTCATATACGAGGAGTTTAAGGGCACAGGTAACATGGAACTCCACTTAGATAGAAGATTATCTGAGCGAAGAATCTTCCCGGCTATAAATATTACACCTAGCGGCACAAGGAGAGAGGAGCTCTTGCTGGATGAAAATACCTTAAAACAAGTATGGCTGCTGAGACGCATAGTTAGTATGCTGGATAGCGATTCCTCCAACCATAGCGAGGCTACACAAAGGATCTTGGAAAGGCTAGCTAAGACAAGGAATAACGCTGAATTCTTAGCTACTCTATCCAAAGACATCTAGAAATATTATCGCCTAGCTGCCACGCCGAACAAAGTGAACAAGCGAAGCAATCCCACCTGGCTAGACAGATTCAAACTGAAGGTCAAGAAAAACCTCGGCATTAATATTCTTCTCTGCGACAACTGTAAATGGAACTGGAGGTCTGCTTGCCATCGTCCTGAGCGCCCCAACACCACCTGGTGCCCTGATTATGCGAAGAAGGGGAAATAACTAAATTCTTGGTTGGCGTAAGCATCACGTCTGATATGTCACCCCGAGCGGTAGAGAAGAGCCTCTAGATTCTTCGCCCCGACGAGTCGGGGCTCAGAATGACATTACTCAGTGCTCTCTTACAGCTTAATTGACATTAAAACTGGCACCTTCTAAAATCAGGAAGGAGATTTGTAAGTGACTGGTGACGAACTCAGGCAAGCCTTCTTGAGTTTTTTTCAGGATAGGGGGCATAAGATAATCCCCAGCTCCTCATTAGTGCCTCATAAAGACCCTACTTTACTGCTGACCAGCGCTGGCATGGTGCAGATTAAGCCATATTTCCTAGGGCTAGAGACCCCGCCTGGCCGACGATTAGCTTCCTGCCAGAAGTGCTTTCGCACCACTGATATAGATTCGGTGGGTGATAGCAAACACCTTACCTTCTTCGAGATGCTGGGTAATTTCAGTGTCGGTGATTATTTTAAAAAGGAGGCTATTTCTTGGGCTTGGGAATTTGTTACCAAGTATTTGAAGTTGCCTGAGAAGCGGCTTTGGATAACTATTTATCTTGACGATGATGAAGCCTTCGCTTATTGGCGAGAGGTTGGCGTTCCCGCCAAAAAAATACTGCGATTCGGCGAAGAGGACAATTTCTGGGGGCCCGTTGGCGATTCTGGCCCCTGTGGACCATGTAGCGAGATTCACTATGACTTGGGTGAAGAGCTTGGCTGTGGTAAAGCTGAATGTAAGCCTAATTGCGAATGTGGTCGCTTCTCTGAGATTTGGAATCTGGTATTTACTCAATACAATCAGGACCAGAATGGACAGCGCACCCCTTTACCCAAACCAAACATCGATACCGGTATGGGACTGGAGAGAACCTTAGCCGCTATCCAGGGCAAGCCTTCCCCTTACGAAACGGATTTGTTTTTCCCTCTGGTAGACCGCATTTGTCAATTGTCCAGGCAAGAATATGGTCGGGGCAAGAATACCGACCGAGCCATTAGGATTGTGGCTGAGCACTCACGAGGCGTTGCCTTCCTTATCGCCGATGGCATAATGCCTTCCAACGAAGGCCGGGGATATGTGCTTAGACGAATACTCAGGCGAGCTTCAGTTTTCAGCACAAAACTGGGATTGAATAAACCCTTCCTTAATGAAATAGCTGAAGTCGTCGTCAGCACGATGAGCCACATATATCCTGAGCTTGCGGCTAATCAGACCTTGATTAGCGAAGTAGTTAGAGCGGAGCAGGAAAAATTTATCGCTACTCTCGATACCGGGCTTAACCTGGTGGAAAAGCTCAGCAACGAAGCTTTAGCTCAAAAGAGAGATGGGCTAACAGGTGAAGAGGTATTCAGACTGTACGATACCTATGGCTTTCCCTCAGAGCTAACCGCTGAAATCGCCCGAGAAAAAGGCCTTTCCATAGATTGGGAAGGTTTCCAGGCTGAGATGGAGAAGCAGCGGGAAAGGGCTAGGTCGGGACAAAAGGTCGTCTACCTAAGTGGTCGTTCCGAGGGCAAAGCAGAGGTGAAAGGCAAGCTTACGGTCATACGTAAGCAAACACATTTTGTCGGCTATCAAAGATACAGCTCTAAGTCAAAGGTTCGCGATTTGATAACTAACGAAAGCCCTGTGCGAAGTGTGGCTGAAGGTAGTGAGGTTGACGTGGTGCTAGACAAAACTCCTTTCTATGGCGAGATGGGAGGGCAGGTGGGCGATAGCGGCGAAATCAACAGCCAGAAGGGAAAAGTAGTCGTCACAAATACTATTAGAACTCCTTCAGACGTGATAATACATAAAGGAAAGGCGATTGAAGGGCGCATATCTGTGGGTGACGAAGTGGAAGCCAAAATTGATGTCGCCCGCCGCCTGGACATTGCTCGCAACCACACTGCCACCCACCTTTTGCAGGCTGCTTTAAGGCGGACATTAGGCAGCCACGTTTACCAGAAAGGCTCGCTAGTAGAGCCAGAAAGGCTCCGATTTGACTTCTCGCATCTGTCATCCATAACTGAGGAGCAACTCAAGGAAATTCAGAGGCAGGTCAATGAGTGGATACGCCAGGACTTGAAAGCGGAGGCAAGAGTTGTTCCCTATAACCAAGCCATCGCTGAAGGCGCTATCGCCTTGTTTGAAGAAAAATATGGAGAGGAAGTTCGGATGCTAGAAATCGGGGAGCCAGCCATAAGCAAAGAGCTCTGTGGTGGCACTCACGTGAGGTCAACGGGAGAAATTAGCATATTCCTGATAACGAGCGAAAGCAGCATCGGCACAGGACTACATCGCATTGAAGCAGTAACGGGCAGAAAAGCTGAAGCTCTGATTGAATCTCGCTTGACAGCTTTGCAAAGCATCGCCAAAGAAGTAGAAGGCTCGCTTGACGAAGTTCCTAATAAGGTGAAAACCCTTATCAGTGAATTGGAGGCGGAGCGCAAGAGAGCGCTTGCACTGGAAAGGGAGCTATCGCGCAAAATAGCCGAGGATTTGCTCGGGCAAGCGGAGCAAATAGCCGGGGTTACAGTTCTGGCTGTCAAGGTGCCACCGCTGACCATGCCTGTCCTCAGGGAGATAGGCGATATATTAAAAGACACGCTCAAGAGCGCCATAGTGGTTTTAGCTACAGTTTATAATGGTAAGCCTAATTTTTTGGCTATGGTGACTCCTGACCTGATAGCTAAGGGATTCCATGCCGGCGATATTATCAAGCAAGTAGCCAAGGTCGCCGGTGGGGGTGGTGGTGGCAAGGCAGCTATGGCCCAAGCCGGTGGAAAGGATGCCGCCAAAATTGACGAGGCTCTGAAATTAGTCAAAAGTGTCGTTGCTAGCCAAATCTCCTGAGATTGGTTGTTCTGTCACCCTGAGCCCCGGTAAAATCGGGGCGAAGGGTGACAGGCGGAGTGGGAATGCGCAGTTTGGGGCTAGATATCGGAGATAGGAGAACCGGAGTAGCCATAAGCGACCCCCAAGGGATTTTGGCGACCCCGCTAACTGTGCTGTCCAATAAAGACGAAGATGCTTCTATAGATGAGATTCTCAAGCTCGTGGAGCAATATAAAGCAGAGTGCATTGTAGTTGGCTTGCCTCGCCGTCTAAATGGCGAGATAGGAAAACAAGCCAGTAAGGTGACAGCTTTCGCTGACAAATTGTCACGGCGAGCGAAGCGAAGCAATCTCAACCAACTTGATGTGCAACTATGGGATGAACGACTCTCCACCAAAGCTGCCGAGCGTTTGAAAATGGGGCCCGGTGGCCAGGGAAATAAACCGCGCTCCGGGGCAAAAAGAGGAGCCAGAAATCACAGCTTTCCGCTTAAAGCCAAAGTAGATGCCATAGCAGCCGCCATTATCCTCCAGGGTTTTCTGGATAGCCACCGACGGAGCAACAGCGAAGGAACTTGAGCGATGCCGAGATACATAGGTCTCATCGGTCACCCCCTTAAGCATTCTATCTCTCCTTATTTCCAGCAGGCAGCCCTAGATTATTATGGACTTGATATTCGCTATGAAGCTTGGGAGACAAGCCCAGCCCAACTTCCAGACACAGTGAATGGTTTAAGAAAACCCCAAAATGTTGGAGCTAACGTAACTGTGCCCTACAAAGAGGCTGTTCTTCCTTTATTAGATGAAGTTGATGACCTGGCAAGTTCAATCGGCGCTGTCAATACCATAGTCAAAAAAGATGATAGGCTCGTGGGTTTTAATACTGACGCCCACGGTTTCATTGAGGCGCTGGACAAAGAAGGACACTTCGACCCTGAAGGAAAACATGTGGTCATCCTAGGGGCTGGCGGGGCAGGTAGGGCAGTAAGTTTCGTCCTGGTGCAAAGGAAGGTAGCTTCACTGGCTATTACTGATGGTATCTTTGAGCGAGCTACAGCACTGGTAGAAAATCTGGTGAGGCACATCAAAAGGGCTTCACCTAGTTCAAAGGATTTGAAGACGAATGTCACTGCTTTTCAGTGGCAAAATCTAAGTTCAGCCAAAACTTTTGACAACTGCGATTTAATAGTTCATTGCACTACCATAGGGATGAAGCATAGTTCTCAAGAAGGCCAATCTCCTTTGAGTCTTGAAGTAATTCCTAGGGGTGTCTTAGTTTATGACCTGGTATATAACCCCTGGCTAACGCCTCTATTGAAGTTAGCACAAAAAGCCGGGGCCAATATACTTGGCGGTCTACCTATGTTAGTATATCAGGGAGCGGCTTCCTTCAAACTGTGGACAGGAAAGGAAGCTCCAGTTGATATAATGTTCAATAAAGCCAAGGAAATATTGACAGGAGGGAAAAGGTGAAAAAAAAGGCCATCATTATCAGTGTAGTCATAGTAGCTGTGCTTGCAGCAATATTGATTCCGCTTCTCTGCATCCCCAGACCAGTGACGGGTAAGATTGTTGTCATCCCGCTCACTGGGTCTATTACGACAGAGGAGTCTTCGTTGTTCTCTGGCTCAGTCATTACCCCGAAGCTGGTGAGGGATTATTTAACAAGAGCCGAGGGAGATCCAGCAGTCAAAGCGATTGTCCTCCGTATAGAGAGCCCTGGCGGGGAGATAGCGCCTTGCCAAGAAATCCTCTGGGAGATAGAAAGAATTAAGGAGACAAAATCCGTTCCCATTGTAATAAGCATGGGTGGCACAGCTGCTTCAGGCGGCTACTATATCTCAACCAAAGCAGATAAGATTGTCGCCCTTCCTACCACCATGACCGGCAGCATTGGAGTTATCTCAGCAGTAACGAACATCGAGGAGCTTTTGGAGAAGCTGGGCATCCAGATAGAAATCTTCAAAGGTGGCAAATATAAAGACATGTATTGGGGATTCAGGGAGTTGACGCCGGAGGAGCAGGAAATCATGCAGGAACTGGTTGATGAGTATTATGAGCAATTTGTCGATGTGGTAGCTGAGGGCAGAGGGCTAAGCAAGGAGGAGGTTAGAAACCTAGCTACAGGGCAAATTTACACTGGTACCGAAGCCAAAGAGTTGGGGCTGGTTGACGAGCTGGGCGACCTAAATACAGCTACGGATTTGGCAATGGAACTGGCTGGCCTCGAAACTGCGATGGTGGAGTATTACCAACCACCTAAGTTAACAATATGGTCGCTGCTAGGACTTGCCGATGCTATAAAGGTGAGGTTATCGGGATTGAGTGCCCAAGATATAATTCTCTTGGAAATCTTGAATCATAATTACAGGCAACCTCTGTTTCTATATCAAAGCTGACTCCACCCGCGAAATTCTTGTGATTTTCGCGGGAACCCGGTTAAATTTGAAGTCGAATTTATGGGGTTAATTTAATGGGACAATTTCGTTTTCTTACCGCTGGGGAATCCCACGGAAAGGGGTTGGTAGCCATCGTGGAAGGGATGGTAGCCGACTTACCTCTGGAAGTGGAATATATTAACAAGCAACTCAAACGCCGCCAGCAAGGCTATGGGCGTGGTCCTCGTATGAAGATTGAAGAGGATAAGGCGGAAATTATGGCTGGCGTTAGGTACGGTCTCACTATAGGCAGCCCCATCGCGCTCTTTATCACTAACCGAGATTGGCAAAACTGGCAGGAACAATTAAGCGTCTCCCCGGTAGTGAGAGAGGCTGAGCCTGTAACTTGTCCCCGTCCGGGACATGCCGACCTAGCCGGAGTGACTAAATATGGTCTCGATGATATCAGGCCTATCATAGAAAGAGCCAGTGCTCGGGAAACAGCCGCCCGAGTAGCTGTCGGAGCCGTAGCCCGAAGACTCCTAGAGGAGTTGGGCATTGCTATTCATAGCCATACCATAGCGATTGGGCGACATCACTGGGAACGAAGCAAAACAGACCCTGTAGACTGGCAGCAAGTAGAAGCTTCCCCAGTCCGTTGCGCTAACGCCAAGCTGGAAAAGGCAATGATGTCAGCCATCGATGAGGCCAAAACCAACGGGGACACATTGGGAGGCATTTTTGAGGTGATTGCGACGAATGTTCCCATCGGATTAGGCAGCCACGTCAGCTGGGACCGCCGTCTTGATGGCCGGATTGCCCAAGCCATAATGAGCATAAATGCCGTAAAAGGAGTGGAAATTGGGGCGGGATTTTCTTTAGCCGAGCTTAGAGGTTCGCAAGCTCACGATGTCATCAAACCCGATCCACGTCACGAAGCAAAAGGGCTCCCCTGGCAACATGTCACTAATCGTGCTGGCGGTATCGAAGGTGGTATAACCAATGGCGAGGATATAATAGTGAGGGCAGCAGTCAAACCTATCGCTACTCTGGCTAAACCCTTACCCTCGATAGACCTGCGCAGCGGCAAAGTAGCCAAGGCTCACTATGAGCGCAGCGATATTTGTGTTGTGCCAGCCGCCGGGATAATTGGCGAAGCCATGCTGGCTATCGTCCTCGCTGATGCCTGCCTGGAGAAATTCGGCGGTGACAACCTAAAAGAGACCCTGGCAAACTATCGTAATTATCTACGCAATATCCCTTGATTGAGCAAATATGTCCCAAGAGAAACGAAGCAGTATCAGCAAAAGCGAAGGGCCATCAAAAGTATCTAGAAGGGATACTCCTAGAGGAAGGGATTTCCTCGACGCTCATCGCCAATAGTGGTAGGAGGTCCGTGGCCGGGATAGACAATGGTTTCGTCAGGCAAGACCATAAGCTTTTCGCGAATGCTCCTCATCAGACGTTCGTAGCTGCCACCGGGAAAGTCGGTTCTGCCGATTCCACAGTTAAACAGAGTATCGCCGCTAAAGACTACCCCATGCCCGGAAAGACAGATTCCGCCAGGAGTGTGTCCGGGAGTATGGAGGACTTCGAAGTGTAAGTCGTCTCTATCTATGAGGTCACCACCCCTGAGTAACCTGTCTGGTTTGGGAGGTGACCTAAACGGGGAGAGACCAAGCGACGTTAGAACATGCATGGGGGCGGCAGACAATAATTTCTGCTCTGCCTCATGAAGGGCAAACTGGGCCTTAGTCCTTTCTTTAACCTCACCAAGAGCATCGACATGGTCAATGTGGGCATGGGTTATTACAATTAAGGATATGGATAAGCCCGTTTCTCGCACCGTTCTGAGAATAGTTCTAGGTTCGGCACCCGGGTCGATAATCATCCCTTGCTTGGTTGAAGTTGAACCAACGATATAGCAGTTAGAGGCCAAAGGACCAACCACTAGCATTTTTACAATCATCGCTTTTTCTCCGGCAATTCAACGGTTGAATCCGTGAAGTATAGCATGAGTTTACACTCTGGGAAAATCGCGATAAATAGCTTCATCTAGCCAACGGTTTATACTCAATTTTGACAAGTTTGGCACTTCTGAGATACTTTATTCCTGTAAGAATCCTAGAGGAGCTGAGGCGATAATGGATCAAAAGAAAGCAGCAATTCGGCAAGCTGGTGAAACTACAAGTTGGGACATGAACTTGCAGGATGTCGTGGATGGCATAGAAGACAAGCTTTTTGTCATCGATAGGCAATACCGTGTTAACTTTGCCAACCTAGCTATGAAGCAGAGCTTGCCCGAGAGCAAACCATTTATTGGCAATCTCTGCTACGAAGTCTTCGAGGGCAGGAACAATCCTTGTAGCTTCCCTCTATGGAAATGCCCCCTCGCCAAGGTGCTTCAAAGTAACGAGCCGGCGACAATTATTTCTCCCGAACATGCACTTGGTACTGAGACGACGTCTAACAGGTATGTCAAAATCACCGTTTATCCCCTTAGGGACAACCAAGGCGATATCAATGCATTTGTCGAACTGAGAAAAGATGTCACCGCAGAACGGGAGTTAGAGAATCAAATTCTAAGGCGTCATCACCATCTCCATGCCCTGAATCGTATTTCCACCGCCACTAGTGGGTTGTGGGACTTAGATGCCATCTTGAATATCGCCCTAGACACCGTGCTGGAAATCATCGGTGCTACCACAGGGGGGATACTGCTTCTTCATGAGCAAACCCAAATGCTAAGCTACCGGGTATACCGTGGCCTCTCTGTTAAATACGTTGAGCAGGTGAAGATGAGGCTGGGCGAAGGAGTGGCAGGAAGGGTAGCCCAAACCGGGGAGCCGGTTGTATTGCAAGATATTTCCAAGGACCCACGGGTTGCCTATCCAGACCTGGTGAGTACAGAGGGTCTTAGAGGGTTTGTTAGCGTTCCCTTAAAAGCCAAGGACAAGGTTGTAGGCGTGATGAATGTGGCCGCCCATGTACCAGGCCAATTTTCCGCAGAGGATATGTACCTCCTGAATTCAATTGGTTGTCAGCTTGGCACGGCCATTGAACAAGCCCGTCTATACCAGAGATTGGAGCTAGGCAGAGAAAGATACCAAACTCTCCTTCAGCACGCCCTGACGGCTCAAGAGGAGGAGCGCAAACGGCTTGCCCGGGAGCTGCATGATGAGACCAGCCAAGCTCTTACCAGCCTGACCTTAAACCTTCAAGCTGCCATAACAAAGGCGGAAACCGATGGCATTATAGACGCCGATTTCATCAGCAAGCTTCAAAAGATACAGTCTCTGGCAGTTTACACTCAAAATGAGATAGTAAAGCTGATGAAGGAACTCCGCCCCACCTTGTTGGATGAGCTTGGATTACCGGCAGCCATCAGCCGCTACGCTAAGGATAACTTGGAACCTTTGGGGACCAACATATCTACGGAATTCAAAGGAGCTGAAGAGCGCTTGCCCACAGAAGTAGAAGTAACGCTTTTCCGTATCTCTCAAGGGATAATAGGCAACATCCTGGAGCACGCCCAAGCGAAGAACGTCTCTATCAGGTTAGAATGCGATGCCCGTGAATGTGTATTGGACATCAAAGATGACGGCAAAGGTTTTGATGTTAGTAAGATTACAAGGGTAGATAAAGGTGGTCGGGGGGCAGGCTTATTTACTATGAAAGAAAGGGCTCGTTTAGTCGGCGGCAGGTGTAGCATTAAGTCCCAGCCGGGGAAAGGGACGAGAATTGTTGTGAAAGTTCCACTAAAAGGATTTACGGCGGATGCAAAAGATAAAAGTTTTGATAGTTGATGACCACACCTTGGTGCGGGATGGAATCCGTGCTTTGCTGGCGCTGGTCGCCGACATACAGATAGTGGGCGAAGCTGCAAATGGCAGGGAGGCTTTGGAGAAGGTGAAAGAGCTCGCCCCGGATGTGGTGCTCATGGATTTGGCCATGCCTATTATGAGTGGGCTGGAAGCAACGCGGAGGATCCGTAAGAGGTTCCCAACAACAAAAGTGTTGGCACTCACCCAGTATGAAGATAGAGAATACATCGTTCCGACTATCGAAGCAGGAGCTCGTGGCTTCATTAGCAAGACGGCAGCATTTTCTGAGCTCGCTTCAGCTATCCAAGCTGTATATCACGGAGGGTCTTTTCTATCCCCTATGGCGGCTGCGGCTGTTGTTGAAGAATGTCAGCAAAAAGTCTCTATAGAAGGGGAAAAAGACGCTTATCAGAACCTGACCGATAGAGAAAGGGAGATGCTTAAGCTCGTTGCCGAGGGATATACTGCTAAGGAGATAGCAGATATGTTGGTCATCAGCTTGAGGACGGTGGAGACGCACAAAACCAACCTGATGAAAAAGCTAAATATCCACAATAAAGCTGACCTTATCAGGTTTGCCATACGTAAGGGCATTATCACCGTGTGAGCAAAACCTTCTCTGTTTGCTTTGGTCTACGAGTTTTTCCCATCGCAAAATAGGGGTTAATCCGTCAACAATTCCCGAACAAAATCCATCCATCATTATCGGGATTGCCTCTTTTACATCTTTCAAGCGTAAGCTATCCTATAACCAAGACTAATTTTTAACAGAGTAGGAGCCATACCGGACTATGGATAATTATCAAGTTAACCGCATCAAGGAAGCTTCTTATGGACACAGCATTATCCCGCCTTGCCAGGCAGCTTGCCCGCTGCACATGGAGATCGGCGAGTATGTTGATTTAGTGGCCCAAGGGAAGGTGATGGAAGCACTACAGGTCATAAGAGATGGCAATCCCTTCCCTTCCATCTGTGCCTATGTATGCACCCATCCTTGCGAGGATGCCTGCCGTCGCAGCCAGGTGGATGAACCTATCGCCATCCGAGCATTAAAGAGGTTCGCTGTGGAATTTGGCGGTGACAGGATGATAGAGCTTGAAGCCGTAACGACACAGAGCGAAAAGGTTGCCGTAGTAGGGTCTGGACCAGCGGGGCTGGCTTGTGCCTACTACCTCAGGAAGCTGGGTTATCCAGTAACAATCTTCGAGGCTTATTCCGAACCGGGGGGCATGCTCCGGGTAGGTATTCCACAATACCGCCTTCCTCGGGAGGTAGTGGATACTGAAGTCCAAAGGCTAACTCACATGGGCGTCGAAATCAAGACCAATACCCGCGTAGTATCCCTGGATCTGCTTTTTGATATGGCTTACAAAGCTGTTTTTATCACAGTGGGCGCCCATCAGGGCCTTAGAATGGGAATAGAGGGGGAAGATAGTCCCGGGGTAATAGATGGGGCGACTTTTCTCCGTGAAGTGAATCTGGGACTTAAGCCCTCTCTAGGGGACAGGGTTGGCGTAGTTGGTGGTGGGAACGTCGCTATAGATGCTGCTCGCGCCGCTGTTCGACTGGGAGCGCACAAAGTGAGTATTATCTACCGACGCAGCCGAGAGGAAATGCCGGCTAGCCCTAGCGAAATTGAGCAAGCTCTGGAGGAAGGCATAGAGACCATGTTCCTGGTAACACCAATTAGGGTAAAGCGAGAAAATGGGCACTTGAATGTGACCTGCGTAAAGATGGAGCTTGGGGAGCCCGATGCCGATGGCCGACGACGTCCAATACCAATCAAGGGCAGCGAATTCAATACGGAGTTTGACACTTTGATTACCGCTATTGGGCAAGCGCCTCAACTCTCTGAGGATTTTCGTCTTCGCATCGGGCGAGGCAGCACAATTCAAGTTGACCCCGTCACACTCACTACTAATCGGGCAGGGGTTTTTGCCGGCGGGGATGCCGTCACCGGACCCGCCACTGTAACCCAAGCATTGGCCAGTGGTAGGCAAGCAGCTTTTCGTATTGATGATTATCTCCAGCACAGATACCCTCTAGCTGACACAGGGGAGAAAAAAAGCTCGTTGGGCGAACTTTCTCCCAAGACAATAGAGATGATAAAAAAAATTGAGAGGCTTGAGCCTCCGTTCCTCCCCCCTGAAGCCAGAGTGAATGAATTCACAACGGTGGAGCTAATTTATGACTGGCAGTCCGCTGTCAATGAAGCTAGGCGTTGTCTGCGCTGCGGCATGGGAGCAGAGATATTGTTCCAAGATAAGTGCGCCACTTGTCTTACCTGTCTCAGAGTCTGTCCCTACCACGTGCCCTACATAGATGATGCCGGAAGCATCCAGATACCTGCTGAGCAATGTCAAGCTTGTGGCATATGTGTTGCGGAATGCCCAGCCAAGGCAATAGTCTTGCGGAAGCCGTACGACCGCAGACATATAGACGAGGAACTGGAGCATGCCCTTAAGTCTGCCGCAGAATCGAAGTCGAAACCATTAATTATTGGCTTTTGCTGCCAATATGGGCTCTTTGGCACGGGCGCGTTGGCAAGCCTGTGGAGGGAAGGCAAAGCTGGCATCTGGATAGTGCCCATTCTCTGCGTGGCCAAGTTAGAAGAAGTGCACATATTACGCGCCTTTGAGATGGGGGCAGAGGGAGTTTTCATCGCGGGATGCGGGGAACAATGCAGTCGGGAAAACACCGCCTTCTGGGTCCTCCAGCGTGTGGAGAAGGTTAGAAAGGTGCTGGCTCAGATTGGTCTGGAGCCGCAGCGCTTGCAGACGTTTAACCTGCGTATTGCTGAGGCAGATGCTGCCGAGGCACTGGACAATTTTACTGAACAAATAGGAGGGCTTTACCTAAATTCAATAATAAAACAGGAGGTGAGAACTTGATAGTGGCAGAGCAAAAGCCTGTGGAGGAGATAAGGCAAGTTATTGCTCCTTATGAGAGGGTGTTGCTTCTGGGCTGTGGCACCTGTGTGACTGTTTGTGGCGCCGGTGGCGAGCATGAGGTCTCCTTTCTGCATAGCGCATTACAGGTAGCCCAGGCCAGGAGCGGCGACGGAATTCATAGCTTTTTGGAATACACCGTGAAAAGACAATGTGACTTTGAATTCTTGGACTTACTCACGGACAAAGTCAAAGAAGTGGACGCCATACTTTCGCTGGGGTGTGGCATCGGGGTCCAGGTCGTAGCGGAGCGCTTTTCCGATATACCTGTTTTACCCGGTGTTAACACCTCCTTCATGGGTATGGCTAAGGAGTGGGGGGTTTGGGATGAACGCTGCGCCGCTTGCGGTGATTGTCGATTAGCAGATACCGCCGGAATTTGTCCCATCACCAGGTGCACAAAAGGGATACTCAACGGCCCCTGCGCCGGCACCAAGAACGGAAAATGCGAGGCAAACAAAGATATGGACTGCGCCTGGATTCTGATTTATAAGCGTCTGGAGAGATTACAACAATTGGAGAAGATGCGCCGATATTATCCTCCCAGGAACTTTCGTGTTATCCCTAGGCCACGAAGAATCGTCAAGAAGGCTGATGTTAAGGTAGGAAAGGACAATGGCTAACTCACTATTTGAAGAAAAACTTAGTTCCAATGAATTCTTGGTGACTACAGAGATAGGGCCTCCCAAGGGGGCAGACGTCTCAGAGATGATTCACCATATAGACCTCCTCAAGGATAAGGTTGACGCTATCAATGTCACTGACCATCAGAGCTCAGTAATGCGCTTCCCTTCTTTAGGCGGCTGCCTATTGGTGAAAGAATGTGGTGGCGAGCCTATTCTGCAAGTAACCTGCCGTGACCGCAACCGTCTAGCGATTCAAGCTGACCTTCTTCTAGCCTACTCGAGAGGCATCCGAAATGTGCTTTGCCTCACCGGTGATTCCATTGATGTTGGCGACCACAAGGAAGCCAAGCCTGTCTTCGATCTGGATTCGGTGCAACTACTGAAGATGGTCAGGCAAATGGAATCTGGTAAAGATATGGGTGGGAATGAACTAAAAGGAGCACCTCATTTTTGCCTTGGTTCTTCAGTCCACCCCGAAGCAGATTTTATCGAGCCACAGCTCATCAAATTCGAGAAGAAAGTTGCTGCCGGGGCGCAATTCTTCCAGACTCAAGGCATATTCGACCTGGCCAGCCTGCGGAGATTTATGCAGTACGCTTCTCAGTTCCCTGTCAAAATTTTGGCCGGTATTATCGTGTTAGCTTCAGCCAGGATGGCTCGGTATATGAACGACAGTGTTCCCGGGATAATTGTTACCCAAGCTATTATTGATGAGCTCGCTAATGTGGAGAAAGGCAAGGGACTTCAGAAGGGAATTGAGATTGCTGCCCGGTTGATAAAGACGATAAGAGAGGAAAACTTATGCCACGGGGTTCACATTATGGCTGTGGGTAATGAAAAAATTGTTCCTGATATTTTGGAGGCAGCTCAACTGGTTAGCGTGCACCAGTGACTGCCTTGCTTAAAGGATAGCCGTGGTCGGTCGGCTAACTGGAATACAATGAAGGAGGAAAGGAGAAATGGAAAACAGAATCTTAGTCATAGATGACGAGCTTAGTTTCGTCGAAGCTTTGCGCATGACTTTGGAAGCAAAATCCTATCAAGTAATCACCGCTACTAGCAAGGCGGAGGCTCAAGAAAAGCTCAGGGACAAACCTGCCCTGGTCGTTTTGGGCACGCTAACTCCGGCCGGACAGGCTTTCTCTTTGCACAACTGGCTGAAACAACATCCCGGATATAAAGATGTGCCACTTCTGGTGATAGATGCTCGTCCCGAGGAACGGCTTATCAAGGGGTGGAGAAAATTTGAGGGGATGCAGCTGGAAGCTGAAGATTATGTGACCAAGCCCATCGAGCCAGTCTCGCTTGCGCTCCGCATCCAAAGGCTGCTGGAAGAGGCTACCAGAAAGATTAGAGTGCTGGTGGCGGATGACCATACCATGGTCAGAGATGGGATATGCGCTGTTCTTACCTTGCAGCGGGATTTGGACATAGTAGGTGAAGCCGTCAACGGAAAGGAAGCAATCGAGAAGGTGTTACGCCTTTTGCCTGATGTAGCCCTGATGGACATACTCATGCCTGTCATGAGTGGTCTGGAAGCAACAAGACAGATAAGGAATCAGTGTCCCCAGACCAGAGTATTGATTCTGACCCAATACGACGAACCGGAGAACATGCTTGCTGCCACCCAGGTAGGCGCCCATGGCTTCATTCCCAAGAAAGCTGCTAGTGAACAGCTTATCGCGGGCATAAGAGCGGTATACGGAGGAAGCTACTTCCCAGAGTCTTACGCTAAGTTAGTTTCAAACTAATGGCGACGCAACAATCGGGGGTCTCTGAAAGCCAAACTTTTGTGTGCTTTCTTGGCTTTTTGCCTGGCCTGCGGTCGCCATCCGCCCGTGGCTGCTAGCTCAGCTTGGAGTTTGGAATAGCCTCGTAGCTGTTCGTGACGTCGTCACGTTCCGTTCATGACCCTACAGCAATTTTCTCCCATCTAGGGGTGGAAAAGAGACCGTTTGCCAGTTATTGCGTGTCATCGCGACCAGAAGCATGAAGAATCCCGCTGGCGGAGAGGGTGGGATTCGAACCCACGGTCCCAATGCGATCGGGACACACGCTCTCCAGGCGTGCCTGTTAGACCACTCCAGCACCTCTCCACGGAGAGGGTGGGATTCGAACCCACGCTCCGATATAATCGGAGACCGCTTTTCGAGAGCGGCACCATAAACCACTCGGTCACCTCTCCTACAGGTTTATTATACCATCTGCTGTGAAAATAGCCCGCCTTGTTGTTCTCTTCCTGCTACAGCGTGGCATTCCGGCTGCTGAGCATGGCCAGAGCGAACTTGGATGCTATTATCCACTTATATCTGAAACAACTATGTAACCACCAAGACGGTGCTGCTTCGCTCGCAATCAGGGCAGAGGCTCGACCGCTTTGGGCATTGCCTATGCCAGGGCTGTAAAGACTTCGCTGCTGAGCCTGGAGACCGAATTCAGGGCACCTTCTACACTCAGGCTGACTCACTCATCTCAAGAGAAGGACGAGCTAGCCGCGCCCTCGTAAGCTTAACTATCTCGACAAGAATGAATATGCTTGCGCCAGCCAGTATGCAAATCCCCCAGTCTTGAGCACTCAAGGGATAAGTCTGGAACGGACCTTGTAGAACCGGTAGATAAACTATTAGGTTGAGCAGACAGAGTTCCCAGCCTATGGCTGCTAAGAGCCATTTGTTGCTAGCGGGGCCGATCTTAAATAGAGAGTATTTAAAAGAGCGACAGTTAAAGGCGTTGAAGAACTCGATAAGTATTAAGCTAACGAAGCATAAGGTCTGGGCTTCGGCGAAAGTCTTCCCGGAATTTACTGCCCATACGAAAACCCCGAAGGTAGCAACACAGGTCCAAATCCCCGTAAGCACCAAATAGAGATTCACATCTTTAGTAAAGATGGTCTGATTACGAGGACGCGGCTTCTGTTTCATAGTATCAAGGTCAGGCGGGTCAACAGAGAGGGCGATGGCCGGTAAGCCGTCGGTAGCCAAATTGACATATAGGATTTGAACAGCGACAAGAGGTATAACCCCAGGAGCTAAGCCGAATGCAGTGCCAAACAGAATAGCTACCGCCATCAGCAATATTTCACCCAAGTTGCAGGAAAGGAGATAAACCAGATATTTCTTGATGTTGCTGAAAATATGTCGGCCTTCTTCTACGGCAGCCACAATAGAGGCAAAGTTATCGTCAGTGAGCACCATATCAGCGGTTTCCTTGGTTACATCGGTGCCGGTAATACCCATAGCTACACCGATATCCGACCTCTTAAGAGCCGGGGCATCGTTTATGCCGTCGCCGGTCATAGCCACCACGTTGCCCTGTTTGGCCAAGGCGTCAATAACTCTCATCTTATGGGCTGGTGAAACCCGAGCATAGACATCTATCTTATCTACCAACGCTTCAAATTCTTCGTCACTAAGCTTATCAACCTCGGCTCCAGTCAAAGCCATACCCCGTTCTTTGAGAATGCCTAGTTCTTTAGCAATGGCTACGGCAGTCAATTTGTGGTCACCAGTAATCATAACCGACTTTATACCAGCCTGGTCGCAAAGTTTTACCGCATCTTTGACCTCCTTTCGAGGCGGGTCAATCATACCAACTAAGCCGACAAAGACCATCTCTGTTTCAGAATCCTCTTTAGGAACTGGTAATCCGGTGAGTCGCTTGTAGGCCAGACCAAGCACACGCAGTGCATCGCCAGCCATTTGCATGGCAATACTCAGAACTCCGGCTTTGTCTTTTTCCGTTAGCGGGCTTTCCCTGCCATCCTTCAGAATATGAGAGGAGGAATCCAGAATTATCTCTGGAGCACCCTTAGAGCAGGCAATCTTGCCTTCGGGGGTACTGTGTATAGTCGTCATTCTCTTTCTTTCGGAAGAGAAGGGAATTTCATCTATACGTGGAAATCGGGCATTAAGTTCCTGCGCCGATAGCCCAGCTTTGGCGCTGAGCACCACCAATGCTCCTTCAGTAGGATCGCCTCTGATTCTCCAAACCCCGTCAGTTGAAGCCAGACTCGTATCGTTGCATAAGGCACATATTTGAAATAACTTCTGGAGTGCTATATCCTTAGATACGTCTATAGCCTTTCCGTTGAGGTGAAATTCTCCCTTCGGCTCGTAACCGACTCCCGTTACATCAATTGTCTTGCCGTCCACATATATACGCCGTACAGTCATCTCGTCCTGAGTCAATGTGCCAGTCTTATCGGAACAAATGACCGTAGTACACCCTAATGTCTCAGCAGCATGGAGTCTGCGGATAAGGGCATGGCGCTTGGCCATTTGCCGTACCCCGAGAGCCAACCCAATAGTGACTACCGCCGGTAGAGCTTCGGGTACCGCAGCTATAGCCAAGCTTACCCCCCAGATTAGCATTTCCAGAATTTCATGTCCCCTCAGAATGCCAATGCCCGCCAAGACAAAACATAAAACTAGGGCGGCGTAGGCAATGAACCTCCCCATCTTGTTAAGATTGACCTGAAGAGGAGTTAACTCCTCCCCAACCTCCTGAATCATGGTGGCGATTTTGCCGAATTCAGTCTGCATACCGGTACCTGTGACGATGGCTTTGCCCCTGCCCCAAACTACGGTTGTTCCCATAAAGGCCATATTCTTTCTGTCGCCAATGCTTACTTCCCCGGGGATAGCATCAACCGTCTTTTCTAGAGGAACCGATTCCCCGGTCAGCGGGGCCTCCTCCGTTTTCAAATTGACGGCTTCAATGAGACGACAGTCTGCGGGTATTTTGTCACCAGTCCGCAGGACCACTATATCACCAGGTACTATTTCACGAGCTGGTATTTCAATTTCTTGCCCATCCCTGAGCACGGACGATGTTGGCGCTGCCATCCTTTTCAGGGCTTCCATCACCCGTTCTGCCCGGTACTCCTGGATAAAACCCAAGGTAGTGGCGAAAAGCACGATTACGAAAATCACAATGGCATCGGTTACTTCTCCCAAGATGGCCGACAAGACCACAGCCACAAGAAGGATAATTATGAGGAAATCTTTGAATTGTCCCAGCCAAAGCATGAATGGCGAGACTTTTTTCTTCTCCGCCAGTTCATTCGGCCCGAATCGTGCCAGACGGCGCTCAGCTTCTTCTTTGGTTAACCCCTGAATGCTTGAGTTTAGCGATTCAATAACTTCGTTTACGCTGAGATTGTGCCAGATTCTTTGCGTAGACATGACTGTCACATCAACTGAATATAGGCACCAGCATCAGCATCACTCCACCAGCTACCACGGAGGCGATTTGTCCGGCCACATTGGCTCCAGCAGCGTGCATGAGTAGATGATTGTAAGGATTAGCTTCCAGCCCCAGCTTCTGCACCACACGGGATGACATGGGGAAAGCGGAAATACCGCAAGCACCAATCATAGGATTGACTTTTCGCCCCGAAAGGATGTACATTAGCTTGCCCAGCAGAACACCAGCCACAGTATCCAGACTGAAAGCTACTACGCCCAGTACAAACACCAATATGGTCTCCGGTCTGAGAAACTCAGTTCCCGACATCATCCCTCCTACGGTGATGCCCAGAAGAATAGTTACGATGTTGGCCAGTTCATTTTGAGCTGCTAGGGAAAGCCTCTCCACCACTCCGCATTCTCGTAACAGATTGCCAAACATAAGACAGCCGATAAGTGGAGTGGCTTTGGGAGCAAGCAAGCCCACCACCAGTACAGTAATTATGGGAAAGAGTATCTTGGTCCTCTGCGAAATCGTTCCCGCAACCGAAGGCATTTTCAAAGCCCGCTCTTTTTTACTACACATCGCCTTTATTATGGGCGGCTGGATGATGGGCACCATAGCCATATAAGAGTAAGCGGCGACAACAATAGCCGCAGTGTATTTGGATTGCAGTATAGTGGCGACGTAAATCGAGGTAGGGCCATCGGCAGAGCCAATGATGCCGATGGAAGCGGCGTCTTTTAAGCTGAAATCCAGAACGTGGAGCCAACCATCACCCAACAAATAAGCCAAGAAGAAAGTCCCGAAAATGCCGAATTGGGCGGCAGCACCAAGAAGAATGGTATAGGGCCTTTGTAGAAAGGGCTCAAAGTCAATCATGGCTCCTATGGCAATGAAGATAAGCAGGGGAAATATCTCGGTATGGATACCAGCTTCCCTTAAAACGGCTAAAAAACCACCGGCCTCTGCTGCCCCACCCAGCGGTATGTTAGATAACACACATCCAAAGCCAATCGGCACAAGTAGAACTGGCTCCACCTTTTTAGCAATCCCCAACCACATAAGGACGCCGCCAATAACCAACATTGCCACGGCTTGCCAATTCAAGTTGAGGAAACCGAGAAACTCGCCTGTAGTCATGACCAGCTATCTATCCTTCTTTTTTCCTCTTTCTTTCGGGGCCTGATCAGTTTACTGAGGAGAACCATGACTAAGAGTAAGATTCCCAGGACAGCAAAGATAATCGCCATTCCTAACAAGACTATCCACAAGGCGTTAAGCATTCTGCTTCTCCCTTGTCCGACAAAATCCTTGTGATGATACTATAACGCAATGGCGATTGTCAAAGCACCGGCCGGAATGCGCATTGAATAAAATGCTATCTCGTGTTACTATTTGTAATTGCTTCTCGTACTATTGGCCCCTGTAGCTCAGAGGATAGAGCACTGGCCTCCGGAGCCAGGTGCAAGGGTTCGAATCCCTTCAGGGGCAGTTTCTTGTGATAGGTAAGTTCCTCAAAAAATCAAAAACCCCCCTTGACAGCCGAGGGGTGATTTAATATATTTTAGCTTTTTAGCTTCTGGAAAAACCAAACGACTTTACGGGTAAACAGGTGCTTTCTTGTGGCTAAGCTTCTGGAAGTAAGATGGCACGGCCGAGGCGGGCTGGGAGCAGTAACTTCTGCGGAGTTAGTTGCCCGCGCTGCTATAAGCGAAGGGAAATATGCTCAGTCATTTCCTAGCTTCGGACCGGAAAGGAGAGGGGCACCAGTTCTGGCTTTCCTCAGGATAAGCGATGAACCTATCAGGACTAGGACGGTTATCTACAAGCCCGATGTCGTAGCTGTGCTCGACCCCGGGTTGTTGCGCGCAGTAGACGTGACCTCGGGGCTTAAGGACAATGGTAAAATCATAATCAATTCACGGAAATCACCCGAGGAATTGAAGTCTGAATTTGGATATAAGTGGCCTTTAGCTGCGGTCAATGCCACAAAGATTGCCCGAGAAACAATAGGCTTGCCGATAACCAATACTGCCATGATTGGGGCGCTACTGAAGGTTACCGAGATTGTGAAAATGGATTCTCTGATAGCACAGTTGCAGGAGCGCTTTGGACCCCGGGCTAAGGCAAATATCGAAGCCGTGAAGAGGGCTTACGATGAAACAGTAGTAAAGGAGTAAGCGATGGCAGACGAGCTAACCTGGAAGGATCTGGAAGTTGGCAATATCATCAAAGAAGCGGGGAATGCTAGCTTTCGCGAGACTGGCGACTGGAGGACGGAAAAGCCGATACTGGATAAAGAAAAGTGCGTTAAATGTGCCTTGTGCTGGATCTATTGCCCGGATGCTGCCATAAAGCCTTCTGAAGAAGGATATTATGAATCTGACCTTTATTACTGTAAGGGCTGTGGTATCTGCGCTAGTATATGCCCTGAGAGAGCTATAACGATGATAGCGGAGGAGGAAAAATGAGCCAAAGGGTAGCATTAGAGGCCTCACATGCAGTGGCTGAGGCGGTCAGAATGGCTGATGTTGATGTCATCTCCGCCTACCCCATAACACCCCAGACGCATATCCCTGAGCGGCTTGCCGAGATGGTGGCTAATGGCGAGCTAAACGCAGCTTATATTCCGGTGGAATCGGAGCACTCAGCCCTGAGCACCTGCCTGGGGGCTGCTGCAGTAGGTGCCAGGACCTTCACAGCCACCGCGGGCCAAGGATTGGAACTTATGCACGAGGTCGTCTACATCGCTTCTTCCATGAGATACCCCGTGGTTATGGCAGTATGTAACAGAGCTCTTTCGGCACCCTTGAATGTTTGGGGAGACCACTCCGATGCCATGGCTGTCCGAGATACTGGCTGGATCCAAGTGTTTTGCCAGAATGGTCAGGAGGCATTCGACCTGACCTTATGGGCCTTTCGGGTTGGGGAGGACCCCAAGGTTCTATTTCCGGTTATGGTTCATCTTGATGGGTTCACTTTATCACATGTGACAGAGCCGGTAATTCTGCCAGAGCAAAGCGAGGTGGACAGATTTCTCCCCAGATTTCAATACCCCTTTGCCCTAGACCCTGATAAACCCATGACCCATGGAGCCTTTGGACCACCTGATATATACTCAGAGACAAAGTTAGCTCAAGAAGTAGCATTCAGGAAATCCAAGAAGGTGATACTCCAGGGGTGGCAGGAATTTGGAGATATCTTCCACCGCTACTATCACCCTGTAGAGGAATACAAAACAGAAGACGCCCAAACATTGCTTCTGACCATGGGCGCTTTCACTGAGACGGCAAAGATTGTCATAGATGAACGGAGAGACAAAGGGGAGTCCATAGGACTTATCAGCTTGCGCCTGTGGAGGCCTTTTCCTTTTGAGGAATTCCGCCAAGCGGTAAAAGGTGCCAAAGTACTTATCGTTTTCGACAGGTGCATTTCTTTTGGCCTGGGAGGTCCGGTCTTCGCCGAAATCAGGTCCGCCTTGTATGACGAAGAGCCCAGACCCAAGGTAGTCGGTATCATAGGAGGTCTGGGCGGCAGGGATATGTCCGAGGAAGATTTTGACTATGTTATCAATAGAGGGAGGGAAATTGCGGAGAAGGGGTCAGACAGGATACTGGAGACAGTGAATATAAGATGATGGCTGAAGGCTCTCAGCCGATAGCTATCAATAAGGGGTAAAAGATGAAAGCGCAGGCGGTAAAATTTGGAGAAAAACTGGTACCTACCAAGGAGTTCCTTGCTGAAGGACATAGTTTTTGCATCGGCTGTGGAGAGGCTTTAGCATTAAGACTCGCCTGTAAAGCCCTAGGAAAGGATGTCATAATTGCCAATGCGACTGGGTGTATAGAGATATGCACTTCGCCGCTTCCTTTCACTTCCTGGCGAGTTCCATGGATACACACTCTATTTGAGAACACCGCTGCCGTGATTTCAGGCGTAGAAGCGGGGTTGAAGACTCTGACGAAGAAAAACAAGAGGCCTGTCAGAGACATCAAGTGTGTGGCCATAGCTGGGGACGGAGGAACAAGCGACATAGGAATTCAAGCTCTGTCTGGGGCATTTGAAAGGAACCACGAGTTCCTGTATATCTGTTTTGATAACGAAGCCTATATGAATACCGGCGTCCAACGGTCAAGTGCCACACCCTATGGAGCCTCGACTACCACGGCTCCGGCGGGGAAGTTCAGCATTGGACAGATTACGCGGAAGAAGAATATGGTGGCTATTGCTGCTGCTCACGATATACCTTATGTGGCAACGGCCTGTCCCAGTTACCGCTTTGATCTGATGAAAAAAGTTAGGAAAGGAGCGGAGGTTAAAGGCCCGGCCTATGTCCATATCCTCTCTCCTTGCCCGACAGGCTGGAGATATAGTACCGAACTAACCGTTAAGATAGGTCAACTTGCTGTGCAGACAGGTATCTTCCCTCTTTATGAAATAGAGAACGGACGCTACCGATTGAATGCCGACCCACCTAAACTTAAGCCCATTGAGGAATACCTGAAGCTACAAGGAAGATACCGACATTTGACGGGTGAACAGATTGAAAGAATCCAGGAAATGGTAAACGAGGATTACGCCAAGCTTAAGAAAAAGGTGGCAGCTTCTCCCATGTAAATTGAAGATGTAAGAACGATGGTTTCAAGAACAAAGAGCCCAAAACCGACCAAGGTTTCCACAACAGTAAGTAAAGTTATACGTAACTATCAACAGGATAAAGATAAGCTAATCCAAATCCTTCTGTATTTACAAAGCACGTTGGGATGGTTGTCCCGGGAAGTATTAACGGAAGTAAGCGAACAATTACAAGTACCTATTACCCAAGTCTATCAAATCGCCAGTTACTACAAGGCTTTTAGCCTTATGCCCAGAGGTCGCCATATTATCAAGGTCTGCCTGGGGACAGCGTGTCAGGTGCGTGGTTCGCCAAGACTTCTGGATACAATCTCGGCTATGCTTAATTTGAAGCCCTGTGAGACCTCAGAGGATATGCGTTTTACTTTAGAAACGGTCAATTGCTTGGGCTGTTGTGCTATGGGTCCCGTGGTTGTAGTAGATGAGACATATCATACAAAGCCTTCGCCTTCAGACCTCAGGAAATTATTTGAATCGGCTAAATAGAAGGAGAATATGACAGGTAAAAGAATTTCCTCTCCGGAAGAGCTTGAGCAATTGAGAAAGAGGATTCTATCGAAGAGAGGTTCCAATAAGCTCATTGTCAGCATATGCACAATGTCAGTCTGTGGGCAAAGCCGGGGCAGTGTGGATGTTTGTGGAAGATTTAAGGAGGAGATAAGGCGTGTGGGCTTGGAGGATAAGGTAGATATTAAAGAGACTGGATGCCAAGGGTTTTGCGAGAGAGAGCCTGTTGTGATCATTTTCCCCGAGGGGATTTACTATGTGAATGTCAAACCTGATGACGTCCCCGAGATAATTTCTACAACATTAGCCAAAGGGAAACTCGTAGAGCGGCTTCTCTATACAGATCCTGTCACGGGTGAAAAGGGAGCCAAGGAGTCTGACATCCCCTTCTATAAAAATCAAATGCGCATCGTATTCGGAAATAACAGGCATATAAATCCCACGGACATAAATGACTACATAGCCCTGGGTGGATATAGTGCCTTATCCAAAGCGTTGTTCCAAATGACTCCTGAGCAGGTTTTGGAGGAGATAAAGAAATCTAATTTAAGAGGCCGTGGGGGAGGAGGATTTCCCACGGGAATAAAATGGGAGACGACCAAGAATGCCCCCGGGAAACGCAAATATGTCATCGTCAATTGTGATGAAGGGGACCCCGGGGCATATATGGATAGGTCTCTCATGGAAGGAAATCCCCATGCCATATTGGAAGGGCTTATTATTGGCGCCTATGCTATGGGGTCACACGAAGGTTTTATTTACGTGCGACAAGAATATCCTATAGCATATGAAAATACCATTCAGGCTATAAAACAAGCTGAAGAATACGGATTCCTAGGGGAAAATGTCCTTGGCTCAGGGTTTGATTTTGAGGTCGATGTTCACTGTGGGGCCGGAGCATTTGTCTCCGGGGAGTCTACAGCCCTTATGAGTGCCATAGAAGGAAAAGTGGGCGAACCCAAGATGAAATATATTCATACTGCGGTAAGCGGGATAAAGGGAAATCCATCGTGCTTAAACAATGTGGAGACCTGGGCCAATGTCCCGCTCATCATCAACAAAGGGGCTGGCTGGTTTAATTCCATTGGCACAGATAGGAGCAAAGGAACCAAAATCTTCTCCCTGGTGGGTAAGGTGAATAATACCGGGCTTGTGGAAGTGCCCATGGGCATGACCTTAAGGCGGCTAATCTATGACATTGGTGGAGGCATACCGAATGGGAAGAAATTCAAAGCAGTTCAAACTGGAGGTCCTTCCGGAGGAGTAATTCCCGAGCAGTATTTAGACACACCGATTGATTTCGATGAACTCACTAAACTTGGTTCTATGATGGGCTCAGGGGGAATGGTGGTCATGGATGAGAATACCTGCATGGTGGACACAGCAAGATATTTCGTCAGTTTCTGCTGCGAAGAATCTTGTGGGAAGTGCATCCCTTGTCGTGAGGGACTAAGAACACTTAGAGAGATTTTGACTGATATTTGTGAAGGGAAGGGACAAGAAGGAGATATAGAGGCGATTGAAGATATAGCTAAAGCAATGCAGGATGCTTCCCTGTGCGCTCTGGGCACCACTGCCGCTAACCCCGCCTTCACCACTTTGAAATACTTCAGGGAGGAATATGAAGCTCATATAAAGGAGAAACGCTGCCCGGCGAAAGTTTGTAAGGCTCTTACTTCTTACTACATTGACCCTGAGAAATGCACCGCCTGTATGATTTGCTTCAAGAATTGCCCAACTGAAGCAATTCACGGTGGCAAAGGCATAATCCACTGGATTGAGCAAGAAAAATGCATCAAGTGCAATACCTGTTTTGAGGTTTGTCCTCCTCGTTTTAGTGCCGTAAGAAGAATTTCGGGAGAGCCTCTACCTCTCACCCCAGCGCCCGGAACCAAGGTTATCCGTGAGAAGAGGAGGTAAATGGAAATGACCGTAACTTTGCAGATAGACGGGAAGGAAGTTAAGGCAAGGGAGGGGATGACCATCTTGGAAGCAGCAAAGGAGGCTGGCGTAGAGATACCAAAATTGTGTTATCACGAGAAACTGAAGCCTTACGGCGCCTGCCGAATTTGCAGCGTGGAAGTGGAAAGAAAGGGGAGGGCTCGAATAGTGGCTTCTTGTGGCTATCCTGTGGAGCAGGGGTTAGTAGTGAGGACACGTTCTCCCAGAATAGACAGAATTCGGAAGACCCTCATCGAATTAATCGCACCGACGACAATGGTTGATGGAGAGGTCGTTGGGGAGATAAAGAAACTGGCTAAAGAATATGGTGCGAACATCCACAGATTTGAATCTCGCTTCAGAGCGAAGCCAACGAGATGTATTCTTTGTGGGCAATGTGTACGCTACTGTGATGAGGTTATCGGGGAACATGCTATAGGCTTTGTGGGAAGAGGGATAGAGCGGCGGGCGGTGTTTTTCCCGGAAAAAGCCAAAGCCTGCCTCACCTGTCAGGCTTGTTTTGATTTATGTCCCACAGGCAAGATTCCCTCTGAAACCGATTTTGTGGTTTTCGACGGTTTTTCCATCGACGACTACCTTGCCGGAGAACTTTAGTATCCAGAGATATTTTCAGGAACTCGGTACCTTCGCCAAATAGCAATTCAAAGCCCAGAGACAGCCGACAGAGCAATTGCGTCAAATATCCTTTCCGCATTATAATTCTTAACACTTCGGGGTGTAGCGCAGTGGCTAGCGCGCATGGTTTGGGACCATGAGGTCGGTGGTTCAAATCCACTCACCCCGACCATAATAAAACCCTTCCCACTCCGTAGAAGCCCAAGAAAATTTTGACAGGAGAAATGAATTACATTATAATTGTTAGACGTGTCTAACAATTTTGGAGGTAGGCAATGGTAAGACAAGAAGCGCAAAGAGAGCAAAGCGCTAGCATGGAAGACTATCTTGAGGCGATAGCTATGCTCGGTGAAGGAAAAAAGGTAGTAAAAGTAAAGCAGATCAGCGAAATGCTGAGAGTGAAGATGCCCAGCGTTACCTCGGCTTTGAAAAAGCTCTCAGAGCAGGAGCTTGTGGAGCATGAGAGATATGGCCACATAAAGCTCACTCCCCAAGGTGATAGGGTTGCCCGCGATGTGATTTGCCGGCATGAGGCATTGACCCGCTTCTTTGCACAAGCTCTGGGCATTGACCGAGAAACCGCGGAAGAAGATGCTTGCAAGATTGAGCACGTCATCAGCCCTCCGAGTATGGAGAGGCTGGTAAAGTTTGTGGAATTTCTAGAAGCCTGTCCGTTGGGAGGAGCCAATTTCCCCAGCAGGTATGAGTATTATTTAGAGCATGGAGAGCTCCCTCAACGTTGCTCGAAAAGAGGCGTGGGAAAAGGGAAATAAGAACAGCAAAATTTTTTTGAAGCCGTAAGTTAAACAAGGCTAACTTATTAAAGGTAAAGGATAAGCTATGACCACGCACCAAGGTGAGCAATTGACCCTAGCCGAGATGAGAAGTGGGCAGAGTGGCACCGTGATCGAAGTTCTGGGAGGACATGGCTTGGTTCGCCGTCTGGAGGCTTTGGGCATCAGGCCAGGAAAAAAGGTGACCAAGATAAGTTCTGCGCTATTTCGTGGCCCGGTCACTCTCAGGGTGGATAATGCCCAGGTGGCTGTTGGTTTTGGCATGGCCAAGAAAATAATAGTCCAAGTAGATAAATACCTACCGCAAACTTCCTAAGATGATGCGTATCCTCCTCATGGGTAATCCCAATGTGGGCAAGAGTGCCCTTTTTTCGCGGCTGACCGGTACACACGTCATCGCTTCCAATTATCCTGGCACCACCGTGGGGTTCATTAAAGGGTATCTGAGGTTGGGGGAAGAACGAGCTGAGCTTATCGATGTCCCTGGCACCTATACCCTTGAACCAAGCTCCAAGGCAGAAGAAGTAGCCGTGGAGATGCTGAAACAGGGAGACTTGGTCATAAATGTTGTTGACGCCACGAATCTGGAGAGAAACCTCAACCTGACCCTACAGTTGCTGGAGAGGCAGATCCCGGTAATAGTCGCCCTCAATATGTGGGATGATACCCGACACCGGGGTATAAGTATTGATGCCGCTAAGCTGGAGGAACTTCTCGGAGTGCCGGTTGTCCCCACGGTAGGCATTACCGGACAGGGGATAAGGGAATTGGTCAAGCGTCTTCCCGAGGCAAAGGTACCCAAAGACGCTCCTACTTATGCCAACAGTGATGAGCGGTGGACGAGGGTGGGTGACATCGTGAGACAGGCGCAATCATTGAGCCATCGCCATCATCGCTGGTATGAGAATCTAGAAGATGCCAGTAGCCATCCAGTATGGGGAGTGGTTATTGCCCTGCTGGTTCTTTTTGCTACCTTTTGGTTTGTCCGATTCGTTGGCGAAGGAATAATCAGCTATGTTGCTGATCCTTTCTTCCAAGGGCTGTGGACACCGTTGCTCATGAAACTGAGCCTGGCTTTAGGGGGAGGGGGGTTCTGGCACAACGTTTTAATAGGTGAGCTTATTGGGGGGGAAACTAACTATTCTCAGTCCTTCGGTTTGCTTAGCACTGGACTTTACATCCCCTTCGCTGCGGTGTTGCCGTATATCGTCTCTTTTTACCTAGCATTAGGAATACTGGAGGATGTGGGTTATCTACCCCGCCTGGCGGTACTGATGGACACCATGTTGCATCGGCTGGGGCTACACGGTTATGCCATCATCCCCACTATTCTGGGCTTTGGGTGTAATGTGCCTGGCATTATGGCAACCCGTATTTTGGAGAGCCGTAAACAAAGGTTTATTGCGGCGACATTGATTTCTATTGGCGTTCCCTGTGCTGCCTTGCAGGCTATGATAATAGGACTGGTGGGGCAGCAAGGAGTGGGATACGTAGCTATGGTCTATGGGAGCCTATTTATATCCTGGGTTATCATAGGGCTAATCCTTAATCGTGTTGTCAAAGGATTCAACCCGGAGCTTCTAGTGGAGATCCCCCCCTACCGCTGGCCACCGTGGAGAGTCATTGGTGAAAAGCTCTGGCTACGGGTCTCTGGCTTTATTAAAGAAGCCTTGCCCGTAGTACTGGGCGCCGTGCTGGTGGTAAACATCTTATACACTTTAGGAGTTTTCGATGCCCTTGCTGATATCGCCGCCCCGGTATTGACCGGGCTGTGGGGGTTGCCCAAGGAGTCGGTGGTGGCCATACTTGTAGGCTTTTTGCGCAAAGACGTGGCTATGGGCATGCTAGCTCCCCTGGCGTTGACCGCTAAGCAACTGGTTATCAGCAGCACGGTTCTGGCTATGTTTTTCCCTTGTGTAGCTACTTTTGTGGTATTGGCTCGGGAGCTGGGGGCACGAGACTTGCTTAAGTCTATCGGAATAATGATAGCAGCAGTACTAATAATGGGTAGCTTGCAGAACCTGGTCCTGTAGGGTGGGACGCTTAAGGGTTACAGTGTGCGATAGGCTATTTCCCTGCCTCTGTAAATACCATGTGGCTTGTCCTATTAGATTGGGTATTGTATCATAGTGTAAAGTGTAATTGGCGGCCATAGCTTAGTGCAGGCATTCAACCTGGAGGCAAAAGAAAAACTGTCGAGCCGAAGACTGTGCAAAGGTCGGAGATGGAGATAATCCCAGCCGTGGACATCAGGGGCGGCAGGTGTGTCAGGCTATATCAGGGTGATTATGACCAGGAAACCGTTTTTAACGAGGACCCGGTGACTGCCGCCTTGACCTGGTATTCCCAGGGGGCACGCTGGCTCCATATTGTCGATTTGGACGGGGCGGTTGCCGGTGAGCCCAAAAATATGGAGGTGGTTGAGGAGATAATAAAAGAGAGTGGCCTATTAATAGAACTAGGCGGCGGTGTCAGACAAGAAGAGGTGGCAGAAAAACTGTTGCGTCAAGGAATAAGCCGGATAATTCTGGGCACTGCGGCCATAGAGAACAGAGAACTAGTAAAAAAGTTGTGCCAGCGATTCGGCGAGGCTATCGCAGTTAGCCTTGACGCCCGAGATGGCAAGATAGCCATCCGCGGCTGGCAGAAGAATACGGTTTTTGAGGTTCTCCAGTTAAGCCGAGAGATGGTTGATGTCGGAGTGAGGCGCTTCATTTATACCGATATAAAAAGGGATGGCACCCTTACCGAGCCTAACTTGGACATGATAAAGAGACTGCTTGCTAAAGTAAACATCCCCGTCATTGTGGCCGGGGGGATTTCTAAGCTAGAGCATTTACGGAAGCTTAAGGAGCTCGGTGTGGAGGGAGCCATTATCGGCAAAGCTCTTTACACCGGGGACATCGATTTGAGGGAAGCTATAATCAATTTCGGAACCTAGGAGGCAAATGTTAAACTTTAATAATAAAGGCTTGATTCCAGCTATTGTCCAAGATGCCAGGACTGGCGAAGTCCTGATGCTGGGCTATATGAATAAAGAGTCGCTAAAGCGCACATTAGACAGCGGAGACGTCTGGTTCTATAGCCGCAGTCGGCAAGAATTATGGCACAAGGGAGAAACTTCAGGCAATTTCCTCAGACTGAAGTCCATCATCAAGGACTGTGACAGCGATACCTTGCTCATAAAAGCTGAGCCCACAGGTCCAGTATGTCACACCGGCAATCGTACTTGTTTTTTCCAGCAATTGGAGAGCGAGGACACAACGTAAACATTGCACCCTCTTGATCCCTTCATTATATACTGCCACTAGAATCAGCAGCCTGGTCAATCGCGATGACCTCTTTTAGCGCCGATATAGCAGCCTCTATTTGACTATCGTCAGGTTCCCTAGTGGTTATAGCTTGCAGCATCAGCCCGGGAGCCAGGAGAATCCGGACTACTGGGTTTTCGATGTGGGTTGCCCCGAATTTCATGATTTCATAGCTAATAACAGCGATAATCGGGATGAGGGCTATGCGGGACAGTATGCGTATCCATAGGGTGGGTTGACCAACCAAGGCGAAGACAAAGATAGCTACGATTAGAACGATGAATAAAAAGGCGGTGCCGCAACGGGCATGGGCAGTAGAGTAATTCTTAACCGACTCTACATCCAAAGGGACGCCGGCCTCATAAGCATTCACCACTTTATGTTCAGCTCCATGGTAAGCAAAGACTCTTTTAATATCAGGTATTAAACTTATCACCTTCAGGTAAGCGATAAAAATTGCAATACGGATAAGTCCTTCAAAGACATTGCGCAATAAATTAGAATCGATGTGAGGGTCGATAAGGTAGCGAGTGGCGAAGAGAGGAACCATGAAGAAGAGGACTACACCCAAAGCGAGGCTCACGGCTACGGTCCCCCGTAAGATCGCTGTCGGTATTTTTTCTCCGCTTGCCTCTGCTGCGGCGACTTGAGCAGAGCGCAGTAATGACTGCGTGCCTAAAACCAGGGTTTCCACGAGAGCAATGATCCCTCTGACAAAAGGCATCTCTCTGAGACGCCCCTTGTATATTTTGGCCAGGGGCTGCTTAACTATGTTTAATTCTCCATTAGGCTGGCGTACAGATATAGCCACGCCTTCCTTCCCCCGTATCATCACCCCTTCAATGACTGCCTGGCCACCATAATGAAAAGGTTTTGCCATTAACCTTCAATCTCCCTAGCTGCCTAAAACAAAGACTGTAATCTTGTCTCAGCATGAAAAATCGCTAAGCGTATTATGATAAAAATGGCAGAAAATATAAAGTTTATCTTCTGAAGTAGCAGCGATGAACGAATTTCTAGTTTCCCGAGGTAAGCTTAGAGATGAACACTGTCCGCAGCCAGACAGATGCTGTTACAACAAGAAAGAGATAACTGGAGGCATTCTACTTTATCTTGTATCGTTTCTTGAAACGCTCCACCCTTCCCATGGAGTCAACTATCCTTTGCTCACCTGTATAAAAGGGGTGGCATTTACTACATATTTCTACCCTGATTTCTGGCTTAGTTGAACCGGTGGTGAAGGTATTACCACAGAGGCACGTCACTTTAGCATTCTCGTAATACTTAGGATGGATTTTAGCCTTCATTTGTAAACGCTCACCTTCTTCTTATATTTGGTTGCTGGCTCATATTTAACATAGCCATCTATTAAGGCAAAGAGGGTATAATCTTTGCCCAGGCCGACGTTGTCCCCCGGCAGTATACGAGTCCCGCGTTGCCGAACCAGGATAGCTCCAGCGCGAACTTGTTCTCCACCATACTTCTTAACTCCCAAGCGCTTAGATACACTATCCCGCCCATAAGTTGTGCTGCCACCGCCCTTTTTATGTGCCATGCCTATTCTCCTTCACCTTTAATAATTTCGTTTACTAATATTTTAGTATAAGTCTGGCGATGTCCCTTCTTTCTTCGGTAGCGAACTTTAGCTTTATATTTAAATACGATAACCTTTTCTCCCTTAGCTTCCCCTAAAGAAGTAGCCACAACCTTAGCCCCCTTAATAATAGGATTCCCTACAAGGGTATCTTTATCTCCCCCAATAAACAATACTTTGTCCAACTCAACTACGTCGCCTTGAGGGACATCTAAACGCTCGACTTTTAAAGTCTGCTTTGGAGCTACCTTGTACTGCTTGCCACCTATGTCAACAATAGCGTAAATCTTCTCACCTCCATACAGAAAGAGGCATTTTAACACTCCAAATCACTCAGTGTCAAACTAGTAGTATGCATAGGTTTCTATCCTAGGTTCTCCTTAGCACACATCGAGATAGGCAATAATTCTCCCAAATTCACGGGTTCGCAGATTTTTTGGTTAATTTTTCAATGAGCCTTTCCTTTCGCTTTAGATACTTCCCTCTCCCGTCGGTGTATGAGGGCAGGACCCATTTCATTTCCTTCAGGTTTTGCGTTATGATCGGCATCCAATCCCAAGGGATGGATATCAGTATCCATCCCTCGGGGAATATCTCATGTGCTTTCATACCAAACGAGATTCCGGTGACCGTATAATTGACTTTGCCGCTTTGATACGGATAAACAAAAATCCAAGCACATCCCAATACCCCCATCGTCTTGCTCTCCCATATCTGGCCAGTGGAATAAGACATCGCCCTCAGCACAATTTCTGCCTGGCTAGGAGTAGCCATAAGGATTAAGAGGTCTGGCTCAAATGTCAGTTTATCCAGCGAGGACAAGACAACATAGTTAACTGTACCCGCGGGAAATTGGGGCACGTATTGATAGATTCTAGTATTAGCCCTAGGTTCTTGAAAGATTTCAAATCCAGGTCCCAATTCCCCGCCCTTGCCCCACGAAGGCATCTTCTCCATTCCCAACGGTACCTTTCCGAAGCAATTCTCATTCTCTTTAGTGAAATAAAACGGGGACTTTCTTTGCTGTGCCTCCTTGATCGTCTCGCAGAAAGCCAGGCTTTTGTCTAGCGGCTTAATTCCTTTTGGTTTGAAATAGAGGAACTTAACACCTACAGGCGGCTTCTCAAACTCAAATCTGTTGAATATGGACAAATCAGTTTGCAGTGGTCTCATATTGGCCTCCTTATGTTAAACAATTACTATTGCCCTGAATTTAGGGGTTCTCAGCCTTTCGAGTTAATTTCGCAATGAGGCTTTCTTTTCGCTTCAGATACCTTTCCCTCCCCTCACTATATGAGGGAAGAACCCATTTCATTTCCTTCAGATTCTGCGTTATGATCGGTAGCCAATCCCAAGGGATAGATATCAGTATCCACCCCTCGGGGATTGGCTCGAGTGCTTTGGCGCAGAAGGTTATCCCGGTAGGCATATAATTTATTCTGCCGCTCTTATATGGATAAACAAAAATCCAGGCACATCCCAATACCCCCGTCACCTTGCTCTCCCATAGCTGGCCAGTGGAATAGGACATCGCCCTCAGCACAATCTCTGCCTGGCTGGGAGTAGCTATAAGAATTAAGAGGTCCGGCTCGAATGTCAGTTTATCCAGCGAGGACAAAGCGACATAGTTAACCGTACCTTCCGGAAATTTGGGAACGTATTGATAGATTCTCGCATTGGCCCTTGGTTCCTGAAAGATTTCCAAACTAGCTCCAAATTCTCCGCCTTCGCCCCATGAGGCCACCTTCTGCATTCCCAGTGGTACTTTTCCGAAGCAATTCTCATTCTCTTTAGTGAAATAAAACGGTGTCCTTATTCGCTGTGCTTCTTTAATCATTTCGCAGAAAGCCAAACTTTTGTCCAGTCGTGGTATTCCTTCTGGTTTGAAATACTGGAACTTGACGCCTATAGGCGGCTTCTCAAATTTAAATTTGTTGAATACGGACAAATCAGTTTGCAGTGGTCTCATATTACCTCCTTAAAATATAATACCTACAGAGTAAGGGCACCGTGAAAGGTGCCGGTAATAGCTTAGTTTTTCAAAATCCTAGCCTATACTATATCATCCTTGGCACTGTCAAGCATGTCCGACGTGTGGGCCAAGCTGTGCTTGACAGATTGATTAAAATCATGGTAAAAGCACTCAGATTTTGGGAAAATTCAACTGGCACTGATGAGGAGGCGGTGAACTTGCTAAAGGCGAATGGTCGAGCTTTGTCCTTTGGACTTATCAGCAGACTACAAAGAGAGGAGTGAGAATCATGGCAAAAATACCGAACAAAATTGAAACCTGGCAGATGATAGAGCCAGGCAAACTACAAAGGGTAAGCATTGATGTTCCTCAGCTTAAGCCCGGCGAGGTATTGGTGGAAATTGCTGGCTGCGGGGTATGCCATACCGACCTAGGCTATTTCTATGATGGGGTGCCCACGGTCAACAAACCGCCGTTGACTTTGGGGCATGAAATCAGCGGCACAGTGATAGCCGGCGATGGTAAGTTAGTGGGCAAGGAGGTAATTATACCGGCGGTGATGCCCTGCAATAACTGTCCTATCTGCGCTGCCGGAAGGGGCAACCGCTGCCTAGCGCAGAAGATGCCCGGCAACAGCATGGGAATCTACGGAGGCTTCTCTAGCCACATCGTCGTCCCAGCTAATGATTTGTGCGTGGTTCCAGACAGGAAAGGGATACCTCTATCTCACCTTGCCGTGATTGCCGATGCCGTAACCTCACCCTATCAAGCAGCAATGAGGGCGGAGGTAAAACCAGGAGATTTAACCATCGTTATTGGGGTTACCGGAGGTCTGGGGGTATATGCCGCTCAGATTTGCTCAGCGCTGGGCGCTAAACAGGTCATCGGTATCGCCCGAAACCCCGCCAAGCTCAAAAGAGCCCTGAACTACGGTGCTACCCATGTCATCAGCTCGGTGGGCAAGACTCCCCGGGATATCAGAGACGAGTTTCGCAATTACTGCAAGGAAAAGGGATTGCCCTCAAACTACGGCTGGAAGATCTTTGAGTGGACGGGCACCGCTGATGGTCAAGCAATTGCCTTGGAGTTGTTGTCATTTATCGGCAAGCTGGTGATTTGCGGCTTCGGGATGCAGAAGAATGAGTATTCTCTATCACGGTTGATGGCATTCGATGCTGATATTCTGGGTTCCTGGGGCTGCTTGCCCAAGTATTATCGCCAGGTCCTGGACATGGTGTTGACGAGGAAAATACAGATAGAGCCTTTTATTGAGACCAGACCAATGAGCCAGATTCAGCAAGCGTTTGAAGATGCTCACAAGGGAGGACTGGAGAAGAGGATCGTGCTGACCCCCGATTTTTGAAGCCTTTGGGAGCGCGTTTAAAGAGGTGACATTTCCTGGATTCTCTCCGGGAAATGTCACCTCAATCTTACCCTACAAAGCAGTGGCTGCTTCCCTTTAGCGGTGATGGATAAGGGTATTACCCGACATAACCTCCGTCCACAGATAGCACTTGTCCAGTGATGTACCGTGCATCATCCGATGCCAGAAACACAAAAGCTGGTGCCACCTCCTCAGGCTCGCCAAACCGTCCCAGCTGTATTCTCGAGAGGTATATTTCCCTTAGCTTTTCATCCCCTCTCAACTTGTCCGTCATCTCCGTTGTGATAACTCCCATGGATATGGCATTAACAGTTATCCCGTATCTAGCAAGCTCCCTACATGCCGACTTGGTGAACCCGATAATTCCGGCTTTCGCCGAGGCATAGTTTATCTGCCCCACCGTCCCATATAATCCGGCAGTGGAGATGACATTGACAATTCTCCCATACCTATTTTCCTTCATATAGTTAGCTGCTGCCTGCGTACAATTGAAAGTGCCCTTGAGGTGAATATCGACAACCTGGTCCCACGTCTCTTCGTCCATCTTCAAAAGCATAGCGGGCCTCGACACCCCAGCATTGTTAACCAGGATATCCACCCCTCCCAATCCCTGCACCGCCTGGTCGACCATGGACCTAGCATCCTGGTAATTGGCGACATCTGCTTTCAAAGCCGCCGCCTTCCGACCAAGTTTCCGTATCTCGTCTACCACTTCCTGGGCAGCCGCATCATTGCTACGATAGTTTATCGCTACGTCGGCGCCTTCCCTGGCAAAAGCCAAGGCTACAGCTCGGCCAATTCCCCTCCCACCACCAGTGACAATTGCCTTCTTATCCTGCAATCTCATAATACCCCCTAATCTAAACTACCCCAAGAAGTCTTGAAACTTTTTTGGGGACCCCGATAGACTTAACTTACATTTATCGGGTCCCCGCGAAAATCACAAGATTTTCGTGGGTTGATTGAGTTATCTGTTCTTCCATTCAGGCTTGCGTTTATCCAGATATGACTGCAAACCTTCCTGGCCATCCTCAGTCTGCCAGCTCTTGATACCCTGCTTCAGTCCCTTTTCCAGCGAAGCCTCAAACGAGGGCGTTTCTGCACAATCATACAGCGCCTCTCTCACAAGCCTGACGCTCAGTGCGCTCTTTTCCAGAAACTTGCGGGCAAATTCCTCGGCAGTTCGGTCCAGTTCTTCTTCAGGAACAACCTTATTAACAAGGCCAATTCGTTCCGCTTCCCGGGCACTGACATTTTCTCCCATCACCAGCAGCTCAAACGCTTTCTTCTCCCCCATTATCCTGGGAAACAAGGGAGCAGCCGCCGGCGCCAGTCCCCCCAGTTTTATCTCCGGCTGACCAAGCCAGGCTTTCTCGGAGGCAATAGCCATGTCACAGCCGGCAACAAGCTCGCAACCACCTCCCAGCGCTACGCCATTCACCACAGCAATGCTTGGCTTGCCCAGACCTCTCAGGAGATGGAAGACACGGCCAAACTCTTTCATCATTTTCGGCATCTTTTCACCGATATGGTCCTTTATCTCTACACCAGCACTAAAGGCCTTATTTCCAGAGCCACGGAGCAACAGTACCTTAACTTCATCGTCCTTCGCCAGTTGCTCCAGAGCGACATTTAGCTCCACCAACGTATCATAATCTATTATGTTAAGTGGTGGGCGGTTAATTGTAAGAGTCGCTATTCCCTCTTTCTTATCCAGGACAATGTTCTGGAATTTCATATTCCCTCCTCCAGGATATGGTGCGTTCCTATTATACAGCGAGGCGCACCTTTCTCCAAAATGCAAAAGCCCGCGGTTTATCCCGGGGCTTTCGCATTTATGCCATCCTTATCAGTTTACTTCTTGGGCTTCGGCATGACCTGCTCTGCCAGTTCATCATCGAAGCTATGCCCTTGGGCAATCAACTGTCGGTATTTAATGAAGTCTATCCTGCGCTGACCCGTCATATCCTCCGTATTGAAGGTATTGAATCCAAGATAGGCTTCCATATTCATGTTGGCAGCCAGCCAATATTTGGCGCTAATCTTGTTAGTATCCCAGAAGTATCTCTTTTTCCACCTGATAGTCTCAATGGCCTTCATCAAGCACAAGGGCATGAGATTGGCAAAAGTCCAAACAATTTCGTTTACCCTTCGGTCCAGCAGCGAGAAGTCGGTCTCGGCTGTCTTTATAATCTCTCTCGCCTTCTTGGCTTCTTCACCGGTCTTGGGTTCTCCATAGACGATCTTCCCATCCTCTATATACTTATCGGTAATCACCGAAGGGTTCTTAATCCACTTACCGTCGAGCTTCTTCACAGGCACGACGTCGGTTATGAGGCCCAGCCTGTACATTTTATAGGCACTCCATTGTTCGTTGGAGATGCAATTCCACATAGCTAGCTCGATAGTGGGCAGCTGCCAAGGCAGAAAATCAGTTGAGCCACCGTCCGGCGTTGAGCCAACCGCGGTGCCAGCCTGACCGAAAGTAGCCAGGTCAGAGGCAATAGTCAGGTCGCAGGCCTGACCAATTTCCTGTCCCCCTGCTACGCTCATGCCGTTAGCGCGACGAATGACCGGTGCGCCGGCATCGAGGATGGCATCCACCATGCCGCTAAACAGGTTGATATAGTCCCTGTATTCTCTTGGCCTGCGGGTGTAATATTCAGCATATTCCTTAGTATTGCCACCGGTACAAAAGGCCCTATCGCCGGCACCGGTGAAGATGATGGCCACAACACTCCTATCTACCGAGGCCTTCTTCATTCCAGCTATGACGCCTTTGACCATCTCGGTGGTGTAGGAATTATACTGAGCCGGATTATTGAGGGTAATCCATGCCGTGTATAGGCCGTCTACTGTTTCGCCGGTTTGGGGATTAACCAAAGGCTTCTTCTCATACATGGTGCACGGTGGCTTTGTTCCAAAGAACTCATCGCCGATAAGCTGGTGGTCCTTCAGTACATTATCTCTTGGCAACCAATCTAACGCCATTTGTTTTACCTCCTCTTCATTGTTTGGTAATATATCAAAGAACTAACACGTCTCAGGGATTCTCCCTGACGTAATAGTCTAGCTTTTCCCAAATCTTAGTCCATAGTGCGTCACCTCCCACGTTGTCGCGCTTCTTCGGGATTTTCAAGATTTTCGTCGGATTGGTAAACAGTCAGCGCATTTCGTGATAGAGGCTGAGTGCCAGCTCTCATATCAACTCTTATATTAGCAAGCTTGTAAGCTAGAAAATACGCTCGGTTTCCTCGGAGAACTTACCTATCGTTCCCGACTGGCAAGCACTCTGAGGCTGCATAATACCTTGTCTTCGAAAGTTTGTCAATCTTCGCGTCACATGTGTCTTACAATCCCGACATGGCTTCGTTAAGCCGTACTTCCGCTAGCAGCCTGACAACTCTCTCGACACCATCATCACTCTACCTCGCACCTACCCCAATCCACTTTTTTATCTCACACAGCATCCAACTGCATTTCCGGCGTGTTTTCACCCAATATGCGAGCTTTCCGCCATGCCAGTCCGCCTGAACAGCGACTACACCATAGAAGGCCCGGACTCAGGGGGGGCCTGGCTGTGTTCTCCAGAAATCCTGCGACCATTGCAGGAGACTTACCAACGGATCGATCAGCGTCTCCCTGACAACCGTGCGCAGAAAATCGTTCGTTGCTATGAAGTTGGCCACAGGGGGACTGAGCCTGTAATAAGCCGCTACAAATTGCGAACCCAAGGCATTCTTCAGTAATACTTGGTCTCGGAAATCGCGCAGTATGTCAAGCTGACTGGCTGTTCCTGTGCCATAAGCCGCGGTCGCAATAAAGCAGTAGCCCCCCATCGGCGGATAGAAACCAATCTCATCAAACCGCACTTCCGCCCCTTCATGCCAACCCGTTCCCAGAAGACGGATTCTTACATATGTCGTTCCGGGCGGCGCCTGTATGGTGCTGGTTCCCTGTACATAGTAACCATTCGTGTCGGTGGCGGACAGCTGTGTTGTTGGACTCAGTTGGGTGCCTTCTTTGCCCGCCCAGAAATCCAGAGCGATGGCACCGGTGACATTGCCGGAAACATATATCCATCCCCAAGCATCGTAAGTCACTGGCCAGGTAATATTTCCGACCCACAGCCACTGGGTAAGCGTATCATTACTGCCTGTTATCCGAGCACTCCAATTACCGGCATAGACGGGGCCGGTATCTACGCGCGTAGCGTTTCCAGTCAGGTTCCAGTTGGACGGGATTTCTCCTTCTCCTTTCTCGAAGCCCGCGTTCAAAACTATTCCTCCAGCACTTACGTAGCCGGAGGGCAAGAAGATCAAAACCCCGCTCACGATGAGCAAAGCCGCCAGTACGACCCTTATATATCTACTCATGTCCCACCTCCTTCTACAATAGTTTAACTTTTCCAAAGTTATAGCCTATAGCCCCTATTATATAATCACCCCTACGCACCGTCAATCGTTTCCTAGTTCTTTGTCATACAGTGTCGCGATACAAAAGGTATTGCGAAGCCTTTGCTTCTGGCCATTCTGAACCCCCGCTTGTCGGGGCAAAGAATCTCGCCTTCGCTCAGGGTACACTCAGCGTGGCAATCTCGTTGGCATTCTCGAGATTGCTTCGACTAGAGACGTAAGTCCTGTTGCCGGGCTTGGAAATACTACTTTCTCTTGACCACTGATTTCACTGACTCTGCAATGTCTCCAGCGGTCAATCCGTATCTTTGAAGCAGCTCTTCAGCTTTGCCTGATACAGCATACCTGTCACCAAGGTTGACGAATTCCATAGGCACTGGCTTCCTTCTGGTGACCACCTGAGCAACTCGGCTGCCCAGACCACCCTGGGCTAAGTGCTCTTCAGCGACGACAATTGCGCCCGTCTCTGAGGCCGCTTTGACTATGGCTGCTTCATCCAAAGGTTTGAGAGTAGGCATGTTGATTACCCGGCAATCTATACCTTCTCTAGCTAAGACATCTGCTGCCTCCAGAGCCTTAGCGACCATGATGCCTATGGCTATAACAGTGGCATCCTTGCCCTGTCTCACGGTTACTGCTTTGCCTAATGTGAAGTGATAGCCTTCGGGGTAAACAATCGGTGTCTTAGGACGGCTTAGCCTGATGTAGAACGGTCCATAGTTACTTGCTGCCGCTTTTACTGCTTCAGCAGTCTCTATGGCATCGGCGGGGACGACTACGGTGAAGCTCGGGAGAGCACAAGTCAACGCCAAGTCCTCAATGGCGTGATGGGAGCTACCGTCTTCACCAACAGTGATGCCACCATGAGTGGCGACGATTTTTACGTTTAGTTCTGGCTGGGAAATGCATAGCCTTAGCTGGTCAAAACAGCGACAGACGACAAAAACGACGAAAGTGCTGACAAAGACAGTTTTACCTGAAGCTGCTAGGCCAGCAGCTACGCCAACCATGTTTTGTTCCGTTAGGCCGCAGTTAAAAAAGCGGTCAGGAAACTCCCGGGCGAAAATACTGGTCATTGTGGAGGGCGATAAATCGGCGTCCAGAACAACAATGTCTTTATTTTGCCTGCCCAGTTCTACTAAAGTTTTGCCGTAAGTTTCCCGAGTAGACGCTTCCGCCATACCTACTCTAACTCCTTTAGTGCCCTTTCGGCTTCTTCCCAGGTAGGTGCCTTGCCGTGAAACACCACATTGTTTTCCATGAAGCTAACCCCCCTGCCTTTAATGGTGCGGGCGACGATGACAGTGGGCTTGCCTTTTATCTTTTCAGCCCCTTGGCAAGCGGACAAGATTTGCTTAAAGTCATGTCCGTCTATATCAAGACTATGCCAGCCAAAAGCTTGCCACTTCCGAGTAAAAGGCTCAAGGTTCATGATGTCCCGAACCCATCCGCTGAGCTGCATACCATTGTAGTCAACTATAGCTGTTAGGTTATCTAGCTTGAAGTGGGCCGCTGAAAGAGCTGCCTCCCAGGTTTGCCCCTCCTCACATTCCCCGTCACTAAGAAGAACATAGGTCCGATAAGTCTTGGAATCTAGCCTGGCGGCTAGGGCAACGCCGATAGCGAAGGACAACCCCATGCCTAAAGAACCGGCGGACATTTCCACCCCGGGGGTGAACTTCTTGTCAGTGTGTCCCTGGAGGCGGCTATCTAACTTTCTCAATGTTGCCAACTCTGCCACGGGAAAGTAGCCAGCTTCGGCTAGGGCAGCGTACAAAATTGGAGCGGCATGTCCCTTGCTCAATATAAATCGGTCACGCTCTGGCCACTGGGGATTTTCAGGATCATGGCGCAAGACCTTAAAATAAAGTGCTGTAATAATATCGGCTGCTGAGAGAGAGCCACCGGGATGCCCGCTGCCTGCCGTAGCCGTCATGGCGATTACATGACGGCGCAGCTTTTTAGCCATTTCCTTGAGCTCTGCTGTGGACAAGTTGAAACCATTACCCGGAGAGGCGCTTCCTGGAGACACTTCGCTACGATTTGGCATCGGTCAAGGACTAAATTGTAACCCAGAATGGCTTGCAATGTCTATAGTGACTAAGCTACCTTCAGACCGAAAGAGAACATACTACATCAGAGAGATGAGAGGAGATGCTTTAATTGAGTCAAATCGCTAAGAGATTCCTGATGGTTTTTCCCCGACCTGTCAATATAGAAAACATTTAGGCCAGCCTGACGGGCATTGAGAAAATCAAATTGCCAGTTATCACCCACATGGATAACTTGGCTTGGCTTGACCCCCATCTCTTCACATATCCGGAGGTAAAAATCAGGGCTTTTTACTTGCCTATAATGTGAAATGGAGGAAAAAATTCGAACAAAATAAGGTTTGATATCTCGCAATAAGCAATGTAATAGCTCTAGCGGCGTGCCTGAGGCCACAATCAGCTTATATTCATTGGCTAAGGAAGAAAGGACCTCAATTACCTCAGGATAATGAGCTATCTTATTTAGGCAGCTTTGTATCACAGGCTCAGAAGGACCCAAATCAAGATAGCTAAACCAATATTCGATGTCATACCATTCCAGCCTCTGGTCGCCAATCTTATTATACTCTTTAGCAATGCACTTCTTGGCTTGAGCAAGGCCAATTCCCCTCTTCTGAGCATAAAGCGCCGGGATGGCTTCATGCCATATAGTCTCGCTGAAAACGGGGGTTACTAGCGTCCCTTCAGCGTCAAAGGAGATTAATTCAAATCGTCCCATTTAAGTTAACCCAAAAAAGTCACAAGATTTTCGTGGGTGGATTTAAGTTACAAATATTACCATAGTGAAAAGCGAGAAGTCCATTTGCCGATTCCCTTTCGACAAGCTAAAATACGCAAAATGCTAAGTTACTCAGTCACAGAGAAGTTGAGCCATATCTTTGAGCTAGGCCCTATAAGACCTCCCAGCGAGGCTTATTCCCTGCTGATAAGAGCTACTAGGAATTGCCCCTGGAATAGATGCCAGTTCTGCCCAATATACAAAGGCCGCAAGTTCGAGCTGAGGTCAGTGGCAGAGATCATAAAAGATATCGAGGCGATTGAGGCTATCAGCGAGGGCGTAAAAGAAATAGCCTGGAAGATGGGCTACGGCGATAAGGTGAGAGAAGTAGCAGCAATGCTTTGTAATCAACCTCAATATGGGCAATGTGTACATAATGTCGCCCTCTGGCTGGCGACAGGAGGCAAATCAGCCTTCCTCCAGGATTCTAATAGCCTGATCATGCGCACCCCCGACCTAGTTCAGGTGATTACGTTCCTCAGAAAAACCTTCCCCAGCTTAAATAGAGTAACTACATATGGTCGGTCCCCTACAACGGCTAGAAAGTCGTTAGCGGAGTTAAAGGAACTCAAGGATGCCGGGCTGGATAGGATTCACATTGGACTAGAGACTGGCTATGACCCTCTGCTGGCCTATATGGAAAAGGGATGCACTGCTAAGAACCACATCGCCGGTGGAAACAAAGTGAAAGAAGCAGGCATTTCCCTATGTGAATACGTCATGCCTGGTCTGGGAGGCAAGAAGATGTCTCAAGGACATGCCCAAGAAACAGCTAGGGTATTAAATGAGATTAATCCGGACTATATCAGGCTGCGCAGCCTCCATATCACCCCAACCATGCCGTTGTGGACAAGGTTACAAGATGGCGATTTTGAGCTACAAACAGAGGACGAAGTAGCAAAGGAAATAGCTGTTTTCATCCAAAACTTGCAAGTTAATAGCTATCTTACGAGCGACCACATACTTAACTTATTGATGGAGGTCGAAGGCAAAATGCCCGAGGATAAGGAGAAATGCCTTAATGTCATAAATAAGTATTTATCTTTGCCAGACGAGGAAAGACTCAACTTCAGATTGGGCAAGCGCGCTGGTTTATACAATAGGCTAGCTGACCTCAGCGATAGCCACAAACACGACAAAATAGAACAAGCTATAAAACACCTCAGAGCACAGGGTAACAATGTTGAGGAGGCGATATTCAAACTGAAGGACAGCTTTATTTAAGGGGATAGTAGTGGCAAAAGGATTTGTCAACCTGAATCGTTTTAAGCATGGCCGGGCCATAAAGCAGAACAGCAAGCAAAAAGCCGATTTACGAGGCAGTAAGGGAATCAGAGGACGGAGGGGTAAATTTCGTGGCTAGAATAGATGAACTTACCTTCGGGTCTATAGTAGTTGAAGGCAAGAAATACCGCCGGGATATTTTGATTTTCGCCGATGGCACGGTAAAGAAGCGGAAAGGCAGCCTATTGATGTTCAGCAGCCACGAAATCAAGAGGCAGGAATTGGAGGAATTGAGTCAGGGTCAGCCTGAAACAATAATTATCGGCACGGGAACTGACAGCGCTGCCCATATAGCTCCTGAGGCGGAAAATTGGGCTAAGGCGAATAACATGAACCTGCTGGTTCAAGCGTCTCATGACGCCGTCGCTAAGCTAAATGAGCTTGCCGAACAGAAGAAGGTTGCTGCCTTGATTCACATAACTTGCTAAGACAGAGGTTTGCCTCAGCGTGGTTTCCTCACGATAACGGCGCGCTCCGCACTGTTTCCGGTATTTTCCCTTACATCCATAAATAATTTTAGAAGTTCTCTAGCTGCAATTAATAGTAGCCAAGCCAAGAATGAACCAACTATTCCTAGTACAATCCGACCTCCACCTCCAATTCCACCTACAGTGATTCCCCAGACCAGCGACCCAATAAAGCCAATTACTAATATCACCCACGCTATCACCCGCAAAACGCTAATCGCATATTTTATGTAGTAATATTCCTGCGGCTTCCTCACCCTCCGCCTTGTTTGCCAAGAATCGCGCATCCTCTTGGGGATTAGTAGCCGTAACTTTTCCACGAACTTGCCAAAGAAGGAAGACATTGTTACACTCATTCAGTAATTATCAGAGGCGCAAATTCAGGCCTGCCTTGATTTCTCTTTAATAATGGCAATGCCCTCAGCTGTGTTTCTGGTGTTCTCTTCCACATCCATAAACAGATAAATTAGTTCACTACTTGCCAGCGAGAACACCCAGGTCAAGAAGGAGAAAATTACTCCCACAACAGCTATAAAAAAACCTGTAAGCCCACCTGCAAGCCCACCTGCAGTTCCATTTGCAGCACTACCCATCACAATTCCGTAAACAATCGAACCAATAACGCCAACCACCAAGATTATCCACCCTACGATTCTCAAAACCCTGGCTGCAAAGGGTAGAAAACGATACTTCTTTTCCATCTTACCTCCTTTCCGTCCTTAAAGTTTTTCAAACCTGATTCACTAACTTGCAAAATCTTGGACTTTACTTAAATTCGCCCTTCCCCAAACTGACAAATATAATTGCGAGTATCCCAAGAATAAACCCAGCGGGGAGTGCACAGATAGCCCCGGCAAGCGCCAGTCCCCAAATCCTTCTTCTCAAGGCATAGATACCACCTACTATAGCAATTATCCCCAATATGATTGAGGGAATAGCAAAGGTACTCCATTCCCATACTACTTCAAACCCAAAGAATGCGCCTATGGTGCTACCGAGCACAACAACTACTATACAGAAGATCACACTAATGGCTCCCGCAATGATACTCAGTATGCCCGCAGTTGTCGGCTTCCAAGTCTCTCCCTTTATTGCCTTGGCCACTCGCACACCACATCTCATACATATTTCAGTTAAGGGCGTTGTGGGGGCACCACAGCCAGGGCAAAAACTGCTACCGGCCATTGGCTTAGCTCCACAATTCATACAAGACTCTGGAGCCCCTGTTAACTCTTTACCACAGTTTCTACAAAACATCGCCTATTTCCCTTGCAGGCATTGATAGCTACCATTTTTGAATAAGCTTGCCTTCCTTGTCTTTCATATGTCCTGTAACGGCGAATATAAAGTCAACAAAGGCCCAAATCCCTACCGCTATAAGAGCTATTATAAATATGTTGGGCACAAAGAGCCACCAAAAGAGCCATGTAGTTGACAAACCTGCAATGCCTACAAGTCCTAAGAGAAGCATTACAATTGCAGTTCCGATCTTACCAATGTAGAATCGATGTGCACCGAATGCCCCGAGGAACCACGCAAGCAAAGTGGCAGCGAGTCTTGATTTTGGTGATATATCCCCTACTAGCTCCTTCGCTACTCTTGCGCCACACTTAACGCATATTTCCGTTAGTGGCGTCGTGGGAGCACCACAGGCGGAGCAAAAACTGGCGCCAGCCATTGGCTTAGCTCCACAATTCATACAAAACTCTGGAGCCCCTGTCAATTCTTTACCGCAATTTCTACAAAACATTTCTCTTACACGATCATATGGCCGGAGGCTGTCGCCGGCAGCGCCCTAGAATGTCAATTAGGGTCAGCTTGCCTTCCCTATCATGACCGGGACTGCCTTGCAACCATGACACCTTTATCTCGTCAACAATAGTGAATCGTCACCAACCGCCGGGCAACCATGCAAATAGGGATCCCCAGGGTATGCATACCACACCCAACCAGAATAGAATGCATAGGATTATCCCAATTACCACACCTATTCCCAGGCTAATAAGAAACCCCCGCCACCACAATCCCCAAGCTAATCTCCAGGTTGGCTTTACCTCAGTAATATCCATCCGGTCCTTCTCCTTTCGTTGTTTTGTTTGCGTTCTAAGCCGCTCAATCGTTTGAGTAGCTTCTAAGACCCCGTTGCGTCATTATAATTATAGCTTTTATTCGATGTCAATACAGTGAAACTAATTTAACTAAACTCCCTGACCATATAAGCGCCTTCCAGACCATAACCAAGCGAGCGGTAATACTCCCGGGCACCAACACCACTAAGCACCGATAGTCTATCAGCCTTAAATTCTTCTCTGGCAATTCTCCCTGCTTCCTGAAGCAACTTTTCACCGAGACCACGATGCTGAGCAGCCCTCTCTAGCCTTACCCCCAAAGGAACTTCCGGACCAAAAACATGTAGCTCCCTAACTACCGCCTTTCTCTCATTTATTCTCAACCTCAGCAAGCCAAACAAGGTTTCATGCTCATCCTCGTAAGAAAGGAAGACCTCCCTCCCCCCCAGAGTCTCATAATCCATCCTGACTAACCGGGGCTTGCCAATTGCCCAGCCATCCCTGAGGCGATGCCCATATTCCCGACAACGAATGCAGCTACAGCGAAGACCTGCTTGCTCCATCCTTTTTTTAATAGTTCCTCTTAGCGCTAAGTCTCTGCTGCCAGCAATGATAAATTTGCTGGGAATATCCCGCATCAACCTCGAAATCCTCACATACTTGGGAATCAGAGCTTTAATAGCTATGAGCAAGTCAATCATCTCCTCATCAGCATAAGGCTGGTAGCGATTATCCCGATACCAGCTCTCCAGCTCGCTCCCCCGAACTACCAGCGTTGGATAAAGCTTGAGCCCATCAGGTCGAAAACGCTCGTCTTCAAATAATTGCCGCGACAGCTCCAAGTCATGCTCAGGCGTTGACCCGGGTAAACCAGGCATCCAATGATAATAGACCTTAAAGCCATAATCCCGTAATAGCCTGGTTGCGGAGATAACTTCAGCTACCCCATGTCCCCTCTTTGTCAGATAGTGAATCTCATCGTCCAAGGTCTGTACTCCAAGCTCCACCCTCGTGGTGCCAAAATCGAGCATCCTCTTTACCTCGTCCTCTCCGCAGAAGTCAGGTCTGGTCTCGATGCACAATCCCACACAGCGATGCTCGGCGTTTTCATTTAGTTTTCTGGCTTCTTCCAAACTGCCGGAGGGGATGCCGTTCAGAGCATCATAGCAATCTTTAACAAATTGATACTGATAGTCCCGAGGATAAGACAGAAAGGTACCCCCCATGATGATAAGCTCTACCTTATCCTGGGCGTGTCCCATTTCAGCCAGTGTCTTGAGCCTGACCTCCACCTGTTTCTTGACATCAAAGCCACAGCTTCGGGCTCGGAGTACTGCTGGAGACTCCACTGTATAGCTCTTGGGGGCTTCAGGAGAACTGGGGCAATAAACACATTTGCCGGGGCAAGGAAATGGCTTAGCCATAACCGCCACCGGGGTTACCCCAGAAATAGTTCGAGACGCTTTCTTCATACCATATCCATATCATTCTGACCCCCAACTTGTCGGGGCGAAGAATCTCATCTTTCACCTTCATAGAAGAGATTCTTCGGTCGCCCCGATTTCATCGGGGCTCCCTCAGAATGACAACACGAGACTGCCAACCATGAGCATTTCATCATAATATGCTAAAGTTTAGCAGAGTGTATCTATGACCACAAATAGAGAAGTTTTCGACCAAATAGCGGAAAGCTGGTATCGAGTGAGGCATTGGCCTTTATTAGAAGAAGAGCTACAAGAGCTGGCGGCAAGATGGCAAAACGGAAAGCTGCTAAACGTGGGTTGTGCTCACGGACCGGACTTCTTGCCTTTCAGACAGGGCTTTGAACTCTGGGGTGTAGATTCCTCTCCAGCCATGCTCAGACAAGCCCTGAGATATTCTGCTAAGTTTAAGCTTTATGTCAACCTGATAGCGGCTGATGCCCTGTTCCTGCCCTTCCCCGATAATACCTTCGATTGGGCAATATCAGTAGCCACTTATCACCACATCAAAGGCAGAGAGGAGAGAGAAAAAGCATTCGCAGAATTAAAACGCGTATTAAAGCCCCAGGGCGAGGCTTTTCTAACCGTGTGGAACCACGGACAACTAAGGTTCTGGTTCAAATCCAAAGAGCAACAGGTCCCCTGGAGGCTAAAAGAAAAAACAGTTTACCGCTACTATCACCTTTTCTCCTATGGCGAGCTAAGAAAGCTATTAGTCGAAACTGGCTGGGAAATCATTATTATGTCACCGGAGAAGTCCTATCATTTCCCGATAAAGAATTTCTCACGCAACATATGCATTCTGGTAAAGAAACAGAGCAACCCCCAGTACCAGCGATGTAACGCTTCAGCCCTACAAAAACTCGATATCCCAGAATTTTTCGTAGGGGCGATGCTTTAGCTTCGCCCTGCGGGTCTAAAGACCGGCAGCTACGTTTACTAATTCGCCTATTTTACCCGTATTTTTATTTTTTCCGCCCTCACCAACCAGTTTTGATCAGCATAGCAGGAACTTATGTTAATCTTTTTAAAACTGACCTCTTGAAGAATTTTTTGAAAGTCTTCTTTGTCTAGAAAGTAATATTCTCCGCTTTTCCCTTTCCTAATAATAACTTTGTTTATTGTAACAACAATAAAGTTTGCAGGAAGCAGCAAAACGAATATGCAAATATGATAAATTTTCCTGTAAAAAGGTGTAAGTTTTTTAAGTGTTTTTAGGTGCTCTCTTATAAGTTCTTTTATTTCGGCGTTCGGTTTGGGATTGGCAATAACAACCGCTGCCCCCGGCTTTAAAACTCTGTAAAATTCAGAAATGACTCTTCGCGGATTTTCTAAAGCATAAAGCGTATTAGAGCAAACCACTTTATCAAAAGAGCTATCAGGAAACTCTAAGTTCTTATTCAAATCCGCGATTTGAAGCATTACATTAGAAAAATCTTTGCATCTCTTGCGAGCGTGCTTTATCATTCCCTTACTGAGTTCTAGACCTATAACGCTTATTCTTTTTCCCTTATTTTCTTTAACAACTTCTTCTATTACAAGTCCAGGGCCACAACCGGCATCCAAAATAGCCTCCCCTTCTTTGATTTCCAAGGCATCATTTAAGTCTTCTAAAAGCCGCCTGTAAGGGAACCAGTTTCTTAGGCATAAACTATAAAAATATGAATATATTTCCCAGAATGCCATTTTAGATTACAAATATTCAATCAAATAACCTTCAGCCCTGCTTATTAATATTTCCGTACGGGTGATGCTTTAGCTTCGCCCTGCGGGTCTAAAGACCGGCAGCTACGGACCCGTTTGCTCAGTGGACGAGCCTTGACTTATCTTCGCCCGCTCAGGAAGTCCAGCCGCGATAAGACCAATGAAGACCTCCACCAACTGAGGGTCAAACTGAACCCCAGCACCTTTCTTGAGTTCTTCCACAACCTGCTCAATGGACAGGGCAGGACGATAAAGACGGGCAGAGGTCATAGCCTCAAAGCTATCAGCTATGGCGAGAATGCGAGCTTCCAGGGGAATCTCTTCACCTTTCAGTCCTTCAGGATAACCGCTGCCATCCCACCTCTCATGGTGATATAAAATGCTACTCACACAGGGAGCCAGATTGGGTATGCTATTGACGATATTTGCCCCCAACCTGGGATGAGTCTTAACCGCTTCCCAGTTTTCCTCATCAAGCTTCCCGCTTTTGCTAAGCACTTCATCGGGAATGCCAATTTTCCCGATGTCGTGAAGCAAAGCAGCAGTGCTCACTTTAGATACTTCTTCAGGCGATAGTCCAATCGCTTCCGCTAAAGCTACAGCATAAGTGTTGACTTTCCTGGAATGACCATAGCTATACGGGTCTCTAGCCTCCACTGCTGAGACTAAGGCATAAATAGCACTCACACTACTATGCCTATCGTAAATCCCATGAATCCTTCCGTCATCGAGTGACTCGGATAAAATCTTGGCTGAGAGGTAAATCCGGTCACCTCCAGTCCGCTTAGCACGATAAAGAGCATTGTCAGCCGCGTCCACAAGTTCGTCAGCCACCACTCCGTCTGCAGGATAGCCAGCCAGACCAATGCTGCAAGTAACAGTGAGTGCCCTCTTCTTCATCTCCTCAGCAATCTGTTCTCGAACTCGCTCAGCTACAACATAGGCATCATCCCTGGCTGTCTGGGGCAAAATGACCACAAATTCGTCGCCACCATAGCGAAAAGCCTGGTCAACACTCCTGACAGAGCTCTTGATAATCTTCCCTACCTGTCCTAGAAGTATGTCCCCGGCGGGATGCCCATATGTATCGTTATAGTTCTTGAAGTTATCCAGGTCTAGCATGAATATAGAGAACACGTCGCCATAACGAGAATGTCGGGAAACCTCCTCTTTGAGCCGCTCTTCAAAATGACGTCGGTTAAACAGCCCGGTAAGCTCATCAACACGAGACTTTTGCTCCAACCCGGCATAAAGTTTCGCATTCTCAACCGGCGCAGCAATCTGCAAAGCTACCTTTTCCAGAAGTTTTATTTGCCGTCGACTGTAAGCGTTAGGCTTGCGACCGGCCAAAATCAAGCTGCCAATAGTACGGTCTGTGACACTCAAGGGCAGGTAAATAACAGAACGAATCCCTAGCTGTAGGTGACTCTCCCAGGTCCAGAATCTGTGGTGTCGTTTCAAATCAGGTTCATATAGGGCCTGCCTCTCCCGGCACACCCACTCCGTAGCTGTTCCTTCTAGCGGTATCCTTTCCCCAGTCTTCCAAGCAGAACCTATAGCGCTGGATAGAGCCAGAAAATAAAGCTCAGTTCCATCAATTAAAGCAATAGTTGCCCAATCAATATCCACCACTTTCTTTAGTTCCTCAGCGAAAGCCTCAAATATCATCTCGATGCTCATGCTAGAAGTTATGATTGCAGTTAAGCGGTTAATCAGGGTTACCTCTCGGTCTTCTTCCCTCAATCGCTCATGGAAATACTCTTTTTCCATGCTCGCTGCCACCTGGGCAGTGATAGACTCTAATAAATCAATATCTTCCACAGCATAAAGTTTCCCATCCCGCCTCTCACTTATTGCCAGAACAGCCACAAGTTTCCCCTTGTTCAGTAAGGGGACGAACATCTTTACCCCTGCCGATTGGATTTCCTCTCTCTCCTCCTGCCACACAGATTGGAATTCAGGAAAGATATCGAGATTCCTTGTCGGTAATGTGGTGCCTTCACGCTTTAACCAGGCCGCAACTGGGCTATCCTGCCTTAACCTCAACTCCTCCATCGGATTATCCTCCACAGGCGGGTAGCTAAATTGGGTGCCAAAAGCCCCGTCTTCAGCCTCGGGCAAGAGCAGACAAGCTCTCCGACACCCCAGGGACTGCGCAAGCAACGATATAAATTCCTTGCCCAACTGCTCAAGGGTGGGGACATCGTGTATCTTGGTGATAAACTGAGATAACTGCCTGCGATAGAAGCTTCTTTCCCCGATAAAAGCCTTCTCCATCTTCCTTTGCCAGAGGTCACGCATCTTGTAACCAAAATACAGAACAGCGGGAATTCCCAGGCCCATGGCCGTTGCCAAAGAGGCAAGGTCGAGCTCAAAGCCAATGAACCGCTGAGCGAGCCAGAAAAACAGTAACACCATACAAACGCTACCGCCATAGAGGATGATGTACATAAATGCCTGACGGAATACAACCCTAATATCCAGCAGGTGGTGAGCGATAATGGCATAGGCTAAGACACAGGCAATGACAAGGTTGCCGATGTGGCTCACAGGAAATCTGCCCCCACGGGGACCAATAGAGCCAAGAATGAACACCACCAGGATACCAATAGCAGCGAGTAAATAAACAATCTGATTACGCTCTACAGAGTTGGGTGAGAGCCTGTACTTTTTTGTCAAAGAATATATATCCTTGGCGCCCACTGTGGAAAGAAAAAGTGACAACATAGCAATAATCCAGGGGCCATAATCAACATTGATGCTGCTGGTAGTAACCTCAATGCCTCGGGGGACGTAGCCTAACGCTGCCAAGACGATGGTGGCTACTGGGAAGATATAAGCCAATGGTATCTTGATTCGTTCAGATTGGTAGAAAGAGCAGATAAAATAATGAAATTGGACTAGCATCCACACAACAACGCATATGCCGATTTTAGATAGGAGGAGCTTATATGGCATGAGGAAATCGCTGCGGAAGAAAACGATGCTTAAACTCCACAACATAGCCGGCATTAAGAATAGGAGGAAAAGCCTGTGCTTTCGTTGCCATGGCCGGTTAGATAGCAAAATAGCAAATAAAGGTATATAAGCGATCGTGGCAATTAAGGGAATTACAGCCTGAATATTCACGATGTCACCCTCTCCAACATAAGGCTATTATTGCATAAATTTGTAGGCTGTCAAGAGGTACTATGGTAATCCCCCAGAAGTACTAGGCATTCTCGGCCACACGCCCACCCGGTGTAAGGCAAGCCTGAAGATTCGCCTTCGTTACTCTGAGTCCTAACCCGTCGAGGCGAAGAACCTGCAAAGGGTTTAGAGTGATAAACGAAAGGCAAGGTCTCAACCTCGCCTTCCCTGCCTTGTCAAGGCATCCTGATTTTTCTCTAAACTATACTATCATTATCGAGCAGTCGCACGCTCGGCTTCAGTTACTGGCACAGCCTCCGCCAGCTTAGGGGCCCTTAGCAAGGAAAGTACTTCATCAGAGGGGTTAATATGCGGCGGCTTCAAATTGCTCCCAGTAGCTCCCTCAGACCGCTGTTGGGAGATATAACTGGAGAAGGCGCCTCGAGGAAGAAATGTAACGGCTATCGGCCTTAGGCCGAGGAAACTTATAGCATCACCATAGACATACTTCTGAAGGTTGAAGTGATAAATACTGTCTAGTTTCTCCAGTTCGTTGTATACAGAGGCTGCCACGCTTTGCTCACTGGCAATATAGTTATCTCCAAGCTCAAGATAGATATTCAAAACTGGCTTGCCATCAATGACCTCCTTGCGCGCTGTCCAGTCTACATAAGGAATGCCGGTATTTTCAATCGCTTCCCCAATCAGTTTTTCCGTCAGGTGACCAACTCCAAACATGATAATAAGTTCGTCAACACGCTTCTCAAATACCATCTGGGGTATATCAAGATTCAGTTTTTCATTTCGCAGCGAAGTTATTCTGACCATATCGCCAGGTCTATATCGAATCATAATGCCGCCATGGAAATTGGTGATGACTATCTCGTATTTCTCGCCTGCCTTTACCTCATCCAGTAAAACGGTCTTCGGCTGGTAGGAATGGTCAAGTTGCCATTTGAACCACTCCCCTTCAGGAATGAACTCCAAGAAGTTGAGGTTGGGAATGAAAGTCATGCCTTCATAGTCCCAGGTCTGAGTGGCGTAGATACCGCCCTCAGTGCCGGCATATATTTCCAGAGGCTTCCTTCCCCATAGCTCCTCTACCCATTTCCCGAAGACAGTGCTGTCCACGCCGCCGATAATAATCGCTTTGAGTGACCATAAATCCTTGGGCAGCATGGGACGATGAGCCAGCTTGCTCTTGATCAATCCTCTGGTTAAGCGCACGGCTGCCTTAGGGTGGGATAATAAGAAACGAGTGTCTATACCCATTGCCCCTTGCTTGAATATCTCACCAACGTAAGCCAAGACTGAGGGTAAACCACCACAACCATCAAGCCCCTGAGATAAAGCCTTCCTAAAGCCGACTTTCATTCTCTCTTGAAAGGATATTTCCTCGCCATCAGAAGGCAGAATGTCATAGCCCAGCGCCCGTTGCAGCAAGTATGCCATAAGACCTAACCCATAGTATCGAGACCCCATAGTGAGCAAGCCCTTCATGTGTTCTCTCAGTGGAAAATCGCCTTGAGAGCCACAAGTAGCAATGAGTCCCACACCAGCAGCTACCCTCTCAAACTCGTGTAGGAACCTTTCAGAAAGGGGCATCTGTTTAACCTGGTACCTGCCAGGCCAACCTATGTTATGTACCCAAACGGCAGGCTTGGTCGGCAATACGTCTTCCCTCTTTTCCACCAGCTCAGGGAGGTAATCGCTGTAGGTGGTCAATGGTACCTGCTCCCGAAATTCTTCCACCGTCCGAGGCATGGCGCCACGCATCACCCTCCTACCCAGTTCGCTGTTCTTTAATAGCTCAATCTCCTCCAGAAGCAACCTCTTCTGGATATCCAT